>CAZTAA010000024.1:0-47701 GCA_964611465.1 uncultured Mycobacterium sp. | reverse complement strand
AGCAGGGTGTGCCGCCGGAGAAGCTGGCCGGGACCATCCAGAACGACATCCTCAAGGAGTTCATGGTCCGCAACACCTACATCTATCCGCCCAAGCCGTCGATGCGGATCATCTCCGACATCTTCGCCTACACCAGCGCGAAAATGCCGAAGTTCAACTCGATTTCGATCTCGGGCTACCACATCCAGGAGGCCGGTGCGACGGCCGATCTGGAGTTGGCCTACACGCTGGCGGACGGGGTCGACTACCTCAAGGCCGGCCTGGACGCCGGGCTGGACATCGACAAGTTCGCCCCCCGGCTGTCGTTCTTCTGGGGCATCGGGATGAACTTCTTCATGGAGGTCGCCAAGCTGCGCGCCGGCCGGCTGCTGTGGAGCGAGTTGGTCGCCGGGTTCGGTGCCAAGAACCCCAAATCACTCTCCCTGCGCACCCACTCGCAGACCTCGGGCTGGTCGCTGACCGCGCAGGACGCCTTCAACAACGTCGCGCGCACCTGCATCGAGGCGATGGCCGCCACCCAGGGCCACACCCAGTCGCTGCACACCAATGCGCTCGACGAGGCGCTGGCGCTGCCCACCGACTTCTCGGCCCGCATCGCCCGCAACACCCAGCTGCTGCTGGCGCAGGAGTCGGGCACCACCCGGCCGATCGATCCGTGGGGCGGCTCGTACTACGTGGAGTGGCTGACCTACCAACTGGCGCAGCGCGCCCGCGCCCATATCGAGGAGGTGGCGGCGCACGGGGGCATGGCGCAGGCCATCAGCGACGGCATCCCCAAGCTGCGGATCGAGGAGGCGGCCGCCCGCACCCAGGCGCGCATCGACTCCGGGCAGCAGCCGGTGATCGGGGTGAACAAGTACCAGGTCGACGAGGACCAGGACATCGAGGTCCTCAAGGTCGAGAACAGCCGGGTGCGTGCCGAGCAGCTCGCCAAGCTGAAGCAGCTGCGGGCCGAGCGGGACGAGGCGGCGGTGACGGCGGCGCTCGACGAACTCGCCAGGGCGGCGGCCGCGGAGGGGAGAGCCGGCGAGGACGGCCTGGGCAACAACCTGTTGGCGCTGGCGATCGACGCCGCCCGGGCCAACGCCACCGTCGGTGAGATCTCCGACGCCCTGGAACGGGTCTACGGCAGGCACCAGGCTGAGATCAGAACCATCGCCGGGGTCTACCGCGACGAGGTGGGGAAGGCCCAGAACGTGACGACCGCAACGAAATTGGTGGAGAAGTTCGCCGAGGCCGACGGGCGCAGGCCGCGCATCCTGGTGGCCAAGATGGGTCAGGACGGCCACGACCGCGGCCAGAAGGTGATCGCGACCGCGTTCGCCGACATCGGCTTCGACGTCGACGTGGGCTCGCTGTTCTCCACCCCGGAGGAGGTCGCGCGGCAGGCCGCCGACAACGACGTGCACGTGGTCGGGGTCTCCTCGCTGGCGGCCGGCCACCTGACCCTGGTTCCCGCGCTGCGCGACGCGCTGGCCGCCGTCGGCCGGCCGGACATCATGATCGTGGTCGGTGGCGTGATCCCGCCCGGCGACTTCGCCGAGCTGTACTCGGCCGGCGCCACCGCCATCTTCCCGCCCGGCACGGTGATCGCCGACGCGGCCGTCGACCTGCTGCACAAGCTGGCCGAGCGGCTGGGTTACGACCTCTCCTGATGCCCGGCGACCCCGACATCGCGGCGCTCGCCGAGGCGATCCGCAGCGGTGACCGCGCCGCGCTGCCGCGGGCGATCACGCTGGTGGAGTCGACCCGCCCGGACCATCGCGCCCAGGCGCAGCAGCTGCTACTGGAGCTGATGCCGCATGCGGGGTCGGCGATGCACGTCGGCATCACCGGCGTGCCCGGCGTCGGGAAGTCGACCACCATCGAGGCCCTCGGCATGTACCTGATCGACCGGGGTCACCGGGTCGCGGTGCTGGCCGTCGACCCGTCGTCCACCCGCACCGGGGGGTCGATCCTGGGGGACAAGACCCGGATGGCGCGGCTGGCGGTGCACCCCGATGCCTACATCCGGCCGTCGCCGACATCGGGAACCCTCGGCGGGGTTGCCAAGGCCACCCGGGAGACCATCGTGCTGCTCGAGGCGGCCGGGTTCGACGTCGTGCTCGTCGAGACGGTGGGGGTGGGTCAGTCCGAGGTCGCCGTCGCCAACATGGTCGACACCTTCGTCTTCCTCACCCTGGCCCGCACCGGAGATCAGTTGCAGGGCATCAAGAAGGGTGTGCTCGAGCTCGCCGACATCGTGGTGGTCAACAAGGCCGACGGCGAGCACGCGACCGAGGCCAAGGCAGCAGCCCGCGAGCTGTCCGCCGCGATCCGGCTGATCTATCCGCGCGAGACGCTGTGGCGGCCGCCGGTCCTGACGATGAGCGCGCTCGAGGGCACCGGGCTCGAGGAGCTGTGGGACACGGTGCTGCGCCATCGCCAGGTGCTCGTCGAGGCCGGCGAGTTCGAGGCGCGCCGCCGCACCCAGCAGGTCGATTGGACCTGGTCGATGGTCCGCGACGCCGTGCTGGACCGGGTGCTCACCCATCCGGCGGTCAAGCGGATGCGCGCCGACGTGGAACGGCAGGTCCGCGACGGCGAGTTGACCCCCGCGCTGGCCGCCCAGCAGCTGCTCGACGCCGCGGAGCAGCGAAGTTAACAGATTGGCAACATTGTCCACGGCGGTGCGTCCGCCGGGTAAATTCGAGCTGTGACCCAGGCAACAATCGGTGGCGAGAGCACCACCCTGCCCCACGGGGTGCAGGGTGCCGCCGACCCGAACTTCGCGTGCGCGCTGCGCAGTTTCGCCAGCCTCTTTCCCCATCCCCGGTTCGGTGGCGGGGCGCTGGCGGTGTACCTCGACGGTCAGCCCGTCGTCGATGTCTGGACCGGCTGGTCGGATCGCCGCGGCAGGCGACACTGGTCGGCCGACACCGCGCCGATGGTGTTCTCGGCGACCAAGGGGGTGGCGTCCACCGTCATCCACCGGCTGGCCGACCGCGGCCTGATCGACTACGACGCCCCAGTGGCCGAGTACTGGCGTGAGTTCGGCGCCAACGGTAAGGCCGATATCACCGTCCGGGAGGTGATGCGGCACCGCGCCGGGCTGTCCCACCTGCGCGGCGTGCGGAAACGCGAACTGCTCGACCACCAGCACATGGAGGAGCGGATCGCGGCCGCACCCGTCGGCAGGCACTTCGGCAAGTCGGCCTACCACGCGATCACTTACGGCTGGCTGCTGTCCGGCCTGGCCCGCGCGGTCACCGGCAAGGGTATGCGTGAACTGATCCGCATCGAGGTCGCCGAGCCGCTGAACACCGACGGCATCCACCTGGGCCGCCCACCGCTCGGCGCGCCGACCACCATCGCCCAGATCATCCACCCGCAGCTGAACATCCCGAACCCCGTCTTCAACGCCGTCGCGCCCAGGATCGCCGCGCTGGAGGTGTCGGCCGTCTTCGGGTCGATGTACTTCCCCGGGATGAAAGCCGTTGTGCAGGGCGATATTCCGCTGCTGGACAGCGAGCTACCGTCGGCCAACGGGGTGGCCACCGCACGCGCCCTGGCCCGGATGTACGGAGCGATCGCCAACGGCGGCGAGATCGACGGTCAGCGCTACCTGTCGTCCGGGTTGGTGGCGAAACTGACCGGCCGGCGCAACATGCGCCCGGACCGCAACCTGTTGGTTCCGTTGGCCTTCCACCTCGGCTACCACGGCCTGGGCATCCCCGGTGTGCTACCCGGCTTCGGTCACGTCGGCCTCGGCGGGTCGCTCGGCTGGGCCATCCCGGAGGCTGGACTGTCGTTCGGCTTCGTGCACAACCGGCTGCTGACCCCGTTCATCCTGACCGATCAGGCCGGGTTCGTCGCGACCGCGGCACTGGTCCGCCGCGGCGCCGCCGCCGCCCGCAAGAACGGGTTCCGGCCGGTCAAGGAGTTCGGGGCGCCGCCCTACGGGGTGCGGCAGTCGGGCGTCGTCGCCGGTTAGGAAGCCGACCCGGCCTGCCGCGCCTTGTTGATGGGCGCCTGGAACCGCAGCATGATGTCCATATATCGGGTCGGGGCGATGCGGGTGAGGAGGTCCAGCATCTTCGCGTCCATCCCGACAAGGATCCGGGTTTTGCCGGCCTCGACGCCGCGGTGAATGATTTCGGCGGCCTTGTCGGCCGTCGTCATCGTTGACTTCGCGAATTCCTCGGCCATCTGCTCTTGGGCGTCGGGGCCCAGCCCCTCTTGTGTTTCCCGGAATTTGCCGTTGCGCACGATGTTGGTGTTGACCCCGCCCGGGTGGACCGTGACCGCGGTGACACCACTGCCCCGCAATTCGTGGCGCAGCGACTCGGTATAGCCCCGGACTGCGAACTTGGCTGCGCAGTAGGCACTTTGGTTCGGCATGCCAGCGAGGCCGAAGACACTCGAGGTGTTGACGATCGCCCCCTCGTTCTGCTCGACGAGCATGGGCAGAAACGCCCTGGTCCCGTTGACCACACCGTGGAAGTCGATGTTCCACAACCACTCGTCGTCTTCGGGGATGGCGCCCAGCACGGCCGATGCCATGGTCACCCCGGCATTGTTGAACACCGCACCCACCGTGGTCGGCGTCCAGTCCCGCACCTCCTGTGCCCAGGAGAGCTGGGCATCGGCGTCGGTGACGTCGAGCACTCGGGTCAACACCGGCACGGAGATACTGGCCGCGGTTTCCTTCAAGCCCTGCTCATCGATGTCGCTGATGGCTACCGGGCTGCCGTGTGCGGCGAGGCGCTGGGCCAGGCTGCGGCCCATCCCCGATGCGGCGCCGCTGATGACTACGGTGCGGCCGCTGATAGTCCGTTTCGCCTTGCGCAACGTTGCTCCTCGTGGGTCGTAAGGATATTCCGGCCAAGGGGGTCGAGTTCCGCGCGCCAAGCCGCAAGTCCAGCTGCTTGCAGTGTAAGTGATGTTAGACGAGGTGCCCGCCGCGCGGAGCCCGCATGATTCACGCCCCGTCGGTTTGGCGCCCTCGGGCCTGGGTTATGTTTGCTACATGTTCGGATGGGTCTCAACGCAGGAGGCGAGCTCATGGGCTTGAAGAACACCAGGCTGGCAGCCGCGGTAGTGTCCGCCGGGCTCGCGGCGGGGATGCTCGGCTTGGGCGCTCCGTCTGCAATCGCCGAGCCGACTCCTCCGCCGCCGCCCACGGTGGGCGAGGTTCCGCCGCCCTGGGCGCCAATGAAGCCCGCCGAATATTGGATTGGTCAGCCCGTGGTCTGGACCTCCATGTGGGGCGGGCGCTGGGGCGTGTGGATCAATGACGGCTTCATCACGTTGTCGGCAAACCCGGTCACCAATGGCGGGTGAGTCGTACCATCATCATCAAACGTCACATCTGCGACACGACTTGGCCTCAGATTGCCGCGTACCATGGGCGGCGCGACGAGGGGTCCAGGGGAATGGTTGGTTGGGACTTAACTCGATCGGCGAGCAGTTGACGGTTCCACAGCGGACCCAGAACAGGGATGGGGCAGGAGGACGATGACTGGACTGATGAGCCGGGCAATGCAGGTGGGGTTTGCGCTTATCGCAGCGTCCTTGGGGTACCTGGCTGCCGCTGTCCCAGCTCAGGCGGACGCCACTGACGATTATCCGATCCCGCACCGGATGATCATCACCACCTGCGACACCGAGCAGTATCTTGCAGCGGTGCGTGACACCAGCCCGGTGTACTTCGAGCGGTACATGATCGACAAGAGCAACCGGCCCGCCGACGTGCAGCAAGGCGCCGAGGACCGAATTCACTGGTTCTTCTCACTCGATCCGGTCGCCCGCCGCCAATACTCGGAGGACACTGCGACCAACGTCTACTACGAGCAGATGGCGACCCGCTGGGGTAACTGGGCAAAGATCTTCTTCAATAACAAGGGTGTTGTTGCGAAGGCCACCGATGTCTGCATGAACTACCCTGCCGGCGACATGTCGGTGTGGGACTGGCCCGTCAACCGCTGAGCAGGTCGTCGTCGCGAATGAGTAAGCGGGCATCAATGGAAACGAAATGCCCGGCCTCGGCGAAAGCTCACAAAGACAAGACGGAAAAGCTCGACATCAATCGGTGCGTGGACGGGGGTTCTCTTGCGGCAAATTCACTGCTCGGCAGCGGGTAAGTCCGCCCGTCACCCGTTTCTTCAAGGGGTCGCTGAATCATCCGCCAACCTAAAGGGCGGCCGGCATCCTGCCCCCTTGCGTGTGTTTGCCAGGTTTATTCCGTTCCGGATTGCGAACGTCGGAGTTTCAGCCGCCGGGCTGACTTCGCTGCCGAGGGCCACCAACGTTTGCGGAGACGACAGCCAATTGTCACCTCCGGGCGTACAGCGCCGACGTGAAGATGTCGCCGAGCAGGGCTTACATGCGGATTCTCGTATTACGTTCCACCGTGAAGTGGACCTCTGCTGTTCTGTGGCATGGTTTACTCTGATCGACGCCCAGCTTCGCCCTTCGGGGTCGTTTGGGTTTGCGCCCGGATCGTTCATGCCGCAGTATGAAGCCGGTCGCGCGGATAGCCAAGGAGGCCTGCAATCTTTTCGCTCCTGAGACGGTTGTGGATTCCGTTGCTCGTGCTGTTGGTGGTCGCCGCGGGTGCGTTCACCGTGTCGCGACTGCACGGCATTTTCGGCACCGATAAGCGCCCCTCGTACACAGATACACAAAGCGGCGAATCCACGACCAAGGTCTACAACCCCAAAAAATTGACCTATGAGGTCTTTGGGCCGCCGGGAGCAGTGGCCGATATCAGCTACTTCGACGTCGACGGAACCCCTAGGTTCGTCAAAAACGTCACGCTGCCATGGACGTTGCAGAACGACGTCAGCAAGGCGACGGCATTCGGCAACCTGATGGCACAGGGCGACAGTGACATGATCGGGTGCCGCATCCTGGTCAACAATGAAGTCAAGGCAGAGAAGATCTCAAACGACGTGAACGCTTTCACCTCCTGTGTGGTGCAGGCCGCATGAACGACACAACCGCCAGCGCGCACAAGGCGCATCGGCCACGAATGGCATCGTTCATCCGTTCTTTTGCGCCGCTCATCATTTTGGGCTGGTTGGCGATCACGGTCGTGCTCACACTCTTCGTACCACCCCTGGAGGTGGTGGAGGCGACTCACTCCATTTCGCTGACCCCGGCTGGCGCACCGTCCGTCGAAGCCGGCGAACGCATGGGACAGATGTTCCAGGAGACCAACAAATCGGGGAGCGTCGGAGTCATCGTCTTGGAGGGGGACAAGCCCCTCGGTGCGGACGCCCACAAGTACTACGACGACGTCATCCAGAAGCTCAAGGCCGATCCGAAGCACGTTCAGCATATCCAGGACTTCTGGGGAGATCCCCTGACCGCGGGTGCGGCCCAAAGCGCCGACGGCAAAGCGGTTTACGCCCAACTGGACCTGGTGGGCACCCTGGGCCAGGCCGAATCCGTCGCATCGGTGAAGGCCGTTCAAGATGTCCTGAAGAACACGCCCGCGCCGCCGGGGGTCAAGGCGTACCTCACGGGACCGGCGCCCATCATCGTCGACATGGCCGCGAGCGGGAACCGAACGGTTCTTCTCATCACGGCGGTCAGCGTCGGCGTGATCTTCGTGATGTTGCTCCTACTGTACCGCTCGTTCATCACGACCATCATCTTGTTGATCACCGTCGGTATGGAACTTCAGGTGGCCCGCGGGCTGGTGGCGTTCCTCGGCCTGCACGGCATCGTCGGTCTGACCACGTACGTAGTGAACCTGCTGGTAACCGTGGGTATCGCGGCTGGAACGGACTACGGGATCTTCTTCGTCGGGCGATACCAGGAGGCGCGTCAAGCCGGCGAGGATCGTGAATCCGCCTTCTACACGTCCTACAAGTCGGTCGCGAAGGTGGTGCTGGCGTCCGGGCTGACGATCGCCGGGGCCATCGCGTGTCTCCGCTTCACCCGGCTGCCCTACTTTCAGCCGCTGGGCATCCCCGGCGCGGTCGGTGTGTTGGTTGCTGTAGCGGTCGCGCTCACGCTCATTCCGGCCGCCATCGCCCTGGGCAGCCGGTTCCATTGGTTCGATCCAAGGCGGACCGTCATCACCCATCGCTGGCGGCGGATAGGTACTGCGATCGTCCGGTGGCCAGTCCCCATCTTCATCGCGTCCGCGGCCGTCATGCTGATCGGGCTGTTGACGCTGCCGGGATATCGGCCCAGCTACAGTGACCAGAAGTTCCTTCCCCAGAACATCCCCGGCACTCTGGGATACGCAGCCGCGGCACGACATTTTCCCGAGTCGAAGATGACGATGCCCGACATCCTGCTGGTCGAATCCGATCACGATATGCGTAATTCGGCGGATTTCCTGATCCTGAACAAGCTTGCGAAGTCGATCTTTGCCGTTCCCGGGATTGCGAACGTGCAGTCGGTAACGCGGCCCGAGGGTAAGGCAATCGACCATACTTCTGTTCCGTACATGCTGAGCTGGACGCAGGCGAATCAGCAATTGTTCCTGCCATTCCAGAAGGCGCGCATGGAGGACATGCTCCAGCAGGCCAATGATATGACGGAAATGATCGCATTGATGCGTCACATGCAGGATTTGATGACGCAGATGGTCGATACCACTCATAAAATGGTGGGCACCACCCATGAGCTCCAGGATGCCGTTTCCGAGGTGCGGGATCACATTTCGGATTTCGACGATTTCTTTCGTCCGATCCGCAACTATTTCTACTGGGAACCGCACTGCTACGACATCCCTATTTGCTGGTCAATCAGAGCGATTTTTGACGCGCTCGATGGTCTTGACACGATCACCGACAAGATGAAAGGCCTCGTCGCAGATCTGGACCAATTGGACGCGCTCTTGCCGCAGATGCTTCTGCAGCTTCCGCAGATGATCGCGACGCTGGAGAGCAGTCGCACGATGATGCTGACCATGCACAGCACCATGTCCGGTCTCGTCGACACGCAGATGACCGCCGTCACCAACCCGATGGCAATGGGGAACGCATTCGACGAGTCGAAGAACGAAGATTCGTTCTTCATGGCGCAGGACATCATCGACAACAATGCGGCCTTCCAGCAGATTAAGAAGATCTTCATGTCGCCGGATGGCAAGGCCGCACGCTTTCTCATCACACAAAATGTCGACCCGGCCACGCCCACCGGGATTTCGCGGGTAGAACCGATTCAGGCTGCGGCCGCGGAGGCGCTCAAGGGTACGCCACTGGAAAATGCCAAGGTCTATCTGGCGGGTACCGCGGCGCAGACCAGGGAACTGGTTGAGGGGTCGAAATACGACCTCCTCATCGCGGGAGTTGCGGCGCTATGTCTGATCTTCATCATCATGCTGCTCATGACGCGCAGCCTGATCGCCGCGCTCGTGATCGTCGGCACGGTGGCGTTGTCGCTCGGCGCTTCCTTCGGCTTGTCCGTGCTCGTCTGGCAATACATTCTCGGCATCCAGTTGAACTGGGTGGTGCTGGCCATGTCCGTCATCCTCCTGTTGGCGGTGGGGTCCGACTACAACCTGCTGCTGGTCTCCCGGATGAAGGAGGAACTCGGCGCCGGCCTCAAGACGGGCATCATCCGGGCGATGGGGGGAACCGGCAAGATCGTAACGGCAGCGGGCTTGGTGTTCGCCGCCACGATGGGATCCATGGTCGTCAGTGACCTCCTCACCATCGGCCAGTTGGGGACGACGATCGCGCTCGGTCTGTTGTTCGACACTTTGGTCGTGCGTGCGTTCATGACGCCTTCCATCGCTGCGATACTCGGCCGTTGGTTCTGGTGGCCGCAGCGCGTGCGCCCTCGCCCCGCCAGTACCATGCTCCGGCCGCTTGGACCCCGTCCGTTGGTGCGTGCCTTGCTGCTGAGGGATTAGCGGGGCCGATGAGTACTGAGCAGACCCGTCGGCCCTTCGTTGCGCGGACGGTACGCAAATTCGGGTCGCTGATCATCGTCGGGTGGCTGGTGGTGATCGTGCTGGCAACCCTGGCGTCCGTCGACTGGAGCTGGAAATCGGCGATCCCGGCCCTGGAACACGTGGCGGAGAAGAACTCCGTCTCGCTGATTCCCAACGATGCGCCGGCGGGCATTGCCATGAAGCGCATGGGCAAGCTGTTCGGAGAATCTGACTCGGACAGTTCCGCGATGATCGTCCTCGAGGGGCAGCAGCCGCTTGGCGACGATACGCGCGACTACTACACCCGACTTATCCAGGACCTCAGAAACGACAAGCAACACGTCGAGCATGTGCAGGATCTCTGGGGCGATCGACTGACGTCGTCGAGCGTACAGAGTCCCGATGGCAAAGCCGCATACGTGCAGGTCAACCTGGCCGGTAACATGGGCACGCCGCTCGGCGAAGCGTCGGTGGCCGCGGTCCGACAGATCGTGGAACGAACACCGCCACCGCCGGGTGTAAACGCCTATGTGACGGGTCAGGCGCCGCTGGCGTCGGATATGCAGCACAGCGGAAACAAATCTATTCTGAAGATCACCGCGGTCACCGTCGTGATCATCTTCACGATGCTGCTGCTGGTCTACCGTTCCGTGGTCACGGTAATTCTGCTGCTGATCATGGTCGGTGTCGAACTGGCCGCGGCCCGGGGCATCGTCGCGTTCCTCGGTGCCAATAACTTGCTGGTGTTGTCGACCTTCGCCGTGAACATGCTGATCTTCCTTGCCATTGCGGCCGGAACCGACTACGGGATTTTCTTCTTCGGTCGCTATCAAGAGGCGCGTCAGACGGGGGAGGACCGCGAGACGGCGTATTACAGCATGTATCGCGGTGTCACTCCGGTGGTTGCCGCCTCCGGTCTGACGATCGCCGGGGCGATTTTCTGTCTGCATTTCACTCGGCTGCCCTATTTCCATACCATGGGTGCCCCGGCCGCGATCGGCATGGTTGCGGCGGTAGCGGTCGCAGTGACACTGGTTCCGGCGGGGGTCGCCGTGGCGAGCCGGTTTGAGCTGTTGGAGCCCAAGCGGAAATTGAATGCCGGCCGGTGGCGCGGCATCGGAACGGCGATTGTTCGGTGGCCCGTACCCATCCTGGTCGCTTCGCTTGCAGTGGCGCTCGTGGGTCTGCTTGCGTTACCGGGGTACAAAGCGAGCTACAACGACCGGGCCTATATTTCCGGCGCCATTCCCGCCAACGTGGGGTTTGCGGCGGCCGAACGGCATTTCTCGCAGTCGCGTTTGTTGCCCGATATTCTCCTAGTCGAATCCGATCATGATCTGCGGAATCCCGCAGACTTCATTGTGTTGAACAAGGTTGCCAAGGCTATCTTCAAGGTTCCCGGGGTGTCGCGGGTTCAAGGTATAACCCGGCCGGAGGGCACTCCAATTGCCCATACGTCCTTACCGTTCATGATCAGCCTCCAGACCGCGGGTCAGGACCAGTTCATTCACTACATGCGAGCCCGGTCGAACGACCTTCTGAAGCAGGCCGACGACATGGCGAAGACGATCGCCACCACCCAGCGCATGTACGAGCTCATGATGCAGATGGCGGCCATCAACCACAGGATCACTGCCAAAACTCACGAGGTGTACGACATCACGCGCGAATTGAGGGATTGGTTCTCCCTGTTCGACGACTTCTTTCGGCCGATCCGCGCCTATTTGTATTGGGAACCGCATTGCTTCAATATTCCGGTCTGCTGGGCGCTGCGGGCTGTTTTCGACGCCATCGATGGCATCGACCAGTTGACCGAAAAGGTCGGCGAAATGCTCGTGTACCTCGATAAGTTGGATGTCCTTCTGCCGCAAATGGCTGCCACACTTCCGAGGCAGATTGCACTCACGCAGAATATGCGCATGATGCTACTCAGGAACCACAGCACCATGGTGGGTATCCTCGGCAGGGAGGATGGCGGAACCAATACTGCGACCCTGATGGCACAGGCTTTCGACGCCTCCAAGAATGACGATTCGTTCTACCTGCCGCCGGAAGTGTTCGACAACGCAGATTTTAAGCGCGCGATGAATTCTTTTCTATCGCCGGACGGGAAGTCGGCGCGATTCATTATTTCCCACAATGGCGATCCGGCTACAAAGGAGGGCATCGCGCGGATCGAGCAAGTGCGGACGGCGGCCGAGGAGGCGCTTAAAGGGACGCCGTTGGTGAACGCCAAGGTCTATCTGGCCGGTGCCGCGTCGACCGCCAAGGACTGGCGCGACGGCTCCACCTATGACCTCCTCATCGCCGGGGTCGCCGCATTGTGCCTGATTTTCATCATCATGCTCATCATCACGCGGAGCCTCATCGCGGCGTTGGTGATCGTGGGTACGGTGGCGTTGTCTTTGGGCGCATCGTTCGGGCTGTCGGTACTGGTCTGGCAGTACATCCTGGGTATTCAGCTGCACTGGATGGTGCTTGCGATGTCCGTGATCGTCCTGTTGGCGGTCGGGTCGGACTACAACCTGTTGCTGGTGTCACGGATGAAGGAAGAAGTCGGCGCCGGCATCAATACCGGGATGATCCGCGCCATGGGTGGCACCGGCAAAGTGGTGACGACGGCAGGCTTGGTGTTCGCGGCGACCATGGCTTCGATGGTGGTAAGCGATCTACGAATTATTGGTCAGATCGGTACCACCATCGGCTTGGGTCTGTTGTTCGACACTGTGATCGTGCGTTCGTTCATGACCCCGTCGATCGCCGCTGTGTTTGGACGTTGGTTCTGGTGGCCACTGAGGATTCGCCCGAGGCCCGCTAGTTTCCTGCTTCGGCCCCACGGGACACGCATGCAAGTGCGTGCCTTGCTGGAGGGGGAGGATCGGCCCGAAGACTATGCAGCGGCGACGGAGGCTGCCAGACCCGGTTAGGCCCACCCCCGTGGGAGATCGGGTTCACACCGCGCCGTCCACACCCAAACTCGCATCAACCATAAAGACGCGAAATAAGTGCACGTAGGGCCGTATTGGCCATTGCCACAGTGCGAGAATCTCGGCGGGCCAACAATCTATTCTCTGTTTCGGTGAATGAGTGCGTGATTACCGTTGGCCAGTGCTTATTCCATCGGGTCGACCCCTGCTCGTTCTCCTTCAGGCGTTCGAATGCCACCGCGGAATCTGCGTCGTCTCGAGTCAGCACCACCAGACTGCTGCGGAACCGTGGAAGAGTCGAAAGAGACTGCAGCGCTAAGGAATCAAACAGGGAAGGGTACCAACCGACTGATGCGAACTTGGCGAGCCAATGTGAAATCGGCCGACCATTGCCATGGGCGCCTCCAGATTCTCCGGTGCACGCACCGGAGAATACGATGCGCTCGCGCGCATGCCGCCCGACGCTGCTGACGAGTGCATGCTCCGAGTCCGCGGGAATGTGCTCGGCGACGTCCAAGCACATCACAAGATCGTAGGTCTGCGCCAAATCCAGCGGTTTGTTGAGATCGGCCTGCACATATTCATCGCCTTCAAGGTACTTGGCCCTGCCCCCGTTGCTGTCGATGCCCGTTATGCGGACCGCTCCTTGCGAAGCGAAATACTTCAGGTACGCCCCGGAACCGCAGCCGATGTCAAGGACCGATGTGGGGCAATAGCGCTCCGAGAGGTACCGGAAAGGCGGTAAATCGATGTACAAATCCGTTGCAGACTTCTTGCCGCCGGTTGTAAATGGCTGCACCAGGTGTCGCAACGACTTCCTGCCATTCGACTTCTCCAGAAAATCGATACCCGGCGCACGGTAAGCGGCATCGGCCTCCGGATTGAAGATCTTGTCGAACGATCTCACAACCTTTTGCAGGGGGGTGCAGTTGACGACCGATTGTGTACTCAATCTCGCATAACCCGGCACCACTGGGTCGCGCACCACGTCGCGCGGCCACTCGGATTCCGTCTCGGATAATTGGCAATAGCTGAACGCTTCGCGGGTCAAGTCCTCGGCGGTAAGCCCAGTTCCGCGGATTATGCGTTCGTAGCTTTGTTTCCAGTGGATTCCATGCGCGCCGTCCAGAAGATATCGATTTCGCTCCATATTGGCGATCCAGCCGACCAAAATCTTGCTTGTGTACTGATCGACGCTCCGCACCGGAAAATGGGCCAACGTCACATCGCGTAACTTCACTTTGCGGAGCGACCGGCCAGCGTACTTGACGCCGTGGTTGCCTTGCTTGATCTTCAACTTCATGTCGATCTTCGGATCAGTGACGATAATCGATTTCCACCACACCCGCTGTTCAACGGCCTTGCGGTGGGTGATATCTCGCAACGGATCTGCTGAATCGCCCTCGGGGCCAGTCGGAGCGGGGACGTATGTCCGCAAGGAGTATTGCGCCTGAGTACCAGGACGCATAACGCGCAATTGGGCGTACAACTCCTCCCGGGACGGCGCAACGACAAACTCGTCGGCATCTAGCAAGAACACAAAGTGCGGCTTGAACTTAGGCACCACCTTCCGATACACCGCAGTCACTATTTCTGCCTGGAAGTGCCCTACCACTGGATCGTCGAACAAAATTATGGGCAATCCCTCTTGCTGCAGCTGTACCAGAATGTTACGAGTATCATCAACCGACTCGTTATCGACGATGACCAATGCGTCCATATAGTTCAAGTTATGCCGGACGAAAGCCTCAACGACATCCGCCTCGTTCTTCGCCATCATTATTCCGAGCGAATCAATCACGTGTGTCACCTAACCTACGGTAATGTATCGTCAAGACAATCGCGATGAATGGTCTGGTCGTCAAACGGTCAATGCCGTCGACGATAGCCACGTGAGCACCTGAAGACAGGGTCGCTATCGCCCTCCCTATCGGCTTGGCGCGCCTGATGGAGGGTACCGGACCCCGAGGCTCCGTCTCCTCATCTCTGCAGGAAGTAGGCCAGCGGGATGCGCTCATCGAAGTCGCGGTTGTTCCGCGATCAGTCAAGTGGCGGGGTAAGCGGCTGCGCCGTCCTCCGCCCGGTGGGTTTTGGTGCGAACGTTGCGCTAGCAAACGAGGCACGAGACATCCTCGATGAGATCTCCGTCAAGTGCCGCGAGCCTCGCAACTGAGGCGTCGAGTTTGCCGCGAACGCGATTTCTGGGTGGTGCTCGCGCTGGTAGGGGCGCGGTCCTTTCTTCGTTGAGTCGCAGTCCCCGAGGGACCTTCGTCCGCCGTCGTTTTACGCCTCAGAATGGACACGGCCGACCGTCATGTAACGTTGTGGCAACGCTGGCAGATAGACGCAGTGCATCTCGGCGGAACGCTCGACCGCGACTCAGTGGTCGTTCGCCCGCTGTTCGGTACGCCAGACCCAAGCGTGAGCTGGGTGACCAGGAGTGGTTCGACCAAAGGTCCAGGAGGGACATAAATGATCAAACTGTCATTGGCCAGGCTTCTTGGTGCAGTTGGTGGTTCGGCAATGCTGCTGATCGCCAGCGCCGGGTTGGCGTCCGCTGCTCCCGATATCGGCCCGCTGGTCAACTCGACCTGCACGTACGATCAGGCGATGGCGGCATTACACGCGGAGAACCCGTATGCTGCGAGCTTGATCGATCAGTCACCGCCGAATCAGGAATTCCTGCGCGTGTTCCTTACGTCGTCGCGTGATCAGCGCGTGAGCCTGCTCAATCAAGTCAAGAACAACCCCGGCGCCAGCCAGGCCCTGCCCATTTTCACGCAGATGATGACGAGCTGCGTCAACTACTAGGAGCACGGGCTTTTCTGAGTAAGCCTGCTGCACGCAGAGTGCGTGCAGCAGGCTTCGGATCGCGACGTCGGGAACTTGTAGTTCTTCGACCCTGAGGCGCACTCAGCAAACCCTCCATGAAATACTGACCAACGTGGACCCACTGGCGATCGAGGTTGTCGACCTCACGAAGACATTCGGGGGAAACACGGCTGCGCTTCGTGGTGTGAGCCTGTCGGTTCCGGCCGGGACGGTGTGTGGTGTGCTCGGCCACAACGGCGCTGGCAAGACGACCACCATCAACATCCTGTCCACGCTGATCCGGCCGAGTTCGGGCCGGGCGATGGTCAACGGGTATGACGTCATCCGACAGCCCGCTCAGGTTCGTGCCAGCATCGGCATTGCCGGACAGTCCGTCGGGATCGACCCGATGCTCACCGGGCGCGAGAATCTGGTGCTGTTCGGTAGGCTGCGGGGCCTGCGTCGCAAACAGGCAAAGACTCGTGCGGACGAGCTGCTCGAACAGTTCGACCTCGTTGACGCCGCCGACCGGCGGGTGTCCACCTACTCCGGGGGCATGGCGCGTCGCGTCGACCTCGCGACCGCCCTGGTAGTGGTGCCGAAGGTGCTGTTCCTCGACGAACCGACGACCGGGCTGGACCCTCGCAGTCGCCGCGACGCCTGGGCGCTGGTGAGCTCGTTGGCGCTGCAGGGCGTCACGGTGTTGCTGACAACGCAGTACCTGGAAGAGGCCGACATCCTGAGCGACTCCATTGTCGTCATCGACCACGGAAAGGTAATCGCCAGCGGCACCGCCGAGGACCTCAAGCGCAGGGTGGGCATCAACTACTGCCAGGTGACTCCAGCCGATCCGGCCGATCTGCCTCAGCTCGGTGCGGCGCTCGCCGGGCTGAACGAGATCGATATCGACGCGGACACGAACTCGGTGTCAGTACGCGCCCCCGACGGCGTGGCCACGCTTGCTGAGGTATTTCGCCGGGTCAATGTGCTCGGCATCGAACTAGTTGACATCTCGTTGCGCAAACCCTCGCTTGATGAAGCGTTTCTGCACCTCACCGAGCGGACCGCTGCCCCATCATGAGCGCCCTGGCCGCCCTGACCGAACGCTCCATGAAGGCCGCCGCGCGCGACGGCGGGCTGATCTTCGAGATGTTGTCACCCGCCGCGTTCTTAGCCGGCTTCGCGGTGGCCCTGCACGGCCTGGTTGATACTGGACGCGTTAGCTATGCGCAGTATCTGGTGCCCGGGGTGGTCGTCCAATCGGTGTTGTTTGTCGCGCTGGTGACCGCGGACCGTGCGGCACGTGATCACCTGTGGGGGCTGGGCGAGCGGTTGAAGACGCTGCCGATCGCAGCGGCAGTCCCGGTGACTGCCCGCCTAGTGGCCACCCTGATCCGCGCCGCGCTTGCCGTCACAGTGGCGATGATCGCGGGCTACGCGTTCGGATTCCGGATGACGGGCGGACTGGGCTATGCGGTGAGCTTTCTCCTCATCGCGATGCTGCTGTGCCTGGCAGTCGCGCTGGGCGCCGACGCATTCGGGTCGAGTACCAGCAGTGCCCAGGGAGCCAGCCACCTGCTCTTCATCCCCCAGGTGCTGCTTTTCATGCTGTCCACCGGAATCGCGCCCGAAGAGACCTTTCCCGGCTGGTTGCAGCCCTACGTGCGCAGCCAGCCGGTCTCGCAGGTCGCCGAGACGCTGCGCGGCCTGGCCCGCGGGCATGTGGAGGCCGGCAACCTGGCGACGAGCCTGGCCTGGTGCGTGGGCATGGTGCTGGTCTTCGGCGCGATCACGCTACGGCTGCAGAGGCGGACCTAGTGGCAGCGGGGGCTCGGTTGCAAGGTTCGCTGGTGACCCAGAGTTGGGTACAAGCCGGTCGGCTTCTCATCCGTTGGCGGCGTGACCGAGTGGTGCTGGTTGGTTCGCTGATCTTCCCTGTTTGCCTCCTGGTCGTCTACCAGGCGGTGTTGGGTGAGCGAGTGCATCAAGTCACCGGCGCCGAGAGCGTTTACGGCCTGGTCCCTTTGTGCGCGGTGCTGTCCGCGGTGTTCGGTGCTTTCAGTACCGCGGCTGGAATCTCGATGGAGCGCCAATCGGGGCTGCTCAGTCGGATGTGGGTTTTGCCGGTGCACCGGGCAAGCGCGCTCAACGGACGGCTCATCGCCGACGCCGCGCGTACTCTCATCGGAACGATCCTGCTGACCTGCCTCGGCGTGATGATGGGGCTACGCTTCACGCACGGGTGGCTCTCAGCAGTGGCGTACATTCTCATCCCGTCGATCTTGGTGGTCGGGTTCACGGCGCTGGTCATGGCGCTGGCGATCCGCACCAATGCCACCACCCTCATGACCTACCTGGCTGCCGCGACCGTATCGCTGGCTTTCGTCAATCCCGGTACCACTCCAATCGCACTGTTCCCGGACTGGCTTCGGCCCTTCGTCCGCGTGCAACCGATGTCACCACCCATTGAGGCGATGCGGGCACTGGCCCAAGGTGGCCCACTCATGTGGCCTGTCGCGACTACTTTCATCTGGTCGATCGTCCTCCTCGCGGTGTTCATGCCGATCGCTGCGCGCGGTTATCGGCTCGGCGCTGAGTCCAACGCCTAAGCCTGGGCCTCAAAGGCGACCTGTCTCGTGACCATGTCAGCAAAACGGCGGATCTGCGGCTGGAACGCATCGGCTTGCCAGCACAGTCCGACTCCGCCGATCCGTTCCCCTGGGTGAGTCACGTTATCGATTTCGGCAAGGAAAAACAACATCTCAGAGCCTAGTTAGCGAATACACGTCGGTCGGCGCATAATACTGACGTTGACTGGGACGCTAGCCAAAGAGGAGCCAATTATGTCCACACCGCCAACACCGACCATGAAATGTCGATTGTGTGGCGAACCCGCAGCAGTGGAGTTTTTAAATCTGGGACAGCAACCGCTCGCCAACAAATATCCCAACAAAGATGAATTTACCACTGAGGAATTCTTTCCGCTGCAGGTGTTTTTCTGTCCTACATGCAAGAATGTGCAACTCGGCACGATCGTCTCGCGGGAAAGGATGTTCGAAGACTACTACTATCTGTCCTCCGTGAACCTTGGCTTGGTGAGGCATTTCGAAGACCTTGCCCAACAGCTGGCGTCAGCACGTTTTGTCGTCGACGTCGGCTCGAACGACGGTATTCTTCTCAGACCGCTCCAGAAGTTGGGGGTCAAGGCGCTCGGCGTGGAGCCCTCGATCAACGTATCGAAGATCGCCAACGATCAAGGGTTCGAAACACTGACGACCTTCTTCGACGTTCCGGCGGCTGAGACGATCGAAGAATCCTATGGGCGGGCAGATGTCATCGTCGCCAGCAGCGTCTTCACCCATCTCGACAATCCGAGCGGATTCATCGATGCAGTGAAGCGACTGCTGACGGACGACGGTACCTTCATCATCGAGGTTGAATATATCGGGGCTATTCTGGCGACGACACAATTCGAACGTTTCTACTTGGACCGTATTTTCTACTATTCGCTCACATCACTCGCGAAGTTGTTCGAGGCGCACGGCATGATCATTGTCGATGTGCGCGAGATTGCGCCACACGGTGGCTCATTGCAGGTGTTCGTGCAACGAGCGGACCGGCAATCGGCCTCGCCCTCCGATGCCACGCGCCGCCTCCTCGCGCGCGAGGCGGCGGATTTGACGCTGGAAACACTGCGGGAGTTTGGGCGCAATGTCGATGTCCAAATCTCCGCGTTCAAAGACAAGCTGGCGGAATACCAGCGAGCCGGTTTGCGAGTCGCCGGGTACGGCTCGCCGGCACGGGTAGCGACGATATGCAATTACGGTCGAATCGGGCCCACGGAAATCCCGTTCACGGTCGACGACAGCCCGCTAAAGCAGAACAAGTTCACACCTGGCACGCACATTCCGATTGTCCCCAGGAGCTACCTGGACGAACACAAGCCAGATGTGCTCGTGGTCTTCGCTTACGAGTACTTCGAAGACATCAAGAAGAAGACCGACGGGGCGTATCGCTACCTGAAGCCCATTCCACCCACCGATCTGACGTAGCAGAAGGTTCCTCGTATGCCTGAACATTTTATCGTCCGCCGCGACACCGAGGCGATCATTCAAGGCCTCGGTGACGATGCCCATCGCTTGTCGGGAAAGACCGTATTGTTAAGTGGGGGAGCGGGTTTCCTCGGCAAGCACTTTCTGCGAGTGTTCAAGCGGCTCAACGACACGATCCTCGAGGAGCCCGTCCGCGTCCTTTCGGTGGACAATTTCATCACGGGTGACCCCAGCACCGCAGAGCGCGACGAGAATATTGCTGAGGTGTGGGCCGACGTCACCTATCCGCTGCCCGTACGTGAAGACATTCACTTCATCATGCATGCGGCGGGACTGGCTTCGCCGGTCTATTACATGAAGTATCCGCTCGAAACCATCGAAAGCGCCGTATCGGGCATCGAGAATCTGCTCAAGTTGGGCCAGCGCAACCCGGGGCTGGAAGGTTTCTTGTTCTTCAGTTCGAGCGAAATCTACGGAGATCCCGATCCTCGCTTCGTCCCCACTCCCGAGACCTACCACGGCCACGTCTCGAGCGTCGGCCCTCGGGCATGCTACGACGAGTCCAAGAGACTGGCGGAAACCATTGCGACGGTTTATCACCAGAACTACGGCTTGCCGGTAACGATCGTCAGGCCGTTCAACGTGTTCGGACCCGGGATGAAGCACAATGATCGGCGCGTCGTTCCCATGTTCACCTATCAGGCGCTGAACGGCGAGCCGATTCCGGTGCATGGTGACGGACTGCAGACTCGAACATTTTGCTACATCACCGACGCGATCACCGGTTTTCTGAAAGTGCTTCTGAGGGGTCGCCCCGGCGAACCGTACAACATCGGCAATGCTGCCAACGAAATCTCGATGCTCAATCTGGCCGAGCTGTACACAAAGCTGGTCCCCGGCGCGACATTTCAGCGCATCGACTATCCAGACACCTACCCGGCCGGCGAGCCCCAGCGCCGCTGCCCGGATCTCACCAAAGCACACGAGCAGTTGGACTATCAACCGCAGGTGGACGTCGAAGACGGGCTCGCCCGATTTGTTGACTGGGCCAGGGACCAGCCGTCCTACCGGAAGGGCGCATGCGAGTCGCTGTAATCGGGCGCGGACGATGGGGCGCCAACATTGTCAACACGCTGGCGACCATGGGCGATGTGGAGGTAATTGAGGAGTCAAAGGACCTCGATCTCGCTCGTCAGCAGCAGCCTGACGGGGTTCTGATTGCGACTCCCGCCGCGACTCATGCTGACGTCGCGATCCCATTTATTGACGCCGGCGTGCCGACATTCATCGAGAAGCCGATGGCAACCACGGTGGCCGATGCGATCCGTATTCGCGGGGCAGCCTCACGTTCTGGCACACCCGTGGTCGTTGGGCATGTGCACTTGCATAATCCCGCGTTTCAGGCGCTGAAGAAGCTTCTAACTGAAGTTGGAGCCGCGCAGGCGGTGTACTGGGAGGGGATGAACCATCGTCCACGAGCCGATACATCGGTGTTGTGGGATTGGCTTCCGCATGGGCTCTCCATGGCGCAGGAGCTACTCGACGCCAATCCTGCTTCTGCGCAGACCTGGTGTGTCGGCGGGGCATCGGGGTACAAGGCGGCAATTGCCAAGTTTGGCTTCAACGGCGTCCCGTTCATCGCGAACGTAAGTTGGCTCTCAACGCAAAAACGTCATGGCATGACGATTGCGTGCTCCGACAACTTGATCAACTTCGACGATACCGCGCAGCAAAAGCTGTCATTGAGCAATTCCCAAGGCATCTCGTACCCGACGTACGGTGAAGAACTCCCTCTAACGCGGGAAATTCAGGCGTTCATCGGGGTGGTACGCACTAGGAGGCTGGATCCGTCCCAGCTCGAAAGGAATGTTGCGATCGTACGGGCAATCGCAGCCGCCGAAGAGTCCGCGCGTACTGCTGGTGGGTTAGTCACGATCGACCACTGTCGACCGTGACCGCCTAATCTTCATAGAACCTAACGAATCTGCTTTCCGGTTATTGAGGACGACCTTCACGCTCGGGAAAAGGTCGCTAAGCTTTACTTCGTTCCAATTGCATAGATACTTTCCCAATCATGCGATTCTAGATCTAAATCCGGATCAAATTCTCTTGGCGAAACATTTCGGAAGCCGGCTTTCGAAAGGATATTTACCAAGCCTTCTATATCAAACATGTGCCTATGATCGCCATTCATATATGCGGTATAGTTGAGAATATCCATTCTGCTGTTATCGTGAAGTGCGGGCTGATAGAAATCTGCTGAAGGTCTTTCGGGAAGCTCACCCTTCAAATAGGCGTCGACCCAGAACGCGGCATTTGGGACAACTAGAGAGATAGTTCCACCGTCTTTCAAGACTCTATGACATTCCTTCAGGACGGAAAGCATTGGTTCAGGATAGGCAAAATGCTCAAAAACATGGGACGCATAGAAGCGATCTACTGATCCATCGGCGAAGGGAAGGGGGTGCTTAGTTACATCAAGGTTGATGTCTCCGCCCCATACGTCGATGCCTATCCAGCCAGGCCTGCTATTCCCGGCAGTGCCTAATTCTACACATATTTGATCACTGGCCAGCAGCTTCTTCAAAAACGACCTTGTTTCTGACCCTGTTGACCAAAGAAAGCGCTAAGAGAATCGGAGGAACGGTGAAGCGCGGCAGAACAATTTCCTTTTCACGGAACACCATGACCATTGGAATTTTCCTTCTATAACTTTCCGTCGGCGGGATTGCCAAGGCATCGGAGTGCTAAGGCATCGTAGCCCTTTCGGATCGCCCGCACAACTTGATCATGACTGCGTACGGTAATCCGCACCGGCGGGGTTTGTGCAGTGCGAGCGGATTCATGATTGAGTTGTCGGCTTCGGCGGCAACAACGACGCCAGCGAGCTCCGGCGCCGTGAGGCGAGAAGCATTTAGACAAAGTGTGACAATGGCCTATAAGCTCGCATAAACAGCTACGAAATTAAACACATTCCAGCCCGCGGGCGGTGTGCGCGTTAGTCCATGAGCCGTCGGGCCGGGGTCGAGTGCGGTGCGGGCGCCGTGGCACGCCGTGATGTAGGCTCCAGCAAACGCGGAGTAGACCTGCTTGGGATCATTCTGTGGAGGCTACATGCGATCCGCGCACGTACGGCGTGTGGTTGCGGCAACATCGCAGCAGCTGCTGAGGACATAAGGGGATCGTCTTGAAGATTTCGGTGATCGGATCGGGCTACGTCGGCCTCGTGACGGGCGCCTGCCTCGCTGACAGTGGCAACGAGGTCGTCTGTGTAGATATCGACAAGGCAAAGATCGATCTGCTTCTCGCAGGTGGAGTGCCGATCTTTGAACCTGGTTTGGCGGAGATGATCGCAAGGAATCGGGCGAACGGTCTCATCGACTTCACTACCGACAAACGGCGGGGCATCGAACATGGCGATGTGGTGTTCATCGCCGTCCCCACGCCGATGAGCGACAGTGGTGCTGCGGACCTCAGCCACGTCTATGCCGCGGCCGAAGACATCGGGACATACATGGACCGCTACAAGGTCGTCGTCGACAAGTCGACCGTTCCCGTCGGCACTGCTGACGAGGTGCGCGCGATTATCCGCAAGAAGACTAGGCATGACTTCGACCTCGTCTCCAATCCCGAGTTCTTGAAGCAGGGCAAGGCGGTTGCCGACTTCATGCAGCCCGACCGCGTCGTGGTGGGCAGTGATTCGCAGCGCGCGCTCGACGTCATGCGCGAGCTCTACGAGCCGTTCCTTCGCACCTTCCATCCGTTAATCGCCATCGACATCAGAAGCGCCGAGATGGCGAAATACGCGGCCAACTGCTTCCTCGCGACCAAGATCTCCTTCATCAATGAAATCTCGAACCTGTGCGAGAAGGCGGGTGCCGATATCTCGGCAGTGCGGGAGGCCATCGGGGCGGATAAACGCATTGGCTATGAATTCCTGTTCCCCGGTATCGGTTACGGTGGCTCCTGTCTGCCGAAAGACGTTCAGGCGCTGCTTCATACGGCCGAGACCTTAGGTGCGGACATGCATCTACTCAGTGCCGTCGAGCAGGTTAACTCCGAGCAGAAGACTGCCCTCGTATCCAAGATGGTCGATCGCTTCGGGAGCAGGTCAGGAGCCAAGCGCCTCGAAGGCCTCCACGTCGGGCTCTGGGGCCTCAGCTTCAAGCCCCAGACCGACGACGTGCGGGCGGCCCCCTCCCTCGTTGTCGCGCAGCGGCTCGTCGAATTGGGTGCCAGAGTGCGAGCCTATGACCCCGAAGCCACCAAGCAGGCGAAGAACGTGCTCGGGAACTCGATCGAGTACGCAGGAAACATGTACGACGCTGTCGAGGGCGCTGACGCTCTAGTTCTACTCACGGAGTGGAAACAGTTCCAACGCCCGGCTTGGCAGCACGTCAAATCGGCTATGCGACAGCACGTTGTGTTCGACGGCAGAAACATCTATGACCCGGACCGCCTGCGGGCTGATGGCTTCGAGTACCACGGCATGGGCCGATTGAGGGGAAGAACAATGGAGGAGACTGAATAAGTGAGATCCGTCCACATTCCCCTGACTCTTCCAAGAGCCGACGCAAGGATGGGATTGTGACAGCGCCGCACGCAGTTGTTTTCATGATTTTCAACCGGCCGGATAACACCAGGCAGGTCTTCGAGACGATCAGGGCCGCCGCGCCGAGCAAGCTCCTGGTGATCGCCGACGGTCCCCGCGCGAACAGGCCGGTAGAGGCTGAGAAGTGCGCAGCGGCGCGTGCGATCATTGAGGAAGTCGACTGGGAATGCGAAGTTCAGACGAATTACTCGGAGACTAACCTGGGCTGCCGGCTCCGCATCGCCTCCGGGCTAACGTGGGCGTTCGAACTCGTCGACAAGGCCATAATTCTCGAGGACGACTGCGTGCCTTCCGCCTCGTTCTTTCCTTACTGCGCTGAGCTTCTCGATTACTACGAGAGTGACGAGCGGGTCATGATGATCTCCGGTGACAATCATCTACTCGGACGCGCTGGGACGTCGGATAGCTACTACTTCTCGAGGTATGCCCACCTGTGGGGCTGGGCGACTTGGCGGCGAGCCTGGGCTAAGTACGACCTCAACATGACGGACTGGCCAGAGATTAGGGATCGGGGGCTATTCGACCAGTACGTGTGGAAGAGGAGCGAGCGCTTCTGGTGGGCGTCCGTATTCCAGAGCGCTTTCGAGGGCAACGTCGATACTTGGGACTTCCAATGGGTGTACAGCATCTGGGCGAATTCGGGCCTTTGCATCGCGCCTGCCCGGAACCTGGTACGGAACATCGGCGTCCACTCCGATGCGACGCACACGACGCGCACGACGAAAGAGACTGTTTACACTTCGTTAGGCGCCGAGGAACTGGAATTGCCCCTTACCCACCCGGCGACAGTCCTAGCGAGCTACGACAAAGACGAACTCGAGGCGAAGCTCCGGTTTGCTAATGAGCAAGTCTTACCATACCCCTTGAATAAGTACGTCTATTCCGCGCACAGATTACTAGCTGCGAAGCTGACAGGTCGGGGTCGAAGGGACCGCTAGGCGTTCGCCATTACGGTCGTAGTGCAGGACGCCGAGTGGGTCGGGGGCTTACGTATCCCACCACTCTTTCGGCTTCTCTCGACCGAGTTATCCAGAGTTCCCTTCTGCGACGGCAACGCACCACGCCGCCGTTCTAGACCCGAGGCGTGGTCACCTTGAGTGCACTGCGGGATCAAGACTTCACGTTCGCGGTAATGGACCCGGGAGGTTGTCGATGGCTTAAAGGTTCACATCGGTTTTGACGCTGACGGCGACGCCACGCATGCATACTGCAGATAGAAGCCGTCGCTGAAGTATCCGAAGCTGATAAGAGTCAGCAACAGGGCGAGGGGCCCGTAATAGGCGTTGATGCCCTTCATGCGCTGCATGGTAAATCCCGCCGTCTCGAACAGTCGCACAATGCTTTTGTGTGTGAAGAAGCGCAGATGCGTGCGATCGAAGATGCCCTCATCGTCCTGCGGGAAGTCCTTACGAAAAACCACCTTGCTCAGGGCCGGTGCATAACGGATGTTGGGGATCGAGGCAACGACGACACCCCCAGGCTTAAGTTTGGTGCGAAGCTGCTTCAGAGTGGCAACCGGATCGACGAGATGCTCAAGTACGTCATTGCAAACGACTGCATCGAAGTGGTTGTCAGGCAGCTCGGCAATCTGCGTATCGGCATCTCCCACGAGGACGCGGTCGATGACCGCTCTAGCACGTTCGGCTGCCTGCGGGTTGAACTCGATGCCCCATACTTCAGCGCCCGTGCGCTCCTTGACCGTGGCGGCGAACACCCCCTCCGCGCATCCGAGTTCTAGGACACGTTGCGCGTCTGCCGGCATGAACGGCAGCATTTCTTGCCGCGCATAACGGTAGTACATGTCAGTTGTCGGGTCCCTGCGGAACACTATCTTCATGGCTCTGTCACGTTGCGCATGGGCTTCCGTCCTGTTTCGCCAACTGCGCAAGGATAGCCCGGCCGTAGCTCAGTTGAGGGTACTTGCGGAGGAATTCTGAAGCGCACTGGCTCAGAGCCTCGACGAGAGCCAGTGCGATTCAGCTTCCCTCCCGGTGATGGTGCGGGACGCAGGCGTCCCCGGATTCCATGCTGAGAAACTGGCACGATCACCAACATTGCCCTGTCCCGGATGGCGCTCACGGTGGCCATCACCGGTGTACGGTTTGGTTCGTGTCTTTGCTGATTACCGTCCCGGTGTTCGGGGGACATGAATACACCCATGCGCTTGTAGGCGACCTAAAGCGCGAAGGCGCCGAGTACCTGATCGTGGACAACAAGGGCGACTATCCCAGAATCGGTGACGAACGAGTCATCACGCCCGGCGAGAATCTTGGGTGGGCCGGCGGCAGTGAGCTCGGGTTTCGAACTGCGTTCTCGGAGGACTACTCCCACGCGATGACGCTCAACAACGACACCCGCATCTCGAAGGGCTTTGTGGCAGCCCTGCTCGACCCCCGCTTACCCGGGGACGCGGGAATCGTCGGGCCGATGGCGGATATGGGGATGCCATGGGCGGTAGCCGGCCAGCGGCCAGACGCCGCGGACTATATTCCTCGGCCGCGGTATCGGGCAGTGCCTGCTGTGGAGGGAACAGCGCTCATGCTGTCCCGCGAATGCTGGCAGGCTACCGGCGGAATGGACCTGGAAAACTTCAAGCGCTACGGCTGGGGAGTCGACCTCGATCTAGCGTTACGTGCGCGCAAGGCCGGATACGGTCTGTACGTAACCGAGATGGCCTATATCAACCACTTCGGACGCAAAACGGCCAACATGCACTTCGGCCGTTGGCGGTATGACTTGGGCGGACGCTGGGCAATGCTGCAGGGGTTGGTCAGAAACCATGGCTGGGGCCGGGCCCTTGCGATAGTGGGGAGGATGTCGATAGTCCTTCATCGCGAGTGGCCCCAGCAATTCCCACTTGACCGCCGGACCTGACGTCCCTCGTTCCGGCGAGGCCTTCTATCTGGAAACGCTGTGCTCGTTTCGGGGACTGGTTAGCCGCCAAGAATCCCGACGGCGCAATCGCTCGATCAGGCAAATTGCTTCGTCCGGGCAAAATTCTCCAACAGGTCGGCGGCTTTGGCCACGCTGTCGGCGGGTTTGGTCATTCGACTGGCGAGCTCGCGGGCTCGGGTGGCGTATTCCGGGGCGAGGATCCGGCGCAGGTCAGCGACCAGCGATTTGCGGGTAGTGGTCGAAAAGCGCCGGGAGGTACCCACCTTCAACCGTTTGAACTGCGCGCCCCAGATCGGCTGGTCGGGCATCGTCCAGAGGATCAGCGTGGGAACTCCGGCGCGCAGGCTTGCGGCTGTGGTGCCTGCGCCGCCGTGGTGCACGATCGCGCGGCAGGCGGGAAAGATCGCCGCGTAGTTCACCACGCCCACCACCTTGACGTGGTCAAAATGGGGCACGTCGCTGAAGTCAGTCCCGCCGGAGCAGATCAACGCCCGCTCACCCAACTCCGCGCAGGCCGCGCTGATCATTTCGACCGTCTCGGTCGGAGATTCGACGGGGAAGCTGCCAAAGCCGAAGCAAATCGGTGGCGTTCCCGCGGCGATCCAGGACATGACCTCGTCGTCGGCCTTGGTGGTCAACTCCATGGTCAGTGGGCCCACGAAGGGTCGTTGGCCATCCCATTCGGCCCACTCAGCTGCCAGTCCGGGGAAGCAAACCTCATCGTAGGCTTGGATTTCCAGCGATCCGCGTTCGGCGATCCGTCGATACGAGGGGCCCGACTTCGGCAGTCCGAGGTCACGGCGCTGCGCATCCTCGAGTTTCTTCGTCAGGAGCCGCCAAGACAGCAACCCCAGCGCCGTCATGCCGGCTCGAACCAACGGCGCTGGCAAGCTCCTGATGATTTGGCCATTGGGCCGTATCGGGAAGAAGTGCAGTGTGGCCAACGGGATATCGTAGTACTCCGCGACGTTGGCAGCGGTCTGCTCGAAATTCAGGCCGGTTAACAACACGTCGGCGCCGTCTGCCACAGATTTGAGCTCCGAGTTCATCTGACCCCACATTTCGAGAACGGGCTCCCAAACCCCGCGCCACGACTCTCTCAGTTGGTGGATTTTCCAGAAGTCGTGGAACAACAAGGCCCAGAAATCCCTATTCGCGTCTAGACCCATGCGCGTGTCCTGCCCGTAGGCGACCGCCTCCAGCCCAGTTGCCTTGACAAACTCGACCTGTTCCGGTGGTACGGCCATGCGCACCTCGTGCCCTCGGCGCAGCAGTTCACGGCCGATAGCGACCGAAGGCTCGATGTCGCCGCGACTACCAAAGCTCGCGATGGCAAATTTCGTCACAGATCCCCCTTGGCACTCCCCGCGGGCGGGGGCGCAACGCTACTGAACATTTCCTGCCGACTTTCAATCTCAGGATTTCTGACACCAGCCAGTGGGCTCCCCGGCCCTAGCCGATAAGCTCTTGATCGCTCGTTGGCGTTTGCGACGCCTTCGTCGTCGGCTCGGGTAGAGATACAGGCACGGAGGGCCGCTGCACCCATTCTGCTGGTTGGTCGATGTAGTCTTCCTTTTTCTGCAGGATCAACTGGTAGTAAGAATGTAGAACTTTGTATTCATGAGCATGGAACTTCAAAAACAGATTGATCGCCCATGCCGTGTTTGCGTGTGTGCGAGAGTATGCGGGCCACATGACATCGTCAAAAATCACCATACCGCCTGCTTTCAGCAGACGCCAAGCGTTGATTGAGTCGGTCAGAGCATCCTCAGCCAAATGCGATCCATCAACATAGATCAGATCGAACTTTTGTTCTTCCTCGAGCAACTGCGGCAAGACCTTGAGTGATGAACCCTTGCGCTTGGTCACCCGCGATCCACCGATAGCGACATTGCGATCGAACCGGACCTCGAGTTCCTGCAAGTCAGAGGTCGCGTTGTAATGCCATTCGTCACTGCCGGCCCAGGTGTCGACCGCGGTTATATGCGCGTTCGGGAAATAGGTTTCGAAGAAGAGGGTCGAACGCCCTTCCCAAGACCCGATCTCAAGGATGCGGAGAGGGTCCTCGCGATTGAAGAGTTTCGGAAATGTGAGACACCAGGGCTCGATATTGATATCAAACCACAGCTCCTGGAACTGCCCGCGCGCCGCCTGTGCCTCGAATTCTGTGCGCACATCGGCCAAGTGTTTTCCTGTGTCGCGCAAAAGACCGGCGTTGACCATCAGATGGCGCGAATAGTCGACGACAAAGCGCCAAAGAACAGAGGGGCGCCCTGCCCACAACCACCAGAAAAACAGCGCCGTAAGACTTCGGGGTGTCCAACGAATCCGGAGTTTGCTTGCGAGTCGGGTCATGATTTCCTTGGTTCTGCTTCAGAGCGGTTGATGTGGTGTTCTCGCGCGGGCTCATAACGGGTGTTAAGAGCCGAGTGCCCAGCGAGTCAAGACGGCTCGTCCGAAGGGAATACTAGCAAACAGTAGCTAAGGGGTAAGCCGCCAGGGATCCCACCGTAGCATCGAGCGCCCAGGCCAACCGTCCGTGAGCAGCAAAGACAAGATCTCACGGCAGCTGAGAATTGGCCTGGCGTCCGATCCCGAGGCGAGTTAGGCCGCGCCCGCATGTGTCATGGAGTCCGCGGTTCCACAGCCTGCCCGATCGCCGTGCGTCCCCACTGCGGTGGTTGCGTCACCGCGCGAATTTGCTGGATGCGGCACGCCTGTCGTCGGCAGAAGTGAACCTGTCCTGAAGCTGAGGCTGTAACCTGTAGGTTCTTGGTTTGATACGAAGTCTGACGGATGTGGATCGCTTGAGACGCGGTTAGCCTCAGAGTCGAGACGTAGACGGGGAGCAATGAAGCTAGGGCACGTATTCGATCCGCGCAACAATGCGCTCAACGCATGGCGACTGGTGCTGGCGGCCTCGGTGGTTCTCCTGCACTCGTGGGGGGTCACGGGGCGCGTCATCTGGTCAAGGCCGGTTTACCAGCTAATGCTGTGCGCAGGTGTCGACGGATTCTTTGCGATTTCGGGATTCCTCATCACAGCGAGCTGGCTCAGTAATCCGCGGCTTCGTGAATATCTGATCGCCCGAGCCCTTCGCATCCTGCCTGCTTTCTACGTCTGCCTACTTGTGGTGGCGTTCGTCATTGCCCCGATCGGTGTGGCGATGCAAGGCGGTTCAGCTGCGAAACTGGTGCTTTCCGGCGCCCCACTCGAGTTCGTGTTGAAGAACAGCGCCGTGGCCATGGTCCAGTTCGACATCGGAGGGACGCCGCAGGGCGTACCGGTCGCGGGGCAGTGGGACACCCCCCTGTGGACTCTCATGTGGGAGGTACTGTGCTATCTCGCCGTTGCTGCACTCGGTGTCGTTGGGCTTGTCAGCCGCCGCTGGATTCCCGCCGTGATATTTGCACTCGCATGGGTGGGCGCGCTGCTATCGCCGCATATCATCGTCGGCGGGGGACTGGTCAGCCAGCAAGATGATCTTGCCACCTCGCTGTTGTACATAGTTGCCCGTATTGCCATGATGTTTTCGGCCGGCGCGCTCATCTATCAATATCGCAATGTCATTCCCGCCCGCTGGTCCCTTGTGGCCTTGAGCGTGGTGATCGTCTTGGCGTCCAGCTTGTTGCCTGATTACCGGCTAGTCGGCGCCCTTCCCTTGGCATATGCGCTCATCACGTCGGCTAGCCTCATCCGCAACAGAAGGTTGCAACTGCGTACGGATCTGTCGTACGGCGTGTACATCTATGCGTTCCCAATTCAGCAACTCCTGGTCATTGGCGGCCTGGCGTTTCTCAGTCCGTTCTTGTTCTTTGGCGTTTCGATGCTGGCCACCCTGCCGGTGGCCGCGCTTAGCTGGTTCTTGATAGAGAAGCGCGCTCTTGCGCTGAAATCGCGTTTCAGGCGACGCGCCGCGGTCGGGCCCGAAGCCGCGCCTCAGGGACTTGGCGCTGACAGGCGAGCAGGGAATTGAGCTGATGCCGAACTGGCCGCAGCGATACTTGCGGGTCTCTTGGGCGCGACAGCAAACGCAACGTACCCTGACCGCGCGACACTGGACGAGTAAAAGGGGCGAGAGGTAGAGGCGTATGAGACTCGGGCAGGTATTCGATCCACGACGAAATGTAATCAACGTGTGGCGGCTGGTATTTGCCAGTGCGGTCGTCCTACAACACTCCTGGCCACTCAGCGGGCATACATCTCCTGGGCTGGGATCCCTTTATGAGATACCGGTCGACGGGTTCTTTGTCCTCTCAGGGTTCCTCATTACCGCGAGCTGGCTGCGCAACCCGCGGCCGCGGGAGTACTTCGCCGCGCGTTTTTTGCGCATATTTCCCGGACTGTGGGTCTGTCTGCTCGTAGTCGCGTTCGTGATCGCCCCGATCGGTGTCGCGATTCAAGGCGGCTCGGCGAAAGACCTGCTCCTGTCTCCCGCGCCAATCCAATACGTCCTGAACAACGCCGTACTGAACGTGTTCCATGCGAGCATTGCGGGCACCCCGAGTGAAGTCCCATGGCCGCACGTTTGGGACGGGACTCTGTGGACCCTGATATTTGAATTGTTCTGCTACATCGGAGTTGCAGTCGCCGGCGTAATCGGACTCCTGCGGCAACGATGGGCTGTCCCTGTGGCGTTCGTACTGGCGCTGTCCTTGGCTGCGGTGGTGGGCTACCCCGGCTGGGGAATACAAACGATCCCGCAGATGATTGGGCGTTTCTCAGTGGTGTTCCTGGCCGGAATGCTCGTGCATCAGTTCCGGGACGTGCTCCCCGCGCGATGGTGGCTCGTCGCGGTGTGCATGGTCTTCGTCGCAGTTTCCGCCCTGTTCGTGCCGAATTACCGCGTAATAGCTGCTATTCCGTTGGCATATGCCGTTATCGTGTCAGGTGCCCTGATCCGCAGCGAGCGTCTGAGATTGCGCACGGATATCTCTTACGGCGTCTACATCTACGGGTGGCCGATCCAGCAGTTGCTGGCGATCTGTGGGCTCACCTTCTTGAATCCGTGGCTCTTCGCAATTGTCGCCGGCGCCATCACCGTGCCGCTGGCTGCGCTGAGCTGGTTCGTCGTTGAGAAGCCGGCGATGTCGTTGAAATCTCGTCTCACTCGGAAGAGGCACGGTCAGCCGCCAGTAACCGTTCAGCAAGAGGCGACATCCAGTTAGCTCATTGCTGGCGGTAGGCCTCGACGCCGGCGACCTGCGAGGAGAGCGAGGACTTCGGGGCCATCGCCGATCTGGGTGGCGATCGGGACCGCCCGCTCCCGCAACTGTGCGGATAGGTCCTCGACGGACCACGCATAGCTCCAGCCCTGCCGAGAAGTGAAGCATCCGGACATCCCGCGACGGTTGAATGTATCCGCACCATCTGAGCGTGCTGATCAGTGTTAGCATCCGGTTCGTGTCAATCGGCGGCCCAATCCAGGTAGGCGTCCTGGGTGCCGCACGAATCGCTCCGCTGGCGCTCATCAACCCGGCCAAGGAGAACGCCGAGGTTGTCGTAGCTGCGGTGGCGGCGCGCGATCCTGCCCGCGCTCAGTCTTTCGCCGCTGAACATGGCATTGCTCGTGCGCATGGCAGTTATGAGGCGCTGATCGCCGACCCCGATGTCGATGCCATCTACAATCCCCTACCAAATAGCCTGCATGGTAAGTGGACTCGTGCTGCTATTGACGCTGGGAAGCACGTGCTCTGTGAGAAGCCTTTTACTGCCAACGCTGCCGAAGCTCGCGAGATTGCGAATCTGGCGGATCAGTCGGACCGAGTAGTCATGGATGCCCTGCACTATCGCTATCACCCGTTGACGTTGCGAATTGAGGAGATCATCACGTCGGGGGAGTTGGGCACACTGAACCGGGTGGAAGCGGCAATGTGCTTTCCGCTCCTCAAGTTCTCTGACATCCGCTACGACTACGCTCTTGCCGGTGGCGCAGCGATGGATGCCGGAATCTACGCGGTTGACATGGTCCGTACGTTCGGCGGTTCGACCCCCGAAGTCATCTCGGCCCGCGCGAAACTTCAGCACGAACAGGTGGACCGGGCCATGACGGCTGAGCTACGGTTCGCAGGCGGTGTCGCTGGACGGGTTACCTGCTCGATGTTCTCCTGGGACGTTCTACGGATGACCGCCAAGATAACGGGTGATCGTGGCGAGCTTCGTGTGGTGAATCCTGCTATGCCGCAAGCATTTCACCGGCTTTCTGTCCGCTCGGCGGACGGCAAGCGCGTGGAACGTTTTGATCGGCGGGCTTCCTATGCCTACCAACTCGATGCATTCGCCGACTCGGTGCTGCGCGGAAAACCCGTGAGGACATCGGCGCGGGCCGCGGTCGAGAACATGACGGTCATCGACTCCATGTATCGCGCCGCCGGGCTCGCGCTTCGCGAGCCGAGTTGACGATGTTTCGGCCGGGTAGCTGATAGCCGGCCGCTCAGGTGGGGAAGTGCGCCTCGTTGATGTGTGCGGCGACGCGCAGGGCGTTGGCCCCGACAGTCAAACTGGGATTCAGGCCTGCGCTGGATGGGAAGTACGAGGTGTCAACCACGTACAGATTGTCCACTTCATGGGCGCGGTTCTGCGGGTCCAGCACACTGGTTTTGGGATCGGCGCCGAACCGGCACGTGCCGCAGACATGGGCCAGTGCCCGGTTGTCTTGGGCCCCCCGCAGGTTGAGTTTGCGGAACGGCTTCGTGACGCTCTTTATCTGCTTCATGAAGACGGCGCGACGCTCGATCTCATTGGGCTGGATGCGGTAGTGCATACGCAGCCGCTGGCGGCCATCGGTGCTCGCCCCGTCGAACGGTAGAACACGGTTGTCCATGTAGGGGAGGTCTTCCATCATTGCTGCGAGTACCAGACCGCCGTTGAAGAACCGTTCATAAACCAGGCGTACCACCGGATCCACGAGGTGCATCGCCTTCTTCCCCAGGCCGGGGCCGTTTGTGAGGAGCTCGACAGGCGGCATCGGACCGAACGACTGAATGGTGCCGTATTTCTGTCCGTCCATGAAATAAAAGTCGTTCAGCCCGATCTCTTTGTTCGGGGCCATGGTCTTGAAGCCGCGTTCTGGCCAGACCTCGATCAGGTCAACCAAATGGCGCATCAAGTTGCGCCCCACCAAGTCGGAACCGTTAGCCAACCCGCGTGGCCAGTCGCCGGAGCGCGAATTCAACAGCAAGACAGGGGAAATCAGCGCGCCGGCGGCAAGCGCCACCACCTTCCCCGTGAGGGATACGGGGCCATCGAGGCTTTCGCATTTCACTTTCCGGACAGTCGAACTGTCAGCGTCCAGGCCCACCACTCGGCATTCCGTGAGTAGATGCGCACCGTGCTCGGTGATCGCCGGCAGCACGCAATTGCGAGCGGAGTCGTTCTTGCAGGAACGATCGCACAAGTAGCTCTGACACGTCGCGCAGCCGTCGACGTAATCGCAGGCCATCGGAACATGGTAGGGGTGCAGTCCGCGGCCGTTCAGGTAGTCGACCAGCACCTGATTCGCGCTCGAAAAAGGCGGCGCGGCAGGCAAACTCTCCTCAGCCAGTTGCGGCCGCAGCGGGTCGCGCTGGCCGCGCACACCGAGCAGCTTCTCGGCGGCGGCATACCAGGGCCGCATCTCCTCGTAGGTGATCGGCCACTCATCGGGCACGGTCGATTCGCCGGGGTTGCGGAAGTACTGCCGAGGGGTGAAATCGCCCGGGAAGAACCGTTCACAGATCATGCCGTAGATGGATGATGAGCCCCCAGTGCCACTGCCGAGCAATGGTTGGTATCGCCGCGACTTTCCCCGGCTGAAGTCTTCGATCTCGTCGTTGGTTCGTCCGCCTCGGGCGAGGGCATCGTAATAGCCCTCGATGGAACGGCTGGCGAGGGCCTCGGCCAATTCGGGCATCGCGGAGTGAATTACCCCGGGGGCCCCAGGCAACGTTGATCGGCCCTTCTCAACGAACAGCACCTTGCGGCCTGACCGGGCCAACGAGTAGCCCAGCATTCCGCCGCCCATGCCGGTGCCCACGACAATTACGTCCCAAAGAACCCGCTCCGCGTCCTGCGCGCTAAGTTCGCTGTCAGCCAAGATCAAGTACCTCGGTGGATGATCGACCCGAATTTGCCGGGTCGGCGAACGACGACTCTACCAGCAGCAGGAGTGGGTGGGCTCGAAGCCAGAGTGAGTGATGTCCGTGCCACAGCAAAGCTGGCGCCGTAAGTGTGCGATCGCGGATCTGGCGGCGCGGACACCCCTTGTGATTGCGTGCATACGCCGCCCGGCTCGGCCCGGTACATGCGTGTGATCCACTGTCTAAACCGGTGATTCAGGCTGCTGCGCTATCCACTCGAGAAGTTGATGAATACCGTCGTCGAGGCCCCACCTCGGCCGCCACTGTAGTTGCGTCTCTGCCGGCTCTATGGTGCAGCTGGCGGCACGTATATCACCGTCACGAAATTTCGGCACGATGATAGGTTCTGGTGCGTCGAAGACGGCCGCAATCTTTCGAGCCAGCTGGTGAATCGTCGTTCCGATGCCTGATCCGATATCGAGACAGCGTGGTTCACTCGCCGGCTTCTCCACCGTCGCGAACAAGGCATCGACGACATCACTGATGTAGACCAGATCACGGACTATCCGACCGTCTTCGTAGACCTCTGACGGGCGATGCTCGCGGGACAAGCGGGCGAAGAAGGGCACTACACCGGTGTAGGGGTTGATCAGGGACTGCCCCGGTCCGTAGACGTTCTGCAGACGCAACACACTGAGACTGGCGTCGTGTGCGGCGACCCACGCGGTCAACATGTGCTCTTGGGCGAGCTTCGTCGCGGCGTAGATGTTGGTCGGCCGCGGTTCTGTGCTGCCTGCACAACTGGGAAGTGGCAACACGGGTTCGGCGGTGGGTCCCGGTGGGTCCCAAATGCCCGCCGCGAGTTGGGCGTGGCTGCGGGGCCCGGGATAAAACGTCTCAGTGCCGCACCTCCAGGCGCCCTCGCCGTAAACGGCTCTGGAGGAGGCAAGGACGAGCTGCTCGGGTACCAGTGTCGCGCGGGTCAGGGCGTCAAGAAGTTGGGTGGTGCCCACCACGTTCACCGACCCATGGCGCGTCGCGTGCGAGAGTGACTGACCCGTTCCCGTTTCTGCGGCCAAATGCACGATCTGGGAAGGACGGAACAATCGAAGAACCGCGTCCCAGTCAGGTGCGTGAGTAACGTCGCCGGTGAAAAACCGCACAGCTGGCGGGAGGTCGATCGTTCGACGGTCGCCGTGCACCTGGGGGAGAAGGACGTCCATAACACCGACGTCGTAGCCGGCTTCGACGAGACGGCGCGACAGGGCGGATCCAATGAATCCTGCCCCACCAGTGATGAGCACCGATGTTGACAAGAGCCCAGGCCTCCCGTTTCGTGACCAGCTTAGGTGTTGACCGGCCTGCTTTGCCGCGCTCGCGGTCGGGGCCGATCATATCCGGGCGTCCTGCGGAATCAGCAAAATGGCTGAGCAGTCACAATTGACTGTTCGCACTGGCGATACACCGGCCTTATCTATGGGCTCCACCGCCCTCTCAACGCGCTGCCGTCGGCGACGCACCACCTGCGGACAGTTCCGATGCGATCGCGCAGCAACCTTATGAAGCCCTTGGGTCAGCTCCGTTGACCGGAGCTGTCCGGCTAGTCGTGGTTATGCCAGAATCCATCAGAGAGCCCGCCTACCACCGCTAACCGCGAAACGAATCTGGAAGCTAGTCGCTCATCGCCGGTTGCCGGCTGCTACGGATTTCGCTGTCTCAGCAACCCCAGGCTAGTCTATTTGGGGTGACGTCTAGACTCATCGCCGGGAAGTACTGGAATTTGAGACAGGGGCAGTGTTGAACGTGACCGATCAGGATGTCCGAACTCTATATCTGGACCAAGTACGGCGCGATCTGACCAGATACGGCATGGACCAGTTGGTGCCGGTGGGCTGGCCGCTCGGGATGCGCGCAGGTGCGAGCTGGCTAGTGGGAATTCCGCTGCTGAAAGCTCGGAATTTGATGCTCGTGCGCAAACTCCCGTTTGATCAGCGCGCCCGTGACCTTGGCCAGGACTGGCCAGCGGACGCCGAGACGATGATCGGGATGCAGCGACTCACCAGCCTGCAGAACTGCGTCGAGACCGTCTTGAATGAGGACATCCCCGGCGACCTCGTCGAATGTGGTGTGTGGCGAGGCGGCGCTTCTATCCTGATGCGGGCGGTTCTGGCCGCGTACGGGGATAAGACACGGTCGGTCTGGTTGGCCGACTCATTCGAAGGCGTACCGCCTCCGGACACTGCAAATTACAAAGCCGACAAGGTGCCTTGGTTTCAGATGGGGCTGCATCGTGCGGCACCTGTCTTGGCGGTTACGCAACCAGAGGTCGCGGCGAATTTCGAACGCTATGGGTTGCTGGACGACCAGGTCCGCTTTCTTCCCGGATGGTTCAAAGACACCCTGGCTGATGCCCCGATTGATCAAATAGCGGTGTTGAGGCTCGATGGTGACCTCTATGAATCCACGATCCAAGCGCTCGATGCGCTTTATCCGCGACTGTCCCCTGGGGGTTTCTGCATCATCGATGATTACAACCTTGAGGGATGTCGCAAGGCTGTCGCTGACTACCGTGCCAAGCACGGGATAACTGCGGAAATTGAAGACATCGACGGTACGGGTGTGCTCTGGCGGAAGTAACCGCAGATCATTCGGGTGCTGTGAATCGGGTGCGTCTTCCCTTGGAACGCCCGACGACTACGGCAAGTGCGCCGGCGCGGATCAGTTGAGAATCGGATGCCGAAGATGAGATTTGTGCTGGCAAGCTACGGAACTCGAGGTGACATCGAGCCTTCCGTCGTCGTCGCGCGCGAGTTGATGCGCCGGGGACACGACGTCCGGATGGCTGTCCCGCCGGACTTGGTCGAGTTCGCCGAGTCCGCGGGCGTCCCTGCGGTCGCTTATGGACTTAATACGCAGACTTGGTTAGACCTGTACCGGAACCTCTGGACGTCCTTCTTTCGCGCAATCTGGAGGGTGCGCGAAGTGCGGCGGCTGTGGCGCGAAATGTGGGAAGTCAGCGACGAGATCTGGGTCGACATGGGCAGGACGCTGACGTCACTAGCCGACGGTGCCGACGTGCTGTTCACCGGTCAGAGTTACCAAGAGCCCGCTGCCAACGTCGCGGAGTATTACGGCATTCCGTTTGTCACACTGCATCACGTCCCGGCACGGGCTAACGGCCAGCTTGTCACGATCCTTCCTGCGCCGTTGGGCCGTCTTTCGATGCAGATATTCGACTGGGTCGCGTGGGCATTGAACAAGAGGGTCGAGGACGCGCAGCGGCGAGAACTTGGCCTGCCCAAGGCAAGACGGCATCCGACACGAAGGATCGCAGATCGGGGGTCGCTGGAAATCCAGGCCTACGACGCGGTCTGCTTTCCCGGACTGGCGGCCGAATGGGCAAAATGGGGCAATCAGCGGCCATTTGTCGGTGCGCTTACGATGGAGCAGTCCACGGACGTCGACGACGAAGTCACATCGTGGATCGCGCACGGAACACCGCCCATCTTCTTTGGTTTTGGGAGTATGCCGGTGGAATCGCCCGGCGATGCCATCCAGATGATTGCTGCTGCCTGCGCTGAGTTGGGCGAGCGGGCGTTGATTGGCGCTGGTTGGAGCGACTTTCGTGAAGTGCCGCATTTCGATCATGTCAAGGTGGTTGGTGCGGTGAGTTATGCGAAGGTTTTCCCTGCTTGTCGGGCGGTTGTCCATCACGGCGGTTCAGGTACGACAGCTGCCGGCCTGCGTGCTGGAGTTCCCACGCTGATCCTGTCGATGGACGTAAATCAGACGGTTTGGGGCGCTCAGGTCAAGAGGCTGAAAGTCGGTACGACACGGCGCTTTTCGACCACGACGCGCGAATCCCTGGTTGCCGACCTACGTAAGATCCTGGCCCCGGATTATGTGGCCCGAGCTCGCGAGCTCGGTTCTCGGATGAGCACGCCTGCCGAAAGTGTCGTTGCCGCCGCTGACGTGATGGAAAGCTTCGCTCAGTCGAGGCGGTTGTCATAAGCAGTGCGACCCCGGACTCCGATGATCAGAATGCTTGCCGGCGGACGGCCGCTTCGAAGAGATCGGCAGCCTTGGTAACGCTTGAGGTGGGCTCGGACATCCGGCTTGCGAATTCGTGAGCGCGGAAGGCATATTCCGGTGTCAGAATCCGGCGTAGATCCGCGACGAGGGAATCGCTGTTGGTTTGGGAGAAGCGTCGCGCAGTACCGACCTTCAGTCGTTTGAGTTGATTCCCCCAATACGGTTGATCGCCCGAATTCCAGAGGATCAAGGTGGGCACGCCCGCGCGCAGGCTGGCGGCTGTCGTACCCGACCCACCGTGGTGGACGATCGCTCGGGAGGCGGCAAAGACTGTGGCATAGTTCACCTCGCCGACCACCATGACGTTGCCGGGGAGCGGCACATCGCTGAAATCGGTTCCGCCGGAACACACCAGGCCTCGTTCACCCAACTGTGCGCACGCCGCGCTGATCATCTCGATGGTGTCGGCCGGAGATTCGACCGGAATGCTGCCGGTCGCGAAGCAGATCGGCGGTTTGCCGGCAGCAATCCAGCTTGTGACCTGATCGTCGGTATTCGTCGTCAATTCCATTGTGAGTGCACCAACGAAGGGCCGCTGGCCGCCCCATTTCCTCCACTCGTGGGCGAGGCCGGGGACGGAAATATCATCGTAGGCTTGGATTTCCAGCGATCCGCGCTGGGCGATCCGCTTCGGCGATGGCACCGTGGCCATCGGTAATCCGAGTTCCCGGCGTTGCTGGTTCTCGGTCTCCTTCGTCGAGCGCCAGAACAGCCATTCGAACACCGTTCCCGCCGATCGGACCACCGGCGAGGGCAGGGCGGGAACAAGCTGACCGTTGGGTCGCATCGGGAAGTGGTGGAGGGTGACCAGTGGGATGTCGTAATACTCGGCGATGTTGGCGGCGGGTTGTTCATAGTTCAGACCCGTGGACAGCAGGTCGGCATCCTGCGCGAGTGCTTTCAGCGTGTCACTAGTCTCGCCCCAGTGCCGGATGATGGGATCCCAAAGTTGGCGCAACGACTTGCTGGGATGGCGAAACAGCGTCGCCCAGAAGGTTCGCAGAAAGTCCTCGGTCAGAAATGACTCCAGCGGGGGACCGTAGGGCGTGGCCGTCAGGCCTGCGGACGCGGCAAAATCGATCAGGCCGGGGGGGACGGCGATGCGCACTTCGTGGCCTCTGCGCTGCAGTTCACGGCCGATTGCGACAGACGGTTCGACGTCACCACGAGATCCATAACATGCCATGGCGAACTTCATCACCGTTGGTGCCTTCCCTTATTTTCGTTGGGGCGCATCGGCTTGATGTGGCTGAGTTGCATGCGGGGCCAACGAATGGCCAGCTGCTCAGAAGACACCCAAGCCCTTTGCCAATAGAAACACACCGCTCACCGCAGAGAGGCTTGCGAACACTTCAAGACTATGGTTCTGCGTCCAACCATGCGTCGATTGCAGCACTGCCTCGGTCTTGGTGGGGGCCAGGAAATAGCCCACGAGGATGATTTCGATGATTGCGAGCATGATGCCGACGAATGAGATGGCTGCACCAAGCTGAGTGAGGATGGGGGCCCCGGAAGTCGCAATGAGCGCGAGTACCGCTGTCGCCTGAAGCGGGGAATACGTCAGACCCATGCACAACGAAATCCAAACCGAGCCCTCCTTCCACGCACTGTAGACGCGGCCCAGCGCCCGGCGAATTGCGGCGAGGGCTCCGGAAGAGCCCTCGTCGACGGTTATCAGCCGCGACATCGCGGCAGAGATGGGATTCGGCTTCTTTGGCTCCGGTGCTGCATCGTTGTCGAGTGCCGTATCTGCCTCAGGCGCGATCGCATCGGTAGCAGTTGGTCTTGCCCGGATGCGCATGGCGAGACGTGCGGCGATCAACAGCGACAGAACCCCAATGGCCAGCGGAATGGGCTGGAGACTGGCGCCGCCATCGGGAGTCGCCGGCGGGGCGTAACGCTGCAGCAGTGACCCGAGGTTGGGGAGGAAGTGCAATACCGTCAGCGGCACCAACAGGAACCAGAAGTTCAAAACCAGGCAACCGAGATAGTAGAACAGCAAGTTCTTCCCCGGCTGTGGCCTCGAGGTCACCAGGAACATGGCGAATAGACGCGGCGGATCGGGCACAGTGACAAGCGCCAGCACCAGCACCGAACCCCACATGGCCGCAACACTACCGGTGCAGCGGCACGCTTCTTCGCTCTGATCTTTGGCATGTTTCAGCTCGATGATCGGTCCCGACACCGGCCGGTCCGACAGCTCCAGGCTCCGTGTGTCGGTGCCCCGGCGCCCTTTGCTCTGGGGAGGTCGCGATAGGTTCCGCGCGTCGCCCTCGGGCACCCCACCGCGCTGAGCGAGGGTTTTCCGCTCCCGGCGCACTCGCTCCCATCGGTATAGTCGGAATCATGAATCTGGAGTCCATCGAGCGCGGTCTTGACTGGCTGGCTAGGCCTAAGTACCTGCCGGGCCGTCTTGAGATGGAAACGCAGCGGGGACAGCGACTGGCGCTGGAGATCGTTTCTTTCAAGCTTCGGGTGCCGATCGGCAATCTCGTGCTGAAGTTCCCGGTATTCATGATGATCATGCCCGTCGACGCTTCGCGCATCCGGCGGCCGCAGTCCGGGCCGGACGACCACACCCCCTGACGCGCCCGTCGTGACCTGCGCTCTTCTGGGGTATCGCGTCAGTACTGGTAAAATCGTTCTCGCGCTTGTGGTTCGAGACGCGGTAGGTCTGGCTTTTGAGACGCGGTGAGCCGCGAGCGTTCCGCTTCGGAGGGATAGCCGACCATCTCCCTTGGTCGAGGGGGATGGAGCCGGCTATTTCTAGTTTGCCGGCCGCTCAGTCCGAGCCATGCGAATCCGTCGGGAATGGGACCTTCGAGTCGTGGTTACTCCGCGGTTAAGCAGCCGGCCGGCCACCCTCGTTGAAGGGGCCTCTCTGTGTTAGCCGGAGAGTTGCCGGAACAGGCAGGCAGTGTTGTCTGCTGTTGATCGCCCAGCAAAGCCGCCGCCGCCGTTGAGGCGAGGACGGTAGTCGCAGGTCGGCAATTCGACTGGGGCGATACGAAACGCCGATGAGCTCAGGATATGGGGATTATTCCGGCCCTTCAGTTAAGTTGCTCGGAGGAAAATAACCGACCCGAACGTGTGTTCCGGCGCACATCGCCGGTCTTCGCCCCCGCACATAAGTGTCGGACCGCACAGAATTCCTAGAAAGACTCATACAGCAACAGATTATCGAGGAGGTTGAGTGTCTCTAACTGGTGGTACACTCAAATACATGAGTGACAGCAATGCGAATAGATCATCTAGGCAATCGCCACAAGTGTCACTCCTGTCACGAAGCTGGTACAAATGAGGGTTTCCGCCCTGCGACCTGCCGTAACTATGCGATATTGTTTGCCGTGTCCACCTGAGCAGCCTGGAGAATCGTGAGCATCAACCCGTTCGATGACGAAAGTGGCAGCTTCTTCGTCTTGGTCAACCAAGAGGAGCAGCACAGCCTGTGGCCGAGCTTTGCCGACCTACCCGAAGGCTGGCAGGTCGTATTCGGTGAAGCCGACCGCGCGGCATGTTTGGAGTACATCGAGGAGAACTGGCCTGACATCCGGCCGAAGAGCCTGCGCGACCGACTGGCGCAGAGCGGGGACTAAGGCTGAAGGCATCTGAAGGCCTAGTGGGGAATTATCGCTGATGGAACGTAACAACGTGGCATTGCCGCTGACTCGTCTGCAGCTGGACATCTGGCTCTCGGAGGAAAGCGGTCTCGCTGGCACCGAGTGGCAGCTCGGTCTGTTGGGGCGAATCGAAGGGCCGGTGCAGCGGGATCTTCTCCAGCAAGCGATTCGCCAGGCTGTGCAGGAAGCCGAGCCGGGCCGGGCCAGCTTCTTCGAGAGGGACGGCCACGTCGTTCAGGCCCCGGTGGACTACTCCGATCTGGAGTTGCCGTTCTACGATCTCAGGGACTCGGATGACCCGGAGCAAGCGGTTCGCGAGCTCGCGTCGTCGATCCAGCGCACGCCGTTGCCCCTCGATGGGCGGCTCGTCAGATTTTCGCTGTTCCAGACACGTTCTGATCAGTTCTATCTGTTTGGTTTGGGCCACCACATATCGGTGGATGGAACCGGCTTGGCTCTGGTAAGTCGTCGAATCGCGGCGATCTACACGGCTTTGGTTGCCGGAGAGCAAGTTTCGCCCGGTTACTTCGGCACGCTGCAAGACTTCGTCGATTGTGAAGCCGAGTACGAAGCCTCGGCCGATTTCCAGGATGACAAGCAGTACTGGAGCAACCATCTGCCGCCCGAGAGCACGCTGGTCGGCGCAGCTCTTGAGCGTCCGGAAGCGCCTGCCGCGTCGGTCCAGGTGGATATGCAGCCCATCGTTGATCAGCTGAAGGCGCTGTCCAAACGTCTGCGAATCCGCCGGTATTCGGTGATGACCGCAGCTTGCGCTCTGCTGGTGCGAGCATGGTCTGGGAACAATTCCGAAGTGGCGCTCGACTTCCCGGTCAGCAGGCGAGTGGTTCCGGAGTCCAAGACGCTTCCTGCGATGCTCGCCGGGGTCGTGCCTCTGGTGCTGGACACTCCTCCGGATCTGCCGATCGCCGATTTCTGCCGGCATGTCGACGTGCGAATCCGAGAACTGCTGCAGCACCAGCGGTTTCCGGTGCACGTACTCGAGAGCGGCGGCACTGGCGGTCGACAGCCCTCGAACCGGGTTGCCGTCAACTTCATCCCGGCCCGGCTCACTCTGGACTTGGGCGGGGCCCAAGTAACGGCGTCCTACACCAATTACGGTCCGGTAGATCACTTCGGATTTTTCTTTCTCGGCTCCGGCGACCAGCTTCTCATGAGCACGTCGGGGTCGGGGATGCCGTTCTCGAACTTCGACGTCGCTGATATCGCTGAGCGATTGCAGCGGATCGTCGCGGCGATGGAGGCCGATCCAGATCGACCGCTGTCATCGCTGGACTTGCTGGCCGGTGACGAGCAGGGCCGACTCGATACGTGGTCCAATACCGCCGCGTTGGCCGAACCGGTTCCTGCTCGGGTTTCCATTCCAGAGATGTTTGCTGCGCAGGTGCAGCGCGCGCCGGATGCGGTGGCGATCCGATTCCAGGGGCAGTCGGTCACCTATGCCGAACTTGACGAGGCCTCCAACCGGCTGGCGCACTCGCTCGTCGGCCACGGAGTGGGTGCCGGAGATTTTGTTGCGGTGTTGTTCCCGCGATGCGCCGATGCGATCGTCTCGATGCTGGCGGTGCTCAAGACCGGTGCGGCCTATGTGCCGATCGATCCGGCGCACGAGTCGTCGCGGATGGAGTTCGTGCTCGCCGATGCATCGCCCGCGGCGGTGATTACCTCGGCCGAGTGGCGTTCGCGGCTGGATGGCCGCGATCTCTTGGTCATCGACGTCGCGGATCCAACCCTCGACACCCAGCCTTCCACGGTTCTGCCCGCCCCGGCGCCGGACAACCTCGCCTACATGATCTATACCTCCGGGACCACCGGTACCCCCAAGGGGGTAGCGATCGCGCACTACACCGTCCCTTGGCTCGTGGAGTCGCTGGATGCTGCTCTGCCCCCGGGCCGCGTGTGGACGCAGTGTCACTCCCTGGCGTTCGACTTCTCGGTCTGGGAGATCTGGGGGTCACTTCTATCGGGCCGGCAATTGCTGGTGGTGCCCGAGGAGGTCGCGGGCTCCCCGGAAGACTTCCATGCGCTGCTGGTCGACGAGGGTGTCAACGTCCTGACGCAGACCCCGTCGTCAGTGGCGATGCTATCCCCGGAGCACCTGGAATCGATGACGCTGGTAGTTGCCGGTGAGGCATGCCCGCGCGAGCTGGTGGAACGGTGGGCGGCGCCGGGGCGGACGATGGTCGATGCCTATGGGCCCACCGAGAACACCGTGTGCGCCTCGATCAGCGCCCCACTGGTTCCCGGCAGCGACGTGGTTCCGATCGGTTCACCGATCGATGGGGCGGCGACGTTCGTCCTGGATCCGTGGTTGCAGCCGGTACCTGCAGGTGTGGTCGGCGAGTTGTACCTTGCCGGTCGCGGTGTCGGCGTGGGTTATCTCCACCGGTCGGGACTGACGGCTTCCCGGTTCGTTCCGTGCCCGTTCGGGGCGCCCGGAGCCCGGATGTATCGCACGGGTGACCTGGTGCGCTGGCGAGCCGATGGTCAGCTGGAGTATCTGGGCCGGGCCGATGAGCAGGTCAAGATTCGCGGCTTCCGCATCGAATTGGGTGAGATTCAGACGGTTCTGGCCTCACTGGACGGGGTCGGGCAGGTCGCAGTGATCGCCCGCGAGGACCGCCCTGGCGACAAGCGTCTCGTGGGCTACATCACCGGTACCGCCGATCCGGCCGAGGTTCGCGCCGTGCTGGCGGATCGCCTGCCGCCCTTCATGATTCCCGCCGCTATCGTGGCGATCGACGCGTTGCCGCTCACGGGCAGCGGAAAGCTCGACAAGCGTGCGCTGCCGGCGCCGGAGTATGGCGTGACCGTCGGCGAGTATCGGGCACCCGCCAACGCAGTCGAGGAGATCCTGGCCGACATCTACGCCGAGGTGCTCGGCATGGAGCGGGTTGGGGTGGATGACTCCTTCTTCGACCTGGGTGGGGACAGCATCTTGTCGATGCAGGTGGTGGCTCGGGCGCGGGCGGCCGGGTTGGTCTGCCGGCCGCGGGATGTGTTCGTGGAGCAGACGGTGGCGCGGTTGGCTGCGGTGGTCAAGGTTGCCGGGGGTCAGGTCGGTGCGGTTGATCTGGGTGTGGGCCCGGTGGTGGCCACTCCGATCATGCGGTGGCTGCATGGTGTGGACGGCCCGATCGATGAGTTCAATCAGACCCTGGTGCTGCAGGCCCCGGCGGGGGTGGGCGAGGCTGAGGTGAGGACCGTCCTGCAGTCGGTGCTGGACCGCCACGCCACGCTGCGGTTGCGGGTGGAGGACGACGGTGCCGGTGGTTGGTCGCTGATGGTGCCCGAACCGGGCTCGCTCCCCGCCGTCGATTGCGTGTCGACGGTTGCCGCGTTGTCCGACGAGGCGTTGGCGGCGGCACGTTCACGGCTCAACCCGGCCGCCGGTGTGATGCTGCGCGCGGTCTGGGCTGCGGATACCAATCAGCTGGCGCTGGTCATCCATCACCTCGCCGTCGATGGGGTGTCGTGGCGGATCCTGTTGGAGGACTTCAATATCGCCTGGGCGCAGCATCACGCCGGGCAGGAGATCGCACTGCCGGCCGGGGGGACCTCGTTCGCCCGCTGGTCGGCGGTGCTTGAGGAGTATGCGCACAGCGCTGGTGTGTTGGAGCAGGCCGAGGTGTGGCGTCAGGTGGTTCGGACTCCTGCGGTGTTGCCGGCGGTGCAGCCGGAGCGGGATACCTTCGCCACCGCCGGACGGTCTTCGGTGACGCTGGACACCGAGATCACCCGTCAGTTGCTTGGTGAGGTGCCCGCGGCGTTCCACGCCGGGGTGCAGGACATCCTGCTGATCGCGTTCGGGCTGGCCTGGGCGCAGTTCCTGGGCACCGGCCCCACGCCGATCGGTATCGACGTTGAGGGTCACGGCCGTGATGAGGAGATCGCCGGCGACGATGTCGATCTGTCGCGCACGGTGGGCTGGTTCACCACGAAGTACCCGATCGCGTTGAGCCTGGGGAAGATCTCCTGGGAGCAGGTCCGCACCGGGCACACCGCGTTGGGGGCGGTGGTCAAGGACGCCAAGGAACAGCTGCGCGCCCTGCCCGAGGGGGCCACCTACGGCCTGCTGCGCTACCTGAATCCGGGTGTGGATTTGGGCGGGGCGGATCCGGGGATCGGGTTCAACTACCTGGGCCGCCTGGGTGCCGGTGTCGGGGAGCTCTCCGAGGAGATGTGGCGCATCGGTGAGGGCAGCCTGGAGCTCAGTGCGGCGGCGACCGCGATCGATATGCCGTTGATGCACACGGTGGAACTCAACGCCGGCACGCTGGACACTGATGCCGGGCCGCAGCTGCAGGCGTCGTGGACCTGGGCGCCCTCGGCGATGGACGCTGAGCAGATCGACCGGTTGGGCCGGTTGTGGTTCGAGGCGCTGGCCGGGATCTGCGCCCACGTGTCCTCCGGTGGTGGCGGGTTGACCCCCTCGGATCTGTTGCCGGCCACGCTGTCCCAGGCCGAGATCGACGAGCTCAGTGCCCAGTACGCGGTCGCCGATGTGCTTCCGCTCACCCCCTTGCAGCGCGGGTTGCTGTTCCAGTCCGCCTTCGCCGAGGGCTCCGACGATGATGTCTATGCCGTGCAGCTGGGGCTGACCGTGACCGGCGATCTGGACACCGAGAGGTTGCGCGAGGCCGTGCACACCGTCGTCGGGCGCCATCCGAACCTGGCGGCACGGTTCGTCGAGCAGTTCGGCGAGCCGGTCCAGGTCATCCCGGTCGAGCCGCAGATCGC
>CAZTAA010000023.1:0-48118 GCA_964611465.1 uncultured Mycobacterium sp. | reverse complement strand
CTATCGGTGGTGACCGCAGCACCGCCGTCGCCGCCGTCACCGCCGGCGCCCTTCGTGCCGAATCCGGTGCCAGCGGCGCCACCCGTGCCGTTGCCCGCCACGGCCACGCCGCTGGCCACGGTGATGTCGCCGCCGTCGCCGCCGTCGGTGCCCGGTGCGCCGCTGACCGGGTTGACGCCGGGCAGACCGTGGACGCCGTGCCCGCCGTCCCCGCCGTCGCCGCCCTTGCCGAACAGGGAGATGAGGCCGACGCTGCCACCGCGGCCGCCGTTGCCCCCGGCCAGCGGAGTCCCGTCCGCGAGGTAGGTGCCGGCCCCACCGTCACCGGCATTGCCGCCACTGCCGAAAAGCGAGAGCAGCCCGGTATTGCCGCCGTCGCCTCCGTTGGCGGCCAGGCCGCCCTTGGCGCCGTTGCCGCCGTTCCCCCACCACAGTCCGGCGTCGCCGCCGCGACCGCCGTCCTGGCCGACCCCGACGCCGGCGGCGCCATCACCCCCGCTGCCGATGAACAGCCCGCCGTTACCGCCGTTGCCGCCGGGCACGGTCGCGTCGGCGCCGTTGCCGATGAAGATGTTGACGAACGGAATCTGGCCGAACAGGTCGAGGAGAGAGTCGAGATCGGCCACGGGATTGAGGGCAGCGGTGGCCAGCGCGTTCGGGGTGGGAGCCGGCAGGCCGGCGCCCGTGAGCGCACCGGAGGGACATCCGGTGTTGATCATCAGGCACATCAGGCCGGCCGGTTCCGGCTGTGCCGGCGGGGCCGCCGGAGCCGGCGCGGCCTGTGCCGTGCCGGGGCTGGCGAACAGGAGAGCGGCGCCCGCGATTGCCGCTCCCGCCGCTGCGTGCGGAAAGACGTACTTGGACAACGGCTTCCTCGCCCGCCGGGCGGTGGGTGTGGACACGACATTCCTCCGATACGGTCGTCAACGCTGACGTCGGTGTTTGCATCCGCCAAAGCCCTAAGCGGGTTCAGTTGTTAGCCAAGGTCAGACATTAACTCCGACTAGGTTCAGGTTGCGGCGAAATGGCGGTACCCGGCCGACGAGCGTCCGCGTTGCGGACAGCCGGAAACACGGTGCGTTCGAACGTTTGCCGGACCCCGAGTGGGGGCCGGATCGACCGTTGCGGCCCGGCGGTTACCGTGAGGGCGTGACCGAATCCATCCATCTGCTGAAGCAGCTCAACTACCGCACCGTCGAGGAGACCGACGAGCGGGTGGTCATGGAGATGGACAACCGTCCCGATCTGGTCAACGTGCGCGGCGCCCTGCAGGGCGGGCTGTTGGCCACGCTGATCGACATCGCCGCCGGGATCCTGGCCGGCCGGCACGTCGGCGCCGGCCAGGACGTCACCACCGCCGATCTGCACATCAACTATCTGGCCCCGGTCGTCGAGGGATCGGCCCGCGCGGAGGCCACGGTCGTGCGGGCGGGCAAACGCCTGATCGTGACGGCCGTCGACGTCAAAGACGTCGCCCGGGACCGGCTGGCCTGCCGCGCGACGCTCAGTTTCGCCGTTCTCGATCGGCGCTGACCCCGTGAACGTCGACGTGGCCCCGAAGTCGCGGCAGGCCTGGCAGTTCGTCCAGCAGATGCTGGCGGACATGACACAGATGGTGCTCGACGACGCCGAAACCGAACGGGAGACGCTCGAGGGACTGCGCGTCATCGCCCGGATCTCGGCCCTGTGCGCGCAGCTGTCCGTCGAGTCCGACCCCGAACGCCCCCGGTTCTTCGACATGAGCCCGCCGGGTCAGATGGTCGGCGGGCCGAACCCGGACGGCAACTACTACCTGGCGATGATCCGCGGCGACCGGACCTACCGGGTCACGGGCACCCGCGGCTCGACCGCCTACCTGGGCTTCCAGATCCTGGCCGGCACCGGCCTGACGCCGCGCCGGATGTCCGGCTATGTCAGCGACACCGACCTGACGCTGAGCGACGGCGCATTCACGATGGTGCTCGCCGAACACCGGCCCGAGGATCTCGGCGCCGCCCAATGGGTGCCGATCCCCGCCGACGCCTCGTCGATCGTGGTGCGCGAGTACGTCGGCGACGCGGCCGCCGAAGAACCGGCGACGCTGCACATCGAAACGCTGATTCCCGCTGCCCCGCAAGCACTTAGCGACGACGAACTGGCCGAGCAGTTCACCTCGATGGCGTGGACGCTGGCCAAGCTGGCCACCCTGCACCGCACCATCAAGCCCGAACTGCTCGACACCCCCAACGTCCTCCTGACCGCCGAGGCCGCCGACCTCGGCGCCGCCGACACCACACCGGACAACCTGTACATGATCGGCACCTTCCGGCTCGGGCCGGATCAGGCACTTGTCCTCGACATCGACCCGCCCGACACCCGCTACTGGAACGTGACGCTGGAGAACGTCTGGCACGAGTGCCTCGAACCGCAGCGCCGGCACACCAGCGTCACCAACAATGCGGTGTCCCCCGGCGCCGACGGGCGGGTGCGAATCGCCATCTCCGCCAAGGACTTCGGGCTGGGCCACTGGCTCGACACCGGCGGCCGTGAGCGTGGATTCGTCATCCTGCGCTGGCTGGACAACCCGCAACCGCCGGCCGTCACGGCCACCGTCGTCGATGCGGGCCGCTCGTGAGCACCGATCGTTTCGACCCCGACGCGCTGGTCGCGCAGGCCTGCGAGACGGCCGGCTGCAACGATTTCGGTGACTTCGGCTACGGCGCGAGTTGGCGCGACGGCCTCGGGCTTCTCACCGAGGGACTGGCGCACCAGGCGCGGCTCTCGGCGCTGGGGGTGGAGATCGCGTGCGGGGACATCCTGCGCGCGTTGGTCAATCGGCTGCAGATCGTCGCGCACCGGACCGCGCACCCCGAGGTGGCCGACGGTCGGATCACCCGGCCGATCGTCATCGTCGGTCAGCCCCGCACCGGCACCACGATCCTCTACGACCTGTTGGCACAGGATCCCGATCTGCGGCCACCGCTGACGTGGGAGGTCGACTACCCCTGTCCCGTACCGCAACCCGAGACGTATCACGACGATCCGCGGATCGCGCAGACGCAGGCCACGCTGGAGGCCTCCGAGCTGATCATCCCGGGCTTCCTGAAGTTCCACCCGATGGGCGCGCTCGTCGGGCAGGAGTGTGTGCGGATCTTCGCCGGCGAGTTCACCTCGATGATCTTCAGCGTGCAGTACCGGCTGCCGGACTACTACCGCTGGCTGCTGTACCAGGCCGACCACGCGCCGGCCTACCGGTTCCACCGAATCTTCTTGCAGCACCTGCAATCCGGGGTTCCCGGCCAGTGGCTGCTGAAGTCGCCGGCGCACCTGTGGCAACTGGACACGCTGCTGGCCGAGTATCCCGACGCGCTGATCGTGCAGACCCACCGGGACCCGGTGAACGTCATCTCGTCCATCACCGCGCTGACGGGTCTGCTGCGCCGGATGGCCTCCGACGACGTCGACCTAGCCGAGTGTGCCGCCCAGTCCTACGAGGAGATCACCGTCGGGCTGGAACGCTCGATGTCGGTGCGGGACAAGCTGCCCGGCGACCGGGTGATCGACGTGCTGTTCGCCGACTTCATGCGTGACCCGTTCGCGACCATCGCGACCGTTTACGACCGGCTGGGCCGCGACCTGCGTCCCGAGACCGAACAGCGGATGCGCGACTTCCTGGCCGACAATCCCGGCGACGGCGGCGGCGGGCGGTACACCTGGGCTGACACGGGCCTGGACGCCGGCGAGGTACGCGAACGGGTGCGCGGCTATCAGGAGCGCTACGGGGTTCCCAGCGAGGAAATCAGGTAAGCCGGCGCAACGCCCGCTCGGCCATCGTCCGGCCGAAGCCCTTGCGGCGCGGGCCCCGGATGTCCACCGAACCCCAGGTGACCTTCCCGGTCAGGACGACGTGCGGCTTGCCCTCGGCCGGCTGATTGACCCGGTGGTCGTGCGCACTGCCGACGATCACCTCGACGTCGTCGAGGGACACGCTCGCGCCCTCGGGCAGGCGCAGGTCCAGGGAACCGAACTTCATGTCCAGTTCGATGACGACGATCGGCCCGGCGAACCGGGCGTGGGTGAGGTCGAGGTCCACCGATCCCATCCGGCGCACCAGCGTCAACCGGGTGGGGACCGTCCACTCGCCCTGGCGTTTGAGCGAACCCATCACGCCGCGCAGTTCGAGGTGGTCGGTGGCGGAGGTGACGAAGGCGCCGGGACCGGGCAGGTCGTCGACGAGCGCGTCGAGTTCGTCGCGCATCCGCGCGGTCGCGACGCGCATGGAACGGTCCTCGAACTCGTCGATGTCGAGCAGTCCGAGGGCCACGGCGTTGTGCAGGCGGCGCAGGGTGCCGTTGCGGTCGGCATCGGAGATGCGTACCGGCGCCGGGTGGGCCTGGGCGGGAGCCTGCGGGTGGAACTCGAATCCGGACATGACCGTGCCAGTCTACGACCGCCGGAGCCGTCGGCGGCCCGTCAGGCGAGGTAGCCGGGGGGCAGTGCGTCGAACATCACCTTCGTCATCCGCACCGCGTACTCCGAGCTGCCGCCGCCGACGATCAGTGCGGCGAATGCCAGGTCGCCGCGGTAACCCGCGAACCAGGCGTGCGAACCTCCGTCGAACTCCGCCTCCCCGGTCTTGCCGCGGACGTCTCCGCAGCAGTCGCGGAGTTCGGTGGCCGTCCCGCTGGTGACCACCATCCGCATCATCGAGCGCAACCCGTCGAGCATGTCCGGGCCGATGGGCGGCTGCTGCTGGGCCTTGACTTGGGTGGGTCGCCCGACGATCAGCTGCGGCACCGGGGTCTTGCCGGCCGCGATGGTGGCCGCCGCCAGCGCCATCCCGAACGGGCTGGCCAGCACCTTGCCCTGGCCGAAGCCGTCCTCGGTGCGCTCGGCCAGGTCGACGGTCGGCGGGACGGACCCGGTGACGGTGGGCAACCCGTCGATGACGTAGTCGGCGCCGATGCCGTACTGGGCGGCGGTCTGGTTCAGCGCCCGCGGCGGCATCCGGCTGGCCAGCTCCGCGAACGTGGTGTTGCACGAGTTGGCGAACGCGCGCGCCATCGGCACGGTCCCCAGGTCGAACTTGTTGAAGTTCGGCACCACTCGATGCCCGATCTCGGCCTCGCCCGGGCAGCCGAGCGGGGTGTCCGGCGTGGCCATGTCACGTTCCATCGCCGCGCCGGCCGTGACGATCTTGAACGTCGAGCCGGGCGGGTAGAGGCCCATGGTCGCGGTCGGTCCGTCGGAATCGGCCGCGGCGTTCTGCGCGACGGCCAGGATCTCCCCCGTCGACGGTTTGATCACGACGAGCATCGCCTTGCGCCACTGCCAGTCCACGGCCCGCTGGGCGGCGTCCTGCACGGCCCGGTCGAGGGTGATCGATACCGACGGCGCGGGAGCGGGTTGGACGTCGTTGAGCACGTCGACGTCGAGGCCGTTCTGGTTGACGCTGACGACCTCCCAGCCGGCCGCGCCGTCGAGCTGGCCGATGACGGCCTTCTTCACCTCTCCGACGATGGCCGGGGCGAACGCCGGGTCGGTGGGCAGCAGGTCGGCGATGGGTGTAACGACGACGCCCGGCCGCCGCGCGATCGCCGGTGCGACGCGGTCGTTGTCGTCCTTGTTCAGGGTGATCAGGTCCATCCGCGACGCCGCGCTGGTCTGTTCGGCCAGCCGCTGTGGGTTGTCCAGGGTGCCGTCGAAGGGCCGCAGCGCGTCGACCACCGCCCGCGCCGTCGCCATCAGGTCCGGGCCGGCGAGTTTGGCGTCGAGGCTGTAGCGGTACAGGTTGCCCGGCCGCAGCACGTCGGTTCCGCCGAGTTCGTTGACCGAGGCGCGCTCCGGCGCGTCGGCACGCAGCTCGAGGGTCTGATGGTCGCCGAGTTTAGGATGCAAACCCGTTGCGGCCCAACGGACTTCCCAGTGCCCCTCGTTGCGGACCATGTTGAGCTGGCCGTCGTAGGTCCAGGTGCGGTCCTTGGGCAGGTGCCAGGTGTAGCGGTAGTCGACGGTTCCGGTGTCCTCGGTGAAACCGGATCCGAGCACCTGCGCGTCCAGGTGCGAGGCCTGCAGTCCGGCCCAGGATGCGTTGAGCGCGGTGCGGGCGTCGTCTGGGCGGTCGGTCAGTTGCGCCGCGGCGGTCGTGTCACCGGTGGCCAGCCGCGCGAAGAACTGGGCGGCGGTCGGGGCCGGTCCGTCCGGTTTCGGTGTGCAGGCCGAGACCCCGCTGCCGATCAGCGCCGCGATGGCCATGACCGAAACGTGAGTGACTGTTGATCTCATTGTGACCATTGAGGCTGATGTTAAGACTGTGGCCGGCTCATGCCGCGCAGCGACACCCCCCAACCAAGCAGCGACACCCTAATCTGTTCAGTCATCACTGCGACAGCTACTCGCACAACATCGCGCTGAAGACTGAACAGATCACGATGAATGATCTGTTCAGCGTTCGCTGCGAGATCTACTCGCACAACGTCGCGCTGACGACTGAACAGATCACGATGCGGGTGTGGGCAGCCGCTCAGTCCAGCAGCACGGTGGCGAACGTGCCGACCTGGCTGAAGCCGATCTTGGCGTAGGCCGCTCGGGCGACGGTGTTGAAGCTGTTCACGTACAGGCTGGCGGTCCGCCCACCGGCCACCACCGCCGCCGCCAGCGCGGCCGTCCCGGCGGTGCCCAGACCGTGACCTCGCCGTTCCGGATGCACCCAGACGCCCTGGATCTGACCGACCGCCGGCGACTCCGAACCGACCTCGGCCTTGAAGACGACCTCGCCGTGCTCGAAGCGCGCCCACGCCCGTCCCGCGGCGATCAGCCCGGCGACCCGGCGCCGATAGCCCCGCCCGCCGTCGCCCAGGCGCGGGTCGATACCGACCTCGCCGATGAACATGTCGACGGCGGCCACCAGATACGCGTCGAGTTCGTCGATGCGCACCCGCCGCACCGCAGGGTCGACGGGACACAGCGGCTGACCCGACAGCGCCAACAGCGGCTGGTTGCTCCGCACGTCGCGCGCCGGACCCCACGCCGACTCCAGCCGCTCCCACATCGGCAGCACCAGTTCGGCGCGGCCGACCACCGAGGAGCAGCGCCGCGCCTGGCCCATCGCCTTGTCCGCGAAGGCATTCAGGTCCGCCGCATGCCCGCGCAGCGGGATCAGGTTCGCACCGGCGTAGCACAGCGACTCGTCGGCGTGCCGGCGCGTCCACAGTTCGCCGCCGATGGCGTTGGGGTCGACACCGTGATCGGCCACCCGGGCGGCCACCATGCACGAGCCGACGACGTCGGCGTCCAACACCCGGTTGACCGCGTGGACGTCACGGACCACCGACACCCGTCGCTCATCGACAAGGCGAAACAATGGCGGAGCCGACATGGAGGACCCGATCCGTACGTCTGAGGAATCGCCCTCAGCTTACGGTGACGACCGGCGAACCGCTGGGAGTTGCCTCTTGCTCAGCGCGTTCTTCCGCGATGCGAAGAGCCTCCTCGATCAGCGTCTCGACGATCTGCGCCTCGGGCACGGTCTTGATGACCTCACCCTTGACGAAGATTTGGCCCTTGCCGTTGCCGGACGCCACGCCGAGGTCGGCCTCGCGGGCCTCGCCGGGCCCGTTGACGACACAACCCATGACCGCGACCCGCAGCGGAACGTCCATGCCCTCCAGACCGGCGCTGACCTCGTTGGCCAGCGTGTAGACGTCGACCTGGGCGCGTCCGCACGACGGGCAGGACACGATCTCCAGCGACCGCGGCCGCAGGTTCAGCGACTCCAGGATCTGGTTGCCGACCTTCACCTCTTCGACCGGCGGCGCCGACAGCGAGACCCGGATGGTGTCACCGATGCCGCGGGACAACAGCGCGCCGAACGCGACCGCCGACTTGATGGTGCCCTGGAACGCCGGACCGGCCTCGGTGACACCGAGGTGCAGCGGATAGTCGCACTTGGAGGCGAGCAGTTCGTAGGCCGCCACCATGACGACGGGGTCGTTGTGCTTGACGCTGATCTTGATGTCGCCGAAGCCGTGCTCCTCGAACAGCGACGCCTCCCACAGCGCCGACTCGACGAGCGCCTCGGGGGTGGCCTTGCCGTACTTCTCCAGGAACCGCTTGTCCAGCGATCCGGCGTTGACGCCGATGCGGATCGGGACGCCGGCCGCCCCGGCGGCCTTGGCGACCTCACCGACCCGACCGTCGAACTCCTTGATGTTGCCCGGGTTGACCCGGACGGCCGCACAGCCCGCGTCGATCGCGGCGAAGATGTACTTCGGCTGGAAGTGGATGTCGGCGATCACCGGAATCTGGCTGTGCCGGGCGATTTCGGCGAGCGCGTCGGCGTCCTCCTGACGCGGACACGCCACCCGCACGATGTCGCATCCGGACGCGGTCAGTTCCGCGATCTGCTGCAGCGTGGCGTTGACGTCGTGGGTCTTGGTGGTGCACATCGACTGCACCGAGATCGGCGACTCACTGCCGACGCCGACGTCGCCGACCATGAGCTGACGGGTCTTGCGGCGAGGAGCCAGAACGGGCGCCGGCGGCGCGGGCATGCCGAGGCCGATGGACGTCATGGTGACTCCTTATTGGAAGGGTCTGATCGGGTTGATGAAGTCCGCGGTGACCGTCAGCAGCGTGAAACCGAGGAGCACCGCGACGACCACGTAGGTCAGCGGCATCAGCTTGAGGTAGTTCACCGGCGCGGCGGCGACCAGGCCGCGGGCCTTGCGGATGGTGTTGCGGATCTTCTCGTAGATCGCGACGGCGATGTGCCCGCCGTCCAGGGGCAGCAACGGAATCAGGTTCACCGCGCCCAGCACGAAGTTCAGCTGTGCGAGGAAGAACCAGAACGCCACCCACATGCCGTGTTCGACGCTGTCACCGCCGATGATGGATGCCCCGACGATGCTGATCGGGGTCTCGGGATCTCGTTCGCCGCCGCCGATGGAGTGCACCAGCGCACCCAGTTTGGTCGGGATCTTGGCCATCGACTTGCCCAGTTCGACGGCCAGATCGCCGGTGAAGGCAAAGGTGGCCGGCACCGCGGTGACGGGGTTGTACTGCGTCGGACCGGGCGGCTCGGCCGCACTGATGCCGATGGCGCCGACCGTGACCGGTTCGGCGGCGTCGGTGGACGTGAAGCGCTGGGTCTGCGCGACGTCGACGGTGGTGCTGAACCGCTGCCCGTCCCGCTCGTAGGTGACGGGCACCGGGCCGTGCAGCGAGCGGATGGCGGCCGCCGCGTCGGCGAACGTCGCGACGTCGGTGTCGCCGACCTTGACGATGGTGTCGCCGGCGCGGATGCCGGCCAGCGCGGCCGGACCGGGGCCCGGATCCGGGCAGGGACCGAAGGCGTTGTCGCCCTGCGTGCTGACCTGCGGTGCGACACAACCGGTTTCGCCGACGATGGCGGTGGTCGGCGGATGCAGGTTGGGCAGCCCCCAGCTGATCGCGATGCCGTACAGGACCACCAGTCCGATCACGATGTTCATCGCCGGACCGGCGAACAACACCGCCACCCGCTTCCAGGTCTTCTGCTTGTACATCGCGTAGCGCTCGTCGCCCGGCTCGAGTTCCTCGACGGACGTCATTCCCGCGATGTCGCAGAAGCCGCCCAGCGGGACGGCCTTGATGCCGTATTCGGTGCTGTCGATCTTGTTCGGGCGGTGGGTCGACCACAGCGTGGGCCCGAAGCCGACGAAGTAGCGGCGCACCTTCATCCCGGTCGCGCGCGCCACCCACATGTGCCCGCATTCGTGCAGTGCGACCGAAATCAGGATGCACACGAAAAAGAAGAGGACGCCGAATGTCCAACTCATGTGGTGCTGACAACCTCCCGGGCTACCGCGCGTCGCGCCCGCTCCCGGGCCCAGTCCTGCGCATCGAGTACGTCCTCCACGGTAGCGGGTTGCGCCGACCACCGGTCGGCCGCGCGCAACACCTCGGCGACGGTTCGGACAATGGCGGGGAACGAAATGCGTCCGGCCAGGAACGCGTCGGCGGCTTCCTCGTTGGCGGCGTTGTAGACCGCGGTCATGCAGCCGCCCGTCGTCCCGGCGTGCCGGGCCAGGTCGACAGCCGGGAACACGGTGTTGTCGAGGGGCTCGAACTCCCAGGTAGACGCGGTGCTGAAGTCACAGGCGGCCGCCGCGCCGGGCACCCGGTCCGGCCAGCCCAGTGCCAGCGAGATCGGCAGTTTCATGTCCGGCGGGCTGGCCTGGGCGATGGTCGAGCCGTCGGTGAAGGTGACCATCGAGTGCACGATCGACTGCGGGTGGACCACGACGTCGATCCGCTCGTAGGGGATGCCGAACAGCAGGTGGGTCTCGATCAGTTCGAGTCCCTTGTTGACCAGGGTGGCCGAGTTCAGCGTGTTCATCGGCCCCATCGACCAGGTGGGATGGGCACCGGCCTGTTCGGGAGTGACCGATTCCAGCGCGCTGGCGGTCCAGCCGCGGAACGGCCCGCCGGAGGCCGTCAGCACCAGCCGGGCGACCTCGTCGGGGGCGCCGGACCGCAGGCACTGGGCCAGCGCGGAGTGCTCGGAGTCCACCGGGACGATCTGGCCGGGGGCGGCGGCCCGCAGCACCAACGGCCCGCCGGCGATCAGGGATTCCTTGTTGGCCAGCGCCAGCCGCGCCCCGCTGCGCAGGGCGGCCAGGGTCGGTTTCAATCCCAGCGCACCCACCAGGGCGTTGAGCACGACGTCGGCGTCGGTTTCCTCGACGATGCGGGTGGCGGCCTCCGGCCCGGCGTGCGGCACGTCGCCGAGGCGGGCGGCGGCGTCGGGATCGGCGACGGCGATGTTGGTGACGCCCGTCGCGGCCCGTTGCGCCGCCAGCACGTCGGCATTGCCGCCGCCGGCGGCCAGTCCGACCACCTCGAAGCGGTCCGGGTTGGCCGCGATCACCTCCAGCGCCTGGGTGCCGATCGACCCGGTGCTGCCGAGGATCAGAACCTTCAGTCGCTGGTTGGCCACCGGACCATTGTGCCGCGCGTCCGGGATTGACCGCTCACCGCTCGGCGGGCAGAGCGGCACGAAACCGATCCGGATCGGAACCCATCCGAACGGCGCTGTGATCCGAAGCACTGATGTCGGGAAAACAGACAAGGAGATTCAGCAGCCATGAAGGTCGTTCCTCAGCGCACCACTGTCCTGGCCCTCGGCGCACTCGCCGCACTGGCGGTGTCGGCCTGTTCGAGCAGTTCGACGGCGACCGAGACCACCTCGTCGATGTCGGAGCAGATGTCGTCGGCCGTGTCAGCCACCGTCAGTCCGGTGTCGTCGTCGGCGCCGGCCGCTCCCGCCGCGCTGGTCGGCACGGGCTGCGCCGCCTATGCCGAACAGGTACCGAGCGGACCCGGGTCCGTCGCGGGAATGGCGACCGAGACCGTGACCGTCGCGGCGTCCCACAACCCGATGCTCAAGACGTTGACGCAGGCTCTGTCGGGCCAGCTCAACCCGGACGTGAATCTGGTCAAAACGCTCGACGGTGGCGAGTTCACCGTGTTCGCACCCACCGACGACGCCTTCGCCAAGATCGACCCCGCAACCATTGAGAAGCTGAAAACCGATGCGCCGCTGCTGAAGTCGATCCTCACCTACCATGTCGTTCCGGGTCGGGCCGCGCCCGCGCAGGTCGCCGGGCAGCACACCACCGTCCAGGGCGCAACGCTGAACGTGACGGGCTCCGGTGACGCGTTGAAGGTCGACGGCGCCGGATTGGTCTGCGGCGGCGTCAACACCGCCAATGCCACGGTCTACATGATCGACACGGTCCTGATGCCGCCGGCCTGAGCGCCGGCACCATGGACGACGGGACGCGCCGATACCCCCCGTCGAGCGTCCCGTCGTTCATGCGTTTCCCAGTTGCCGCAAGAGGACACATCCTGTAGCCATGTCGACCCGCCTGCTGTGGTTCCGCCGTGACCTGCGACTGTCCGACCTGCCCGCGCTCGCCGAGGCCGGCGCCGACGACGCCGACGTGCTGGCCTGCTACGTGCTCGACCCCCGCCTGGTGGGCGGCGCCGGAGCCCGCCGGCTGCAGTTCCTCTACGACTCCCTGCGCGAGCTGCGTGACGCGCTCGACGGCCGGCTGCTGGTGACCCGCGGCCGCCCGGAGACCCGAATTCCTAACCTGGCCAAGCAGATTGGCGCGTCGTCGGTGCACATCTCGGCCGAGTTCACCCCGTTCGGCGTCCGCCGGGACGCCGTTGTGCGTGAGGCGCTGGGCTCCGTCGAGTTGGTGGCCACCGGCTCGCCGTACCTGGTGTCGCCCGGCCGGCTGACGAAGCCCGACGGAACGCCGTATCAGGTCTTCACGCCGTACTACCGGCGCTGGGCCGAACACGGCTGGCGGTCCCCAGCCCACACCGGGCCGCGGTCGGCGCGCTGGATCAACCCGGCCGACGTCGCGAAAAGTCTCGAGATCCCCGACCCGGGGACCGAACTGCCGTTTCCGGCCGGCGAGAAGACCGCCCGGCGCCGGTGGAAACGCTTCGCCGAGCACGCCGTCACCGACTACGACACCGACCGCGACCGGCCCGACCTGGACAACACCAGCCGGATGTCGGCGTACCTGCACTTCGGCAACATCCACCCGCGAACCATGGCCGCCGACCTGGACACCCGCGCCGCCGGGCCGCGGGCGTATCTGCGCGAGTTGGCGTTTCGCGACTTCTACGCCGCCGTCCTGGCGCAGTGGCCACGCAGCGCCTGGTGGAACTTCAACGCCGATTTCGACGCCATCGAGGTCGACGACGGACCCGACGCCCGCCGCGCCTTCGCCGCGTGGCAGGACGGCCGGACCGGCTTTCCGATCGTCGACGCCGGCATGCGGCAGTTGCGCCAGACCGGGTTCATGCCCAACCGGGTGCGCATGATCGCCGCCTCATTCCTCGTCAAGGACCTGCACCTGCCCTGGCAGTGGGGGGCGCGGTGGTTTCTGGACCAGCTGGTCGACGGCGACCTCGCCAGCAACAACCACGGCTGGCAGTGGGCGGCCGGCAGCGGCACCGACGCGGCGCCGTACTTCCGGGTGTTCAACCCGCAGACACAGGCCACCAAGTTCGACCCCAACGGCGTCTACGTACGGCGCTGGATCCCCGAGCTGGACAGCCCGGACTACCCCGAACCGATCGTCGACCACGGTCGCGAACGCGCCGAGGCGTTGCGCCGATACCAGCGGATCCGCTGAACCCCGCACCATCCGGTGTGCCAGAATGTCAGCCATGGTGAGCACCGAGGTGGATCGTTACGACGGCGTCGACGAGGCCGAGGTGCCGTCGGCCAAGTGGGGTTGGAGCAAGATCAACCACCGCACCTGGCACTTCGTCGGGTTGTTCATCATCGGCTTCCTGCTGCTGATGCTGCACGGCAACCACGTCGGCAAGGTCGAGGACATCTTCCTGATCGCCTTCGCGGTGCTGGCCGCCGCAATCCTGGTCCGCGACTGGTGGGGCCGGCGCCGCGGCTGGCTGCGCTAGTCCGTTTCAGATCTGTTCTGCAATCCCTGCGACAAAGGTCGAGTAGCTCTCGCAGCCACCGCAGAACAGATGGTCAGCTTTCGGCGGCCAGCTGGCCGCATGCCGCCGCGATCTCGCGGCCACGCGTGTCCCGCACCGTGCAGGACACGCCCTTGGCCCGAACACGCCGGACGAATTCGCGCTCAACGGCTTTCGGGCTGGCATCCCACTCGCTGCCCGGCGTCGGGTTCAGCGGAATCAGGTTCACGTGCACCAGCGGCCCGAACGCCGCATGCAACTTGCGGCCCAGCAGATCGGCCCGCCACGGCTGGTCGTTCACGTCCCGGATCAGGGCGTACTCCACCGACACCCGCCGCCCGGTCGCATCGGCGTAGTAGCGGGCGGCCGCCAATGCCTCGTCGATCGCCCACCGGTTGTTGACCGGCACCAGGGTGTCGCGCAGTTCGTCGTCGGGGGCGTGCAGCGACAGCGCCAGCGTCACCCCCAGCCCCTCGTCGGCCAGCCGGCGGATCGCCGGGGCCAGCCCGACCGTCGACACCGTCACCGAGCGCGCCGAGATGCCGAACCCGTCCGGCGGGGCCTCGACGATGCGACGGACCGCCGCGACCACCCGGTTGTAGTTGGCCAGCGGCTCCCCCATGCCCATGAAGACGATATTTGACAGCCGGCCGGAGAACTCGTCGCGCATCGCCACCGCGGCGGCCCGCACCTGCTCGACGATCTCGGCCGTCGACAGGTTCCGGGTCAGGCCGCCCTGTCCCGTCGCGCAGAACGGGCACGCCATCCCGCACCCAGCCTGTGACGAGATGCACACCGTCGCCCGGTCCGGATACCGCATCAGGACCGATTCGAATGTGGTGCCGTCGCCGGCCCGCCACAACGTCTTTCGGGTCTCGCCGTGGTCGCACTGGATCTGCCGCACGGCGGTCAGCAACTCGGGGAACAATGCGTCGGCGAGCTGCCGGCGCACCGCGGCGGGCAAATCGGTCATCTCGGACGGGTCGCCGGTCAGGCGGCCGTAGTACTGCGCGGCCAGCTGTTTGGCCCGGAAGGCGGGCAGCCCGAGTTCGGTGACGGCTGCCGTGCGGGCGGCGGCGTCGAGATCGGCGAAATGCCGCGGCGGCATCGCCCGCCTCGGCGCCTCGAACACCAGCTCCTGCTTCATCCGCTCCAGTATGGGGGCTGCGCGGCCCCGAACCCACCGGACGTCAGGTCAGCAGGGTCAACACGATCCAGGTGGCCGCCGCCGACGGCAGGATCGAGTCGATGCGGTCCATGATGCCGCCGTGGCCGGGCAGCAGCGTGCCCATGTCCTTGATCCCCAGATCGCGCTTGACCTGTGATTCGACCAGGTCGCCCAGCGTGCCGGTGATCACCAGGAAGATGCCCAGGGGGATGCCGATCCACCACGGGTGGTGCAGCAGGAAGATCACCGACAGGACCGCCGCGATAGTGGCGAACACCAGCGACCCGGTGAACCCCTCCCAGGACTTCTTCGGACTGATGGCCGGCACCATCGGATGCTTGCCGAACAGAACGCCGGCGGTGTAGCCGCCGACGTCCGAGCACACCACCACCAGCAGCATGGTGAACACCCGGGCCCAGCCGTCCTCCGGATAGATCAGCAACACCCCGAAGGCCCCGAAGAGCGGAATCCAGGCGGCCAGGAACACCGTCACCGACACGTCGCGCAGATAGTTCTGCGGGGCGCTGTTGAGGCCGTGGGCCAGCAGCCGCCACACGAAGCACACCAGCACGGTGCCGCCGAACGCTCCCAGGGCTCCGGTCGTGCCGAACGGCCAGGTCAGCCAGATCATCGCCTGCCCGCCGGCCAGCAGCGGCCAGATCGGGATGACGTAACCGCCCTCGCGCAGGCGGCGCACCACCTCGTGGGTGGCCACCGCGATGGCGACCGCGACCACCGGAATCCAGACCCGCGGCGCCCACAGCAGGATGGCGATCAGCCCGAAGCCCAGCGTGACGCCGACGGCGATCGCCGCGGGAAGGTTGCGCCCGGCGCGGGAGGTCTTTGCTGCGGGCTCGGTGTCTGCCACGGGTCAGGCTGCCGGAGGAGGTCAGACCTCCAGCAGTTCGCCTTCCTTGTGCTTGACCAGCTCGTCGATCTGGGTCGTGTAGGTGTGGGTGGTCTTGTCGAGGTCCTTCTCCGCGCGGGTGACCTCGTCCTCGCCGGCGTCGCCGTCCTTCTTGATCCGGGCCAGCTCCTCCATCGCCTTGCGGCGGATGTTGCGGACCGACACCTTGGCGTCCTCGCCCTTGTGCTTGGCCTGCTTGACGAGCTCGCGGCGACGCTCCTCGGTCAGCTGCGGGACCGCCACCCGGATGACGTTGCCGTCGTTGCTGGGGTTGACGCCGAGGTCGGAGTTGCGGATGGCGTCCTCGATGTTGCGCAGCTGGGCGGCCTCGTAGGGCTTGATGACGACCAGCCGCGCCTCGGGCACGTTGATGCTCGAGAGCTGTGTGATCGGGGTCATCGAGCCGTAGTAGTCGATGTTTATCCGGTTGAACATCCCGGGGTTGGCACGGCCGGTACGGATGGACGCCAGGTCGTCGCGAGCCACCGCCACGGCCTTCTCCATTTTCTCTTCGGCGTCGAAGAGCGCCTCGTCAATCACGCTGGTTCTTCTCCCATCCCGGTCTTGGTCGTGACCAGTGTTCCGATCTTCTCACCCGCGACCGCCCGGGCGATGTTGCCGTCGGTCAGCAGGTTGAAGACGAGGATCGGCATGTCATTGTCCATGCACAGGCTGAACGCGGTGGCGTCGGCGACGGCCAGGCCGCGGTCGATCACCTCGCGGTGGGAGACGGCGGTGAGCAGTTCGGCGTCCGGATCGACCCGCGGGTCGGCGGTGAAGACGCCGTCGACCGCCTTGGCCATCAACACCACGTCGGCGCCGATCTCCAGCGCGCGCTGGGCGGCGGTGGTGTCGGTGGAGAAGTACGGCAGACCCATGCCGGCGCCGAAGATCACCACCCGGCCCTTCTCCAGGTGCCGGCGCGCCCGCAGCGGGATGTAGGGCTCGGCCACCTGTCCCATCGCGATCGCGGTCTGCACCCGGGTCTGGATGCCTTCCTTCTCCAGGAAGTCTTGCAGCGCAAGGCTGTTCATGACGGTGCCGAGCATGCCCATGTAGTCCGACCGGGTGCGTTCCATGCCGCGTTGCTGCAGCTGCGCGCCGCGGAAGAAGTTGCCACCGCCGATCACGACGGCGACCTGGACACCGCTGCGGACCACCTCGGCGATCTGGCGGGCCACCAGCGCGACGACGTCGGGATCGAGGCCCACCGCGCCGCCGCCGAACATCTCACCGCCGAGCTTGAGGAGCACCCGGTGGTAATGCGGACGCAACGAGTTGTCACCATTCGCCATCGTCGGCCTCCCACGGGATCGGCATGGAAGCGCCATCCCGGTAGACCGGGACGGCACGGCTCCCATCCTGCCTCATGGGCCGACGGCGCCGGCGTCGTGGGTTGCTCAGCCGGCGATCCCCCGGAACGGCTGGGCGGCCTCCAGTTCGTACGCCAGCTCGAGCAGCCGAGCTTCGTGTCCGGCCGCGGCGTTGAACATCATCCCGATCGGCAAACCGGCCGACGAGTGGGCCAACGGCAGCGAGATGGCCGGATCGCCGGTCACGTTCTGCAGCGGGGTGAAAGCCGCCCAGTCGATGAGCCGGGCGACGATCTGGTCGTAATCGGCCATCGGGTCGATGTGCCCGACCGGCGGCGTCTCGTCGGCCAGCGTCGGGGTGAGCACCACGTCGTAGCGCTGGGTGAGCGAGCGGGTCCGACGCCGGGTGGTGGCCAGCCGCGTCAGCGCCGCCGGCATCCGGTGCAGGTTGCGGCTGGCGCGCCGGCTGAGGCCCAGCGTCAGGTTGTCCAGCCGCCCGGGATCGAAACTCGGGCCGAAGCGGCGCCGCCCGCCGCGCACCAGCGCCATCGCCAGCAACGCCCAGTACAGCAGGAAGTCGTCGACGAACGAGTCGGGCACCGGCATCTCGTCGATGGTCTCGACGTGGTGGCCGAGGCTGTCCAGCAGTGCCGCGGTCTGCAGCGTCGCCGCCCGGACCTCCGGGCTGCTCTCACGGCGGATCGACCGGGTCAACACCCCGACCCGCAACCGTCGGGCGCTCGGTCCGGTCACGTCGCCGATGGCGGGCAATTTCGGGCTGCGCCAAGCCTTTTCGGCCTCCCGGAAGAACGCGGCCGTGTCCCGCACCGAACGGGTCACCACCCCGTTGGCGACGAGTTTGATCGGCATCTCGTCGTGCTCGGCCTCCAGCGGCAGGCGGCCCCGGGTCGGCTTGAGGCCGACCAGGCCGTTGCAGGCCGCCGGTATCCGGATGGAGCCGCCGCCGTCGTTGGCGTGCGCGATCGGCACGACGCCGGCCGCGACGAACGCCGCCGAACCCGACGATGACGCCCCGGCAGTGTGGTCGGGGTTCCACGGGTTGCGGACCGCCCCCAGGCGGGGGTGTTCGGCAACGCCGCTGAAACCGAACTCCGACATCTGGGTCTTGCCCAGGATGTTCAGCCCAGTCGACAGGAACGTCTTGGAGAAGGGGCCGTCGGCGGCCTTGGGCCGGGGATCCCAGGCGTCGCAGCCCTCCATCGTCGGCATCCCGGCGACGTCGGCGTTGTCCTTGATGAACGACGGCACGCCGTCGAAGAATCCGCCGTAGGAGGTGCGGGCCCGCGTCCGGGCGCGGTCGAACGCTTCGTAGGCCAGACCGTTGAGGTGCGGGTTGACCTTCTCGGTTCGTGCGATGGCGGCCTCGACGGCCTCCTCGCGGGAGATTCGGCCGGCGCGGATGGCCTCGGCCACGCCCGTGGCGTCGAGGTCGCCGAGGGCGTCGTCGGTGAACGCGGAGACAACCATGACAGCAGACGGTACCAGCCGTTACCGCGGTGCGAGCCGCTCCAGAACATCGAGATGGCTCTCGACATCGCGCAGGCCCGCGCCCATGGTGTTCACCGAGACGTGGGTGGCGCCGGCGTCCTGCCAGGCCGCCAGGTCGGCGGCCGCCCGGTCGGCGTCTCCGGTCCAGGTGACGCGGCCTTCCATCCCGATGGCCGCCGGGTCACGCCCGGCCGCGGTCGCGGCGTCATTGACCCGTTCGCGGGCCCAGTCCAGACCGGGCCCCGGCTCCATCATCGGGAACCAGCCGTCACCGAGGCGCCCCGCCCGCGCGTAAGCCCGCTCGGTCGCGGCGCCGAACCACACCGGGATCGGCCGCTGCACCGGCAGCGGGGCCAGGCCCGCACCGGTGATCGTGTGATAGTCGCCCTCGACGGTGACCGTCTGCTCGGTCCACAGCCGGCGCAGCACCTCGACCTGTTCCTCGGAACGTCGGCCGCGATTCTTGAAGTTCTCGCCCAGCGCCTCGTATTCGACTGCGTTCCAACCCAATCCGACGCCGAGGCGGAACCGTCCACCGGTGAGCAGGTCGACCTCGGCGGCCTGCTTGGCCACCAGTGCGGTCTGCCGCTGAGGCAGGATGATGACCCCGGTGACGAGTTCGAGCCGGGTGATCGCCGCGAGGTAGCCGAACAGGACGAACGGTTCGTGGAAGGTGGTGTGCACGTCGTAGGGTCCCTGCCAGCCCCGGTGCACCTCCGGATCGGCGCCGAGCACGTGATCGTAGGCGAGGATGTGGGTGTAGCCGAGCTCTTCGACCCGCTGCCCGTAGGCCTTGACGGCTCCCGGGTCGCCGCCGAGTTCGGTCTGCGGAAACACCACTCCGATGCGCATGGCGTGTGCAACCGCCCGGCCGCGCGGTTGCTTCCCGCTTCCCGCTTCCCGGCTTCCCGCGTCCCGCTTCCCGCTTCCCGCTTCCCGCTTCCCGCTTCGAGTGAGGAATGTGGCAGAGGGTCACTCGGGCAACGTCTGCGCTGTTCCTCACTCGATGTCCCCGGAAAGGCAAAACCCCGCGCCGCCGGGATCACCGGATGTGGCGCGGGGTTTTGAATGAGCGGTTGGTGCGCCGCTCAGGTCTCAATCGTCGTCAGGCTTGGCCGACCTCGAAACGGACGAACCGGGTGACGGTCACGCCCGCCTCGTCGAGCAGGGCCTTGACGGTCTTCTTGCTGTCGGACACCGACGGCTGTTCGAGTAGCACGACGTCCTTGTAGAAGCCGTTGACCCGGCCCTCGACGATCTTCGGCAGCGCGGCCTCCGGCTTGCCCTCTTCCTTGGCGGTCTCCTCGGCGATGCGCCGCTCGCCCGCGACGATCTCCTCGGGGACGTCGTCACGGCTGAGGTAGCGGGCCTTCAGCGCGGCGATCTGAAGAGCGACCGCGTGGGCGGCGTTATTGTCGGCGCCCTCGAACTCGACCAGCACACCGACGGCCGGCGGCAGGTCCGCGGCCCGCTTGTGCAGGTAGGGCTCGACCTGACCGTCGAAGTAGGCGACCCGGCGCAGTTCGAGCTTCTCGCCGATCTTGGCCGACAGGTCCGCGACGGCCTGCTCGACGGTAGGTGCGCCCGGGTTGGCCGAAATAGGAGAAGCTTTGAGCGCGTCGAGGTCGGTGGCCTTGGCATCCAGCGCGGCGTCGACGATCTTGGCGGCCAGTTCCTGGAACTCGGCGTTCTTGGCGACGAAGTCGGTCTCGGAGTTGAGCTCGATCAGCGCGCCGTCCTTGGCGGCCACCAGACCCTCGGCGGTGGCGCGCTCGGCGCGCTTGCCGACGTCCTTGGCGCCCTTGATCCGCAGCACCTCGACGGCCTTGTCGAAGTCACCGTCGGTCTCGGTCAGGGCGTTCTTGCAGTCGAGCATGCCGGCGCCGGTCAGCTCCCGCAGGCGCTTGACGTCGGCAGCGGTGTAGTTAGCCATTTCAGCCTTCCTAGGACTCTGGAGTTTCGGCCGGGGCCTCGGCACCGCCGGCGGTGGACGTGGCCGACGCGAGCAACTCCTGCTCCCACTCGGCCAGCGGCTCGCCGGCCTCGGGCTTGCCGTCACCGGCGGCGACACCGGCGCGGGCCTGCAGACCCTCGGCGACCGCGGACGCGACCACCTTGGTCAGCAGCGCGGCCGAGCGGATGGCGTCGTCATTGCCCGGGATCGGGTAGTCGACCAGGTCGGGGTCGCAGTTGGTGTCGAGGATCGCGATGACGGGGATGCCCAGCTTGCGGGCCTCGCCGACGGCGATGTGCTCCTTGTTGGTGTCGACGACCCAGATCGCCGACGGCACCTTCTGCATGTCCCGGATACCGCCGAGGCTGCGCTCGAGCTTGTTCTTCTCGCGGGTCAGCATCAGGATTTCCTTCTTGGTGCGACCCTCGAAGCCACCGGTCTGCTCCATGGCCTCGAGTTCCTTGAGGCGCTGCAGGCGCTTGTGCACGGTGGAGAAGTTGGTCAGCATGCCGCCCAGCCAGCGCTGGTTCACGTAGGGCATGCCGACGCGGGTCGCCTCGTCGGCGATGGATTCCTGAGCCTGCTTCTTGGTGCCGACGAACAGGACCGACCCGCCGTGGGCGACGGTCTCCTTGACGAACTCGTAGGCCTTGTCGATGTAGGTCAGCGTCTGCTGCAGGTCGATGATGTAGATGCCGTTGCGGTCGGTGAAGATGAACCGCTTCATCTTGGGGTTCCAGCGTCGGGTCTGATGCCCGAAGTGCGTGCCGCTGTCGAGCAGCTGCTTCATGGTTACGACAGCCATGATGTGGCCATACCTCATTGTTTTGTCGGTTGTCGTCCGGCGACGGGTGTTGCCGGACCCTGGCGTCTGCTTCGATGCCGGACCCTGGCGTCTTTCAACGTTTGGGACCGCCCGGCATGCGAGGTCACGAACTTGACGTTCGATCGCAGACGCGCGAAGTCAGCCCGCTCGGGCGAGCTGCGGAGATGAGTTTACCGCACTGAAACGGGTGCTCCGTCCACAGTGACGCGCGCATCCCCAACCACGGCCGGACTGACTGGCCGAACGGTCGGGACGGCGCTGAACTGGGTCGATGCGCTGGCCCGCGGCCGTGGTTCTGGTGTTACTGGCGACGACGCCGCCCGCGGCGGGCGACACCGTCCGGCTGGCGTGGCCGCTGCGGCCGCGGCCGGCCGTGGTGCGGACCTTCGACGCGCCGTCGCCGAACTGGAACCGCGGCCACCGCGGCGTCGACCTGGCCGGCGCCGTGGATCAGCCCGTGTACGCGGCCGGCCCGGCGACCGTCGTGTTCGCCGGGGTCTTGGCGGGCCGGCCGGTGGTGTCGCTGGCACACCCGGGCGGCCTGCACACCAGCTATGAGCCGGTGCGCGCGCTGGTCAGGGTCGGCCAGCTGGTGGACGCCGGGACGCCGATCGGTCGGCTGGCGGCCGGCCATCCCGGTTGCCCGGCGCCCGCCTGCCTGCACTGGGGCGCGATGTGGGGGCCGGCGTCGCGTGCCGACTACGTCGATCCGATCGGGCTGCTGGCCACCACCCGGATCCGGCTCAAACCGCTGGCCGGGTGAACAGTCCGCTACGCCCGGGGGTGCGCCTGATCATGCACGGCCCGCAGTCGCGCGACGGTGACGTGGGTGTAGAGCTGGGTGGTCGCCAGCGTCGAATGTCCGAGCAGCTCCTGCACGATGCGCAGGTCCGCGCCGCCTTCGAGCAGATGCGTCGCGGCGCTGTGCCGCAGGCCGTGCGGACCCATGTCGGGGGCGCCGTCGACGGCCGCCACGGTCTGGTGCACGACCGTGCGGGCCTGCCGCGGATCCAGCCGCCTGCCGCGGGTGCCGAGCAGCAGCGCCGGCCCGGATTCCGGTGTGGCCAGCGCCGGGCGGCCGTCGGCCAGCCAGGCCCGCACCGCGTCCTCGGCCGGTTGCCCGAACGGCGCGGTGCGCTGTTTGTCACCCTTGCCCAGCACCCGAACCAGCCGGCTGCCCACGTCGACGTCGTCGATATCGAGCCCGCACAGCTCGCTGACCCGGATACCGGTCGCATAGAGCAGTTCGACGATGAGCCGGTCGCGTAGCGCGAGCGGATCCCCCTCAGCCGCACCGGATTTCGCGGCCGCCATGGCATCGAGCGCCTGATCGGCGCGCAGCACGGCCGGCAGGGTGCGATGCGCCCGCGGCGTCTGCAGCCGCGCCGAGGGGTCGACGTCGACGATTCCGCGGCGCACCGCCCAGGCGAAGAACGTCTTGACCGACGAGGTGCGGCGCGCCAGCGTGGTGCGCGCCGCTCCCTGCGAGGCCTGCGCGGCCAGCCATGAGCGCAGCATCGGCAACGTGACCGCGTCGAGGCTCTCGCCGGGTGCCCGCTGCGACAGGAACTCGAACAGCGAACGCAGGTCGCCCAGGTAGGCGCGCCGGGTGTGGGCCGAGCGGCTGCGCTCCAGGGCCAGGTATTCGGCGAAGTCACTGAGGACGACCTGCAGGGACGGGTGCACGTGCCCACCGTCGCAGACCGGCACTGCCGGCCCCCGCCGTGGGGACCGCGTGTCGGGGCGTCGTTATCCGGTTGTGCTGTCGGCGGCCTCGGCCGCGGCGAGTTCGCGCTTCCACTGCCGGAAGCTCTCCTCGGTGCGGCCGCGGCGCCAGTAGCCGGAGATCGACGACGCCCACTTGGCGTCGACGCCGCGCTCCTTGCGGATGTAGGGCCGAAGGTTGTGCATGACGGCCTGGGCCTCGCCGTGGATGAACACCTGCACCTGGCCGGGCAGCCAGCGCGCCGACGTGACGGCGGCGATCAGCGGGGCGTGGTCACCGGCCAGATCCTCGGGCACGGTGTCGGCCCGCCCGCCGCGATGAACCCAGCTGACCGTGACGCCCGCCGGCGCGTTCAGCTCCACCTCGTCGTCGGGGGTGGCGACCTCGATGAACACCTGGCCCACCGCATCCGCCGGCAGCGCTTCCAAAGCCACGCTGATCGCCGGGATCGCGGCTTCGTCGCCGGCGAACAGATGCCAGTCGGCGGCCGGGTCGGGGGCATAGGCGCCACTGGGGCCCATCAGGTAGGCCGGCTGCCCCGGCTGAACGCGGGCGGCCCACGGCGCGGCCACGCCGTGATCACCGTGCACGACGAAGTCGATGGTCAGCTCGCGGGCATCCGGGTCGACGCGGCGCACCGTGTACGTGCGCACCGTGGGCTTCTGGTTCTCGGGCAGACCGTCGAAGCTGTCCAGGGTGAGCGGATGTGGCAGCGCCGCCACGTCGACACCGTTCGGCACGATGACGACCTTGACGTAGGAGTCGGTGAACTCATTCGGGGTGAAGGTGTCAAAGCCGTTGCCGCCCAATACCACGCGCACGATGTGTGCGGTGAGTTGTTCGGAGCGGACGACGGTGAAGCTGTGAATGGGACGGCCTGCCATTGGGACCACTATAGGAGCGCTCACTAGACTGCGGGGCCGGACGCGATCGGGAGGAGTGCCATGGCGCCGCCACATCAGATGGTGCCCGTGATCGCGCTGACCGGCTTTCTCGGCGCCGGCAAGACGACGCTGCTCAACCATGTGTTGCGCACGCCGGGCGCTCGGATCGGTGTGGTGATCAACGACTTCGGCGATCTGAACGTCGACGCCGCCCTGGTGACCGGTCAGGTCGACGAGCCGGCATCGATCGCCGGCGGATGCCTGTGCTGCCTGGCCGATGACGACACCCTCGACGAGGCGCTGACCAGACTCGCCGACCCCAAACTCGCCCTCGACGCGATCATTGTGGAGGCCAGCGGGCTGGCCGACCCGGTCGCGATCTCGCGGATCATCCGCTACAGCGGTGCGGACAACGTGCGCTGGGGCGGGGTGGTCGACGTCATCGACGCGGGCGCACATTTCGACACCGTCGACCGCAGCGGTGTGCCACCGGCCCGCTACGCCGCCGCGTCACTGGTGGTCGTCAACAAGCTCGACCAGATTCCCGAGGCCGAGCGGGACTCGGCCCTGGCCCGCATCGAAGACCGGGTGCGCGAACTGAACGCCGACGCGCATATCGTCGGCGCCGTCGCCGGGCGCATCGATGCGGCGCTGCTCTACGACGTCCCCGCCCGCGGCCACGAGCCGGGTCAGCTGTCGCTGCGGGACCTGCTGCTCGAACCCGCCGCGCATGCCGACGATCACGACCACGTCCATGCCGACGCGGTGACCGTCGCCTTTGACGGCTGCGCCGATCCCGACGCGCTCCTCGACCTGCTGGAGAACCCGCCGGCCGGAGTGTATCGGCTCAAAGGTGTTGTCGCCGTTCGGTATCGGACCGGCGATCGGCACTACGTCGTGAACCTGGTCGGCACCACCATCCATGTGGCGCCGGCCCGGCCGGAGCACACCGGCAGCCATCTGGTCGCGATCGGCATGCACCTGGACGCCGACGACGTGCGCGCCCGCCTACAAGCCGTGGGGGCGGGCGGCCCGGAACCGGCGTCCGCCGGCGGGCTGCGCCGCCTGCAGCGCTACCGCCGGCTCAGCGTTTGATCTTGGCCAGCCGCCACCTCCCCTCGTCGCGCAGGACGAACCCGTTGAGTTCGAGCATCGCCAGCGGACCGAGCACCTGCGCGGCGGGCAGACCCGCTTCGACGGCGATCTCGTCGACCGAGCGCGTCCCCCGCCCGGGCAACGCCTCGTAGACCACTCGCTCGGCTCCGGTCAGGCCGTCCAGCCGTGCCGCGGGACGCGGCTGCTCCTCGGCGCACTCGCCGATGCGGCCGACGATTTCGAGAATCTCGGCGGACCGGGTCACCAGTTCGACATCTCGGTTGTTGCGCAGCAGTTGATGACAGCCGGCCGATGCCGACGACGTCACCGGGCCCGGCACGGCGCACACGACCCGACCCAGGTCAGCCGCCCACGACGCGGTGTTGGCCGCGCCGCTGCGCAGACCCGCCTCGACGACCACAGTGGCGCGGGAGATGGCCGCCACCAACCGGTTTCGCGTCAGGAATCGGTAGCGGGCCGGCCGGACACCCGGCGGATACTCGCTGAGAAGCAGGCCGTCGCGGGTGATGCGATGCAGCAGTGAGGAGTGGCCGGACGGATACGGCACGTCGATTCCGCCCGCGAGCACCGCGACCGTGATGCCCTCGGCCGCCAGCGCCGCGCGGTGTGCGGCGCCGTCGATGCCGTAGGCCGCGCCGGAGACCACGGCGACGTCGGACTCGGCCAGTCCCGCCGCGAGATCCGCGGCGACGTGTTCCCCGTAGGCGGTCGCCGCGCGGGTGCCGACGATGGCCGCCGACCGCTCCCCGACCTCGTCGAGACGAGCGGTGCCGGTGGCCCACAGCACCAGCGGCGGATGCGCGTCCTTCTTCTCCGCTGTGGCGAACGACGCGAACGGCACATGCGGCCACTCATCGCAGCCCGGAGTGATCAGCCGCCCGCCGCGCCGGTCGAGAGTCTCCAGATCGGCTTCGGCGCAGTCTGTTTCGCGCCTCGCCTCGACGTGTCCGGTGATCGCGGCGGGCTCGGCGCCGGCGCGGACTCTCGCCGCGGCCTCCACCGGGCCCACCGCGTGCACCCAGGCGTTCAGCGTCGGGCACGGCGGCTCGGCGACCCGTGACAGGTAGGCCCAGGCCAGTCGTTCAGCATCGGCACTCATCGGGCCGCTCCGCGCTGTTTGAAACTCAGTGCCGTCTGGGTGTCCTCCAGCGTGGGCGAGGTCCGGCCGTTCAGATCGGCCAGACTCCACGCGACCCGCAGACAACGGTCGACGCCGCGGATGCTCAGCTGACCCCGGTCCAACGCGGTGCGCAGAGGAGCCATCGCCGCCCGAGGGAGCCGATACCCGCGGCGCAGAACCGGTCCCGGCACCTCGGCATTGGTGCGCACACCGAGGGGACGCCAGCGTTCGGCGGCAGCGGCGCGTGCCGCCGCCACGCGGGCCCGCACCACGGCCGTCGATTCACCTCCCTGGGCGTCGGCGAACGCCCCGGCCCGCACCGGGTCCATCTGGACGTGCAGGTCGACCCGGTCCATCAGTGGTCCGGACAGCTTGCCCAGATAGCGGCGTTTGACCGCGCCCCCACAGATGCAGTCCTTCGGGTCGGCCGGCGCACATGGGCACAGGTTCGCCGCCAGCACCAGCTGGAAGCGGGCCGGGTAGCGGGCCACGCCGTCCCGGCGCGCCAGCCGGACCTCGCCTTCTTCCAACGGAGTTCGCAGCGCCTCGAGCACGCTGCCGCCGATCTCGGCGCATTCGTCGAGGAACAGGACGCCGCGATGCGCCCGGCTGACCGCACCTGGGCGCGCCATCCCGGAGCCGCCCCCGACCAGCGCCGCGACACTGGAGGTATGGTGCGGCGCCACCAGCGGCGGCCGGGTGATCAGTGGGGTGTCGTCCGCCAACAGTCCGGCGACCGAGTGGATGGCGGTAACCTCCAGTGCCTCGCTCTCGCTCAGCGGCGGCAGAAGCCCCGGAAGTCGTTGGGCCAGCATCGTTTTCCCGATCCCGGGCGGCCCGGTCAACATGAGGTGGTGCGCTCCGGCGGCGGCGACCTCGACGGCGTAGCGGGCCTGAGTCTGCCCGACCACATCGGCCAGGTCGGCACACTCGTCGTCCTCGGGTTCGGTTCGCTGCACCTGTTCGGCAAGGGTGCCTCTGCCCTCGATCCAGGCCATCAACTGGCGCAACGTGCGTACGCCGAGCACCTCGATCCCGTCGACCAGGCTGGCCTCCGGCAGGTTCTTCATCGGCACGACGACCGTCTGCCGGCCCTCGCGCGCCGCGGCCAGCACCGCCGGCAGCACCCCACGCACCGGCCGGACCCGGCCATCCAGCGCCAATTCGCCCAGCAGTACGGCCTTTTCCAGCCGCGGCCATTCCTTCTTCTGCGCCGCCGACAACACCGAGGCGGCCAGGGCGATGTCATAGACCGAACCCATTTTCGGCAGCGTCGCCGGCGACAGCGCCAGGGTCAGTCGCGACATCGGCCACTCGTTGCCGCTGTTGGTGATCGCCGAGCGCACCCGGTCCCGCGACTCCTGCAACGCGGTGTCCGGCAGCCCAACCAAGTGCACCCCCGGCAGCCCGGAAGTGATGTCGGCCTCGATCTCCACCACGTCGCCGTGCAGGCCGCTGACCGCGATCGAGTACGCCCGTCCGAGTGCCATCAGCCGACGCCCTTCAGGTGCCGGATCTCCGTCTTCTGCGGCTGCAGGCGAACCCCGATGACATCGAGACGCAGTGCGGGCCAACGTTTTTCCTGCTGCATCAGCCACAGGGACGCGAGCCGTCGGATGCGCCTGACCTTGTCCGCGGTGACCGCTTCGGGCAGACCGCCGAACCCGTCTCCGGTGCGCGTCTTGACCTCGACGAACACCACCATGCGCCCCGACGGGTCGGTGGCGATGATATCGAGTTCGCCGTACCGGCAGCGCCAGTTGCGCGCCAGCACGTGCATGCCGAGCGCTTCGAGATGTTCTACGGCCAACTGTTCACCGCGCGCACCGATCTCGGCGCGGGTGGGATTCTGCGGAATGGTCATGCCGACAGGGTGGTCCGCCGCGGCGACAAGGACGCGCGCACGGTTACGTAATCCGGCCCGCACACGCCGGTTATGCACAGTCGGGGTTCTGTCCACAGGGCTTCCGCAGCACTAGACTCGCCTACAAGTCACGCGGGGAGGGACTCAGCGATGTTGGTTTCCAGCTTCGGCATCAGCAGTGACCAGCCCGGCTCGACCGCACTACGAAGTACAGAGTCCCGCTATTGGCTGGAGTTGACGAACCTGTCGAGCCAGGACATCACGTTCGAGTTCGCGGCACACGTCACGCGCTACTCGTCACTGCCCTACGGTCAGCCGACCGATCCCGTAATACAACTGGCGGAACTCAAGCAGCTGGTGGGCGGCGCATTAGCGGGGGACTATTACACCTGGTACGAAGGCGGCTGGAGCCTGGAGGGCGGCCATCCGGTGCTGCGCCTCAGCGTGCCCGTCTCCGCCAATTCATCGCAGCCCGTGCGGCTGTCGGCGTCCTCGGTGAACAGAACCCCTCGCGTCGAGGGGTACGTCGAACTCACGGTTCCGGTAATCCGTTCGGCCACAGCACCGTTCAAGTGGGTACCGCAGTCCGACCGGCCCGTCCCGGTACTGCTGTATCCGTCGACCGAGGAGTCGGCCAAGCAAGGCGGAGGGCAGATCTCCTCTGCCCGGCAGCCGCTTCCGCTGGCCAACGGTCAGGCCTACAACGAGATTCCTCCGAACACCGAACTCCGCACCTGGAAGATCCCTATCCGCGATCTGCTGGTCCGCAACCCCGCCTTCATGGCGAACTCCGTCGGCGCCGGCCTACCCGACGAAGTCGACGCGAAGGCTCTGGTGGACATGCTCACCGGCTTGGACAATGACGACCGGTCGGCGCTCAACGAACTGTTGCAGACGATGGAGAGCCCGATCCGGGTGGAGGAAACCGGCCGCCCCTGACGTCCGGGCGCGCCTCCCGGCCAACTCTCAACCTCAGCTTTACCCTGACACTGTGACGGCAGTGACAGAAGCGCTCGATGTTTCGCTGGCAGAGCTCGACTTCGAGGCCGCGATACCGTGCGCGTGCAAGAGCTTCTGCAGCCCACGGGACCATGCCGCCACCTGGTGGATCACCGTGACGTGCGGCTGCTGCTACCCGTTCTGCCAGACGGCGCTGCGGATGGCGAACCTGCGGCTCAAAGTGCGACCGCTGGACTGCCGGTTGTGCGGGACCGGCCGGATTGCCGTGCGGTCCGTGGTCCGGATCTGACCCTTATTCGGGCAGCCGCAGCTCGGGCTTCTCCACCTCTTCGATGTTCACGTCCTTGAACGTGATCACCCGCACTTGCTTGACGAAGCGCGCCGGCCGGTACATGTCCCACACCCACGCGTCGGCCAGGCGCAGTTCGAAATACACCTCGCCGTCGGAGTTGTGCGGAATCAGGTCGACATTGTTGGCCAGATAGAAGCGCCGCTCGGTCTCCACCACGTAGCTGAACTGCCCGACGATGTCCTTGTACTCGCGGTACAGCGAGAGCTCCATCTCGGTTTCGTACTTCTCGAGATCTTCAGCGCTCATCGTTGTCTGCTGTCCTCATGCTCGGCGGATACCCATCCATCTTTCCCTACGCCTGACGAACGTGTCCCGCGACCCGGCGCACATTGATGAACGAGTACCGGTGCTGATCAGAGGGACCCAACTCCGACAGCGCGGTCGAATGTGCCGGCGTGCTGTACCCCTTGTGCTCCGCGAAGCCGTAACCGGGATAGTCGGCGTCCATCTCGACCATCAGCCGGTCGCGGCTGACCTTGGCCAGCACGCTGGCCGCTGCGATGCACGCCGCTGCCCCGTCACCGCCGATCACCGGCAACGACGGCGCCGCCAGGCCCGGCACCCGGAAACCGTCGGACAGCACATACCCCGGCCGCATGGTCAGCCCCGCGACCGCACGGCGCATGCCCTCGATGTTGGCGACGTGCACACCGCGTCGATCCACCTCGGCCGACGGGATGAACACCACGTGATACGCCAGGGCGTACCGCTTGATCAGAGGGAAAAGCCGTTCGCGTTCCTTTTCGCCGAGCACCTTGGAATCGTCGAGGGCGGCCAGGCTGCTCAGCCGGTTCGGACCCAGAACGCAGGCCGCCACCACCAGCGGACCGGCACACGCACCCCGGCCCACCTCGTCGACCCCGGCCACCGGGCCCAACCCGACGCGGTAGAGCGCCGATTCCAGCGTGCGCAGACCGGAGGACCGGCGGATGACGGTGCGCGGCGGCCAGTGCTTCTCGGCGGGACTAGATTGCCTCGCTCCTCCCCGCCTCGTGCCTCGGCGGATCGTCGGCTCGGCCACTATCCGCCCTGCTGCGGATCGATTGACCGCACACCACCCCAGCGGCCCGGGGGCCAGGCGATGAACCGCGCCTTGCCGATGACGTTGCCCACCGGGACGGTGCCCTGCTCGGGGTCACCCGTGCAGACCACATGTTTCTGGAAGTCCGTGGGTGCGCTGGCGCAGTGGAAGCGCGAGTCCGCCGAGTGGGTGCGGTTGTCACCCATCACCCACAACCGGCCCTCCGGCACCTTGACCGGGCCGAACTCGTTGCCCAGGCAGGGGAACTCCGCGGGATCGGCCGACATCGTCTCCGGGTCCAGGTACGGCTCGGTCAGCCGCTTGCCGTCGACGGTCAGCCCGGTGCCGACCCGGCACTGCACCGTCTGTCCACCCACCGCGATCACCCGCTTGACTAGGTCATTCTCGTCGGGCGGGATGAGATTGACGAACGACAGCGCGTTCTGGATCGCCCGGATGACGGGATTGTCGGACCGGTTCGACTTGTAGCCGGCGTTCCACGCCGGCGGGCCCTTGAAGACGATGACGTCGCCCGGTTCGGGGTCGGAGAAGTGGTAGACCATCTTGTCCACCACGACGCGGTCGCCGACGCAACCGGTGCAGCCGTGCAGCGTGGGTTCCATCGATTCCGAGGGAATCAGGTAGGGCCGGGCGATGAACGTCATCACGCCGACATAGAACACCAGCGCCACCGACACCAGGATGACGAATTCGCGTAGCGCAGAACGCTTTTTCTGCGGCGTCTCCGTGCCGGACTCCGCGGCTTCGCCGGGTGGTGCGGAGGGGTCGGCCGAGTCAGAGGTGTCGGTCACGGCAACAGCGTAGCCAGGAAACCTGCGAGTACAGCGCCCGGGCGGGCAGCGCGGTCAGCGCTTCTCAGCGCTTCTCCTTGATCTTGGCCTTCTTGCCACGCAGTTCGCGGAGGTAGTACAGCTTGGCCCGGCGAACGTCGCCGCGGGTCACGACCTCGATGTGGTCCACGTTCGGCGAGTGCACGGGGAACGTGCGCTCCACACCGACGCCGTAGCTCTCCTTGCGCACGGTGAACGTCTCGCGGACACCGCCGCCCTGGCGGCGGATGACGACGCCCTTGAAGACCTGGATGCGTTCCTTGGTGCCCTCGATGACCTTCACGTGCACATTCACGGTGTCGCCGGGGCCGAAGGCCGGGATATCGTCGCGCAGCGACGCCTGGTCGACGAAGTCCAGCGTGTTCATCGGTGACTCTTCCTTGCGGTCGCGGCTGCGGGCGGTGGCTCGGGAATGAGCACGGCCGACCCATCGAGCCGATGGTTGGGGCTTGCGGGGTTGTTCGACCGTCGGCGGCGCGTGAGCGGCCCGAGGCGGACAACTGCTCAATTGTGCCAGATAGCGGGCACGCAGAGAAATCGCGCCGCCAGATCGCCCGGGAAACCGGCGCCTCGGCGAACTACGCGAATCGGGTCGTGCCGGTTTACCCTATGGACCACACATCCACCCTCGAAGGAGCCCGATGCACCGCCGTCCGAACGTCCTGACCCGGGCGTGCGCGGCGGTCGGTTGCGTGGCTTTGCTGGGCAGCGTGGCCGGTGGCGAGGCCAGGGTCTACGGAGCGCCCCCGGGCGCCGCGAACGGCTCCGAGATCGACGTGGTGTTTCCGCATGCACCGGTGGACAACACCCCCGCGGCCCCGGTCAGCGAGCTGGCCACCTTCGACGGCCTGCAGGTTCGCGCCCAGCAGGCGACCGCGGACGCCGCCCGCAGCGGCGCCGACATCACATTCGCGGTGCTCGACCGCGACAACGGACAGCTGGTGACCAACGGCCGCGACGGCTCGATCGCGATCGCCTCGGTGGTCAAACTCTTCATCGCCGACGATCTGCTGCTGCAGGTGGCCAAGGGCCAGACCGAGCTGACGCCGGCGGACCAGCAACTGCTCGACCAGATGCTGCGCTCCTCGGATGACGGTGCCGCGGAGACGTTCTGGAACCGCGGCGGCGGCTCCGCGATCATCACCCGGGTGGTCGGCCGCTACGGGCTGGACTCGACCCACGTCCCCGGCAACGGCCGCTGGTACAACACCATCAGCACCGTCACCGACCTGGTGCACTACTACGACATGCTGCTGTCCGGCGCCGGGGGGTTGCCGCCGGGACAGGCCAACCTCATCGTGGGCGATCTGGCCCAGTCGACGCCCACGGCGCCCGACGGAATGATGCCCGACGGCATCTACCCGCAGCGGTTCGGCATTCCCGACGGGCTGTACGCCGAACCCGTCGCCGTCAAGCAGGGCTGGATGTGCTGCATCGGCGCCGACTGGATGCACCTGTCGACGGGTGTGATCGGGATGGACCGCCGCTATGTCATGGCGATCAGTTCGATGCAGGCCACCGACGCCGACGACGCGCGGGCGACCATCACGCAGGCCGTCACGACGATGTTCCCCGGCGGCCGGATCTAACGCTCTTCGCCGGGCCGGCCGTCGAGCAGATCGGGGCGACGCTCACGCGTTCGGCGCAGCGACTCGTCCCGCCGCCACGCCTCGACCCGGGCGTGGTCACCGGAGAGCAGCACATCGGGCACGTCGAGGCCACGCCAACTCGGCGGGCGGGTGTAACTCGGCGACTCGAGCATCCCCCCGAGCGACGCCGAGAGCGAATCCTGTTGGTGCGACTGCGGATTGCCGATCACATCGGGCAGCAGCCGGACCACGGCCTCGATCATCACCAGCGCCGCGGTCTCGCCGCCGAGCAGCACGTAGTCGCCGATGGACACCTCCTCGACGCGCATCCGGCGCGCGGCGTCGTCGACGACGCGCTGGTCGATCCCCTCGTAGCGGCCGCACGCGAACACCAGATGCTCCTCGCCGCTCCAGCGGACCGCGGTCGCCTGGTCGAACAACCGGCCCGCCGGCGTCGGCACCACCAGAAGTGAGTCCGGCGAACAGATCTCGTCGAGCGCATCGCCCCAGACCGGCGCCCGCATCACCATGCCAGGTCCGCCCCCGTAGGGCGCGTCGTCCACCGAGCGGTGCACGTCATGGGTCCACGCGCGCAGATCGTGCACACCGAGCTGCAGCAACCCGGACCGAATCGCCTTGCCAGGCAAGGATTCCCGCAGCGGTCGGAGATAGTCGGGGAAGATCGTGACGACGTCAATCCTCACAGCGCGTCCAGATCGAGCAGTCCGTCGGGCGGGTCGATTTCGAGCACCCCGTCGGACAACGAGACCGTCGGCACGATCGCGGTGACGAACGGCACCAGCACCTCGGCCCCGTCGGGCGTCGTGACGCTCAGCAGTTCCCCGGCCGCGGTGTGCAGCACTTCCGCGACGGTCCCGACGTCGACACCGCCGACGGTGCGGACCCGTAGGCCTTCGAGCTGATGGTCGTAGTACTCGTCGGGCTCGGTGATCGGCGGCAGGTCCGCGGAGTCGACGACGAACAGGGTGCCGCGCAGGGCGTCGGCGCTGTCGCGGTCGCTGATGCCGGCCAACCGCACCAGCAGTCGCCCGCCGTGCGGGCGAACCGATTCGACGGTGAAGGTGCGTTCGGAGCTTCCTCGGGAAGCCCTGCCCCGCAACGTGTTACCCGCGGCGAACCGGGCCTCGGGGTCGTCGGTGCGGACGTCGACGACGAGTTCGCCGGTGACGCCGTGCGCCTTGGCCACGCGCCCGACGACCAGCTCCATGGCCGGTTACTGGTCGGTGTCCACCACGTCGACGCGGATGCCGCGGCCGCCGATGCCGGCGACCAGGGTGCGCAGCGCGGTCGCGGTGCGACCACCGCGACCGATCACCTTGCCCAGGTCGTCGGGGTGGACGTGCACCTCGACGGTGCGTCCACGGCGGTTGGTCACCAGGTCGACGCGAACGTCGTCGGGATTGTCGACGATTCCCCGAACCAGATGTTCGACGGCGTCGACGACGACGGTGCTCATTCGGCGGGCGTCTCGGCAGCCGGCTCGGCTTCGGCCGGAGCGTCGGCGGCGGGCGCTTCGGCGGCGGGCTCGGCGGGAGCGGCAGCCTCAGGCTCGGCCTCGGCCTGCGCAGCCTTCTTCGCCGGCGCCTTCTTCTTCTTCAGCTGGGTGGCCTCACCGGACGGCGCGCCGTCGGCTTCGGCGAGGGCGGCGTTGAACAGGTCCAGCTTGGACGGCTTGGGCTCCTTGACCTTCAGCGTGCCCTCGGCGCCGGGCAGACCCTTGAACTTCTGCCAGTCGCCGGTGATCTTCAGCAGCGCCAGCACCGGTTCGGTGGGCTGCGCGCCGACACCCAGCCAGTACTGGGCCCGCTCCGAGTCGATCTCGATCAGGCTCGGCTCTTCCTTCGGGTGATACCGGCCGATGACCTCGATGGCGCGGCCGTCGCGACGGGTACGGGCGTCGGCGACCGAGATGCGGTACTGGGGATTGCGGATCTTGCCAAGCCGGGTGAGCTTGATCTTGACAGCCATGAGTTGAAACAGTCTCCTGTGCTTGCCACGCTGCAATTCAGCGACGCGGGCGGGTTTGCCCGGTCCGGTTTTGCCTTACGTGTGTGACCGCGCGCGGCCGGAGTCGCGCGACAGACAGCCGCCCATTCTGCCAGAAACGCCAGGCTGGACAAAAATCTCCGGCGCGGGCTCAGAGCAGCTTGTCGAAGCACTTCTCCTCGACGCGCCGGGTCATCCGCCAGCCCTCGGCGGTGCGGACCAACTCGTCGACGTACCAGATCCCGACGAACAGGATCTGTTTGTCCTGCGCGTTGAAGACCATCGGGTTGAAGCAGATCGTCCGGGCCGACGCGGTATCGCCGTCGATGCGGACGTCGAAGTTGCCCAGCATGTGCGAGTACGCCGGGAAGTTCGGCAGTACCTCGGCCAGCCACCGCTTGACCTCGGGAAACCGGCCGTCGATGCCGCCGGTGACCCGGTAGTCGATGTAGGCGTCCGGGGTGAACACCGCGTCGAGGTCGTCGAAACGACGGCGGTCGATCGCCGTGGAGTAGTCCACCAGCAATTGCTGGATCTCCAGCCGGTCCGAGATCTCCTGCAGGCTCAGCACCACTCGATGGTAGGGCCGGCCGCACCGCCACCCGCGGAAGGTGTACCCGACCCGATCCCGCCGGTTAGGCTGAGGAGCCATGCGCCGGATTCTGACGTGCCTTGCCGTGACCCTGGCCCTGGTAGCCGCCCCTGTGGCGCTGGCCGATCCGCTCGATGTGCAGCCCCCCGGCTCCGCGCCGATTCCGGCCGGGCCGGCGGCGTCGTGGATCATCGCCGACATGGACACCGGGCAGGTGCTGGCCGCACGTAACGAGGACGCGCCGTCGCCGCCGGCCAGCACGATCAAAACGCTTCTGGCGCAAGTGATCCTGGACGAGGTGCCGCTCGATTCGACGATCGTGGCCACCGAGGCCGACACCCGGGTCGAGTGCAACTGCGCCGGCGTGGCGCCCGGGGTCACCTACACCGCGCGCCAACTGCTCGAGGGCCTGCTGCTGGTGTCCGGCAACGATGCCGCCAACACGCTGGCCCGCATGGTCGGCGGCGCCGACGAGGCGGTGGCCAAGATGAACGCCAAGGCCGCGCTGCTGGGCGCCTACGGCACCAACACCGGCAGCCCGTCGGGCATCGACGCACCCGGGATGGCGATGTGGAGCACGCCGCACGACCTGGCCGTCATCTTCCGCAACGCCATGAGCTACCCGGTGTTCGCCCAGATCACCGGTCAGCCGTCCGCGGTGTTCCCCACCAAGACCGGCAACAAGGTGCTGGTAAACCAGGACGAGATGCTGCACCGCTACCCCGGCATGCTGGGCGGCAAGACCGGCTACACCGACCTGGCCCGCAAGACGTTCGTCGGGGCGGCCCAACGCGACGGCCGGCGACTGGTGGTCGCGATGATGTACGGGCTGGTGCACGAGGGCGGACCGAGCTACTGGGATCAGGCCGCCAGCCTGCTGGACTGGGGCTTCGCCCTCGACCGCGGCGCCAGCGTCGGCGCACTGTAGCCGCAACCGGTTCGAGACCTCAGCGCGTCCGGGAGTAGACGCCGGACGCCTACCGTCGTCGCTCATGCCCACGCGACGCCCGGTGCTGATCGCGGTGACGGCGTGGACCGCACTGGCGACGGCGCTGGCCCCGGTCGCCGCCGCCGAGCCCGTCATCGGCACGGCCGCGGCCGTCACGGCGCCGGACGGGCCGGCCCGCGCCTGGCTGGTGGCCGACATCGACAGCGGAAAAATCCTGGCGGGCAAGGATCCCTACGGCACTTATGCCCCGGCGAGCACCATCAAGGCGCTGTTGGCGATGGTGGTGCTCGACAACCTCAGCCCGAACGCCGCGGTGCGCGCCACCGCGGCGCACACGCAGGTCGAATGTTCTTGTGTCGGACTGGTTCCCGGCCAGGTGTACACCGCAGGGCAACTGCTCGACGCGCTGTTGATGGTGTCCGGCAACGACGCCGCGAACCTGCTCGGCGACATGCTCGGTGGCTATCGCGCGGCGATCGCCCGCATGACGGCCAAGGCCGCGAGCCTGGGCGCCCGGCACACCCGCGCGATGTCGCCGTCCGGCCTGGACGGCCCGGGCTGGGAGACCCTGACCACCCCGCACGACCTGGCGCTGATCTACCGGGCCGCGCTGAGCTACCCGGTCATCGCCCAGATCATGCGGCAGCCGTCGGCCCAATTCCCCGACCGCAACGGCTACAAGACGATCACCGCGCAGAACAAGCTGCTGACCCGCTACCCCGGCGACCTCGCCGGCAAGACGGGCTACACGAACCTGGCCGGCGACACCTTCGTCACCGTGGCCCAGCGGGACGGGCGGCGGCTGGTGGTGGTTCTGATGAAGGGCGACGGCCCGCTGTGGGACCAGGCCGTCGGCCTGCTGGACTGGGGTTTCGCCCAGCCGCGCTGATCGGCGCCCTCACAGTTCGGCGAACGCCCGCACCGGGAACGTGCCGAAGCCCTCGATGGCCGGGGGCGCCGCGGTGAACCGCGCGCCGGTCTCGGGCAGCGCGCCGAGGTTGGTCAGGTGCTCGACGACGTGCACTCCGGCGCCGAGCAGCAGCGTGTGTGCGGGCCGCTCGCCGCCGGACTCGATGTCATCGATGTTGACCGAGTCGACACCCACCAGCACGGCACCGGCGTCGATCAGGTACAGCGCCCCGTCGGCGCTGAGATACGGTGCGCCCGAACCATATTCGGCGCTGCCGAAGTGGCGGTCCCAGCCGGTGTGCAACAGCACCGCCGCGCCCTGCAGGTCCCGGCCCGCCAGCAGGTCCACCCCGATCCCCCGGCCCCGCAGTTCGGTCAGGTGGAACACCTCGGCCGGCAGGCCGACCAGTGTGGCCAGGTCCAGGCCGGCCAGGTCGACGCCGTGGGCGTAGCGATGGAACGGCGAGTCCAGATAGGTACCGGTGTTGCCGACCATCGTGATGACGTCCATCGCGAATTCGGTTCCCGGCGCATACTTCTCGCGGGACTGCTCGCGGGTCAGGTGCGGGGTGATGACGGGAGCGGGCAGACCCGGATAGGTGGTCAGCCCGGCCCGGATCCGGTGGCTGAGGTCCACAACGGTTCTCGCGCTCACCGGTACACCACTCCTCGCAGGATCACCAGGTCCGGCCGGTTCAGCACGCCGGGCAGTCGCGGGTCGGCCGAACAACACACCAGGTCGGCCGGTGCGCCGTGTTCCATAGCGCTGCGGCCCAACCATTTTCGCGCGTCCCAGGACGCAGCGCCCAGCGCGTCGTGCGGGCTCATGCCGATGCCGTGCAGCGCGGCCACCTCGTCGGCGATCCGGCCGTGGGCGATCATGCTGCCGGCGTCGGTTCCGGCGTAGATCGGCACCCCGGCCTCCCGGGCGGCCCCGACCCGCTGCCGGCACGACGCGTACAACTCGCGCATGTGGGTCGCGTAGGTGGGGTATTTGCCTGCCGAGTCGGCGATCCCGGGGAAGTTGTCGATGTTGATCAGCGTGGGCACCAGCGCGGTGCCGTGCTCGACCATCATCGCGATGGTGTCGTCGGTCAGGCCGGTGCCGTGCTCGATGCAGTCGATGCCGGCGGCGATCAGGCCGGGCAGCGCGTCCTCGCCGAACACGTGCGCGGTGACCCGGGCGCCGTTGGCGTGCGCGGCGTCGATGGCCTTCGCCAGAACGTCGGCCGACCACAGCGGCGCCAGATCACCGACGCTGCGGTCGATCCAGTCGCCGACCAGTTTGACCCAGCCGTCCCCGAACCGCGCCTGCTCGGCGACCACCTCGGGCAGCTGGGACTCGTCCTCGACGTCGACGGGCAGGCCCGGGGTGTAGCGCTTGGGCCGCGCGATGTGCCGGCCCGCGCGGATGATGCGCGGCAGGTCGTCGCGGTCGTCGAGACTGCGGGTGTCCACCGGCGAACCGGCGTCGCGCAGCAGCAGCGCCCCCGCCCCGCGCTCGGTTTCGGCCTGCGCGATCGCCTCGTCCAGATCGGTGGGGCCGTGTTCCCCGATGCCGACGTGACAGTGCGCGTCGACCAGGCCGGGCAGGATCCAGCCGTCGGTGAACACCGTCTCGGCGCCGGGAACCGGCTCGGCCGACAACACACCGTCGGCGACCCACCACTCGACGGGCTCCCCGTCGGGCAGGCCGATACCCCGCAGGTGCAACCGCACTTACTTCTGGCCCGGGAACTTCAGCTTGGACAGGTCGAAATCCGCCAGCCCGGGCGGCAATTCGTCCAGACCGGGTGGCATCTGGGACAGGTCGGGGAAGCCGCCGGGCAGCCCCGCCGCGAGCGGGTTGCGCGCCTTCGGCGGCGTCGGCCCCCGGTTCCCGCCCTTCTTGCCCTTGCCCTTGGCGTTCTTGCGGCTCTTCGACGACTTCCGGGCGCCGGGAAAGCCGAAGCTGCCCGCCATCTGCGACATCATCTTGCGCGCCTCGAAGAACCGGTCGACCAGCTGGTTGACCTCCGAGACCGAGACACCCGAACCGTTCGCGATGCGCAGCCGCCGGGAGGCGTTGATGATCTTCGGGTCCGCCCGCTCCTGCGGCGTCATCCCGCGGATGATCGCCTGCAGGCGGTCGAGCTGGCTGTCGTCGACGGCGGCCAGCGCGTCCTTCATCTGGCCCGCGCCCGGCAGCATGCCGAGCAGGTTGCCGATCGGGCCCATTTTGCGGATCGCCAGCATCTGCTCGAGGAAGTCCTCCAGCGTCAGCTCGCCCGAACCGATCTTGGCGGCGGCCTCCTCGGCCTTCTGCGCATCGAAGACCTGCTCGGCCTGCTCGATGAGGCTCAGGACGTCGCCCATGCCCAGGATGCGGGAGGCCATCCGGTCCGGGTGGAAGACGTCGAAGTCCTCCAGCTTCTCGCCGGTGGAGGCGAACATGATCGGCACGCCGGTGATCTCGCGGACCGACAGCGCCGCACCGCCGCGGGCGTCGCCGTCGAGCTTGGTCAGCACGACGCCGGTGAACCCGACGCCGGCGCCGAACGCCTCGGCGGTGGCCACCGCGTCCTGGCCGATCATGGCGTCGAGGACGAAGAACGTCTCGTCCGGATGGACCGCGTCGCGGATGGCCGCGGCCTGGGCCATCAGCACGTCGTCGATGCCAAGCCGGCCGGCGGTGTCGACGATGACGACGTCGAACAGCTTCGACGTGGCGTATTCCAGGCCGGCCGCGGCGACCGCGACCGGGTCGCCGGAGCCGGGACCGCCGGTGTCGGCGGACTGCGCCGAGGTACCCGGATGGGGGGCGAAGGTGACCACGCCGGCGCGTTCGCCGACGATCTTCAGCTGGTTGACCGCTCCCGGGCGTTGCAGGTCGCAGGCGACCAGCAGTGGCGTATGTCCTTGTCCCTTAAGCCATTTCGCGAGCTTGCCGGCCAGGGTCGTCTTACCGGCGCCCTGCAGGCCGGCCAGCATGATGACCGTCGGCGGGTTCTTCGCGAAGTTCAGTTTGCGCGTCTCGCCGCCGAGGATCGCGATGAGCTCCTCGTTGACGATCTTGACGACCTGCTGGGCCGGGTTGAGCGCGCCGGAGACCTCGGCGCCCTTGGCGCGCTCCTTGATGCGGCCGATGAAGGTGCGCACCACGGGCAGCGACACGTCGGCCTCGAGCAGTGCCAGGCGGATCTCGCGGGCGGTGGCGTCGATATCGGCGTCGGTCAGCCGGCCCTTGCCGCGCAGACCCGACAGCGCACCGGTCAACCGGTCGGAGAGGGATTCAAACACCTGACAAGCCTAATGGGTGGACCGTGCGACCCCGAGGGGACGCAACCCACGTAACGCCGGTCACCCGCCCGCCGAAGATACGACCAAAGGCAGGCGACCTGGCAGGGGGCGACATGGCGGTCCCGGACACCTCCCGGCGGATCACCACGGCGGCGTTGACCGCGGCGGTGGTCCCGACGTTGTTGTTCGCCGTTCCGGCGTCCGCCGCGCCGCCGTCGTCGAACGCGGACGAGGCGGTGGCCAGGGCCGAGAGCATGGTGGGGACCGATTTCGGCGGTGACTGGGGGTGCGGCGTGTTCGTCGCGGCGGCCTTCGGCGTCCCCGGCATCGGATATGACACCGCCAAGCTGTTCCACGATGCGCTCGCGGCGCAGAACAAGATCGTCATGACTCCCGACCCGCCCCGGGGCGCGCTCGTCTTCTCGGAGAGTTCCTGGGACCAGGGAGCGGGACACCTCGACATCGCCCGCGGCGACGGAACCTACGTGTCCGGCGGGGTGGACAAGGGCACCCGGCCCAGCCTGGGTGGCGCCGGCCACAACGTCCAGGTGCTGCGCAGCTGGAACCCGGCGCCCGATGCGCGCTACCTGGGCTGGGCCTACGCCCCCTGGTAACCCATCAGCATCTGATCAGCCTCCACTGCGACATCGTTCGAGTAGATCTCGCAGACACCGCTGACCAGATGCGAGTTCAGCCCACCACGTCGGCGTTCGATCCCGGCTTGGCCGGCGGCGGGGTGGGCAGCACCGCGAACAGGTCCCGTTCCAGGCTCTCCCGGATGTCCCCCTGAGCCAGCGGCGGCACCACGATGCCGAACGCGTCGACCACCGTCGCACCCAGCGTGGTCACCTTGGCCCAGGAGATGTCGACGCCGGCGCGTTCGAACACCCCCGTCAACCGGGCCAGCAGGCCGGGGCGGTCCATCGCCCGGATCTCGACCACCGGCTGATCCGGCGCCGGACCGTCGTGCCACAGGATCCGGGGCGGGGCGGACACCCGGTTGACCGGGACCGCGTCCGGGATGTCGCCCGCCCGGCCCTTGCTGGCGGCCGCGTCGTTGTCGCGTTGTTCCAGCGTGCCCATCACGTCCAGTTCGCCGTCGAGGGCCAGGATGAGCTGCTGGCGCAGCAGCTCCGCCGCCGGCGGCGAACCGAAGTGCGGGGAGACGACGAACGTGTCGATGGCCGAGCCCTGGTAGCTGTTGACCGAGGCCGAGTGCACCCGCAGCGAATTGAGCGCCATCACACCGGCGGCCCGGGACAGCGCTCCCCGGCGATCCGGGCCGGTCATCGTGATGTTGTAGATGTGAGCACCTTCGCCGGGCACCAGTTCGACATGCACCCCGTCCTGCTGGGCGGCGAGTTCGAGCAGCCGCGGGTCCACCGGGTCGGCGTGCGGCAGCGCTTCCCCGGCCATCACCAGCCGGCAACGGCGCACCAGGTCGCCGATCAGCGACGCCTTCCAATCCCCCCACACGCCCGGCCCGGTGGCCAGTGAATCGGCCTCGGCCAGCACCTGCAGCAGTTCCAGCAGCACCGAATCGCCGTCGAGCGCCTCGATGACGCCGGCGATGGTGTGAGGGTCCTGGAGGTCCTTGCGGGTCGCCGTGTCCGGCAACAGCAGGTGGTAACGCACCATCGCCGAGAGCAGTTCGACGTCTGACGGCCACAGCCCCAGCCGGGTGCCGATCTGGGTGGCCAGCTCCGCGCCGATGACGCTGTGGTCGCCGCCCCGGCCCTTGCCGATGTCGTGGCACAGCGCACCCAGCAACAGCAGGTCCGGCCGCGACACCCGGGTGGTGAAAGCGGCTGCGCGCGCGACGGTTTCGATCAGATGCCGGTCCACCGTCCAGATGTGCACCACATCGCGCGGCGGCAGGTCGCGCACCGCGCCCCACTCCGGGAACAGCCGGCCCCACAGTCCGGTCCGGTCCAGTGCCTCGACCGTCGCCACCGCGGTCGGGCCGGCGGCCAGCATCACCAGCAGATCCTTGAGCGCCTGGCGCGGCCACGGGGTGCGAAGCTCCGGGGCCGAGGCGGCCAGCCTGCTCAGCGTCGAGGCCGACATCGGCAAGCCGGTGGTCGCCGACGCCGCCGCCACCCGCAGGATCAGGCCGGGGTCGCGTTCGGGCCGGGCATCGCGGGCCAGGATGACCTCGCGGTTGAACTCGAGCACACCTTCGTCGAGCGGTCGCCGGGCGGGTCGGCGCAACGCGGATAATCCCTTGCGCGGCAACGCGTTTCCGGCCGTCCGCAATCCTGCGTCGACGTAGTAGCTGATCGTGCGTGCGGCATCGGAGAGCACCCGGGCCAGATCGAACCGGTCACCGATGCGCAGTGCGGCGCCGATCTCGTCGGCGAACTGGGCCAGCAGTTGGTCACGGCCGCGGCCGGAGACCCGGTGCAGTTCGGTGCGAACGTTGAGCAACGCCAGATGCGCACCGCCGAGCGAACCGGTCGGCGAGGCCGCCGACTGGCTCGGATAGACGTCGGCGAGTTGTGCGATCGCCAGCGCGTTGAGCAGTTGGACGTCGCGCAGCCCGCCGCGACCGCTCTTGAGGTCCGGTTCGGCGCGGTGCGCGATCTGACCGCTGCGCTGCCAGCGGGCCTCGGTCTCGGCGACCAGCGCCTCGAAGCGGGACGCGATTCCGGTTCGCCACTGCCGGCGCGCCCCGCCGATCAGCAGGCCGGACAGTTCGGCGTCGCCGGCGATGTGCCGCGCCTCCAGCATCGCCAGGCCCGCCGAGATGTCCTCGTTGGCCACCTGGAGCGCCTCGGGAACGGTCCGCACGCTGTGGTCGAGCCGAATGTTGGCGTCCCACAACGGATACCACAGCGACTCCGCCACCCGCGCGACGACCTCGGCCGGCATGTTGTCGTGCACCAGGGTCAGGTCGAGGTCGGAGTACGGCGCGAGCTCACCGCGACCCAGTCCCCCGGTCGCGACGATGGCGAAGCCACTGGTCGGGGTGACACCGATCTCGGTGGCCTTGCTGGTCAGCCAGAACTCGTACAGGTCACGCAGGGCATCCCGCAGTCCGGCCGAATCCAGTTGGCGCACACCGCCGTTGAGGAGTTTCCGGACCGCGGCCGACAGGTCGTCGGCGGGTTTGGTGGACGAACCCGCCGCCGGAGCCTCGTTGGGCAAGGCTCCGGCGGCGGGATCTGGTGTCTTCGTCATGTCGTCTCCCCTTGTCGGTCACCTGAGTTGTCCACCGGAACCGGGTCCCGGGGAAGACGGGTCAGAAGTCGGCCTGTGACGGGCCTTTTAGAGGGCGTCGGTTCCGCGCTCCCCGGTACGCACCCGCACCACGGTGTCGACGGGACTGACCCAGACCTTGCCGTCGCCGATCTTGCCGGTGCGTGCGGCCTGCACGATGACATCCACCACCTTGTCCACGGCGGCTTCGTCGACGACCACTTCCACCCGCACCTTCGGCACGAAGTCCACCGAGTACTCGGCGCCGCGGTAGACCTCGGTGTGGCCCTTCTGGCGTCCGTAGCCCTGAACCTCGCTGACGGTCATGCCGAGGATGCCCGCCTGCTCGAGACCGGTTTTGACGTCTTCGAGCGTGAACGGCTTGACGATCGCAGTGATCAGTTTCATTTCCCTCATACCTCCGAACGTCCGATGACCGAACCGGTTCCTGCACTAGCGAAGTCATACGCGCTCTCCGCATGCTCGGACTCGTCGATACCGGTCGCTTCGTCCTCCCGGTCGAGTCGCAGCCCTATCGTATATTTCACGATCAGGGCCAGGACAGCGGTACCGATCGCGGAGTACGCCAGCACCGAGAACGCGCCGATGGCCTGCTTGATCAGCTGATCGAAGCCACCGCCGTAGAACAGGCCCGACACCGCGGCCGGCGCCTCACTGGTGGCCACCAGGCCGACCATCAGCGTGCCGAACAGACCGCCGACGAGGTGGACGCCCACCACGTCGAGCGAGTCGTCGAAGCCGAACTTGAACTTCAGCCCGACGGCCAGCGCGCAGAAGATGCCCGCACCGACGCCGATCGCCAGCGCGCCAACCACATTCACCGACGAGCACGACGGCGTGATGGCGACCAGGCCGGCCACGATGCCCGACGCCGCGCCCAGGGTGGTGGCGTGACCGTCGCGGATCCGCTCGGTGAGCAGCCAGCCCAACATGGCCGCGCCGGTCGCGATCGTCGTGGTGATGAACGTCGCGCCCGCGATTCCGTTGGACCCGACGGCCGAACCGGCGTTGAAGCCGTACCAGCCGAACCACAGCAGGCCCGCGCCGAGCATCACGAACGGCAGGTTGTGCGGCCGCATCGGGGTGTGTGGCCACCCGGCCCGCTTACCCAGGATGAGGGCCAGCACCAGGCCGGCGGTTCCGGAGTTGATGTGCACCGCGGTGCCACCGGCGAAGTCGATCGCCAGGAGCTTCGTCGCGATCCAGCCGCCGTGTTCCGCGGTGACCCCGTTGAAGGCGAAAACCCAGTGCGCGACCGGGAAGTAGACGAAGGTGGCCCACAGTCCGGCGAACACCAGCCAGCCGCCGAACTTCAACCGGTCGGCCACCGCGCCGGAGATCAGGGCCACGGTGATGATCGCGAACATCAGCTGGAAGGCCACGAACACCGTCTGCGGGATGGTGCCGGCCAACGGGATCGACACCGCGGGCGCATCGGCGGTCGCCTGCAGATAGGTGCCGCCGATCAGGCCCTTGAGCCCGAAGTACTGAGTGGGATCACCGAACAGGTTGGCGACGTCGTTGCCGAAAGCCAGCGAGTAGCCGTAGAGCACCCACAGAACCGTGACGACACCCATGGCGCTGATGCTCATCATGAGCATGTTCAGGACGCCCTTGGCGCGGACCATGCCCCCGTAGAAGAACGCCAGGCCCGGCGTCATCAACAGAACGAGCGCGGCGCTTGCCAGCATCCACGCGGTGTCGCCGGTATCCGGCACACCCATCGTTGGAAAACCGTCCACTCCCTACATCCTCCTTCGCCCATGCCACGGTCAGACACCGTTGACCTAGGAAAGGACAATGCGCAGTGGATGTTTCAGCGGCAGAGCACCCGTGTTTCGCGCATGTGAACGGATCGCCCGTCTTGGTTTCGCGGGCGTTACGTCGTGGGCTTTTGGGACCTCAGCCCCATCTGTTGAGCGCTCCCTGCGAACGCCACTCGCACAACGTCGCAGCCACCCCTGAACAGATTCCGGGGCGGCCGCGCTCGTCAACCAAGCAGCGCGTCGACGAACGCGGCCGGTTCGAACGGGGCCAGGTCGTCGGGCCCCTCGCCGAGGCCGACCAGTTTGACCGGCACGCCGAGATCGTCCTGGACGCGAAACACGATGCCGCCCTTGGCGGTCCCGTCCAGTTTGGTCAGCACCACGCCGGTGATGTCGACCACCTCGCCGAAGACCTTGGCCTGCGCCAGACCGTTCTGCCCGATCGTGGCGTCGAGCACCAGCAACACCTCGTCGACCTCGGCGCGCTTGGACACCACCCGCTTGACCTTGCCCAGTTCGTCCATCAGGCCGGTCTTGGTGTGCAGCCGTCCGGCGGTGTCGATGACGACGACGTCGGCGCCGGCCTCGATGCCCTTGTCGACGGCGTCGAAGGCCACCGAGGCGGGGTCGGCGCCCTCGGCGCCCCGGACGACGTCGGCGCCGACCCGGGCCGCCCAGGCCTGCAGCTGGTCGGCCGCCGCGGCGCGGAAGGTGTCGGCGGCGCCGAGGACCACCCGGCGGCCATCGGCCACCAGCACCCGGGCCAGCTTGCCGACCGTGGTGGTCTTTCCGGTGCCGTTGACGCCGACCACCAGCAGCACCGACGGTTTGTCGGCGTGCGGCAGCGCCTTGATCGAGCGGTCGAACTCCGGGTGCAGTTCGTTGATCAACGCCTCCCGCAGCACGGCGCGCGCGTCGGCCTCGGTGCGCACCGAGCTGGCGGCGATCGCGCCGCGCAGATGCGTCAGCACCCCGGCGGTGACGGTCGGTCCGAGGTCGGCCACCAGCAGGGTGTCCTCGACCTCTTCCCACGAGTCCTCGTCCAGATCGCCGCCGCCGAGTAGCCCTAACACGCTGCGGCCCAACGCATTCTGCGATTTGGCCAGCCGGCCGCGCAGCCGTTCCAGCCGCCCGGCCGTCGGCGCGATCGTGTCGATCGCCGGGGCTTCGGCCGCCGTCTCGGTGATGGGCTCGGGCAGCGGCGTGATGAGTTCGGGTTCGGGCAGCGGCACCTCTTCGATCGGCCGGCTGGACGTGTCGCGCGGAACGGTCGCGTCGTCGCCGACGGTCGGCAGGCCCTCGAAGGCGGCCGGCTCCGGGGGCGTCACCCGGGGCGGTGCGGGCGCCGTCTCGGCCGGGGCCGACTGGCTGAAGGTGATCCCCGAGGACGCCGTGTAGCCGCCGGAGCGGTCGATCTCCTTGGTCTCCTCGGCCACCGGCGGGGTGGTCAGGCTGATCCGGCCGCGCCGGTGCCGGACGAGGCCGACGACGAGCGCCGCGATGATCAGTACGGCGATGACAGCGAGGGCGATCCAGAGGACTTCAGTCGTCACCGGGCCATTGTTCCAAAGGCGCCCGCGGCGCTGCGCTCAGACCGACGTAACGGCGGAGTCGGGTTAGGTGCTGACGAGGTGCTCGCCGCGCATCTTTTGCGAGATCACCTGCGTGATCCCGTCGCCCTGCATGGTCACGCCGTACAGCGCGTCGGCGATCTCCATCGTCGGCTTCTGGTGGGTGATCACGATCAGCTGCGACCGCTCCCGCAGCTGTTCGAACAGCCCCAGCAGGCGCTGCAGGTTGACGTCGTCGAGGGCGGCCTCGACCTCGTCCATGATGTAGAACGGCGACGGCCGGGCCCGGAAGATGGCCACCAGCATCGCCACGGCGGTCAGCGACTTCTCGCCGCCGGAGAGCAGCGACAGCCGCTTGACCTTCTTGCCCGGCGGGCGCGCCTCCACCTCGACGCCGGTGGTCAGCATGTCCGACGGATCGGTCAGCAGCAGCCGGCCCTCGCCGCCGGGGAACAGCGACGCGAAAACCTGGCTGAACTCGCGCTCGACGTCGGCGTAGGCCTCGGTGAACACCTGCAGGATGCGCGCGTCGACCTCGTCGACCACGTCGAGGAGATCCTTGCGGGCCGCCTTGACGTCCTCGAGCTGGGTGGACAGGAAGTTGTACCGCTCCTCGAGCGCGGCGAACTCCTCCAGCGCCAGCGGGTTGACGCGGCCCAGCTCGGCGAGCTCACGCTCGGCGCGTTTGGCGCGGCGCTCCTGGGTGGGCCGGTCGAACGGCATCGGCGCCGGGGCGCTGACCTGTTCCCCGCGTTCCTTGGCCTGTTCGTATTCGGCGATCTCCAGCTCGCTGGGCGGCAGCGCCACCTCGGGCCCGTACTCGGCGACGAGGTCCGTGGCGGCCATGCCGAACTGCTCGAGCACCTGCTGTTCGAGCTGTTCGACGCGCATCGCGGCCTGGGCCTTGGCGACCTCGTCGCGGTGCAGCGAATCGGTCAGGGTGGCGATCCGCGCGTTGAGGCCGTCGACCCGGTCCCGGGCGGCGGTCAGCGCGGCGGCGCGCTGCTGACGTTCGGCGGCCAGCCCGTCGCGGGTTCGCGAGGCCACCCCGACGACGACGGCCAGCCGGTCGGCCACCTGGCGGCCCGACTCGGCGACGGCGGCGGCGACGGCGGCGGCATGCTGGCGCGCCGCGCGGGCCCGGGCCGCGCGCGCCCGCGCCTCCCGTTCGGCGGCGGCGGCCC
>CAZTAA010000022.1:0-49180 GCA_964611465.1 uncultured Mycobacterium sp. | reverse complement strand
CGCCCACTAACATCAACCCCCGTGGTGGAGCAGGTCGACGGGTACCGCGTCGCGAAGATCGTCGCGGTCGTCGCGGGTCTGCTCGGCGCGCTGCTGGCGATCGCCACGCCGTTCCTTCCCGTCAAGCAGACCACCGCGCAACTCAACTGGCCCCAGAACGGGGTGCTCGACAGCGTCACGGCGCCGCTGATCTCCTACGTCGCGACCGATCTGGACATCAGCATCCCGTGCCGCGCGGCGCTGGGACTCACGGGTCCCGGCAAGACCGTCCTGCTGTCGACCGTGCCCAAACAGGCGCCCAAGGCCGTCGACCGCGGCCTGCTGATCCAGCGGGTCAACAACAATCTCGCCGTCATCGTGCGCAACACCCCGGTCCTGGTCGCCCCGCTGTCGGCGGTGGCCAGCCCGGACTGCCGGCGGCTGACGTTCAGCGCGCACGCCGACAAGGTGACCGCCGAATTCGTCGGCCTCACCCAGGCACAGGGCACGGACACCACACCGGACAATCCGAAGGACCCGCTCAAGGGGGAACGGGGCGGATACGACTTCCGGCCACAGATCGTCGGCGTGTTCACCGACCTGTCCGGTCCGGCCCCACCCGGGTGGACATTCTCGGCGACCATCGACACCCGCTACAGCAGCGCGCCCACGGTGCTCAAGCTCGCCGCGATGATCCTTGGCGTCGTCTCGACGGCGCTCGCACTGATCGCGCTGCACGTGCTCGACACCGCGGACGGCGTCCGGCACCGCCGTTTCCTGCCGGCCCGCTGGTGGTCGATGAAACCGCTGGACGCGCTGGTGACCGCGGTCCTGGTCTGGTGGCATTTCGTCGGCGCCAACACCTCCGACGACGGCTACATCCTGACCATGGCGCGGGTGTCCGAGCACGCCGGGTACATGGCCAACTACTATCGCTGGTTCGGCACGCCGGAGGCGCCGTTCGGCTGGTACTACGACCTGCTGGCGCTGTGGGCGCACGTGAGCACCGCGAGCATCTGGATGCGGTTGCCGACCCTGCTGATGGCGCTGGCCTGCTGGTGGGTGATCAGCCGCGAGGTCATCCCCCGCCTGGGCGACGCGGTCAAGCATTCGACCGCCGCCCGATGGACCGCGGCCGGGATGTTCCTGGCGTTCTGGCTGCCGCTGAACAACGGCCTGCGGCCCGAACCGATCATCGCGCTGGGCATCCTGCTGACGTGGTGTTCGGTGGAGCGCGCGGTGGCCACCAGTCGGCTGATGCCGGTGGCGGCGGCGTGCATCCTCGGCGCGTTGACGCTGTTCTCCGGGCCCACCGGCATCGCCTCGATCGGTGCGCTGCTGGTGACGATCGGGCCGCTGCGCACCATCCTGCACCGGCGGTCGGCGCAGTTCGGCCTGCTGCCACTGCTGGCGCCGCTGCTGGCGGCGGTCACCGTGACCGCGATCCTGATCTTCCGCGACCAGACGTTCGCCGGCGAGATGCAGGCCAGTTCGTTCAAGTCCCTCGTCGGCCCCAGCCTGGCCTGGTTCGACGAGCACATCCGCTACGAGCGGCTGTTCATGGCCAGCCCGGACGGGTCCATCGCCCGACGGTTCGCGGTGCTGACTCTGCTCATCGCGCTCGCCGTTTCGGTGGCAATGGCGTTGCGGCGCGGCAGGATTCCGGGAACCGCCGCCGGGCCCAGCCGACGGATCACCGGCATCACGATCATCTCGCTCCTGGCGATGATGTTCACCCCGACCAAGTGGACGCATCATTTCGGCGTGTTCGCCGGACTGGCCGGGTCACTGGGTGCGCTGGCCGCCGTGGCGGTCACCGCCCACGTGATGCGCTCGCGGCGCAACCGGACCATCTTCGCCGCCGCCGTGCTGTTCGTGATGGCGCTGTCCTTCGCCAGCGTCAACGGCTGGTGGTACGTCTCGAACTTCGGTGTGCCGTGGTCGAATCAATTCCCGGAGTGGCACTTCGGCTTCACCACGTTCCTGCTGGGTCTGTCGGTACTGGCGCTGCTGCTGGCCACCTACTTCCACTTCTCGCGGCGGGGCGAAAAGCCTTGGCGGCCAACCAGACTCGGTAAGCTGCTGCACTCCCCGCTGGCGATCGCCGCGTGGGTGGTGGTGCTTTTCGAGGTGCTGTCGCTGACTCTCGGCATGATCGCGCAGTACCCCGCCTGGTCGGTCGGCCGCTCGAACGTGCAGGCACTGACCGGCCGCACCTGCGGGCTGGCCACCGACGTGCTCGTCGAAGAAGACCCGAACGCCGCGATCCTGAGCCCCGTGTCGGTGCCGGCGGCCCAGGCGCTGGGCGCGGGGAACTCGACGGGCTTCTCGCCCAACGGCATTCCCACCGACATCTCGGCCGACCCGGCGATGGAGTCGGCCGGTTCGACCAACTTCGCCGACACCAACGCCGACACCACGACGGGAGGGGAGCCCGGGACCGAGGGCGGCACCACCGCCACCCTCGGCGTCAACGGGTCGCGGGCCCGGCTGCCCTACGGCCTGGCGTCGGACAGTGTGCCGGTGCTGGGCAGTTGGCGTTCCGGCGTCCAGCAGCCGGCGCTGCTGCGCTCCGCGTGGTACCGACTGCCGTCCCGCGCCGACACCGACGGCAAGCGCCCGCTGCTGGTGGTGTCGGCCGCGGGCCGGTTCGACCAGGGCGAGGTGCGGGTGCAGTGGGCCACCGACGAGCAGGCCGCCCGTGACGAACCCGGCGGTTCACTCGGCTTCGCCGACGTCGGCGCCCCGCCGGCCTGGCGCAATCTGCGCGCCCCGCTGGCGGCGATTCCGCCGGAAGCGACTCAGGTCCGGCTGGTCGCCTCCGACGACGACTTGGCGCCGCAGCACTGGATCGCCGTCACGCCGCCGCGGATCCCGCAGCTGCGCACGCTGCAGGAGGTGGTCGGCTCGCAGGACCCGGTGCTGCTCGACTGGCTGGTCGGACTGGCCTTCCCGTGCCAGCGGCCGTTCGGGCATCAGAACGGCGTCGCGGAGGTGCCGAAGTGGCGGATCCTGCCGGACCGGTTCGGGGCGGAGGCCAACTCGCCGGTGATGGACTACCTGGGCGGCGGACCGCTGGGAATCTCCGAACTGCTGTTCCGGGCCGAACCGGTGCCGACCTATCTGAACCACGACTGGTCTCGCGACTGGGGATCGCTGCAGCGGCTGATGCAGTTCTATCCCGACGCCCAACCGGCGCGACTGCAGCTCGGCACCGCCGTGCGCAGCGGGTGGTGGAGCCCCGCGCCGCTGCGGCGTTCGTAAGCCCGTCGGTCCTCGGCCGCGATCTGTTGAGCGGCCCCTGCGAGATCTACTCGCACGTTGTGTCGGTGAGTGCTCAACAGATCGTCGGGCCCGACCGGTAACTGGCATGGTGTGAAGAATGGAGCAGAAAGCACCCACGCCGCCGATCGAAACCGCGCACGCCGAGGCGCTGACCGCACTGTCGTCATTCCCTTTCGACGACACCCGAGACTTCGCCGACGCCGACCGCGGCTTCATCGGAAAGCTCTCACCGTGCGTCGTGAAGGCCGCCGACGGCCGGGTGGTCTGGAACAACGACGCCTACGACTTCCTGGACGGCCGGGCGCCCACGTCCGTGCATCCCAGCCTGTGGCGGCAGTCCCAACTGTGCGCCAAACAGGGGCTCTACGAAGTCGTCGCCGACGGCATCTATCAGGTCCGCGGGCTGGACCTGTCGAACATCAGCTTCGTCGAGGGCGACACCGGAGTAATCGTCATCGACCCGCTGGTGTGCACCGAGACCGCCGCCGCGGCCCTGGCGCTCTACCGGCAGCACCGCGGTGACCGGGCCGTCACCGCGGTCATCTATACCCACAGTCACGTCGACCACTTCGGCGGCGTGCTCGGTGTGACCACGGTCGAGGACGTGGCCGCCGGCCGGGTCGCGGTGCTCGCGCCGGAGGGGTTCCTCGGGCACGCCGTGCAGGAGAACGTCTACGCCGGCACCGCCATGGCCCGCCGGGCGGCCTACATGTACGGCGTGGTTCTCGACCGGGGCCCGCGGGGACAGGTCGGCTGCGGGCTGGGCCAGACCAACTCGCTGGGCGAGATCGCGGTCATCGCCCCGACCATCGACATCACCACCACCGGCGAAACGCACACCGTCGACGGCATCGAGATCGAGTTCCAGATGGCACCGGGCACCGAGGCGCCCGCCGAGATGCATTTCTACTTCCCGAAGTTCAACGCGCTCTGCATGGCCGAGAACGCCACCCACAACCTGCACAACCTGCTGACCCTGCGCGGCGCCCTGGTGCGGGACCCGCACGCCTGGTCGGGATATCTGACCGAGGCCATCGACCGGTACGCGGACCGGGCCGACGTCGTGTTCGCCTCCCATCACTGGCCGACGTGGGGCCGCGACCGGATCGTCGAGTTCCTTTCGCTGCAGCGGGACCTGTACGCCTACCTGCACGACCAGACGCTGCGCCTGCTGAACAAGGGCTACACCGGGATCGAGATCGCCGAGCAGTTCGAGATGCCGCCCGCGCTGGAGAAGGCCTGGCACACCCATGGCTACTACGGTTCGGTCAACCACAACGTCAAAGCCGTCTACCAGCGCTACATGGGCTGGTTCGACGGCAACCCGGGCCGCCTGTGGCAGCATCCGCCGGAGGTCGCCGCACCGAAGTACGTCGAGGCCATGGGTGGCATCGAGAATGTAGTAGAAGTGGCCCAAAAAGCCTTCGACGAGGGTGACTTCCGTTGGGCAGCAACACTTCTGGACCACGCCGTGTTCGCCGACGAGAACCACGCCGGCGCCCGGGCGCTCTACGCCGACACCCTCGAGCAGCTCGCCTACGGCGCCGAGAACGCAACCTGGCGCAACTTCTTCTTGGCCGGCGCCACCGAACTTCGGACCGGCAACTTCGGCACCCCGGCCACCGGCGTCTCGCCGGTGATGATGGCCCAGCTGTCCCCGGAGCAGATCTTCGACGCGCTGGCTATCTCGATCAACGGGCCGAAGGCCTGGGACCTGAACCTGGCACTGGATGTCACCCTCGCCGACGTCGGCGACAACTACCGCCTCACCGTGCGCAACGGCGTCCTCGTTTACCGCAACGTCCCCGCCGATGTCGGCACCGCGCAGGCCACCCTGACGCTGTCCGGCAAGATGCGCCTGCTGGCCGCCGCGGCCGGCGACCTGACCAGTCCCGGCCTCGACATCACCGGGGAGGCCGCCGTGCTCCGACAGCTCGTCGAGGTGCTCGACCAGCCGGACCCGGCGTTCAACATCGTCACACCCTGACCGGCTGGCCTCGTCGGCTCCCGCAGGCAAGTCGCCTACCATCGGACCTCGTGCCCGACAACCGACCCGCCCGGTTCGACGAGCAGCGCACTTCTGCGAGGAAGGGGCGGGGCGCAATGCCCGTGGTCCGCCTGATCGCGATCGTCGCGGGCATCGCCGGGGCGATTCTGTGCGGGCTCGTGCCGCTGCTTCCGGTCAATCAGACCACCGCGGTGATCAACTGGCCGCAGGGCGTCGGCGCCGACGGTTTCGTCAGTGACGTGACCGCACCGCTGGTGTCGGGCGCGCCGCGGGCGATCGACGTCAGCATCCCCTGCGCGGCGGTGGCCACCCTGCCCGACAGCGGCGGCCTGGTGTTCGCGACGGTACCGCCGGCCGGCATCGACGCCAGCCGCAACGGCGTGTTCGTGCGGGCCGGCGCCGACTCCGTCGTCGTCGCCTTCCGGGACACCGTCGCGGCGGTCGCACCGCGGGCGGCGGTGGAGTCCGGGGCCTGCAGCACGCTGCACGTGTGGGCGAATCCCGGTGCGGTGGGCGCGGACTTCGTCGGCATCCCCGGCGCCACCGGCACGCTGTCGGCCGACAAGAAACCGCAAGTGGCCGGGCTGTTCACCGAACTGAAAGTGCCGGCCCAGCCGGGGCTGTCGGCCCGGGTGGACGTCGACACCCGGTTCATCACCGCGCCGACAACCCTCAAGCTCGCCGCGATGATCCTCGGCGTGCTGTGCGTGATCACGTCGATCGTCGCGCTGGCGGTGCTGGACCGGCAGTCGGCCCGGCGGCTGCCCCGGCGCTGGCACCGGTTCTGGCGCGCCGGGCTGTCCACCTGGCTGGCCGACGCCGGCGTCATCGGGACCCTGCTGCTGTGGCATGTCATCGGGCCGCTGTCCTCCGACGACGGCTACAACATCACCATCGCGCGGGTGTCGGGCGAGGCCGGGTATGCCGCCAACTACTTCCGCTACTTCGGCGCCACCGAGGCACCGTTCGACTGGTATCAATCGGTGCTGGCGCAGCTGGCCGCGATCAGTCCGGCCAGCGTGTGGATGCGGCTTCCGGCCACGCTGGCCGGCATCGGTACGTGGCTGATCCTGAGCCGTTGGGCGCTGCCCCGGCTGGGCCGGGCGATCGCGGCGCACCGGGTCGCCGTGTGGACCGCAGGCGCGGTGTTCCTGGCGGCCTGGCTGCCGTTCAACAACGGGCTGCGGCCCGAGCCGTTGATCGCCTTCGGGGCGCTCGCGGTGTGGGCCCTCGTCGAGGATTCGATCGGCACCCGCCGGCTGTGGCCGGCCGCGGTCGCCATCATCGTCGCGGTGTTCACGGTGACCCTCGCCCCCCAGGGCCTGATGGCGCTGGCGCCGCTGCTCGTCGGCGCCCGGGCGATCGGCCGGATCGTCAGCGTGCGGCGCGCGGTCGGCGGGACGTCCGGCCTGCTGGCCGCCCTGGCGCCGCTGGCCGGTGCGGCGGCGCTGATCTTCGTCGTCGTGTTCCGCGACCAGACGCTGGCCACCGTCGCCGAGTCCGCCCGGATCAAATACAAGGTCGGGCCGACCATTGCCTGGTATCAGGACTTCCTGCGGTATTACTTCCTGACCGTGGAGGACAGCGTCGACGGGTCGATGACCCGGCGGTTCGCGGTCCTGGTGCTGATGCTGTGCCTGTTCGGTCTGCTCGCCGTGCTGCTGCGCCGCGGCAAGATCCCGGGCGCCGCCCTCGGTCCGGTGTGGCGGCTGATCGGCAGCACCGCCATCGGGCTGCTGCTGCTGACCTTCACACCCACCAAGTGGGCCGTGCAGTTCGGCGCGTTCGCCGGGCTGGCCGGGGCGCTCGGCGCGGTGACCGCATTCGCGTTCTCCCGGGTGGGGCTGCACAGCCGCCGCAACCTGGCGCTGTACGTCACCGCGCTGCTGTTCGTGCTGGCGTGGGCGACCTCGGGCATCAACGGCTGGTTCTACACCGGCAACTACGGCGTGCCGTGGTTCGACCGGCAGCCGGTGCTGATGCACCGCCCGGTCACGACGGTCTTCCTGCTGCTGGCGATCCTCGGCGGGCTGCTCACCGGTTGGCTGCACTTCCGGATGGACTACGCGGGGCACACCGAAGTCAAGAACACCCGTCGCAACCGGGTGCTGGCGTCCACCCCCCTCCTGGTGGTCGCGTCGATCATGGTCGTCCTCGAGGTCGGGTCGATGGCCAAGGGATTCGCCCAGCGCTACCCGATGTACACCACCGGCAAGTCCAACATCGCGGCGCTGCGGGCCGGGCTCTCGGACCGCAGTTGCGGGATGGCCGACGACGTCCTGGTCGAAGCGGACACGAATGCCGGTATGCTGCAACCGGTTTCGGGCCAGACGTTCGGCCGCTACGGCCCGCTCGGCGGAGAGAACCCGGTCGGCTTCACCCCCAACGGGGTCAGCGACGACCTGACGCCGCCGCATCCGGTGGTCGGCAATCCCGGCACGCCCAATTCCGATGCCTCGCCGGACAAACCGAACGTCGGCGTCGCGTTCGCCGCCGGCACCGGCGGCGGCTACGGACCCGTCGGCGTCAACGGTTCCAAGGTGTTCCTGCCGTTCGGACTCGACCCCGCCCGCACGCCGGTGATGGGCAGCTACGGGGAGAACGCCGTTGCCGCCAAGGCCACGTCGTCGTGGTATCAACTGCCGCCCCGCAGCCCCGACCGGCCGCTGGTGACCGTCGCCGCGGCCGGCGCGATCTGGTACTACGACGAGGAAGGCGAGTTCAACTACGGGCAGTCGCTGAAACTCCAGTACGGCGTGCACCGGCCCGACGGCAGCTACCAGGCGCTGAACGAGGTCCAACCGATCGACGTGTTCTCCCAATTCGCCTGGCGCAACCTGCGATTCCCGCTCAGCGCGGCGCCGCCGGAGGCCAATGTGGTCCGGATCGTCGCCGACGATCCCAACCTGTCCGTCGAGCAGTGGTTCGGTTTCACCCCGCCGCGGGTGCCCGTGCTGCAGACCGCGCAGCAGTTCCTCGGGACTCAGACCCCGGTGCTGATGGACATCGCCACTGCCGCCAACTTCCCGTGTCAGCGCCCGTTCAGCCAGCGCCTCGGCGTCGCCGAACTGCCGCAGTACCGCATCCTGCCCAACGTCAAACAAGTGGTGATCTCGTCGAATCAGTGGCTGGCCGCGCGGGGCGGTGGGCCGTTCCTCTACATCCAGGCGCTGCTGACCACCGCGACCGTGCCGACCTATCTACGGGACGACTGGTATCGCGACTGGGGTTCGATCGAGCGCTACATCCGCGTGGTCCCCGCCGCGCAGGCGCCCGACGCCACCATCGAGAAAGGTTCGACGCGCGTGTACGGCTGGACCCGCACCGGACCGATCCGGGCTCTGCCATGACCGCCGTGCAGACCGCGACGACGCCGGCGCCCCGCCGAGTGTCCGGGGACCTGGCCGTGCTGCGCTGGATCGCCATGATCGCCGGCGCGCTCGGGGTCGTCCTGGCCATCGCGACCCCGCTGCTGCCGGTCGTGCAGACGACCGCGACGCTCAACTGGCCGCAGGGCGGTCAGCTGTCCAACGTGACCGCGCCGCTGATCTCACAGGCGCCGGTGTCGATGGACGTCACGGTGCCCTGCGACGTGATCCGGGGGATGCCGCCCGCCGGCGGTCTGGTGCTGGGCACCGCGCCGGCCAAGGGCAAGGACGCCGCCCTCAACGCGCTTTTCGTCAACGTCACCCCGGCGCGCGTGGACATCACCGACCGCAACGTCGTGATCGCCAGCGTGGACCGGGCCCGGGTGATCGCCCCCGCCTGTCAACGCATAGAGATCACGTCGACCAAGGACGGCACGTTCGCCACGTTCGTCGGTCTGACCAAGCCGGACGGCAGCCCGCAACGCAGCGGGTTCAACGATCCCAATCTGCGGCCGGCGATCGTCGGGGTGTTCACCGGGCTGACCGGTCCGGCCCCGCCGGGACTGTCGCTGTCGGCCACCATCGACACCCGGTTCTCCACCACTCCGACCCTGCTGAAGCTGGCGGCGATGCTGCTGGCGATGGCGTCGACCGTCGTCGCGCTGCTGGCGCTGTGGCGCATGGACCGGCTCGACGGCCGCCGGGTGCAGCGGCTCATCCCGACCCGGTGGCGGACCTTCACGCTGGTGGACGGCTGTGTCATCGGCGCGTTCCTGGTCTGGCACGTCATCGGGGCGAACTCCAGCGACGACGGGTACATCCTCGGCATGGCCCGGGTGGCCGACCACGCCGGCTACATGTCCAACTACTTCCGCTGGTTCGGCAGCCCGGAGGACCCGTTCGGCTGGTTCTACAACCTGCTCGCACTGATGACGCACGTCAGCGACGCCAGCATCTGGATGCGGCTGCCCGACCTGATCTGCGGGCTGGTGTGCTGGCTGCTGCTGTCCCGCGAGGTGCTGCCCCGGCTGGGCCCCGCGGTGATCGCCAGCCGGCCCGCGTTGTGGTCGGCGGGGCTGGTGCTGCTCGCGGCCTGGATGCCGTTCAACAACGGGCTGCGGCCCGAGGGGCAGATCGCCACCGGCGCGCTGATCACCTACGTGCTCATCGAGCGGGCCATCATCTCCGGGCGGCTGACCCCGGCCGCGCTGGCGATCCTCACCGCCGCGTTCACCCTCGGCATCCAGCCGACCGGCCTGATCGCGGTGGCCGCGCTGGTGGCCGGCGGCCGGCCCGTCCTGCGGATCCTGATGCGCCGGCGCACGCTGGTCGGCACCTGGCCGCTGGTGCTGCCGCTGCTGGCCGCCGGGACCGTGGTGCTCACCGTGGTGTTCGCCGACCAGACCCTGGCAACGGTGTTGGAGGCCACCAGGATTCGCACCGCCATCGGCCCCAGCCAGGCGTGGTACACCGAGAACCTGCGGTACTACTACCTGATCCTGCCGACGGTCGACGGGTCGCTGTCCCGGCGCTTCGGCTTCCTGATCACCGCGCTGTGCCTCTTCACGTCGATGTTCATCATGTTGCGGCGCAAGCGGATTCCCGGCGTGGCCCGCGGCCCGGCGTGGCGGCTGATGGGCGTCATCTTCGCCACCATGTTCTTCCTGATGTTCACCCCCACCAAGTGGGTGCACCACTTCGGGCTGTTCGCCGCCGTGGGCGCCGCGATGGCCGCGCTGGCCACCGTGCTGGTGTCCCGTGAGGTGCTGCGCCGGCCCCGCAACCGGATGACGTTCCTGACCGCGTTGTTCTTCGTGCTGGCGCTGTGCTGGGCCACCACCAACGGCTGGTGGTACGTGTCGAGTTACGGGGTTCCGTTCAACAACTCGATGCCGCGGTTCGCCGGAATCACCGTCAGCACAGTCTTCTTGGCGCTGTTCGCGCTGTCCGCGGTCTACACCGTGTGGCTGCATTTCGCGCCGCGCGACCGCGGTGACGGCCCGGTGAGCCGGCTGCTGACCGCGGCGCCGATCCCGTTGGCGGCCGGCTTCATGGTGCTGGCGTTCTTCGCCTCGATGCTGGCCGGCGCGGTACGCCAGTACCCGACCTACTCCAACGCCTGGGCCAATCTGCGCGCGTTCACCGGCGGCTGCGGGCTGGCCGACGACGTGCTGGTCGAGCCCGACGCCAACGCCGGATTCCTGACACCGCTGCCCGGCGATTACGGCCCGCTGGGGCCGTTGGGCGGCACCAACCCGGTGGGCTTCACGCCCAGCGGAGTCCCGGAACACATTGTGGCCGAATCGATTCGGCTGCCCTACTCCGTCCCGGGGACGGACTACGACTGGGACCGGACGGTCAAACTGGCCTCCCCGGGGGTGAACGGTTCGACGGTGCCGCTGCCGTACGGCCTCGACCCGCAACGGGTTCCGCTGGCCGCCTCCTTCGCCGACGGCCCGCAGCAGCAGGCCACGCTGGCCTCGGCGTGGTACCAGCTGCCGCCGGCCGACGACGGGCACCCGCTGGTGGTCGTCACCGCGGCGGGCACCATCGCCGGCAACAGCGTGGCCAACAACCACACCGACGGGCAGGCCGTCGAACTCGAGTACGCGCGGGTCGGCCCCGACGGACAGCCGGTTCCGGCCGGCCGGCTGGTGCCCTACGATCTCGGGCCGATTCCGTCGTGGCGCAACCTGCGCTATCCGCGGGCGTCGATCCCGGCCGACGCGACCCTGGTCCGGGTGATCGCCGAGGACAAGTCACTGAGCCGCGGCGACTGGGTGGCCGTCACGCCGCCCCGGGTGCCCGAACTGCGTTCGGTCCAGGAGTACGTCGGGTCGGAGCAGCCGGTGCTGATGGACTGGGCGGTGGGCCTGGCGTTCCCGTGCCAGCAGCCGATGCTGCACGCCAACGGTGTCACCGAGGTGCCGAAGTTCCGGATCACCCCCGACTACACCGCCAAGAAGCAGGACACCGACACCTGGGAGGACGGCCTCAACGGCGGCCTGCTGGGGATCAGCGATCTGCTGCTGCGCGCCCAGGTGATGCCGACGTACCTGTCCCGGGACTGGGGCCGGGACTGGGGTTCGCTGCGGCGATTCGAGACCATCGTCGACGCCCCGCCGGCCGACATCGAGCTGGGCACCGCGACCCGGTCCGGGCTGTGGAGCCCGGGTCACATGCGCATCGAGCCGTAGCGCTGTTCGCCGGTTGCCAGTTACGTGAAACTCAGTGCGGCGGACCGAGATAAGGGAACACGTCCAGGGTGTCGGTGTGCGGGCGCAAGCCGGTCGGCGGGCACTCACCCTTGGTGAGGAAGGCCAGCCGGTAGTCGATGACGTCGTCGGTGAAGACCCGGCCGTTGGGGTACTTCGCCGGCTTCGACGGGTCGAAGGTCAGCATGTCGGGCAGGATGCCTTCGGCCTCGATCGCCTCGATGGCCTCCGCGCGGGTGTAGCCACCGGTGTGCCCCATCAGGTGGATGAACATGCCCATCCAGCACTCCCGGTCCCGGAGCGGGTCACCGGCGTTGTACTCCTCCTTGGTGTCGTCGGTGTTGAAGAAGCTGCTCACCGAGGGATGGCCGGCCCGGTCGACGTGCACGAGCCGCCCGTCCCGGTGCACACTGCAGCGGCCCCAGATCCGGACGTCCGGGTGGGCGCCCAGTGCGGAGGTCGGCAGTTCGACCGCTATCGAGAAGACGTTCGCCTTCGCGTTGGAATCCACTCCGGTCCAAGGGCTTTGGCCGCCGAGGTGCGGTGCGGTGAAGTTGCGGCCGCCGGAGGTGTCGAACAGGTTCTTGATGCCGTCGAAGTCGAAGAAGAAGGCGTCGGAGCGCGCGCCCGCGAAGAACGTGTAGCTGCCCGATGTGACGATGTGCGGTGTCCGCCCGAAGGACACCTCGGCGTCGTCGAAGATGCGGGAGCCGACGGCTTCCACGGTCTCGGCGTCGTCGTCGTAGGCCAGGTACACGTCGACGGTCTGGCGCCCATGGCGGGGTTCGGAGAACACGAAACTGAACGCGACGTCGGTGCGCAGGTCGCCGTCGTTGTCGATGTTGATCCGGTACACCGCATCCGGGTGCAGGGCGTCGGCGTTGGGGTTGGCGTTGAGGATGATGACCGTGCGGGTCGGATCCGCGGGCGACTGGAACGCGTACAGGTCGCAGAGGTCCAGGCGTTGGTCACCCAGAGGCGGGCCCAGGCTAAGACCGGTGAAGTGGTTCGACACGGCCCCATTGTCGGCTAAAACGATCACGGTGCGTGCCACATAGCCGAAGTTGCCGCTGGCGTCACCGAACCGGCTCGTCGATGGGTGGGGTGCGCAACGGCGGAAAGTCGTTGTGCAGATCGGGGTGGTTGAGTTGAACCACCCGCTCCGGCCGGGCCAGGTCACGAAGCGGACGCCGGCCGTGGTCGGTCAACCAGGCCTGGTCGGGCAGCCGTTCGCCGACGAGATCGGCGGTCGCGCCGGAGAGCAGCGTCTGGCCGCCGTGCCCGAGATCGCGCAGCCGGGCCGCGCGGTTGACGGTCGGACCCATGTACTTGGCCGGGCCGCGCAACCGCACCTCGCCGGTGTGCACGCCGATCCGCAACCGCAACGGCGCCAGCGCGGCCAGTTGGAAGTGCAGCGCGCAGGTGACCGCGTCGCCGGCGCGGGCGAAGGCCACCACGAAGCTGTCGCCCTCACCCTGCTCGACGGGGCACACGCCATTGTTGTCGTGGATCAGGGTGGCCAGGGTGCGGTCCAACGCGCCCAGCGCCGCCGCGATGGCGTCGGGGCAGGTCTCCCAGAGCCGGGTGGATCCCTCGACGTCGGCCAGCAGGAGCGTCACGGTGCCGACCGGCAGGGTCGACTGCGGTGACGAGTCCGGGCCGGGTCGTTCCGGCGCGGACGATATCGGCCATATGGTGTGCGACATATCAGCCCCCAGTTTCGGTGAACATCTTGTCGACCAATGAGATTGGCGGACGTTGGTGATGCACTCACCATCCTGCTGCGCGGTAGGCGCGACGGCTACCGTGTGTGCAACACAGATGGCGGTGGTGCAGACACCCCCGCGGGCTGTTGCGGAGTGTCGACGACGGCGGTGATGCGGGTGCCGCGCCCGGGCGCGCTGTCGATCAGCAGATCGCCGCCGATGCCGGACAGCCGGTCGGTCATGTTGGTCAGCCCGGTGCCGATGGTCGCGGTCTCGAAACCGCGCCCGGTGTCGCTGATCGTCAGGTGCAGCTTCTGGCCATCGGTGTGCGCCGTCAGCGTGACCGTCGTTCCCGGGCCGCCGTGTTTGGCGGCGTTCTGCAGCGCCTCGCTGCAGCAGTAGTACAGCGCCGCCTCGGTCGGTGGCGGGTAGCGGCCCAGGCCGCGCAGTTCGACGTGCACCGGCAGCGGCGCCTGCCCCGCGAGCGCCGGCAACGCTTCCGCCAAACCGCCGCTGACCAGCAGCGGCGGATAGATGCCGTGGGCGAGGCTGCGGATCTCGGTGATCGCCGTGTCGACCAGTTGGGCGGCCTCGGTCAACAGCGTGTGCTGGCGATCGGGCTCGGCGGTGCGGGCCAGCCGGATGAGCACCGACAGTGCCACCAGATGCTGCTGTGCGCCGTCGTGCAGATCACGCTCCAGGCGGCGGCGCTCCTCGTCGGCGACGGTGATGACCCGGGCCCGGGATGCCGTCAGTTCCGCGGCGCGCTCGGCGAGCTTTTCTTCGGAGGTCCGCAGCGCCGAGGCGTTGTTGCCCACGATCAGCATGAGGTGAAAGACGTTGAACGGCACCGCGATCACGATGAACGCGGTCTCGATCCAGCGGGGCATCAGATGCACCGCGTCGGCGATCTGGGTGAACCTGGCCAGCAGCGCCATCACCAACGCGCACACCGTGGTGATGACGACGAACGCCTGCGCGCGCCGTGAACCGACGTAGGGCTCGGCGAAGACGACCGGCACCATGGAGACCAGGACCATCACCGGCAGCAGAGGCGGCGACACCAGTGTCATTAGCACGGTGGCCACCCAGGTGCCCGTACACACCAGCGTGATCGACCTGTCGTACTCGCTGTGCCGGGCCAGTCGCAGCGCGACGAGCAGCACGATGGAGTGCGTGGCGCTGATCGCGACCAGGGTGAGCAGCCACGGGGATCTCAGCACCCAGAAGTACTCCCAGAGCGGCAACAGGATGCCGGCTCCGATCCACGCGGCGAGGTGCCCGGTGATGAACACCTCGAACCGTTCCGCCCGGAAGCGGTGGATGAGGTCGTGGCCCGACAGCGACGACCGGACGATCGCGAGGATGAGGGTTTTCGGAGCGCGCCACGAGGGCAGCGACTCACCCACCGGTGTGGTGCTCAGACGGCGGTTCGCCATATCCGGCTCAATAGTTCCGGCGACAGCTGCTCCTTGTGCAGATATGCCGCGGCGCCGCACTCGTTGACCGCGGCCGGCAGGTCCGCGAGATCGTAGGTGGACATCAGCACCACGACCAGATCGGGCCGCGTGCAATGGATTTGGCGCGCGGCTTCGATCCCGCCCATGCCCGGCATGTGAATGTCCATCAGGACGATGTCGGCGTCGCCGTCGCGCATCAACTCGACGGCGGTCTCCCCGGTCTCACACTCGGCGGCCATCACGAAGCCGTCCGTCGACTCCAGCGCGGCGGCCGTGGCCCGTCGGAAACTGGCCTGGTCGTCGACGACGACGACGCGCACTGGTTCGTCCACCGCATCATCCTGTGCTGACCGTTTGCTGCGCACCAGGGTGTACACACCACCTTTCGGGCGGGTTCGTCGACGCGCAGCACACGCTCATGCCGACCCGCCTTCGTCGAGGAACATCAGTACGGCCTTGACCCGTCGGTCCACCGAGTCGTCGACGGTCAGGCCGAGCTTGGCGAAGATCGAGTTGATGTGCTTCTCGACGGCACGCTGCGACAACACCAGCCGCTGGGCCACCGTGCGGTTGCTGAAACCCGTTGCCAGCTCGGCCAGGACCTCGCGTTCACGCGGACTCAGCCGGCTCAGCGCGGCGGCCGAACGGGGCTGCGCCAGCAACGCCTCGACCACCAGCGGATCCAGAATCGTCCCGCCGCCGGCCACCTGGTGTACCGCGTCGCTGAGTTCGTCGAAGTGCGCCACCCGGTCCTTGAGCAGATAGCCGCGGCCGGCGGTGCCCTCCTCAAGCAGCCCGGCCGCATAGCCGGGATCGGCGAAGTTCGACAACACGATCACCCCGACATCCGGGTGGGCCGTCCGCAACCAGCGGGCCAGCCGGATGCCCTCGTCGGTGGAGGTCGGTGGCATCCGGATGTCGGTGAGCAGGACCGTCGGCCGCAGTTGCGCGACGAGGGCGGTCGCGGTGTCGTAGTCCTCGGCGACACCGACCACGGCGATGTCGGGGTCGGTCGACAACGCCCGCGAGACGCTGTCGCGGACCAGCAGGGAATCCTCGGCGACGACGACCGAAATCGGACCGGTCACGTCGGTCGTCCGTTCGCGACCCGGTCGTCCCCGCCCATTCCTGGATTATCCCCCGCCGGGCCCTCCGCCGTGAGGGTGCGCAGAAGTTCGCTTCGCAGGTTTCGGGACCCGTTTTCGCGCACAGTCCCGGTGCCGAGCCCTACGTGGTGAATGCGAATATGTGCACGTACACCGCGTCTGGGCGGGTGTCCTCGAAGATCTCGCGGGTCACCGTGCCGTGCTCCGGTGTGTCGATACGATCCTGCGCATAGCGCAGCGACGTCGCCGTCGACATCGGCGGACCGGCGTTCGCGGCGATCTGCCTGCCGTAGTCGCCACCGATCAGCGGTTCGGTGAAGTGCGAAGCTTGGAGCAACTGCCGGACCTGGCCCGGCTGCATCCGGACCGTCATCTGGTAGCGCGTGTCGATCCCGCGGTCGACGCTCGTGGCGAGTACCTCCGAACCCGGCGGAATCACGATGCGGCCGAACGCCTCGGCGTCGGTCTGACTGGCCGCCGAGGTGGGCGATTCGCTGCGGGGGGATTCTCCGTGACCACAGCCCATGGTCAGGCTCGCAGTCAAACCGACGGCCAAAAGCGTTGTACGCCAATTCATCTGGTGTAACTCCTCACCTGTGAACTTCCGCTGATCGTGAACTCTCGGGCCAGGCCCGCGGTCTGCAGCCCCGCCATCCGGGCGTCGCTGATGGTGACGGGGCCGACCTGCGTGGTCTTGCCGGGGTCCCAGTTGTACTGATCGGCGAGGTTCAACTGGGAGGTCACATTCACCTGCGGTGGGCCACCGGGAGTGGCGGGCGGACTGACGGTCACCACGCCACCGGCCGACAGGTCGACGCCGCCTACGGCCCGAAACCAGTCGGGATATTTCTCCGGCGGCAGGTAGTAGCCCTTCCAGCCGGTGCGGAACGGGATGGGCTGGTTGTACTGGTTGTTGGACTGGGCCTGGGCGACGATCCGGTCTATTTCGGGCTGGATCAGGATCTGGTCGGCGAACGACTGCATCTCCGGCATGCCGGAGAGCATGCCGTCGAGGTCGACCTGCTGCCGCCCGCCGGTGTTGTCCAGATACCGCTGCATCATTTGCGCGGCGTGCGGCCACTTCAGCCCGATCGCCGGCAACGCCTCTTCGATGGCCGCCTTGAACGCCAGGTCGTCACCGCGGGAGTACCACGGCTGCGAACCCCACTCACCCGCGCCCTTGTCGTGCGGTTGCCACGGTGGCGGCGGTGGGATCTGCGACGGGTCTCCGGCGGTCGCGTCCGCAGGCGGTTCCGGGACACCGTCGCCGTCGCGGTCGAACGGCCCGGAGCCGGACAGGTCGCCGGCCGAGCGGGTCAGGCTGGTCGCCACGCCGCGGTCGGTCTCCATGAGTTCGGCTGCCCGCGCGCCGATCTGCCCGGCCCAATACCTGCCGCGGGCGAGCACCGCGTCTGCGTCCTGCCCGGCGTGTACTGCCGCATGTACGGACAAGTCTTCGTCGACCTCGAAGCCTTCGGCGACAGCGGCGGCCACGGCCGAGAGCACCCGCTGCCGGGCGGACGCCAGGTCCGCGGCGCCGGTGGTGGCCACGGTCGCGGTGGCGTGAAGGACATCGGCAAGAGCGAGGACCCGCATACGGTCGGCGAACGTCCGGGCCTGCGCCGCATCGGCCGCCGCACCGAGCCACGGCAGGCCGCCGGGTGCGCGGGCGGCGTTCTCGACGTTCGTGAACGACCGCTCCCAATCCTCGGCCCGCGCGGTCCAGGACTGAGCCGCGTCCGTGAGGTGCGCGGTGTCCCAATTCCGGATCTGGGTGAGCGTGGGCATGGCTCAACTCCCGGGAGCGAGAGCCCGCAATCGATCGGCAGTGTGTTCATCAGAGGCGCTGAACCTGGCGGAGGCGTCGGTGACGAGGTCCGCGGTGGAATTCAACCGGGCGGTCAGGGCCACCGCCACCGCGTCGGTGGACCGATGTATAGCCGTCACTGCGGCAACAGTGGCCTGGTGATCGGCCGCGGCGGTCGCTGCGTGAGGGCGCTGTGCGAGAACGTCGGCCTCGAGCGAGCAGCACCGCGCCAGGTGCTCGAGACCGGCCACGTCGATCTCGAGTTCAGGGTGCATGTCGTCCATGATGACGGTTGCGACGGGGCCCGACAATTCACCCCGCGCCGGGCGGCGGCATCTCGCCCCGGATCCCCGAGAGTCATGTCCGGCGCGCCGCGGACCGACTAGATCGGGGTCAGGCCGTGTTTGCGCTGCACGCGGCTGATCTGCTTGTCCCGCAACAGCCGCAGCGACTTGCGCAGCAGCAGCCGGGTCTGGTGCGGCTCGATGACACCGTCGATGTAGCCGCGCTCGGCGGCGATCCACGGCACGGCCATCCCGGCGTTGTAGCCCTCGATGAAGTCCTTGCGGATCTGCTGCACCTCGGGCGCGGTCGGATCGGGGAACCGCTTGACCAGCAACTGGGCGGCGCCCTCGGCGCCGATCACCGCGATGCGTGCGGTCGGCCAGGCGAAGTTCAGGTCGGCGGTCAGCTGCTTGGATCCCATCACCGCGTACGCGCCGCCGTAGGACTTGCGCACGGTGATCGTCACCTTGGGCACGTCGGCCTCCACGACGGCGTTGAGGAACCGGCCGCCCCGCTTGATGATGCCGCCCTTCTCCTGTTCGACGCCGGGCATGAAGCCGGGGGTGTCCACCACGAAAACCAGTGGGGTGTTGAAGGAGTCGCAGAACCGGACGAACCGGGCGGCCTTGTCGGAGGCCTCGTTGTCGATCGCGCCGGAGAGCACCATCGGCTGGTTGGCGATCACGCCGACGGGGCGTCCGTCGACGCGGGCGAACGCGGTGATCATGGCCGGGCCGGCGTGCTGGCCGACCTCGAAGACGTCGCCGTCGTCGAAGATCCGCAGCAGGATCTCGTGCATGTCGTAGGCCATGTTGTCCGAGTCCGGCACGATCGCATCCAGCTCGAGGTCGTGCGGGGTGATCTCCGGCTCCAGTCCCGGGTTGACGACGGGCGCGTCGTCGAAGGTGTTGGCGGGCAGGAAGCTCAGGTAGTCGCGCACGTACTGGAAAGCCGCGGCCTCCGATTCGACGACCTGGTGGATGTTGCCGTAGCGGGCCTGCGCGTCAGCGCCGCCGAGTTCGTCGAGCGTGACGTCCTCACCGGTGACGTCCTTGATGACGTCGGGACCGGTGACGAACATGTAGCCCTGGTCGCGCACCGCGACGATCAGGTCGGTCTGGATGGGCGAGTAGACCGCGCCGCCGGCGCACTTGCCGAAGATCAGCGAGATCTCGGGCACCAGCCCGCGCAGCAGCTCGTGGCGGCGGCCCAGCTCGGCGTACCACGCCAGCGACGTGGCGGTGTCCTGGATGCGCGCGCCGGCCGAGTCGTTGATGCCGATGATCGGGCAGCCGACCATGGCCACCCACTCCATCAGGCGGGCGACCTTGCGGCCGAACATCTCGCCGACCGAACCCTGGAACACCGTCTGGTCGTGGCTGAACACGCCGACCGGCCGGCCGTTGATGGTGCCGTGCCCGGTGACCACGCCGTCGCCGAAGAACGCGTTGGGGTCGCCGGGGGTCTTGGCCAGGGCGCCGATCTCGAGGAAGCTGCCGGGGTCCAGCAGCGCGTGAATTCGCGCCCGGGCGGTCGGAATGCCCTTCTTGTCCCGGCGGGCCTTCGCCTTCTCGTCACCGGGATCGGCGGCCAGCGCGAGCTTCTCGCGCAGTTCGGCGAGTTTGTCGGCGGTGGTGGCCGGCTTGGGCGCCGCCGTACTGTCCAGGGTCACTTGCCCTCACTCTCGGCCTGAATACGGTTGATCCACTGGCTCATGTGCGCACCGACCTTGGCGATGTACGGCTCGTCGATGGCCTGGATGTGCTCACCACCAATGTGCACCACCTCCAGATCCTTGACGTACTCGCCCCACCCGCCGTCGGGTTCGCGGGTGGCGTACGCCGGCTCGAAGGTGATGGCGTCGTCGTGGTAGCGGTCGGCCATGTACAGCGTGACGTGCCCGTCGTACGGCTTGATGTCGGCCACGTCGAGGGCCCGCTGGTCCAGGTACGACGTGCGCTGGTGCTCGATGATGCCGCCCGGGATCTGCACGCCGGACTGCTTGATGGCGTCCAGCACGAAACTGACCTGCCCGGCGTCGTCGAGGTTCTCCAGCTCCTCGTACGGGATCGCCGGGATCTGCACGTTGAACGTCTTCTCGGCGAACTTCGCATACCGGTCCCAGCGGGCGCGGGTGCCCTCCTTGGACATGTCGATCGGGGTGCCGGGCCGCACGCAGTCGATCAGCCCGACGAACGGCACGTCGGCGCCGGCAGCGCGCAGGCCGATGCCGCAGGCGTAGGACAGTGCCCCGCCGAGGCTCCAGCCGGCCAGGATGAACGGCTTGCCCTTGTTGAGCTCGAGCAGCTTGGGCACGTAGATCGCGGCGCGTTCCTCGATGGTGCCCTCGACGCGTTCCAGCCCGTACATCGGCGTCCCGGCCGGCAGCCGGTTGAGCAGCGGCTCGTAGACCACCGTGGAACCGCCGGCGGCGTGGAACACGTAAACCGGTACCTGGCGGTCGTTTTCGGCGGCCCGCAGGGTGCGCACGAAGCCGTCGATCTGGCCGGCTTCGAGGAACTCCCGGACCGTGGTGGCGAGGACCTCGACGGTCGGCGCGGCCTTGACGTCGTCGACGGTGACGGTGCCCTCGGCGCGTTCGGACAGCCGTTGCGCCAGCTTCGCCGCGGTCTCGGCGTCGAGTTCGGGCAGCGCGTTGAAGATGCCGCCCGGCGACTTGCCGGTCACGATCGCCCAGGTGGCGAAGGTCAGCCGCTCGGCCGCGTCGCGCGGCGGGACATCCGAGTTCAGCGCCTCGGCGATGGCCTGCTGGTTGAGCACCGCCGCGGCGGCCGCCAGATCCGGGGTGGCCGGCTTGGCGTCGGGCCCCAGAGGGTTGGTGGGTGGGGGTGGCACCGTGTTGGTGGGTGGGGGCGGTAGGGGTGTGTCGGTCGGAGCTCCGTCGGCGGCCGGCCCGCGCGGATCAGTGGGCGGAGGCGGAATGTCCAGCGGCGCATCGGGAATGACCGCGGCCGCTTCGCCGGCCTGCACCTCGGCGAGCCGCTGCTCGATCTCGGCCGCGGTGCTCGCCCCGCCCAGCAGTTCGGCCTGCGCGGCGGCGAACTCCTCCGGGGTGGCGGTCTTCTGGAACTGGTGCAGCTGATCCACCTCGTCGCGGTGTTCGATCGCGTAGGTGATCAGTTGCTCGACGTTGTAGAGGTTGGCGTCGCGGACCGCCTGCAGCTGGATCGGCGGCAGGTCGAAGTCGTACTCGACGCGGTTCTTGATCCGCACCGCCATCAGCGAGTCCAGGCCCAGCTCGATCAGCGGCACCTCCCACGGCAGGTCCTCGGGCTCGTAACCCATCGCGCTGCCGACGATCGTCGAAAGCCGTTGTCCGACAGTCTCACCCGAGTCCGGCGACCACTTGGCGAAGCCCGCGGCCAGTCCCGCTCCGGCGGTCAGGTTGTCCTGCAGGATCTCCGCGTCGTCTTCGTCGACGATGTCCGGTTCGACGACCGTATCGGGCAGTGCCACAGCCGATCCCGCCGCCGCGGCGACCGGGAGGCCAGCGGACTGCCCGGCCCGGGTCAGCACCGCGTCGTAGACCAGGGTGAAGGACTCGTCGACGCGGGCGTGCACCTGCACGGTCGCGCCGCCGGGATGCCGCGTCATGGTGGTCACCAGCCGCACGCCCTCGCCCGGGATCGCACGCTGCTCGAACGCCGTCAGCGAGGCGTCCGGAAGAACTTGTGCGGCAGCGGCTTTCACCAGGGCTGCCAGTTCCTTGCCGTCGACGGCGCCCTTGGGCGCGTACTCCCAGACGTGCCTGCCGTCCGGTGTGGCGACGTGGTTGCCCGGCATGATCACCGAGGCGTCGCCGGTGAAGTGGGCGTCGAGCCAGTGCGGCTTGCGGCGGAACCGGGTCGGCGGGATGTCGGCGTAGTCGGTGTCGGGGTTCTCGGCCCGGGCGAAGAGGGTTCGGAAGTCGAGGTCGTGCCCGTTGACGAACAGGTTGGCGTACGCCACCGTCATCGAGTCGATCTCGTCCTGCTTGCGCGCCAGCGTCGGAATCAGTTGCGCGTCGGGCAATCCGGCGGCCATCGTGGTCAGGCCGACCTGCATCAGCGCCACCGGGTTGGGGGCCAGTTCCAGGAACGTGGTGTAGCCGGACTCGACGGCGTTGCGGACGCCGTGGGTGAAGTAGACGCTGTGCCGCATCCCCTTCTTCCAGTAGTCCACGTCGTGGATCGGCTCGCCGCCGGGCCGGATGTAGGAGCCCTCGTGCACCGTCGAGAAGTAGCCCAGGGACAGCGGGTGCGGTTCGATGCCCTGCAGTTCGGCGGCGAACTCACCCAGCAGCGGGTCCATCTGCGAGGTGTGCCCGGCGCCCTTGGTCTGCAGCTTGCGGGCGAACTTGCCCTCCGCCTCGCAGCGTTCGACGATCGCGTCGATCTGCGCCGGCGGCCCGCCGATGACGGTCTGGCTCGGGGCGGCGTAGACACACACCTCCAGGTCCGGGAAGTCGGCGAACACCGTCTTGAGTTCGTCGGCGGAGTACTCGACCAGTGCCATCAGCCGGATATACTCGCCGAACAGCATCGCCTCGCCCTCGCCCATCAGGTGCGCGCGCGAGCAGATGACCCGGGTGGCGTCCTGCAGCGACAGCCCACCGGAGAAGTACGACGCCGCGGGCTCGCCGAGCGACTGCCCGATCACCGCGGTGGGCGCTGCGCCGTGCGCCTTGAGCAGTTCACCCAGCGCGATCTGAATGGCGAAGATGACGATGTTGCTGGTCTCGATGCCGTACTCGTGCGAGTCGTCGAGGATGAGTTCGACGACGGAGTAACCCCGCTCGTCCTGCACGTACGCGTCGACCTTGTTGATCCACTCGGCGAACGTCTCGTCGCGCAGATACAGGCTCTTGCCCATCTTGCGGTGCTGCGCGCCGAAACCGGCCATCACCCACACCGGGCCGTTGGTGACCGGGCCGTCGGCGGCGATCACCAGGGGGCTCTGCTTGCCGTCGGCCAGTGCCCGCAGGCCCTTGACTGCCTCGTCGTGGTCGTGGGCGAGGATCACCGCGCGGGAGCGGCCGTGGTTGCGCCGGGACAGCGACCGGCCGATGGCCTCCAGTGAGGTGGCGCGGCCGGCCTCGCTGTCGATCCAGTCGGCCAGTTCGCCCGCCGCTACCCGCTTGCGTGACGTCAGGAAGGCCGAAACCGCGAGCGGGACAACCGGTTTGAACGGCTCCTGGGCTTCTTCGGCCGCGAGCTCCTCGCGGGCGACCTCGAGCAGCCGCAGCGCCTCGTCGGTCAGCCCGGGCAGTTCGGGCTCGTCGTCGGAGACGCGGCCGTAAAACGCAGCGTCATCCGCGTCCCCATGGGCCGCAACGTCGTCGGCGTCATCGTGGATGAACTCGCCGTACTCGTCCATCCGGACGCCGCCGACGTACACGGCGTTCGCCTCCGACTCGGAGGGCGCGGCATCCGCGGGCGCCGAAACGGGTTCCGGCTCAACCAGATCCGAGGGCAGCACCTCGCGCAGCACCAGGTGGGCGTTGGCGCCGCCGAAACCGAATCCGGAGATTCCGGCGATCTTGTGCCCGCTGTAGCGCGGCCACTCGGTGACCTCGTCGGCGACCCGCAGCCGCTCCTTGTCGAAGTCGATGTACGGGTTGGGGCCGGCGTAGTTGATCGACGGCGGAATCTTGTCGTTCTTGATCGCCAGGGCCATCTTGGCGATGCTGGCGGCACCGGCGGCCGACTCCAGGTGTCCCACATTGGATTTCACCGCACCGAGCAGCGCCGGCTGATCGGCGGGGCGGCCCTTGCCGACGACCCGGCCCAGCGCGTCGGCCTCGATCGGGTCGCCGAGGATGGTGCCGGTGCCGTGCGCCTCGATGTAGTCGACGGTGCGCGGGTCGATGCCCGCGTCCTGGTATGCCTTGCGCAGCACCTCGGCCTGCGCGTCCGGGTTGGGTGCGAGCATGCCGTTGGAGCGCCCGTCGTGGTTGACCGCCGAACCGGCGATCACGGCGAGGATCTCGTCCCCGTCGCGGCGCGCGTCGGCGACGCGTTTGAGCACCACCATGCCGCCGCCCTCGGAGCGCGCGTAGCCGTCGGCATCGGAACTGAACGACTTGATCCGGCCGTCCGGCGCCAGCACGCCGCCGACCTCGTTGAACCCGAACGTCACGATCGGGGTGATCAGGGCGTTGACGCCGCCGGCGAGCACCACGTCGGCCTCACCGCAGCGCAGCGCCTTGACCCCCTCGTGGATGGCGACCAGCGAACTCGAGCAGGCGGTGTCGATGGCCATCGACGGCCCGCGGAAGTCGTAGAAGTAGGACACCCGGTTGGCGATGATCGAACTCGCCGTGCCGGTGATCGCATAGGGATGCGCCGTGGTCGGGTCGGCCACGCTCAGGAAGCTGTAGTCGTTGGTCGACGACCCGACGAACACGCCGACGGCCTCGCCGCGCAGCGCCGAGGCTGGAATCCTGGCGTGCTCCAACGCTTCCCAGGTCAGTTCCAGTGCCATCCGCTGCTGCGGATCGATGTTGTCGGCCTCCATCTTCGACAGTGCGAAGAACTCGGCGTCGAAACCCTTGATGTCGGACAGGTAGCCGCCACGGGTGTGGGCCTTGGCGACCCGCTCGGCGATGCGCGGCTCGGACAGGAACTCCGACCAGCGGCCCTCGGGTAGGTCGGTGATGGCGTCGCGGCCTTCCAGCAGCGCGATCCACATCTCGTCGGGGGTGTTCATGTCCCCGGGGAAGCGGGTGGCCAGACCGACGATCGCGATGTCGTACTCGCCGTCGGGAACCGCGATGTGCCGTGTCCAGGAATCGGCGTCGACATCGGCGGTGAGATCCTCGGGCTCGCCCTCGACGATCACCTGTGCGAGCGCCTCGATCGTGGGATGCCGGAACGCGACGGTGGCCGTCAGCGCCACCCCGGTCAGGTCCTCGATGTCGGAGGCCATCGCCACCGCGTCGCGTGACGAGAGGCCCAGTTCGACCATCGGAGCCGACTCGTTGATGCCGTCCGGGGACTGGCCGGTTGCGTTGGCGACCCAGTTGCGCAGCCACTCCCGCATCTCGGGCACCGACATGTCGGTACGCGGCGCCGGGACGACCTCGCCTGTCTGCTCTGCCGGATCGGTAGTCGGGTTGTCCTCAGACATGTGCAGGCCTCACTGGTCGAGCGGTCAGTCCAATTGGTCGGGGAATGCGTTGGCCGTCTTGCCGGAACGCAGGGTGCCGTCGAGGTAGGCCGACCGGCACGCGCGGCGGCCGATCTTGCCGCTGGACGTGCGCGGGATGGCGCCCGCCGCGGTCAGCAGCACGTCGCGGACCGTCACACCGTGGCGCACCGCGATCGCGGCCCGGATGTCGTCGGTGATCGGCGCGACGTCGAGCTTGTGGGCGCCCGGGGCGCGCTCGGCGACGATCACCAACTGCTCGGAGCTGTCGTCGGGATCGCGCTTCAACCCGGCATGGGCGTCCTGGAAGACCTCGTCGGGCAGCTGGTTGGCCGGCACCGAGAAGGCCGCGACGTATCCGGTACGCAGCGCCTTGCTGGCCTCCTGCGCCGAGTACTCCAGGTCCTGCGGGTAGTGGTTGCGGCCGTCGACGATCACCAGATCCTTGACGCGACCGGTGATGTAGAGCTCGCCGTCGTGGTAGGCGCCGTAGTCGCCGGTGCGCACCCAGGTGGCGTCGTCCCTGGCGCCCTCGGCGTGCGACGGGGTGGTCCGGGATTTGAGCGTGTTCTGGAAGGTCTCGCGGGTCTCCTCGGGCTTGCCCCAGTACCCGATGCCCATGTTCTGCCCGCTGATCCAGATCTCACCGATCTGGCCGTCGGGCAGCTCGGTCGCCGACTCGGCGTCGACGATGACCGCCCACTCGGCGATGCCGACCTTGCCCGCGCCGGCCTGGGCCACCGCGGACGGGGAGTCGTCGGGGACCACGACGAACCGGCCGTTGTTGAGGGCGTCGCGGTCGACCGAGACGATGGTGGGCAGATCGGCCGACGGCGTGGTGGACACGAACAGCGTCGCCTCGGCCAGGCCGTAGGACGGCTTGATGGCCTTCGGCGGGAACCCGAACGGTCCGAAGGCCTCGTTGAACCGCCGCACGGTGGCCGCCGAGATCGGCTCGCTGCCGTTGAGGACCGCCTTGACGTTGGACAGGTCCAGCGGCGCATCGCCGTCCTTGGGGACGCCCCGCGCCGCGGCGTGGTCGAACGCGAAGTTCGGCGCCACCGAGATGGTGCCGCCGGTGTCGCCCTCCTTGCGGGCCAGTTCGCGGATCCAGCGCTCGGGACGGCGCACGAAGGCGGCCGGCGTCATGAACGTGGAGTAGTAGCCGAACATCGGCGACAGCAGCGCCGTGATCAGGCCCATGTCGTGGAAGAACGGCAGCCAGGTGACGCCGCGGTCGCCCTCCTCGCCCTCGAGGGCCTCGATGACCTGCACGACGTTGGTGGCCAGGTTCAGGTGGGTGATCTCCACACCCGTCGGGATGCGGGTGGACCCCGACGTGTACTGCAGATAGGCGATCGTGGTCTCGTCGACCTCACCCGGGGACACCCAGGTGGCGGCGACCTCGTCGGGCACGGCGTCGACGGCGATGACGCGGGGCCGGTCCTTGGCGGGGCGGCTGCGGAAGAACTTGCGCACCCCCTCGGCGGCGGCGGTGGTGGTCAGGATGGCCGCCGGATGGCAGTCGTCGAGCACGGCGTGCAACCGGCCGACGTGGCCGGGCTCGGACGGGTCGAACAGCGGCACCGCGATGCGGCCGGCATACAGCGTGCCGAAGAACGCAATCAGGTACTCGAGGTTCTGCGGGCACAGGATCGCGATGCGGTCGCCGGGCTCGGTGACCTGCTGCAGCCGGGCGCCGATCGCGCGGTTGCGCGCGCTGAAGTCGCCCCACAGCAGCTCGCGGGCCACGCCGTCGCGTTCGGTGGAGAAGTCCAGGAACCGGTACGCCAGCTTGTCGCCGCGCACCTTGGCCCACTTCTCCACATGTTTGACCACGCTGCTGCCCTCGGGGAACGTGATCAGCCCGTCCTTGATGAAGGGATTGTGGAAGGGCATGCGATTCTCCTGTCAGAACACCAGTGGCACGACGGCAGCAACCGCGCTGCCCCCCGTGCGCTCCGCCGGCGTCGACCCAAACCTCACCATGCTACCGAGGTCCGGGGGGCTACCCGCGGATCACCGGTCCGACCGGACCGGTGAATTCGAGTCTTATTTTCCTCTTAATGTTACGGGCCGGTAGGGCACCGGCCAAATTCGGGTCAGGTCTCAACCGTGCGCGGGATGCGGCGCGTTGTCGATCACGCCGCGGGCCCAGTTCAGCGTCCACTCGGTTGCGGGCTGGCCGTTGTCGTTCCAGAACTGCGGGGTGGCGTACAACGCGTGCACGGGTTGTCCGGCGCCGCCGGCGAGCACCTCCAGGGTGCGCGGCAGGTTGGTGATGTTGAACGCGCCCTCCGGTGCCGCGCAGATCAGGTCGCCCGCGCCACAGATCTCGTTGGTGCGGTCGTTGAGGGCACCGAAGCCGCCCGGGCGGGCCCCGGTCATCGTCAGTCCGAGGCCGGACAGCAGTGGGATCTCGTGCAGGGTGACCTCCGCGCCCTGCCCCGGCGGATTGGTGCCGACGTCCTGCCCGACGCCGGTCTGGCGCCGGCCGTCGGCGATCAACGTCACACCCAGGACGAGATCCTGGTCCACCGGACCCCGCCCGTTGCCGATGTCACTGGCCAGGTCGCCGGCGATGACGGCGCCCTGCGAGAAGCCGATCAGGACGTAGCTCGTCAGCGGGCAGCGGGTGTTCATGTCGGTGAGCGCCCGGACCGCCGCCTTGCTGCCTTCGGCCCGGCTGTCGTTGTACGACATCTGCTTGTCCGCCGCGAACGGGTTATGGAACTGCGCGGTGTACGGCACGGTGTAGACCTGCAGCCGGTCGCCGCCGAACTGCTGCTGCAGCGGGCGAGACACGTTGAGCAGCAAAGAGATCGGGAACTGGCCGGGATTCAGCGGGTCGTCGGTCGGGGAGGACTCCCAGGTGCCCGGGATCACCAGCGTCATCACGTCAGGGCAGCTGGCGTCCTGGTAGTCCGGCCGGGGCCGGCTCGGCCCGGGCGCCATCGTCGTGGGCGGCACCGCGGTAGGCGGGATCGCGACCGGCGGGGATTCGGGCCGACGCAGGATCACCACGATGACGGCGACGACGAGCGCCACCGCGACGGTCACGGCGGCGGCCGCGATCAGCGCGAGGATGCGATGGCGTCGCCGCCGGTTGTTGCCGCGTGATTTCTTCGTTCGAGAAGTACGAGCCATCTCTCCCTTTAGCAGAGTCGTTCGGTGGCGATGCGAAGGTACCGGGTGGTGGCGTCCCGGGCCGAAAGCTTCTGGCCGCTGTCAGTGACATGGCCGCCGACGTGGCCGCCGAGGTGTTCGAGGTCGCCGCGGACCATCGGGAAGACGAAGTCCCACACCGCCTGATCGGTTTGCCCGGCGGCACGACCCTGGCAGATGTAGGAACCGATGGACAGCGCCGCCAGATCGGTGGAACGGCGGACGCCGGCCGACGTCAGGCCGTCGAGGTAGGTCTGCTGGCGCGGGCTGACACCGGCGTTGCCCGTGGTCGCGCCGGTCGGTGCCGCCAGCGCCCGCCCGGACACCGCGCCGGCCATACCGGGCTCCTCCAACGGGACCATGCTGGTTGCGACGTCACTTGGGGTGGCGCAGCCTCCGATCAGGAATGCGAGCGCCGGCAACGTCGCCGTCAGCAGGAACGACGGTGCCCGTTCGGGCGACCACACCGGCTGTTCCACCCCTCCAAGGTACCGGGCGTCACGGGGTGCATCCGTTTGCCCGAGAGGTCAGGCAATCGCGGAGGCGAGATCGCCCGACATCGCGCCGAGCTGAGCGGCCCAGTTGCCCCAGTCGTGCTGCCCGCCGGTCGGGAAGTCGAAGTGCGCGTTGCCGCCGCCGTTGCCGCGGTAGGCCGCGTAGAACGAGCGGTTGGTGCCCTGGGCCTGATCGCAGTAGCCGATCATGGCCGGCGGGTCGCTGCAGGTGAGGGTTTGCGGCGAGAACACCCACAGCCGGGTGTTGTTGTCGATCAGCTGCTGGTTGTGGACGTAGGGGTCATGCCACTTCCACCGGCCGGCCTGCGCCGGTCCCCACATCAGGTTGGTGTCGACGCCGCCGAACTGCATCATCCCCGCGTGCAGGGCTCCGTTGAGGAAGGTGTTCGACGGGTACAGGAAGCCCGACATCGAGCCGGCGTAGCGGAACCGGTTGGGGTAGAAGGCGGCCAGCGCCAGGGCGGCCGTTCCGCCCTGGGAGACGCCGACGACGCCGTGGCCGCCGGGTGCCAGGCCCTTGTTGGCGGCCAGCCAGTCCGGCAGCTCGGTGCTCAGGAAGGTCTCCCACTGCTTGCTGCCGTCCTGCTCCCAGTTGGTGTACATGCTGAACGCGCCGCCGGCCGGCGCGGCCACCGAGATGCCCTTGCCGGCCAGGGTGCTCATCGCGTTGCCCGCGGTCACCCAGTTGCTCACCGTCGGACCGGCGTTGAAGGCGTCCAGCAGGAACACCGCGTGCGGACCGCCGGCCTGAAACGCCACCGGGATGTCGCGGCCCATGGCGGCCGACGGCACCTGGAGGTATTCGACGGCGTCGGCGCGGGCGGTGCCGGGCGTTGAGACGGTTGCGGCGGACCACGTCGCACCCGCCAGGACCAGCGCGCACATCAGGCGCAGCACGATCGACGCCAGCTTCATATCCACGTCCCCTCAATCGGTCCCAGCCCCGGCCCACCGCTTGGTAGTGAACCACATCGCACCGACCCGGGACGTCGGACCGGTACAACGACGACGGCGGCGACCCGCATCGGGTCGCCGCCGTCGTAGGCCGTTCTGGTGCTGCTAGCCGCCCGCGTTCGCGACCGGAGCCGAAGCGCCCTCGGCCGGAGCCGCGCCCTCGGCGCCCGCGGCCGGGGTGGCTGCCGGATCAAAGGGCACCGCACCCAGCACGCGCTGGATGTCGGGCTTCATCTGCTGCAGCTGCTGGCCCCAGTAGTTCCAGCTGTGCGTGCCGTTGGCCGGGAAGTTGAACACCCCGTTGGTGCCGCCGGCCGCCAGGTAGTTGTCCTTGAAGGTCTTGTTCGTGCGCAGCGTGAACCCTTCGAGGAACTTCGCGTTGAACAGGTTGCCCGCGCTGGCGCCGGCGTCCAGGTCCGACGGGGTGCCGTCGCCGCAGTAGATCCAGATGCGGGTGTTGTTGGCCACCAGCGTCGGGATGTTGACCATCGGGTCGTTGCGCTTCCAGGCGCTGTTGGGATCCTCGGTGTGGCCCCACATGTCGTCCGGGGAGAAGCCGCCGGCGTCACCCATCGCCAGCCCGACCAGCATCGGCCACCAGCCCTCGGACAGGTTCAGGAAGCCCGACAGCGAGCCCGCGTACTGGAACTGGCCGGGATGCCAGATCGCCAGGGTCAGCGCGGCCGAACCCGCCATCGACAGACCGACGGCGGCCGTCCGGCGGGCGTCGACGCCCTTGGTCGCCAGGAAGGCGGGCAGCTCCTGGGTGAGGAACGTCTCCCACTTGTAGGTGAACGTGCCGGCCTTACCCTTGGCGGGCTTGTACCAGTCGCTGTAGAAGCTGGACTGGCCGCCGACAGGCATGGCGACCGCCAGGCCGGAGCCCAGGTACCACTCGAACGCCGGGGTGTTGATGTCCCAGCCGTTGAAGTCGTCCTGCGCGCGCAGGCCGTCGAGCAGGTACACCGCGGGTGCGTTGGGTCCACCGGTCTGGAACTGCACCCGGATGTCGCGGCCCATGCCGGCCGACGGCACATCGAGGTACTCCACGGGCAGGCCCGGGCGGGAGAATGCGTTGGCGGTCGCGGTCTCGCCGACGACGCCGATCAGGCCCGGCAGAACCGCGGCCACCGCGGCCGAAGCCGCGAGCCGGCGGCCCAGGCGGCCGCGCATCTTTCCGATAAAACTCATGAAAGTACCCATCCCATCGTTTCGTATGCCGCACCCGGCGATCCGTGCATGACCCGGCCGATTCGGCCCAGCGAGTGCCCGGCCAGTCAACCACACTTCGCCGGGATTCTCCCTTTCACGCAGGTCAGTGCGCCCATCGGCGACTGATCGGACCCACCGCCACGCTGCGGTCATCCGGCTGCATTCGTCCTGCATATCGGCCTGCGAAGGCCGGGACGTTACCGGCCAGGTGAATTTCCGGCGAACAACTCCCGCTGCGCCGATCTGTTCAGCGGTGATGGCGAGGAAGTGCGAGGGGCAGTCGCAGCCAGCGCTGGACAGATCCGATTGCTACGGCCCGGTGGCGGGCAGCCCGGTGTAGGGCGTGCCCTTCAGTTCCGGTTCGGGCAGCCCGCACCGGAGGAGTTCGTACCGCGGCACCCGGTCGATGCGGTACTTCGTGTAGGCGTAGGCGTAACCGAGGTTGGAGATGAACTGCCGCGCGGTCATCGGCGCGCGGATGGCCGACAGCATCGACTCGGTGGCCGGGCACTTCAGTGCCGCCTCGGCCTCGGTGATCCAACCCTCGTCGAGGTACTTCGGCAGGTACGGGTCCTCCTTGAGCCACGGCCCCTCGGCCACCGCCCAGTCCGGGAACAGGTTCTTGTCGTGGCCGATGCGGGCGTCGGCCAGCCGCGCGGTGTGCGCGGCCAGCGGGTTGGCCAGACCGATCTGGTCGATCACCCGGACGTCCAGGCCGACGTTCATGCCGAGCATCCCGAGGTTGGTGAAAAAGACTGTGGCAGGACCTTTTTCGCGATACGGCGCCTCGTAGGGCTCTTTGCGTGGCGGAATCGGCGGCGGCATGGCCGGCACCACGTCCCACACGTCGTAGTTGCCCGACGGCAGCAGCAACGCGCCGTCGGGGGTGTTGTTCAGCGCGACCAGCACGGCGCGCATGCGTGGGTAGTCCAGGTAGTCGGCCGCCGTCAGCGGGTGCGCGTGGCCGGTGGCCTGCGAGTAGAACCGTCGTTCGTCGACGATGCCCGAATAGGTGACCCGGGTGGCGTCCTTGCCCAGCCCCGGCGAGTTCGCCGCCCACAACGACCACACGACCACGGTGCCCCACAGCACGGTGGTCGCCCCGGCCAGCAGGTAGCCGGCCTCCCGGGAGAACCTCCTGCCGCCGGGCAGCACGACGGGCACCACCGCCACCGGCGCCAGCATGCAGAACACCGGCGCCAGCAGCACCCGGCCGTGCATGAAGTCGCCACCCTGGCGGATCCAGTAGATCGCCTGCAGCAGTCCGCTGCCGACCATGAACAGCACCACCGCGGCCGGGCTCTGGACGATGCGGGTCAGCCAGCCGAAATCCGCGGGTATGTCATGGCGGGCCCACCACGGCTGGGTGCGGGTGAGGAGGAGCACCAGGCCGAGGCCGATCAGCAGCAGCGCCGGGATCCACAGCAGGTAGGGCCCGTTGAAGTTGGCCAGGTACACCAGGCCCTGGGACCACTTGGACCCGGACGCGTCCTTGGCCACCGCCGGGGCGGGGAACAGCTGGGCGTAGTACCCCATCCGGAAGATCTGGTAGCCGACCGGCAGCAGGCCGCCGGCCACCACGATCAGGACGCGTCGGCGCCGCCCGGCGGCCGTGACCAACAGCATCACCAGGGCGCCGACGCCGATCAGCGCCAACTCGGGCCGCACCAGCACGCTGAGCCCGGCCAGGCAGGCCAGCGTCGCGGTGAATCCGCGGCCGAAGGCGTTGGGCCCGGTGACCCCGCGGGTGACGGCCGTCCGCGGCCCTTGCGACCAGCAGACCAGCATCCACCACAGCATCCCGAGATAGGCCAGGGCCAGGCCGTTCTCCAGCCCGGAGGTGGCGAAGTCGCGGGCCGGCGGGATGGCGATGTAGACCAGCGCACCGGCCGGCAGCAGCAGCGCGCGGCGGCCCTGCAGGCTCGGCGCGTACAGCCGGGCGGCGCCGAGCATCAGGAACACGATCCCGAGAACTGACAGCGACAGGGCGAGCGCCAGCGCGACGTACTCCAGGCGCAGCGGGCCGCCGACCCAGCCGCCCAGGTAGGTCAGATAGGTCCACAGGGTGGAGGTGTTCGACTCGACCCGTTCGCCGGCGTTGAACACCGGGCCGTTGCCGGCCATCAGGTTGCGGACCGTGCGCAGCACGATCAGCCCGTCGTCGGCGATCCAGCGCCGCTGCCACGCGCCCCAGCCGTACAGCGCGGCCACCGCCAGCACCCCCGCCCACAGGCTCAGCCGGGCCGTCGGCGCGTACCGGTAGACCGGCCACACCAGGGGGCCGCTAGCCGAAGTAGACGGCGGCACAGACGGTTCCGATCAACGTCAGCGCCAGCACCTGCAGCACCCGGTCGTGCAGCGCGATCTCCTCGGGCTCACCCGCGTCGCCGCCGTCGATGTCCACCGCGTAGCGCAGGATCGCCACGGCGAACGGCACGATCGAGACCGCCCACCACGACGCCGACCCGCCGTCGCGCTCGAAGGCGAACAAGGCGTAGCAGAGCACCACCGCGGTGGCGGCCAGCGTCCACACGAACCGCAGGTAGCTGCTGGTGTAACTCTCCAGCGACTTGCGGATCTTGGCTCCGGTGCGTTCGGCGAGTTGCAGTTCGGCGTACCGCTTGCCGGCGGCCATGAACAGCGACCCGAACGCCATCACCAGCAGGAACCACTGCGACAGCGGAATTCCGGCGGCCACACCACCGGCGATCGCGCGGATCAGGAAACCGGACGACACGATGCAGATGTCAAGTACCGCTTGATGTTTCAGACCGAAACAGTAGGCCAGCTGGATGCCGATGTAGACGGCCATCACCAGCGCCAGGTGCGGCGTGACCAGCCACGAGATGGCCAGTGCCGCTACCCCGAGTACGACGGCCAGCCCGTAGGCCAGCGGAACCGGGACCACCCCGGCCGCGATGGGACGGAATCGCTTGGTGGGATGCGCCCGGTCGGCCTCGATGTCCCGGGAGTCGTTGACCAGGTACACGCACGACGACGCCATGCAGAACACCACGAAGGCGATCCCGACCTTGATGAACACCTGCCGGTAGTCGTAGTGCTGTTCACCGCCCAGCGCGGCCAGCGGGGCCGCCAGCACGAGCAGGTTCTTCACCCACTGCCGGGGCCGCACCGCTTTGACGATCCCGCCGAGCAGGGTCTTCGGCGGACCGACCCGGGGGTCGATGTCCGGCGCCTCTTCGCTCAACGCATGCCTCCGATCCGGTCCGAGAACACCTCGGTGAGTTTGGCCACCAGCGCGCCGACGGCCACCCCGGTGGCGACGTCGGTCGGGTAGTGCACACCGAGCACCAACCGCGACAACGCCATCGGGGGCACCAGCAGCGCCGGCAGTGTCGTCGGCGGCAGGCCGGCCGCACGGCCGAGCAGCATCGCCGCGGCCGTCGTCGACGTGGCGTGCGCGGACGGGAAGCTCAACCGGCTCGGGGTGCCGACGTTGACGGCGATGGCCGGGTGATCGGGGCGGGTGCGCTTGACCACCCGCTTGATCAACACGGCGGCCGCGTGGGCCGCGAACGTCCCGATGCCGGCGGTGACGAACGCGCGCCGCCGCCCGGGCGACAGCAGCGCGCCCAGACCGGCGAGCGCAAGCCAGCCCAGCGAATGCTCACCGAAGAAGGACAGCGCCCGTGCGGTCGGCAGCACGCCCGGCCGGCCGGCCAGCGCGGATTGCACCGCCACCAGTGCGGCCTCCTCGGCGCGCGCCGGTGCCGCCGGTTCAGCCATTTGCGACCGAACTCGGTTCCAGCAGAACGGTTTCCCACTTCTGCGTGCTGGTGAGCTCGGGCAGGGCCGCGCGGTAGGCCCGGCGCATCGCGTTGAACCTGCGGTACAGCTTGAACTGCCGGCGCAGCGACTCCCGCAGCAGTTCGAACATCTTGGCACGGTCCCGCTGCCGGTACACCACGCCGCGGCCGTCGGCGGTGGTCACCGTGACCCCGTCGACGTTGCACAGCAGGAACCAGCGGGCGTCCTGGGTGGCGACGTTGAGTTCGGGGCGGACGTGATGCGCCGGATCGGCTTGGCCCAGTTGATGCGCGACGCCGCGCGCCAGCCGAAAACCGATGGCGGGCAACGAGACCGGCGGTTTGTGCACCCTCTTGCGGCCCGACGGTGTCGGCAGCGAGGTGGCGCCGGGCAGCACGACGGCGTCCGGGTACTGCTTGCGCAGGGCGTGCACGTCGGGCAGTGCCGACTCCAGGATGGAGAAGATGTGCTCGGGGCCGGCGAGGAAGTCGTCCATCGCCTTGTTCTGGATCGCCACCGTCGAATACTCAAGGCACAGAAGGTGTTTCACGGTGGCCTTGAAGTGGCTGGCGACCAGTCCCTTGACGTCGCCGTCCCAGTGCAGGGCCGCGACGACCAGGCGGTTGCGCAGATGGAAGTAGGCCTGCCAGTCGATGGCGTCGTCCTTGTCGCTCCAGGCCATGTGCCAGATCGCGGTGCCCGGCATGGTGACCGTGCCGTAACCGTGCTCGCCGGCCCGCAGGCCGTAGTCGGCGTCGTCCCACTTGATGAACAGCGGCAGCGGCTGGCCGAGCTCCTCGGCGACCCGGCGCGGGATCATGCACATCCACCAGCCGTTGTAGTCGACGTCGATGCGCCGGTGCAGCAGCGCGCTCTTCTCGTTGTCGTCGTTGAGTGGGTACTTGGCGAAGTTGTGGTCGTATTCGGTGTGCGGCGCGTTGGTCCACATGAAGTTGGACCGGTCCACGACCTCACCCATGACGTGCAGGTGCGACGGCTCTTGCAGGTTGAGCATCTGCCCGCCGATCAGCGTGGGGGCCTTGGCGAACCGGTTGAGCGCCAGCGCCCGCAGGATCGAGTCCGGCTCGATGCGGATGTCGTCGTCCATGAACAGGATCTGTTCGCAGTCGGTGTGGTTGAGCGCCTCGTACATCACCCGGCTGTAGCCGCCCGAGCCACCCAGGTTGGGCTGGTTGTGGATGGAGAGCCGATCGCCCAACGCGGCGGCCGCCGCCGGGAAGTCCGGGTGGTCGACGACCTTCCGGGTGCCCTGGTCGGAGACGATCACCGCGCCGATGACGTTGTCCACCAACGGATCCGAGGTCAGCGCCGTCAACGCGTTGACACAGTCGCCGGGCCGGTTGAAGGTGGGGATGCCGACGGCCACGTCGGCCCGGCCCGGTGCGGGCACCGACGCGTACCACGCCGCGTTGTGGACGGTGACCGCGCTGTCGGTGGTGATGTCGAACCAGATCCAGCCGCCGTCCTCGAAGGGATCCAGCCCCACTTCGAACTCAACGATGTCACCGTCGTCGGCCCTGCCCGAGCCGGAGAACCCGGCGCCGCCGACGGTGATCCGGGCGCCGGTCGCCTTGGTCCGGTAGACGTCCACCCGGCCGCTGCCGGTCAGCTCGACGCGCAGCACCACCGATTCCAGCGTCGACCACCGGCGCCAGTAGCTGGCGGGGAAGGCGTTGAAGTACGTCGCGAAGGACACCTCGGACTCGGGGCCGATCTCCAGGGTGGTGCGCGACGGCGCGTGCGCGCGCCGGGCGTTGGTGTCGGACTCCTCGATGTAGAGCTTGCGGACGTCCAGCGGCTCGCCGGGCCGGGGCAGGATCACCCGGGACAGCAGGCTGACGGCCCGCGTCTGCCCGCTGTCGAGCCGGCCGGAGGGGATGTCACTCATGGGGTGCTGCTTTCTTCGCCGTCACCCAGCGGCGCACCGTCGGCCAGGTGCGGGGCCAGGATATTGTCGTACATGTTGAGCGCACTGGCGATGGCCATGTGCATGTCCAGGTACTGGTAGGTGCCCAGCCGTCCGCCGAAGAGCACCCGCTCCGCCGCGGTCTCGGCCTTCGCCCGGGCCCGGTAGGCGGCCAGCACCGCACGGTCGGACTCGGTGTTGATCGGATAGTAGGGCTCGTCGTCGTTCTCGGCGAACCGGGAGAACTCGCGCATGATGACGGTCTTGTCCGTCGGGTAGTCCCGTTCGGGATGGAAGTGCCGGAACTCGTGGATCCGCGTGTACGGCACCTCGACGTCGTTGTAGTTCATCACCGGGGTGCCCTGAAAATCCCCGCAGTCGCGCAGCACCTCGACCTCGAAGTCCAGGGTGCGCCAGCCGAGCCGGCCGTCGGCGTAGTCGAAATAGCGGTCCAGCGGCCCCGTGTAGACCACGGGCGCATCCGGGTTGGCGGCGCGCAGCGCGTCCCGGACGTCGAACCAGTCGGTGTCCAGCCGCACCTCGATGCGTTCGTCGGCGGCCATGTTCTGCAGCCAGGCGGTGTAGCCGTGCAGCGGCAGGCCCTCGTAGGTGTCGTTGAAGTACCGGTTGTCGAAGGTGTAGCGGACCGGCAGGCGATTGATGACGGCAGCCGGGAGCTCGACGGGGTCGGTCTGCCACTGCTTGGCCGTGTAGCCCTTGACGAAGGCCTCGTAGAGCGGCCGCCCGATCAGCGAGATCGCCTTCTCCTCGAGGTTCCGCGCGTCCTCGGTCTGGATCTCGCTGGCCTGCTCGGCGATCAGCGCGCGCGCCTCGTCCGGGGTGAAGTAGCGGCCGAAGAACTGCGACACCAGGCCGAGGCCCATCGGGAACTGGTAGGCCTGCCCGTCGTGCAGCGCGAACACCCGGTGCTGGTAGCCGGTGAAGTCGGTGAACTCCCGCACGTAGTCCCAGACCCGTTTGTTGGACGTGTGGAACAGGTGCGCGCCGTACTTGTGGACCTCGATGCCGGTCTCCGGCTCGGGTTCGGAGTACGCGTTGCCGCCGATGTGCGAGCGCCGCTCGACGACGAGAACCCGCTTGCCCAGCTGTGTCGCCACCCGCTCGGCGATTGTCAGTCCGAAGAAGCCGGAGCCCACGACGAAGAGGTCGAAACCGTCCGGGGAGGCGGCACCGGGAGAGGGAGTCATCGCAGGCAAGGGTATCGGACCCGGGCCCGTGGACCGCTTCGGCAGGCGGCGCGCAACCCCGCGATTCGGCAGCCGCACAACGGAATGTCGCGATTGGCTCACGATTCCGCATCGTCACTCTAGACCCAGCTGTCACGCCCGTACCATCGGTGTCAGTGCCAATGTCGCCAGTAGTGGCCAGCTGACCAGCCGACCCGGCGAAACACCAGATTGAGGAGACTTCAGTGCCGAACCGACGTCGACGCAAGCTCTCGACAGCCATGAGCGCAGTCGCCGCCCTGGCCGTCACAAGTCCGTTCGCAGTCATCGCGATCACCGAACTGTCCACGCCCGCCGCGCCCGCCACCGAGCACCGCGACTTCGTGCAGGCCGGGATCATCACGGACCTGCCTAACGAGATCATGTCCGCGTTGTCGCAGGGCCTGTCGCAGTTCGGCGTCAACCTGCCGCCGCTGCCGACCGGACTGAGCCCCTCGGGTGCCCAGCCGATCAGCGCCGGTCCGACGCTGACCGCACCGGGCCTGATGTCGCCGGGCCTGGGCACGTCGCCGGGCCTGGGCGCCGCGGGGCTGACCACGCCGCCGGTGAGCGCGCCGATCAGCCCGGCGGTGGGCTCCACGCTGACCGGCACCGCGCTGACCGATCCGGGGCTGACGCCGGGTCTGACTGCCGCGGCGCCCGCGGCGACGGCCACCGCGCCCGGCCTGACCCCGCCCGGTCTGACGGCCACGGCCCCCGCGTTGACCGCCACCGCGCCCGGCCTGACGCCGGCCGGTCTGACCCCGGGCCTGGCCACGCCGGCCGTCACTCCGGACCCCGCCCTGACGATTCCGGGCGCCCTGCCGAGCACCCCGGGCCTGGGCGTGCCGACCGAGCAGCCGATCGGACTGGATCCGACGGCCCCGACCTATCCGATCCTGGGCGCTGATCCGGGGCTGCTCGCCCCGGCCGCCACCGCTCCGGCGAACACCGGCCTGATCGGCAGCCTGAGCAGCGCGGCGCAGCAACTGGGCGTCGGCCAGGTGGTCGACCTGCTCAAAGGCGTGGTGATGCCGTCGATCATGAGCGCCGTGCAGTCGGCGACACCGGCCGCGGCGGGAGCGGCGCCCGCCGCCGCGGCAGCGGTGCCGGCCGCCGCGGCAGCAGCGGTGCCCGCGATCGGCTGACGGAGAAGGACCCAGGCCAAACGGCACCGCAGGGCGGGCTCTCCCCCTCGACCCCCACGGATGAGCCCGAGACAACCCTGCGGTGCCGTTGTCCTTTATTCACATTGTTCACATTTGTGCCGTGTCGAAACACCTGCATCACTCAGCCCATACGTAACATCGCCTCGTGCCGAGGTGTCTTCCCTGGACGCGTCTGCCGGGCGAAGCCCACCCCGCCCGTGGCAGCGCCCGGCGCGCGCCGACACTGCTGATCGCGCTCGCGACCACCGCCGTCCTGTTGCCGTGGGCGATCAACGGAGTGCCGCCCGGACAGCAGCCGCGCGCCGACGACACCCGCCTGGCCGAGCGGCCGCTGGCCGGCGTCGGCGGTGGCGAGACGGTGCGCGAGGTCAGCCAGGACACCCCGTTCTCGATGGTGGCGCTGACCGGCGGCGACCTGACCGGCACGTCCGCGCGGATCCGCGCCCGGCGCGCCGACGGCAGCTGGGGACCCTGGTACCAGGCCGACGCGCTCGAGTCCGACGCGGTTGACGGCGCGCCCGGCGGCGCCGGCCGGGGACCCCGCGGCACCGACCCGGTGTTCGTCGGGACGACGACCGCGGTGCAGATCGCGGTGCGGCGCCCACCCGGGGCGCCGGTCACCGCGGCGCTGCCCGACACCCGGGACGGCGATCGAGACCACGAGCTCGGTTACCGGCCGGCCAGCGCCGAACAGCCACTGGCACAACATCTTTCGGCTGTGTTGATCAGTCCGCCCCAGGCGCCCGCGGACAACCACTGGACGCCGCCGGCGGCGGTGCTCGGCCCCGGTCAGGCGCCGAACGTCATCACCCGGGCGCAGTGGGGCGCCGACGGGTCGAGTCGATGCGGGCCGCCCCGCTACGACCGCGGCGTCCAGGCCGCCGTGGTGCACCACACCGCCGGCAGCAATGACTATTCGCCGCAGGACTCCGCCGCGATCGTGCGCGCCATCTTCGCCTACCACACCCGGACGCTGGGCTGGTGCGACATCGCCTACAACGCCCTGGTCGACAAGTACGGCCAGGTGTTCGAAGGCCGCGCCGGCGGGGTCGACCGCCCGGTGGAGGGGTCGCACACCGGCGGGTTCAACCGGAACACCTGGGGCGTCGCGATGCTGGGCGACTTCGAGACCGTGCGCCCCGACGAGGTTCAGTTGCGGGCGGTCGGCCGGTTGCTGGGCTGGCGTCTGGGACTCGACCACGTCGACCCGCGGGGCACTGCCGCGCTGACGTCGGCCGGCGGTCCGTACACGAAGTTCCGGGCCGGGCAGACCGTGACGATGCCGGCCATCCTGACGCACCGCGACGTCGGAGTGACCGAATGCCCCGGTGACGCCGCCTACGCCGCGATGGACGAAATCCGGGACATCGCGGCGCATTTCAGCGATCCGCCGCGGCCGCGGACGGTCGAGGACGCGTTGCGCGGCGGCGCGATATTCGCCAAGTGGGAGAACCTGGGCGGCGCCAAGGGCACGCTCGGCAAGCCCACGTCACCCGAAGGCGCCGCGTTGGGCACGGCCCGCTACGCCCGCTTCGAACACGGCGCGGTCTACTGGTCGCCGCACAGCGGGGCCGAGCCCGTCACCGGTGCCATCTACGACGCCTGGGCGGCGCTGGGCTACGAACGCGGCGTGCTCGGGTTGCCCACCAGCGGCGCGATCGACGAACCGCAATGGGTGGTGCAGAACTTCCAGCACGGCACCCTGAACTTCGACCGCGAGAGCGGGCGGGTCACCCGTGTGGTGGAGGGCGTCGCCCAACCGGTGCCGCCGCTGCCGGACGGCGGGCCGCCCGTCCAGCTGGAACGTTTCAGTCCGATCGCGCAGCCCGCCGCGAGCTGACCGGAAGAGCACCGCCGCGGCTCAGGCCAGCCACCACCGTTCCAGCACCCGGGCCAGACCGTCTTCGGTGTTCGGCGCCGTCACCTCGTCGGCGGCCGCCACGGCGTCGGGGTGCGCGTTGCCCATCGCCACGCCCAGCCCGGACCAGCGCAGCATCGGGATGTCATTGGGCATGTCGCCGAAGGTGACGACGTCCTGGCTGGTGATGCCCAGCGGGGCGGCGACCTCGTCGACGCCGGTGGCCTTGCTGATCCCGCGCGGCACGATCTCGATCAGCCCGTTGTTGGTGCTGAAGGTGATATCACCCTCGGCGCCAACGTATTTCATGATCTCGGCGGCCATGTCGGCGCTGCGGGCCCCGGCCTTGCGGATGAGCAGTTTCACCGCGGGCGCCGACACCAGGTCGCTGCGCGAGACCTCGGTGTTGTCGGGGTTCAGCCAGGCGTGCTCATAGCCGGGTGAGCTGACGAACTGCGGGGTGGCGGCGTCGTGTGCCGAGCGGCCGACCCGCTCCACCGCGAGCCCGACCCCCGGGATGGCGTGTTCGGCGATCTCGGCCAGCGCCGACAGCGCGTCGACCGGCAGGGTGCGTGCCGAGATGATCCGGTCGGTCGCCGGGTCGTAGAGCACCGCGCCGTTGGCGCACACGGCCATCGGGGCGAACCCCAGTTCGTCGACCACCGGCCCGATCCAGCGCGGCGGCCGGCCGGTGGCCAGGACGAACGTCGTCCCGGCGGCCACCGCCGCCCGCACCGCCTCGCGGGTGCGGGCGGTGATGCGCTCGGTGTCGTCGAGCAGCGTGCCGTCGACGTCGGTCGCGATCAGGGCGGGCAGCATCACTGCCGCCCGGCTCGTCTGCGCCGCCGTTCCGCCAGTTCGGCCTCCTCCATCCGCTCGGCCTCGGCGACGGTGGGAGCGCTGCCCCCCAACCGGCGGGGCACCCAGTAGGCCCCGGGCGGATGGTCGTACGTCTGTTGCGCGTCGTACAGCAACGCGGTCATGGCCGCGCGCAGTTCCCGCTCGAGCTCTCCGGCAGTGCCGACCGGGGCCAGCGGGGCGCCCAACGCGACGGTGATTGGAATCTTCTTGCGGCCCAACGACTTCGGGTGGTCCTTGGTCCAGATGCGGTGGGCCCCCCACACCACCAGCGGGATCAACGGCACCTGTGCCTCCAGCGCCATCCGGGCCGCACCGGACTTGAACTCCTTCAGCTCGAAACTGCGGCTGATCGTCGCCTCGGGATAGACGCCCACCAGTTCGCCCTCCCGCAGCCGCTGCACCGCAACGGCGTACGCGTCGCGGCCGGCGCCGCGGTCGACCGGGATCGTCTTGGTGTGCTCGATCAGGAAGCGCACCGGGCGGACCTCGTTCATCTCGGCCTTGATCATGAACCGCATGCGCCGGTTGCGCTGGGTCGCCGCCAGCGCGGCCGGCAGGAAGTCGACGTATCCGGTGTGGTTGATCGCCATCACCGCGCCGCCGGTCGCGGGAATGTGCTCCAGGCCCCGGAAGGTGATCCGGGTGCCGGTGAGCCGCAGCGCCAGCGACGCGGCGATCTCGAGCGTGCGGAAGACCGGTTCCATCGCGGGCTACTCCGGCGCGGGCCTGGCGTCGGGCGTCCCGGCGTCCAGGGCGGTCGCCTCGGCCAGTGACGGAGCGCCGCCGCCCAGTCGCTTGGGCACCCAGAATTCACCCGCGGGGTGCGGGCCGTAGTCGTTCTGCACGCGTTCCAGCAGGTGCTGCATCCGCGCGTGCAGCAGCGCCGTCAGCTCGGCCGCGGGCAGCGTCGGCTCAATCGGCTCGCCGACAGCGATCGCGATCGGAACCTTGGGCCGCCACAGCTTGCGGGGATGGCCCTTGGTCCAGATGCGCTGGGCGCCCCACACGATGTGCGGCACGATCGGTACGCCCGCGGCGATCGCCATCCGGGCCGCGCCGGACTTGAGCTGCTTGATCTCGAAACTTCGGCTGATGGTGCCTTCGGGGTAGACGCCGACGAACTCGCCCTCCTTGAGCAGTCGGCAGGCTTCCTCGAACGCCGGCGCGCCGTTGCCGCGGTCCACCGGGATGTGCCGCATGCCGCGCATCAGCGGCCCGCCGATGGCGTGGTCGAACACCGCCTGCTTGGCCATGAACCGGACCTTGCGGCCCAGGCCCTGCTCGAAGGCGGGCAGACCCGCGAAGGTGAAGTCGAAGTAGCTGGTGTGGTTGATGGCGATCACCGCGCCGCCGCTCTTCGGCAGGTTCTCCACCCCGGTCAAGGTGAAACGTAGCCCTTGCAGCCGCCAGATGGCGCGCGCGGCCGCGATGGCGGTGCCGTATACCGGTTCCACGCCATGGAGCCTAGTCGGGTGCCGCGACGGTGCGGCCCGACCGGCGGGCCGGGACGGGCGAAACCGGCGGCGCCCGCCCTGCTGCTAGGGGCCTATGGCCTCCGGGCCGATGCCATCCGCCTCGACTACTACCGACGGCCGCGGCGGCCTCCCGGCCGCCGGCCCGGTTAAACTCGACCCGGCGAATTGTCGGAGCAGCGAAGGTCATCGGAGAATATCTGTGCAGGTCACAAGTGTCGGTCACGCCGGATTCCTGATCGAGACGCGGGCGGGCCGCATTCTGTGCGACCCCTGGCTCAACCCGGCCTACTTCGCGTCGTGGTTCCCGTTCCCGGACAACAGCCAACTGGACTGGGACACCCTCGGTGACTGCGACTACCTGTACGTGTCCCACCTGCACAAGGACCACTTCGACCCGGAGAACCTGACCGCCCACGTCAACAAGGACGCGGTCGTGCTGCTGCCGGACTTCCCGGTGCCTGACCTGCGCCGCGAACTGGAGAAGCTGGGCTTCCACAAGTTCTTCGAGACCACCGATTCCGTCAAGCACACCGTCAGCGGCCCCAAGGGTGACCTCGAGGTGATGATCATCGCGCTGCGGGCACCGGCCGACGGCCCGATCGGGGACTCCGGCCTGGTGGTGTCCGACGGCGTCACCACCGTCTTCAACATGAACGACTCGCGGCCCGTGGACCTGGACGTCCTGGATCAGTTCGGTCACATCGACGTGCACATGCTCCAGTTCTCCGGGGCCATCTGGTATCCGGTCGTCTATGACATGCCCGAGCGTGCCAAGGCGTCGTTCGGCACCCAGAAGCGGCAGCGCGGGATGGACCGCTGCCGGCAGTACATCACCCAGGTCGGGGCGACCTGGGTGATCCCGTCGGCCGGGCCGCCGTGCTTCCTGGATCCGGCGTTGCGCGACCTCAACGACGACCACGGGGACCCGGCCAACATCTTCCCCGACCAGGTGGTGTTCCTGGACCAGATGCGCCGCCACGGAAACGACGGCGGCCTGCTGATGATTCCGGGATCGACCGCGGATTTCACCGGCTCTCAACTGAATTCGCTCACTCACCCGATCCCCGAGGACGAGGTCGAGGCCATCTTCACCACCGGCAAGGCCGACTACATCGAGGCCTACGCGCAGCGGATGGCGCCGGTGCTGGCCGCGGAGAAGGCGCGCTGGGCGCCCGCCGAGGGCGAGCCGCTGCTGGAGCCGCTGCGCGAGTTGTTCGAGCCGATCATGCTGCAGACCGACGAGATCTGCGACGGCATCGGGTATCCGGTCGAGTTGCGGATGACCGGCGGCGGCCGCGACGAGACGGTGGTGCTGGACTTTCCGAAACGCACTGTGCGCGAACCGATTCCGGATGAGAAGTTCCGCTACGGCTTCGGCATCGCGGCCGAACTGGTGCGCACCGTGTTGCGCGACCACGAGCCCGACTGGGTCAACACGATCTTTCTGTCGACGCGGTTCACCGCCTGGCGGGTCGGCGGCTACAACGAGTACCTGTACACGTTCTTCAAGTGCCTGACCGATGAGCGGATCGCCTACGCCGACGGCTGGTTCGCCGAAACGCACGACGACTCGGCGTCGATCACGCTGGGCGGCTGGGAAATCCAGCGCCGCTGCCCGCACCTGAAGGCCGACCTGTCCAAGTTCGGCGTGGTCGAGGGTTCGACGCTGACCTGCAATTTGCACGGCTGGCAGTGGAACCTGGAGAACGGGCGCTGCCTGACCTCCAGGGGCCACGAGCTGAGATGCTCGAAGTCGTGAGCGCGCCCCCGCGCCAGTATTACGACGACGGGCTGGTCCAACTGGACCGGCACGCGCTGACGCTACGGCGCTACCACTTCCCGTCGGGAACCGCGAAAGTCATTCCGGTGGAGGACATCCGCGGCTACACGGCGACCCCGCTGGGGCTGTTCCAGCAGAGATTCCGCATCTGGGGCACGTCGGATTTCCGGCGCTGGCTCCCGCTGGACGTGGCCCGGCCGGCCAAGACGACGCTGGTGACCCTGGACGTCCCGGGCCTCCGGCTGCGGCCCGCGTTCACGCCGCAGCGCCCCGAGGAGTTCCTGGAGATGCTCGAGGAAGTGCTCGCCGGCTGATCGGCGCCGGCCGATCAGGCTCGCGAGACCACTTGCCGCAGTTCGGATTTGGCACCCGATTCGGTGTCGTAGACACGGACGACGGCTTGGTCCCCGGGTTGCAGGAACGTCGACTCGCCCAGCGGCGTGTACCGGGTGGCGCCGATCCCGATCAGCACGCGCTCGGGATGACCCGAGGCCGCCATCAACGCGCCGACATCTTCCAGCGGGGTGTCCGGTGACCCCTTCTGGTTCGCCAACCGCTCGACGATCCAGTCCAGCAGCACGTCGCCGTAGTACGAGTAGCCCAGCAGCGGGCTGTCCACGCCGTAGGCCTGTCCGGACCCGTCGGCCCCGTGCAGGAAACAGACGAGGCGCAGCGTGGCCGTCGGCCCGTCCGGCGTGAGGTCACCGATGTCGAAGAACTGTGCGGCAACACCTTTGGAGGCCGGACCCCAGTTCTTCTTGTGACTGATCTTCGGCGCGCCCGGCCGGCGGATGGAGCAGTCGTTGAACGCGCCGAGCGCGAACGGCTCCAGCGCGGCCACGGTGTCGCCGTGCCAGCGGACCCGGCAGGCCAGCCCCACCTCGGGCTCGATCTGCAGATTGAGCGGACCCGGCAGATCCGGACTTTCCGGGGGCAGCACGATCGCGTCGTTGGACAGCGGGAACTGTCCCAGGAACGTGTCCGAACCCGGTGCGTACCAAGGGAAGATGCCCTTCGGTGCGATCCCTTCGGTCTTGACGTTGACGAAGTCCGCGTCCTCGCCGGCCTGTTCGAGGTGCCCGGCGAAGTTGCCGGCCACCCCGAAGCCGAACCAGCCGCGCATCTCGTCGAGATCGAGGTCGATCATGGTTCGAGTACCTCCGTACCCACGTAGGGCACCAGTGCCGCGGGCACCCGCACGCTGCCGTCGGCCTGCTGGTGGTTCTCCAGGATGGCCACCAGCCACCGGGTGGTGGCCAGCGTGCCGTTGAGCGTCGCCGCGATCTGCGGCTTGCCGTTCTCGTCGCGGTAGCGCGTGGCCAGCCGGCGGGCCTGGAACGTCGAGCAGTTCGACGTCGACGTCAGTTCGCGGTAGGTGGCCTGGGTCGGCACCCACGCCTCGCAGTCGAATTTGCGGGCGGCCGACGCGCCGAGATCGCCCGCGGCCACGTCGATCACGCGGTAGGGCACGTCGATGAGACCCAGCATCTCGCGCTGCCAGCCCAGCAGCCGCTGATGCTCGGCTTCGGCGTCCTCCGGCCGGCAGTAGACGAAGGCCTCGACCTTGTCGAACTGGTGTACCCGGATGATGCCCTTGGTGTCCTTGCCGTAGCTGCCGGCCTCCCGGCGGAAGCACGATGACCAGCCCGCATAGCGCAACGGGCCCGACGACAGATCGAGTATCTCGTTGGAGTGGTACCCGGCCAGCGGCACCTCGGAGGTGCCGACCAGATACAGGTCGTCGGCCTCGACGCGGTAGATCTCCTCGGCGTGCGTGCCGAGAAACCCGGTGCCGCTCATGATCTCCGGGCGCACCAGCACCGGCGGGATCATCAGGCTGAAGCCGTTGTCCACCGCGAGCCGGGTTGCCAGTTGCAGCAGCCCGAGTTGCAGCAGCGCGCCGCGGCCGGTGAGGAAGTAGAACCGTGATCCGGAGACCTTGGCGCCGCGTTCCATGTCGATCAGGCCCAGCGACTCACCCAGGTCGAGATGGTCGCGGGGGTCGGCCAGCGCCGGCGGCGTCCCGACCGTGTCGAGCAGGACGAAGTCGTCCTCACCGCCCGCGGGGACCCCGTCGATGACGACGTTGGAGATCGCCAGATGCGCGCTCTGCAACGCGGCCTCGGCGGTGGTCTGGTCGCTCTCGGCGGCCTTGACCGCGGCGGCGAGCTCCTTGGCCCGGGCCAGCACCGCCGGCCGGTCCTCGGGCGAGGCGGCGGACACCTGCCTGCTCACGGCCTTCTGTTCGGCACGCAACGTGTCGGCGGCCGAGATCGCCGCGCGGCGGGCCGCATCGGCGGACAGCAGCTCGTCCACCAGGCCGGGGTCTTCACCCCGGCTGGCCTGCGAACGGCGCACGGCGTCGGGGTTGTCCCTGACCAGCTTCAGGTCGATCACAGCGGAAAACCCTACTTTTGTCCGGTCCGCGCCGGCCGCCCGCCCCGGTCCGGCCGTCGCGTTTGCATCACTTGCGCATCATTTTTCACACCGCTCGGGACGCCTGTCACAATGGAACCGATGTCCGACCTCTCCGATCGGGATGAAGTGCGTCCCGACCAGCCCGAAGACGACGCCGAACCGACCAGTTGGCGGCGCACGCTGAAAGCCACGCCGACGCGGCGGGCGCTCCTGCTGACCGCGCTCGGCGGTTTGCTGATCGCCGGTTTGACCACCGCGCTGCCCTTCGGCCGGCAGGACTCGGGCCTGACGTCCTACCTCGAGCCCGCCGGCACGAACGGCGCGCGGGGCAATTCGACCTTCCAGCACGCCAAGGCCGGTGACTGCCTGAACTGGCCGGACAACACACCCGACCAGGCCTCGATCGTCGACTGCAAGGACGACCACCGGTTCGAGGTGGCCGAATCGGTCGACATCGGCGCCTTCCCCGGCTCCGAGTACGGTCCGGACGCCGCGCCGCCCTCGCCGGCCCGCATCCAGCAGATCAGTCAGGAGCAGTGCCAGGTCGCGGTGCAGCGCTACCTCGGCGCGAAGTTCGACCCGAACAGCCGTTTCGCGGTCAGCATGCTGTGGTCCGGTGACAAGGCGTGGAAGCAGTCCGGCGAGCGCCGGATGCTGTGCGGTCTGCAGTTGCCCGGCCCGGACAACCGCCAGCTCGCCGCCAAGGGCAAAGTCGCCGAGGTCGACCAGTCCAAGGTCTGGGCGCCGGGGACCTGCCTGGGTATCGATGCGGCCAGCAACCAGCCGCTCGACGTGCCGGTGGACTGCGCGGCGCCGCATGCCATGGAGGTCACCGGCACCGTCAACCTGGCCGAGAAGTTCCCCGACGCGCTTCCCGCCGAGGCGGATCAGGACCTGTTCATCAAGGACGCCTGCACCCGGATGACCGACGCGTTCCTAGCGCCGATCCAGCTGCGCAGCACGACGCTGACGCTCATCTACAGCACCGTGTCGCTGCCGAGCTGGACGGCGGGCAGCCGCCAGGTCTCCTGCAGTGTCGGCGCCACCCTCGGCAACGGCGCCTGGGCCACGTTGCTCAACAGCGCCAAGGGGCCGCTGATGATCAACGGCCAGCCCCCGGTCCCGCCGCCGGACATTCCCGCCGACCGGCTGAACCTGCCCCCGGTGCCGCTGCCGGACACGGCCGGACAGTCCTCCACGTCGGATGACTCGGGTTCCTACTCCGGGTCCTACGGGTCCGGGTCCTCCTCCTCGGGATCCTCATCGTCGGGGTCGTCGGGGTCCTCCGGTTCTTCGTCGTCGAGCGGCGGTTCCACCCAGCAGACCCAGCAGACCCAGACCCAGCACCTGCCGCAGCAGCCGGCCACCCAGGCGCCCGCGAACCAGGCCCCGCCTCCGCAGCAGCAGAACACGTTCAACCCGCCGCCGCCGGATGCCCCCGCGCCCGTCGCGCCCGCGCCCCTCCCGCCGGCGCCCCCCGCGCCGGC
>CAZTAA010000021.1:9005-51207 GCA_964611465.1 uncultured Mycobacterium sp. | reverse complement strand
AGCCATATCCCATTGCGGCCGGTGTACCGCGGCCCCGCGCTACGCTCACCGCGTGGCCCAGACCGCCCCGCTGCAGGTACAGCTGATCGCCAAGACGGAGTTCACCGCGCCCGCCGACGTGCCGTGGTCCACCGACGCCGACGGCGGACAGGCGCTGGTCGAGTTCGCCGGCCGGGCCTGCTACCAGACCTGGGACAAGCCCAACCCGAAGACGGCCACCAATGCCGCCTACCTCAAGCACATCATCGACGTCGGGCATTTCGCCGCGCTCGAACATGCCAGCGCCACCTTCTACATCACCGGCGTCTCCCGGTCGTGCACCCACGAGCTGACCCGGCACCGGCACTTCTCCTACAGCCAGCTCTCCCAGCGCTATGTGCCGGCCGACGACGCCCATGTGGTGATGCCGCCGGGCATCGACGGCGACCCCGAGCTGCAGGAGATGTTCCTGGCGGCGGCGGACGCCAGCCGCGCCGCCTACGACGCCCTGCTCGCGGGTCTGGAGACCAGACTCGGCGATGCGCCGGGGCAGCCGCTGCGCCGCAAGCAGGCCCGGCAGGCGGCCCGCGCCGTGCTGCCGAACGCCACCGAGAGCCGCATCGTGGTGACCGGCAACTACCGCGCCTGGCGCCACTTCATCGCCATGCGGGCCACCGAGCACGCCGACGTGGAGATGCGCCGGCTGGCGATCGCCTGTTTGCGCCAACTCGTCGGGGTCGCGCCCGCGGTGTTCGCCGATTTCGAGATCACGACGCTGGCCGACGGCAGCGAGGTCGCGACCAGTCCGCTGGCCACGGAGGTTTGAGAAACGACTGGCCCGGCACGGTAACCTTAGGCCCGTGAGCACCAGCGGATTCGACGTCAGCGCACGGTTGGGCACCGTGTTGACTGCCATGGTGACGCCGTTCGGCCCGGACGGCTCGCTCGATCTGACCGCCGCCAAGAAGCTCGCAACCCGCCTGGTCGACGCCGGCTGCGACGGTCTGGTGGTGTCCGGCACCACCGGGGAATCGCCCACCACCACCGATGACGAGAAGATCGCGCTGCTGCGCGCCGTGCTCGAAGCGGTGGGGGACCGGGCCCGCATCATCGCCGGAGCCGGCACCTACGACACCGCACACAGCGTCCACCTGGCCAAGGCCTGCGCCGCCGCCGGCGCGCACGCCCTGCTGGTGGTGACCCCGTACTACTCCCGTCCGCCGCAGGCGGGTCTGCTCGCGCACTTCCGCGCGGTCGCAGACGCCACCGATCTGCCCAACGTGCTCTACGACATCCCGCCGCGCTCGTCCATCCCGATCGAATGGCACACGTTGCGCGCCCTGGCGGAGCATCCGAACATCGTCGCGGTCAAGGACGCCAAGGGCGACTTGCACGGCGGGGCGCAGATCATGGCCGAAACCGGCCTGGCCTACTACTCCGGCGACGATTCACTGAACCTGCCGTGGCTTGCGGTGGGCGCCGTCGGAGTGGTCAGCGTGTGGGGTCACCTCGCCGCTGGACAGTTGCGGGACCTGTTGTCGTCGTTGCATTCCGGTGATATCGCCACGGCTCGCAAGATCGCGGTCGCGCTGGCTCCGCTCAACGCGGCCCAGTCCCGGCTCGGCGGGGTGACGATGTCGAAGGCCGGACTGCGGTTGCAGGGCTTCGACGCCGGGGATCCCCGGTTGCCCCAGGTGGCCGCGACGCCCGATCAGGTCGACGCGCTCGCCGCGGACATGCGCGCCGCCGGCGTTCTGGCGTAGCCGGATGGACACAGAACTCGCGCCGCCCGGGCCGCTGGCCCCCGGCGGGCTGCGGGTCACCGCGTTGGGCGGCATCGGCGAAATCGGCCGCAACATGACGGTTTTCGAGCATCTGGGCCGGCTGCTGATCGTCGATTGCGGTGTGCTGTTTCCCAACCACGACGAGCCCGGCGTCGACCTGATCCTGCCGGACCTCCGGCACATCGAGGACCGGCTCGAGGACATCGAGGCCCTGGTGCTCACCCACGCGCACGAGGACCACATCGGTGCGATCCCGTTCCTGCTCAAGCTGCGCTCCGACATCCCCGTCGTCGGTTCGCGGTTCACGCTCGCCCTGGTCGCGGCCAAGTGCCGTGAACACCGCATCAAGCCGGTGTTCGTGGAAGTGGCCGAGGGACAACGCAGTACGCACGGCGTGTTCGAATGCCAGTACTTCGCCGTCAACCACTCCATCCCCGACGCACTGGCCATCGCCATCCACACCGGCGCGGGCACCGTCCTGCACACCGGCGACATCAAACTCGACCAGTTGCCGCTCGACGGCCGGCCCACCGACCTGCCGGGTATGTCCCGGCTCGGCGACAACGGCGTCGACCTGTTCCTGTGTGACTCCACCAATTCCGAGTACCCCGGAGTCGGTCCGTCGGAAAGCGAGGTGGGGCCGAACCTGCACCGGCTGATCCGGGGCGCCGACGGCCGGGTGATCGTCGCCTGTTTCGCCTCGAACGTCGACCGGGTGCAGCAGATCGTCGATGCCGCAGTGGCTTTGGGCCGCAAGGTGTCGTTCGTCGGCCGCTCGATGGTCCGCAACATGGGTATCGCCCGGGAACTCGGATTTCTGACGGTGGCCGACGACGACGTCCTCGACATCGGCGCGGCCGAGATGTTGCCGCCCGAGCGGGTCGTCCTGGTCACCACCGGCACCCAGGGCGAACCGATGGCGGCGCTGAGCCGGATGTCACGCGGCGAGCACCGCAGCATCACCCTGACGGCGGGCGACCTGATCATCCTGTCCAGTTCGCTGATTCCCGGCAACGAAGAGGCCGTCTACGGCGTCGTCGACTCGCTGGCCAAGATCGGCGCCAGGGTGGTCACCAATGCCCAAGTGCGCGTGCATGTTTCGGGTCACGCCTACGCCGGGGAGCTGCTGTTCCTGTACAACGGCGTGCGGCCCCGCAACGTGATGCCCGTGCATGGGACCTGGCGGCATCTGCGGGCCAACGCCAAGCTGGCCGCCGGCACCGGGGTACCGCCGGAGAACATCCTGCTCGCCGAGAACGGCGTCAGCGTCGATCTGGTGGGCGGCATCGCGAAGATCGCCGGCGCCGTTCCGGTGGGCAAGATGTTCGTCGACGGACTGATCACCGGAGACGTGGGCGACGCGACGCTCGGTGAAAGGCTCATCCTCTCTTCGGGTTTCGTGGCCGTCACCGTCGTCGTGCATCGGGGCACCGGGCGCCCCGCCGCTCCCGCCCACCTGCACTCGCGAGGGTTCAGCGAGGATCCGAAGGCACTCGAGCCCGCCGCGCTCAAGGTCGAGGCCGAACTGGAGATCCTGGCGGCCGACAACGTCACCGACCCGGGGCGCATCGCCCAGGCCGTCCGGCGCACCGTCGGCAAGTGGGTGGGCGAGACCTACCGGCGGCAGCCGATGATCGTGCCGACCGTGCTGGAGATCTAGGGCCGGGTCACCCGTTTCGGCGGACTACCGTTTGTTCACGTATCCCGCGTCGACGGGCAGCGCCACCCCGGTGACGTAGCGGCCGGTGTCGGACACCAGGTAGAACACCGCGTTGGCGATGTCCTCGGGTTCCAGCGTCTGCACCGGCAGCGCGTTGCCCATGTCGGGCCCGCCCTGAGTCTCCTGCGCTATTCCGTCCAGCCAGGACCGGGTGAACTCGTTGTCGATCATCGGCGTGTTCACGCCGGCCGGGTGGATCGAGTTGACCCGGATGTTGAACTGCGCCAACAGGTTCGCGTATGTCCGCATCAGTCCGACGATGCCGTGCTTGGCCGCCGCATAGCCGACCGAGCCGGCGATCGGGGTGCCCACACCGACCAGCCCCATCACCGAACTGGTCAGCACCATCGCACCGCCGTTGCCGAACTTGATCATCGGCTTCATCGCCACGTCGACGGTGTGGTACACCCCGGTCAGGTTGACGTCGATGACGTCCTGCCAGGCGTTCGGGTCGGCCATCGGCGCGATGCCCGCGTTGGCGATCACGATGTCCAGCCGGTCCCCGAGCCGTTCGGTGCCGGCACGCAGCGCGGACTTCAGCGAATCCCGGTCTCGGACATCGGCTTCCGTCGCGAATATCCGGGCACCGGTTTCCTCGACCAGCTTGACCGTGTCGGCCAGGTCGTCGGGGTCGGCCATGGGGTAGGGCACCGACGCGATCTGGTCGCACAGGTCGACGGCGATGATGTCGGCGCCTTCGGAGGCGAGCTTGACCGCATGCGCGCGGCCCTGACCGCGCGCCGCCCCGGTGATGAATGCCGTCTTGCCGGTCAGGGCGCCCATGTCAGCCGCGCAGCCGACCCTTGGCGGGGTCGCCCGCGACGACCGGTGTCAGCATCTTGATGTCGGGGTTGCCGTCGAGAAGCGCGCCGACCGCGCCGAACAGTTTGGCGATCGCGGGCGCGGTGCTGTGCGTCTTGAGCGCCTCCTCGTCGGCCCACTGCTCGACGAACACGAACGTGCCGTTGGCCTCGTGCAGGGAGTACAGCTGGCAACCCGGCTCGTCGTGCACCTCTTCGATGGCGGTCTTGCAGGCGTCGCGGACCGCGTCGACGGACTCGGGCTTGGCGGTCATGGTGGCGACGACGACGACAGGGTTGGACATGCGCGGTGCTCCTCGATGACGGTGGCGAGTGACGTCCCTCACCCTAATGTCCGCGTTGCGTGCCGCTGATCGCCGGTGCACCCGGACGGCGCGAGGACGCTTCGCCGGATAACAATTCGGCCACAGCCGGTGCCGACGTACCAGTTCAGCGGCGTTGTGACTGGTGTGGCGGATGGTGCAGATGGGGTGGATGCGTTTAGGCTTGCCGCATGCCTCCGAAGACCGCGACGCGTTCCAGCGCTGCCAAAACCAGCAGGTCACGAGCTGGTTCTCGGCCCGCGCCCCGGAAAGCGCCCAAGAAGCCGGCCAGTCGTCGCAACAACCCCTCGGTGGTTGCGACCGCCGGCGCCGGGGTCGGCCGGGCGGCGCGGGCGACCTGGCTGATGCTCGCCCGCGGGGTCGGTGGCACCGCTCGTTCGGTCGGCCGTGCCCACGACATCGATCCCGGGCACCGTCGGGACGGCATCGCGCTGGCACTGCTCGGCACCGCCGTCATCGTCGCGGCGAGTTCGTGGTTCGACGCGGCGCGCCCGGTCGGCGCGTGGATCGACGGAACTTTGCGCACCCTCATCGGCGGTGCGGTGGTGGTCCTGCCGATCATCCTGGTGGCGGTCGCGGTGACCCTGATGCGGACCGCGCCGAACCCGGAGGCTCGTCCCCGGTTGATCCTGGGCGCCGCCATGATCGCGTTGCCGGTGCTCGGGTTGTCGCATCTGTGGTCGGGTTCTCCCGACACACCGGCCGGCCGCCGGCATGCCGGCGGCTTCGTCGGGTTTGTGCTCGGCGGTCCGCTCTCGGACGGGCTGAGCGCCTGGATCGCCGTCCCGCTGCTGTTCATCGGCGTGCTCTTCGGGGTGTTGTTGATGACCGGAACCACGATCCGCGAAGTGCCGGAAACGCTGACCGCGATGTTCGGCACCCGAATGTTCGGCCGCGGCGGGTACGACGACGAGTACGACGAATACGACGAGGATGCCGGGAACCCCGCTGCGGCAGCGGGATTCGCCGAGGACTTCTCCGACGGCTACTACGACGACGTCGACGGCTATGCCGACGAACCCCCGGCCTGGCCCGGCAGTCCCTACCAGAACTACCCACTGTCGGAGGGCGCCGACGACGCGCCGACCATCCCCGAACCAGCCGCCACGCCCGCCCGCGCGCCGCGCAAAGCGCGCAAGGGTGCGGCGAAACCGAAGGCCGACACCAAGGCTCTCGACCGGGTGATCGACGGACCGTACGTGCTGCCGTCGCTGGACCTGCTGATCGCCGGCGACCCGCCCAAGCGGCGCAGCCCGGCCAACGAGCAGATGTCCGATGCCATCACCTCGGTGCTGCAACAGTTCAAGGTCGACGCGGCCGTCACCGGCTGCACCCGCGGGCCGACCGTCACGCGCTACGAGGTCGAACTGGGGCCCGGCGTCAAGGTCGAGAAAATCACTGCCCTGCAACGCAATATCGCCTACGCGGTGGCCACCGAGAGCGTCCGCATGCTGGCCCCGATCCCCGGCAAGTCCGCCGTCGGCATCGAGGTGCCCAACACCGACCGCGAAATGGTCCGGCTGGCCGATGTGCTCACCGCACCGGCGACCCGCAAAGACCACCACCCGTTGGTGATCGGGCTCGGCAAGGACATCGAGGGTGACTTCATCTCGGCCAACCTGGCCAAGATGCCGCACCTGCTGGTGGCCGGCTCGACCGGTTCGGGCAAGTCCAGCTTCGTCAACTCGATGCTGGTGTCGCTGCTGGCGCGGGCCACCCCCGAGGAGGTCAGGATGATCCTGATCGACCCGAAGATGGTGGAACTCACTCCGTACGAAGGCATTCCGCACCTGATCACCCCGATCATCACCCAGCCGAAGAAGGCCGCCGCGGCGCTGGCCTGGCTGGTCGAGGAGATGGAGCAGCGCTACCAGGACATGCAGGCCTCCCGGGTGCGTCACATCAACGACTTCAACGACAAGGTGCGCTCCGGGGAGATCACGGCACCGTTGGGCAGCAACCGGGAGTACAAGCCGTATCCGTACATCCTCGCCGTCGTCGACGAACTCGCCGACCTGATGATGACCGCGCCGCGGGACGTCGAGGACGCCATCGTGCGGATCACGCAGAAAGCCCGGGCGGCCGGTATCCATCTGGTCCTGGCCACCCAGCGACCGTCGGTCGACGTCGTCACCGGCCTGATCAAGACCAACGTGCCGTCCCGGCTCGCGTTCGCGACCTCGTCGCTGACCGACAGCCGGGTCATCCTCGACCAGCCGGGCGCCGAGAAACTCATCGGCATGGGCGACGGCCTGTTCCTGCCGATGGGCGCGTCCAAGCCGCAACGGCTGCAGGGCGCCTACGTCAGCGACGAGGAGATCCAGGCCATCGTCGACGCCGCCAAGGAGCAGGCCGAACCGGAGTACACCGACGGTGTGACCACCGCCAAGCCGACCGGTGAGCGCACCGACGTCGACCCCGACATCGGCGACGACATGGACGTCTTCCTGCAGGCCGTCGAGCTGGTGGTGTCGAGCCAGTTCGGGTCGACCTCGATGCTGCAGCGCAAGCTGCGGGTCGGGTTCGCCAAGGCCGGCCGGTTGATGGATCTGATGGAGACCCGCGGCATCGTGGGCCCGTCGGAGGGATCGAAGGCGCGCGAGGTGCTGGTGAAGCCCGACGAACTGGCGGCGACGCTCACGCTGATCCGCGGCGGCTCCGACGCCGGTGGCGAGGACGTCGACGACGAACCGGACTTCTGACGGCCGCGAATCTGTTCTGCAATGACTGCGACGAAAGTCGAGTGAATCTCGCAGAGGACGCAGAACAGATCAGAGGACCAGCAGCATCCGGGTGTTGCCGAGGATGTTGGGCTTGACGTAGGACAGGTCGAGGAACTCGGCGACGCCGAGGTCGTAGGACCGGCACATCTCCTCGTACACCTCGGCGGTGACGGGGGTGCCCTCGATCTCGGTGAAGCCGTGGCTGCCGAAGAACTCCGTCTCGAAGGTCAGCACGAACAACCGCTGCAGCTGCAGTTCCCGGGCCACCTCGAGGAGCCGTTCCACGACGGCATGCCCGATGCCGCGGCCCTTGACCTTCGGATCCACTGCCACGGTGCGGACCTCGCCCAGGTCCGACCACAGCACGTGCAGGGCACCGCACCCGACGACCTCACCATCCAGTTCGGCGACCCAGGTTTCCTGCACCGCCTCATAGAGGGTGACCAGGTTCTTCTCGAGCAGGATCTTTCCGGCATACGTGTCGACCAGACGTTTGATCGCCGGCACATCGGTGGTGCGGGCGCGCCGCACCGTCAGCTCCTCAGCACCCGCGTTCACGGGTGCACAGTATCGGTTGCCGGGTCGCAGGTGGCCAACCGAGATTGCCCGATATCCTGTCCCGGTGTCGGGGCCCTCCATTCCTCCACCAACGGCCCCGCATGTGCCGGTGCTGAACATCGCGAACCTGCTCACCGGGTTGCGCATGGTGCTGGTTCCGGTTTTCGCCCTGGCGTTGTTCGCCGGCGGCGGCCATCAGACCGGCGCGCGCATCGTCGCCTTCGTGATCTTCGCGGTCGCGGTCGTCACGGACCGGATCGACGGGCAGCTGGCCCGCCGCCGCGGCGAGGTGACCGAATTCGGCAAACTCGCCGACCCCATCGCCGACAAGGCTTTGATGGGCGCGGCCCTGATCGGGCTGTCGCTTCTCGGCGATCTGCCGTGGTGGGTGACGGTGCTGATCCTGGCCCGGGAGATCGGGGTGACGGTGCTGCGATTCGCCGTGCTGCGTCGCGGCGTCATCCCCGCCAGCCGGGGCGGCAAGCTCAAGACCCTGGTGCAGGCCGTCGCGATCGGCCTGTTCATCCTGCCGCTGGCCGGGGTGTGGCACGGCGTCGCCTGGGTGGTCATGTGGTTCGCGATCGTGTTGACCGTGGTGACCGGAGTCGAGTACGTGGTGTCGGCGATCCGGAACTCCCGCCCCGCCGTTTGATCCCGCGATCCGGGAACCAACCGGCGGGCCGGTGACGTTGACACCAAAAGACCATCACGCCAGCGGCGACGCCAGATCAGAAGGAGAAACCCGATGACGGTACTGATGCGCGAGGTGATCGGCGACGTCCTGCGGCGCGCCCGTGTCGACCAGGGCCGCACGCTGCGCGAAGTGTCCGATTCGGCGCGGGTCAGCCTGGGGTACCTGTCCGAGGTCGAGCGGGGCCGCAAGGAACCGTCCAGTGAGCTCCTGGGGTCGATCTGCGGAGCGCTGGACATCCCGCTGTCGCGGGTGCTCATCGACGCCGGGGACCGGCTCGCCCGCACCGAGAAGGTCGCCGACCAGAAACTCGCGACCGTGGGCACCGCCAACATCGACGCGAGCACCAAGGTGGTCATTCCGCACGTCGCCACCATGGCGGTTGCCTGACCGATTTCTTCGGGCCTGCGGACCGGACCCGGTGTGTAGATTCGAGCGGCCCGATAAGTTGGGCAACGACACGTACCACTCGCGGACAAGCTCGGGACATCAACAACGTTAGGCGGAATCAACTCATGGCCAACCCGTTCGTCAAGGCATGGCGTTACCTGATGGCGCTCTTCAACTCGAAGATCGACGAGAACGCCGACCCGAAGGTCCAGATTCAGCAGGCGATCGAGGACGCGCAGCGCCAGCACCAGGCGCTCAGCCAGCAGGCCGCGCAGGTCATCGGCAACCAGCGCCAGCTCGAGATGCGGCTGAACCGCCAGCTGGCCGACATCGAGAAGCTGCAGGCCAACGTCCGTCAGGCCCTGACGCTGGCCGACCAGGCCACCGCGGCCGGCGACGCCACCAAGGCCACCGAGTACAACAACGCCGCCGAGGCGTTCGCGGCGCAGCTGGTCACCGCCGAACAGAGTGTCGAGGACCTCAAGGCCCTGCACGATCAGGCGCTGCAGGCCGCCGGCCAGGCGAAGAAGGCCGTCGAGCAGAACGCCATGATGCTGCAGCAGAAGATCGCCGAACGGACCAAGCTGCTCTCGCAGCTCGAACAGGCCAAGATGCAGGAGCAGGTCAGCGCCTCGCTGCGGTCCATGAGCGAGATCGCCGCGCCCGGCAACACGCCGAGCCTGGAAGAGGTCCGCGAGAAGATCGAGCGTCGCTACGCCAACGCCATGGGCTCGGCCGAGCTGGCGCAGAACTCGGTCCAGGGCCGAATGATGGAGGTTCAGCAGGCCAGCGTGCAGATGGCCGGACACGACCGGCTCGAGCAGATCCGCGCCTCGATGCGCGGCGAGGCCCTGCCGTCCGGTGGCGCGACCGTGAGCCCGGCGACGCCCGAGGCCACCCCCGAAGAACCGCTGAGCCAGTAGAAAGGCCGCCGAAGTCCCATGTCCGCAGTGAGGTCCGCGGCCCGCGCCGCCCGACGTGGCGCGATGCAGCGCGGGATCGACGCCGCCAGCGAGGCCGTCGACGTCGTGGCCAGTCGGCTCAGCGCGGCGGCCGACCCGCGGGCTCGACTGCTTCGCAAGCGCAAGTGGGCGTTTCGGCTGGCGGTGTTCTTCGGCCTGACGAGCCTGTTCTGGACGTCGGTCACAGGTCTGCTGGCGACGTGGAGCACGCCGGTCTGGGCGCTGCTGATCACCGGCATCGTGGCCGCCGCGGCGGCCTTCCCCGCCGCGCTGCTGGTCATGCGGTACCGCTGGCTGCGGGCCGAGCCGCTGCCGCGCGAGCGGGTGACCAGCGGTCGGCGGTTGCCGCCGCCCGGTTCGGCGGCCCGTCCGGCGATGTCGGCGCTCGGCGCCTCTGAGCGCGGGCTGGTGTCGCTGATCGGGATCATCGAGCGCGGCGGGCTGCTGCCGGCGGACGAGGTCGCGGAGCTCACGGCGGCCGCCCACCAGGCCGCGACGTCCATGGCGGCCACCGCGGCCGAGGTCGTGTCGATGGAACGGGCGGCCGGCGCGTCCCCGCAGTCGCGCGCACATCTGGCGGCGACGATCAACGCCTTCACCGCGCAGCTCGGCGCGGGCGTGCGTCAGTACAACGAAATGGTCACCGCCGCAGCTCATTTGGTGTCAGCCGCCAACGGCCGGTCCGGGCACGGGGCGTCGCCGATGTCGGAACAGCGCTACCGCAACGAACTGGGCGCCGCGACCGACCGGATGCTCGGCTGGGCGCAGGCCTTCGACGAGTTGGGCAGCCTGCCCCGGGTTTGACTCAGATGTCGTGCGTGCCGGTCGAGCCGTGCTCGCGCGGCCCGAACCGGGCGATGTAGTCGTCGTGGATGTGGGCCCGCTTCTCCCGTTCCTTCTGGTCGACCAGGCTCGGGTCCAGACCGTGCTTGCGCAGCACATGGCGCCGCCAGACCTTGTTCTGCGAGTGCGAGAAGTAGATGAACGGGATCAGGATCGGCAGTGTCATACCCAGGTGGACCACGAGGGTGGTCGGGATGAACCAGAACGGCAGCAGGATGAGCAGTGCGGGGATCACCGTCCGGACCATCAGCCGGGCGGTGGCCCCCTTGCCGGTGACGTCTTCGATCACCCAGTCGCGCATCGTGTCGGGCAGTCGCCCGCCGTAGCAGTAGGTGATGTACTGCCAGGGATTCGGCCGGGGGCGGTTCGGATTGGCCATCAGAACTTCCGGTTGAGTGTGGGGACGACGGCCCCGGCCAGCGCGCGCATGAAGCCCTTGGTGAAATCGACGATGTCGAAGTAGTCGCGCCACAACGCGATTCGGCCGTCGCGCACCTCGAACACGCCGCAAACGCCGATCAGGATGCGCAGCCGACCGAAGGTCAACGCGTCGGTGCGTTCGTTGAGCACGTTGTCGCCCTCGGCGACGTTGCGGTGGAACTTGACGTCGAACCCGATGCTCGGTCGTTCCATGCCGCGGAACATCTTCGCGATCCGGCGGGCGCCCCGCGTCCGGGTGTAGCCGTAGTTCTCGTAGAGCATGTCGTCGGCCATCAGCGACTCCATGGTGTCGAAATCCTTGTCGCGAAGCGCGTAGAGGAACTTCTCCACGATCGCGGTGTTCAGGTGGGTGACGGGCTCTGTCATGAGGCCAGCGTAGCTGTGGCACGCTGGCTCGATGCGTGTCGCCGTGGTCGCCGGTCCCGATCCCGGCCACGCCTTCCCGGCTATCGCGCTGTGCCTGCGGTTTCTCGACGCCGGTGACCGGCCGAACCTGCTGACCGGGGTCGAGTGGCTGGACACCGCGCGCCGGGCCGGGGTGGACGCGGCGGAACTGCTGGGCCTGGATCCCGACGACTCCGATGACGACGCCGACGACGGCGCCAAGCTGCACCGTCGCGCGGCCCGGATGGCGGCGCTCAACGTCTCGCAGATTCGTGAGCTGGCGCCGGATCTGGTCGTCTCCGATGTGATCACGGCGTGCGGCGGGATGGCGGCCGAACTGTTGGGTCTGCCGTGGGTCGAACTGTGCCCGCATCCGCTGTACCTGCCGTCGAAGGGGCTGCCGCCGATCGGCAGCGGGCTGGCACCGGGAACCGGGGTCCGAGGCCGGCTGCGGGACTCGCTGATGCGGACGATGACGGCTCGGTCGGTGCGCCAGGGTGACCGCCAGCGCGCCGAGGCGCGGGTGGGGATCGGGTTGCCCGCCCGCGACCCGGGGCCGGTGCGCCGGTTGATCGCGACCCTGCCCGCGCTGGAGGTGCCGCGGCCGGACTGGCCCGACGAGGCCGTCGTGGTGGGGCCCCTGCATTTCGAGCCCACCTCGGCGGTGCTCGACGTGCCCTCCGGAGCCGGGCCGCTGGTGGTGGTCGCGCCCTCGACCGCGACGACGGGGACGGCCGGGCTGGCCGAGGTGGCGCTGCGGTGCCTGGTGCCGGGGGAGACGCTGCCGGCGGGCGCGCGAGTGGCGGTGTCCCGGTTGGCCGGTGCGGACCTGGCGCTGCCGCCGTGGGCCGTCGCCGGCCTGGGCCGGCAGGACGTGCTGCTGCGGCAGGCGGATCTGATGATCTGCGGCAGCGGGCACGGCATCGTGTCGAAGACGTTGTTGGCCGGGGTGCCGTTGGTGGTGGTGCCCGGTGGCGGGGACCAGTGGGAGATCGCGAATCGTGTTGTGCGCCAAGGCAGTGGCCGGCTGATCCGGCCGTTGACCGCCGAGTCGTTGGTGTCCGCGGTGCGCGAGGTGCTGTCGTCGGCACAGTGCCGGGCGGCCGCGCGGGCGGCGGGGGCATCGGTCGCCGGCGTGGCCGATCCGGTACGGGTGTGCCATGACGCGGTTGGGTAGGTTGGGGTCGTGCGGTTGACCGAATTCCACGAACTCGTCGATGCGCAGTTCGGTGTGGTGCGGGGCCGGTCGCTGCTCGTCGACCACGTGCTGACCGGTTTCGGCGGGCGCACCGCCGCGCAGGCCATCGAGGACGGCGTCGAGCCGCGCGACGTGTGGCGTGCGCTGTGCGCCGACTTCGATGTTCCCCGCGACCAGTGGTGAACACCGGCTGCTGACACGCCCGCGGCGCGCCTACTTGCGTTCGAACATCTGTTCGCTACTGTGGTGGACGTTCGACCGCGCCGGTTTTGTCGGTACCCCGTTCTAACGTCGGGGCCAACCGACCGGAACCCCGGTCAACCGACTACCGGAAGAGGTATCAGCATGGCTCAGGCCCCCGATCGTGAGAAGGCCCTCGACCTGGCGATGGCCCAGATCGAGAAGAATTTCGGCAAAGGCTCGGTGATGCGCCTCGGGGAAGAGGCCCGTCAACCCATCTCCGTCATCCCGACCGGATCCATCGCGCTGGACGTGGCGCTCGGCATCGGCGGTCTGCCGCGCGGGCGCGTCGTCGAGATCTACGGCCCGGAGTCCTCGGGTAAGACCACCGTCGCCCTGCACGCCGTCGCCAACGCGCAGGCCGCCGGCGGCATCGCGGCGTTCATCGACGCCGAGCACGCGCTCGATCCCGAGTACGCCAAGGCGCTCGGCGTGGACACCGACGCGCTGCTGGTGTCCCAGCCCGACACCGGCGAGCAGGCGCTCGAGATCGCCGACATGCTGATCCGCTCGGGTGCGCTCGACATCCTGGTCATCGACTCGGTGGCCGCCCTGGTGCCGCGCGCGGAGATCGAGGGCGAGATGGGTGACAGCCACGTCGGCCTGCAGGCCCGCCTGATGAGCCAGGCGCTGCGGAAAATGACCGGCGCACTGAACAATTCGGGCACCACCGCGATCTTCATCAACCAGTTGCGGGAAAAAATCGGTGTGATGTTCGGGTGTTTTTCCTATGGCACCCGGGTTCAGTTGGCCGACGGCACCACCGAGAAGATCGGCAAGATCGTCAACCAGAAGATGGACGTCGAGGTCATGTCGTATGACCCCGTCAGTGACCAGATCGTGCCGCGCAAGGTGGTGAACTGGTTCAACAACGGGCCGGCCGAACAGTTCCTGCAGTTCACCGTCGAGAAGTCCGGCGGCAACGGTCGCTCACAGTTCGCTGCGACACCCAACCATCTGATCCGCACTCCGGCGGGCTGGACCGAAGCCGGTGACATCATCCCCGGTGACCGGGTGATGGCCTCCGAGCCGCACCTGCTCAGCGAACAGCAGTTCCAGGTGGTGCTCGGCTCTCTGATGGGTGACGGTAACTTGTCACCGAATCGCCGGGACCGCAACGGTGTTCGCTTCCGGATGGGCCACGGTGCCAAGCAGATCGAGTACCTGCAGTGGAAGACCGACCTGCTGGGCAACATCAAGCACTCGGTCCGCGAGAACGACAAGGGTGCGAAGTTCGTCGACTTCACTCCGCTGCCCGAACTCGGTGAGCTCCGCCAGTCGGTCTACCTCGGTGACGGCAAGAAGTTCCTCTCCGAGGACTATCTGAAGGCGCTGACCCCGCTGGCGCTGGCGATCTGGTACATGGACGACGGGTCGTTCAGCGTACGGTCCAAGGGCCTGCAGCAGCGCACCGAGGGCGGCAGCGGCCGCATCGAGATCTGCGTCGAGGCCATGAGTGAGGGTTCGCGGGAGCGTCTGCGTGATTACCTGCGCGACACTCACGGACTTGATGTGCGGCTGCGCCTGGCGGGAACGGCAGGGAAGGCGGTGCTGGTGTTCACCACCGCGGCAACGGCCAAGTTCCAAGAACTGGTGGCGCCCTACATGGCGCCGTCGATGGATTACAAGCTGCTGCCGCGGTTCCGGGGCCTGGGCATGGTGGTGCCGGAGTTCGTGGAGCCCACTTCGCGGCTGGTGCCGGCCCGGGTGCTCGACGTTCACGTCAAGCCGCGCACCCGGTCGATGAACCGGTTCGACATCGAGGTCGAGGGCAACCACAACTACTTCGTCGACGGCGTCATGGTGCACAACTCGCCCGAAACGACCACGGGCGGAAAGGCTTTGAAGTTCTACGCCTCGGTCCGCATGGACGTCCGGCGCATCGAGACGCTCAAGGACGGCACCGACGCGGTCGGCAACCGCACCCGCGTCAAGGTGGTCAAGAACAAGGTCAGCCCGCCGTTCAAGCAGGCCGAGTTCGACATCCTCTACGGCAAGGGCATCTCCAAGGAGGGGTCGCTGATCGACATGGGTGTCGACCAGGGCTTCATCCGCAAGTCCGGCTCGTGGTTCACCTACGAGGGCGAGCAGCTGGGTCAGGGCAAGGAGAACGCCCGGACCTTCCTGCTGGAGAACGCCGACGTTGCGAACGAGATCGAGAAGAAGATCAAGGAGAAGCTCGGTATCGGCGCGGTGGTGACCGACGAGGCATCCAATGAGCCGCTCCCGGCGCCCGTCGACTTCTGAGTCGGTCGACGCTGAGCCGGCCGAGCAGGTCGACCCGGTCAAGCGCGAAGAGCAGGCGCGGGCATTGTGCCTGCGCCTGCTCACCGCGCGGGCGCGCACCCGCTCCGAGTTGGAAGGCCAGCTGGCCAAGCGGGGATACCCCGATGATGTCAGCCGGGTCGTGCTCGATCGGCTGACCGATGTGGGGTTGATCGACGACACCGACTTCGCCGAGCAATGGGTGCGCAGCCGTCGGACCAACGGCGGAAAAGGCAAGCGCGCGTTGGCCGTTGAGTTGCGGAACAAAGGTGTCGACAAGGCGGTCATCGACGAGGCGCTGGCGGGCATCGACGCCGGCGCCGAACGGCAACGCGCCGAGGAACTGGTGCGTGCCAAGTTGCGCCGCGAACGCCTCGGCGACGGAGACGACCCGAAGGTGCTGCGCCGGTTGGTCGGCATGCTGGCCCGCCGCGGCTACGGCCAGGGCATGGCCTTCGACGTGGTCACCGTGGAACTCGATGCGGAGCGCCAACGCCGCAGGGTCTGAGGCGGCATTCTCAGCTAATTCATGGCTGAGGCATCGGGGCAGCTCAGATGGGTGAATCACACTCGTAGGTGAACAACGCTGAGATCAGCGGGAGGACACGACGACGATGACAACGACGACGCCCACCACGGCGACGGTTGTTTCCCTGGAATCGCACCCCACGTGGCGTGCCGGCCGCCGGCGGTCGCACGACATCGCGGCGGCGATGCGCAGGCATCCGTCGTGCTGGGGCAGGAGTCGCCCCGAGACCCCGGCCCGGCCCGGGGCCGACATCCTGGTCCTTCCGAGCCGTCGCGGCGACGGCCGCCCGCACTGCGGATAGGCACAGCCGCGGCAGCGAGTAGATTGCGGCCATGCTGATCTCGGTCAAGCTCGCGCCCACCTACGACTATCCGGTCCTCGCCGAATTCTGGCGAGCCGCCGACCAGCTGGGGTTCCACGGCATCTGGGATTACGACCACTTCTACGGCCTGGTCGACCAGCAGCAGCCCACCTACGAAGGCTGGACCACGTTGGCCGCCATGGCCGCGCAGACCACCAATGCGCGGGTGGGATGCCTGGTCGGGTCGGTGACCTACCACAACCCGGCACTGCTGGCGAAGATGGCCGTCACGATCGACCACATCAGCGGCGGCCGGCTGGAATTCGGTCTGGGCGCCGGCTGGCACGAGCCCGAACACCACGGCTATGGCATCGAATTCCCCACTCCCGCAGCACGAGTCGAGATGCTCGACGAGGCGCTCACCGTGATCAAGCGACTGTGGACCGAGGACAGTGTCACGCACAGCGGCCGGTTCTTCACGCTGCGCGATGCCATCGCCAACCCGAAACCGCTGCAGCGGCCCCACCCACCGATCGTCATCGGAGGGTCCAAACCGAAGATGCTGCGGGTCATCGCCCGCCACGCCGACGAGTGGAACATGGCGGGCGGTCAGACACCCGAGGAGTGGACCCGGGTGAACGCCGACCTGGATGCGGCCTGCACCGAGGTTGGCCGTCCGCGCGAAGCGGTTCGCCGCGGCGTCCAGTTGTTCCTGCACCCGAAGCAACCCGAGCAGATCGACAAGGAACTGGAGACGCTGACCGCCTACGAGAACGCGGGCTGCCAGCATGCGGTGCTGTCGTTCTATCAGCCGCCGGATGCCGAACTGTTGCAGCGCTGCGCCGCGCTGACGTGACTCTCAATCGGCGCGCTTGACCCGGGCGCCCGGCGCGCCTTCCTGCTCGATCGTCTCGGGATCCAATGGCCGTGGCGCCCGCCGCGACCGCCGCAACCGCCGCTCCAGCCGAACCGCCAGCGAGGACAGCGTGAAGTTCACCGCGATCATCAGCGCGGCGATGACGATCAAGGCGGGAACGTAGTTGCCGTATTGCGCTCCGACGACGGTGCCCTGCCGCACCATCTCCACGAACGTGATCTGGTAACCGATCGCGGTGTCCTTGAGCACCACCACCAACTGCGAGATCAGCACCGGCAGCATCGAGGTGATCGCCTGGGGCAGCAGGATGCTGCGCATCGTCTGACCCCAGCGCAGCCCCAGCGACGCGGCCGCCTCGGCCTGCCCCCGTGGCAGCGCATGCACGCCGGCGCGGACGATCTCGGCGATCACCGCGCCGTTGTACAGCGTCAGACCGGTCACCACGCCGGCCAGCGCCAGATGCTTGGACGGAAACAGGTCGTACTGCGCATACAAGAAGTAGGCGAAGATCATCATGATCAGTACCGGCACCGCCCGGAAGAACTCGACCACCACCGAACACGCCGCCCGCACAACGGCATTGGGCGCCAGCCGACCCACCCCCAGCAGCATGCCGAGCACCCCCGCCAGCGCGATGGAGATCGCGGCCGCCGTCAGCGTGCCCTGAATGCCGGGCAGCACATACGTTTTCCAGAGGTTGGCGGTCAGGAACGGTTCCCACTTGGCCGACGTCAGCTGTCCCTTCGCCGACAGCTTCGAATACACCAGCCAGGCGACCGATACCGCCACTATGACGGTGACCGCGGATATGACGTGATTGCGCAACCGCGCCCGCGGGCCCGGGGCGTCGAACAGCACCGAGGTCATCGGGCCACCGCCAACCGCTTACCCAGCCAGCCGAACAACAATCCCAGCGGCAGCGTCAGGATCACGAAGCCGGCGGCGAAGATGCCGCCGATGGCCAACAGCGCCGCAGTGTTCTCGATCAACTCCTTCATCTTCAGCGCGGCCTCGGCCACCCCGATCGCCGAGGCGATCGTGGTGTTCTTGGTCAACGCGATCAGCACGGAGCCAAGCGGGATGATGACCGCGCGAAAAGCCTGCGGCAGCAGGATCATTCGCAGGTTCTGCCCGAACGTGAATCCCAGCGACCGGGCTGCCTCGGCCTGCCCGAGCGGCACCGTGTTGACCCCGGAGCGCACCGTCTCGCACACGAAAGCCGCGGTGTACGCGGTCAAACCGAGCACGGCGAGACGAAAGTTGCTGTCGTCGATCGACGTCATGGACTTCGGGTCGGCCAGCGTGATCCCCAGCGTCTGCGACAACCCGAACGAGCAGAACAGGATGATCAGCGTCAGGGGTGTGTTCCGCACGATGTTGACGTAGGTCGCGCCGATCCAGTTGAGCACCGGCACCGGTGCCAGCCGCATCGCGGCCAGCACCGTGCCGAGGACCAGCGCACCCACCGCCGAGTACACCGTCAGCTTGATCGTCACCCAGAACGCAGCGAGGATCTCCGAGCTGTGTTGGGCCAGAATCTCCATGACGGACCGTGCGGGCTGCGGCTCAGTACCGGTCGACGGCAGGCGGATTCGGCGTGGCGATGCCGGCCGGTCCGAGGTTCTTCTCGAACGCGGCCTTCCACGAACCGTCCTTGGCCATCTTCTCGAGCGCGTCGTTGATCTTGGTGCGCAACTCGGTGTCGCCCTTCTTCAGGCCGATGCCGTACTTCTCCTCGGAGAACGGCTTGCCGACGATCTTGAAGGTGCCCGGGCTCTGCGCCGCATAACCCGCCAGGATCACCTCGTCGGTGGTGACGGCGTCGATGGCGCCGTTCTTGAGCGCCTCGACACACGCCGAATAGGTGTCGTACTGCTGCAGCTGCACACCGGGGTACTTGTCCTTGATGCGTTGTGCGGGCGTCGAACCCGACACCGAGCACAGCTTCTTGTTGTTCTGCAGCGACTCGGCGCCGGTGATGTCGGTGTTGTCGCTGCGCACCAGCAGGCTCTGTCCGGTGATCAGGTACGGCCCGGCGAAGTCGATCTTCTCCTTGCGCGAGTCGGTGATCGAATAGGTCGCCGCGATGAACTTCACCTGATCGTTGCCGATCAGCGTTTCCCGCTGCGCCGACGGCGATTCCTTCCACTCGATCTTGTCGGGGGAGTAGCCGAGCTCCTTGGCCACGTACGTCGCCACGTCGACGTCGAAACCGCTCATGGTGCCGTCCGGGTTCTTGATTCCGAGCCCCGGCTGGTCGAACTTGGTGCCGATGACGATCTTGTCGGCGGAACTGCTGCCGCCGCCACCGCCGCAGGCGGTCATCGAGATCGGCAGCACGGCGGCCAGCGCGACGGTGGCCAGCACCCGCAGTTTCAGGGTTCTCATCGAAACGTCCTTTCGAGATCAGTGGTTGAGGATCTTGCTGAGGAAGTCCTTGGCCCGTTCCGAGCGCGGGTTCTCGAAGAACTCGGCGGGTTCGGCGTCTTCGACGATGGCCCCGTCGGCCATGAACACCACGCGGTTGGCGGCGCGGCGGGCGAAGCCCATCTCGTGGGTGACCACGATCATCGTCATGCCACCCTCGGCCAGCGACGTCATCACAGCCAGCACCTCGTTGATCATCTCGGGATCCAGCGCGCTGGTGGGTTCGTCGAACAGCATGACCTTGGGATGCATCGCCAGCGAGCGCGCGATGGCCACCCGCTGCTGCTGGCCGCCGGAGAGCTGGGCCGGGTACTTGTCGGCCTGGTTGGCCACTCCGACGCGTTCCAGCAGAGCCATCGCGTCGGCCCGCGCCTTGTCGGGTGCGACCTTGCGCACCTTCACCGGCGCCAGCGTGACGTTCTCCAGGATCGTCTTGTGCGCGAACAGGTTGAACGACTGGAACACCATGCCGACGTCCGAGCGCAGTTCGGCCAGTTTGCGGCCCTCGGCGGGCAGTTCTTGACCGTCGATGCTGATGCTGCCCGAATCGATGGTCTCCAGGCGGTTGATGGTCCGGCACAGCGTTGACTTGCCCGACCCGGACGGTCCCAGCACGACGATCACCTGGCCCCGCGCCACCTCCAGGTCGACGTCGCGCAGCACGTGCAGATCGCCGAAATGCTTGTTGACCCCGCGCATCGACACCATCGGCACGGTGAGGGAAGAATCCGCCGGTGCGGCCATACGGCCTGACCTTACCCAGGAAACGCACAGCCTGCCGGGAACTCGCGTTCGCGAATTGGGTGACCGGCGACGCCGTCCGTACCATGGTCGGGTGAGTTCACGCCCGGCGACCGCACGGACCTACCAGGTCCGCACCTACGGCTGCCAGATGAACGTGCACGATTCCGAGCGGCTGGCCGGCCTGCTCGACGCGGCCGGTTACCGGCGTGCCGACGACGGCGCCGACGCCGACGTGGTGGTCTTCAACACCTGCGCGGTGCGTGAGAACGCCGACAACAAGCTGTACGGAAACCTCAGCCATCTGGCCCCGCGCAAGAGCGCCGACCCGGGCATGCAGATCGCGGTGGGCGGCTGCCTGGCGCAGAAGGACCGGGCCGCGGTGCTGCAGCGGGCCCCCTGGGTGGACGTGGTGTTCGGCACCCACAACATCGGGTCGCTGCCGGCGCTGCTCGACCGCGCCCGGCACAACCGCGAAGCCCAGGTCGAGATCGTCGAGGCGCTCGAGGAGTTCCCGTCGGCGTTGCCGGCTTCCCGCGAATCCGCTTACGCCGCATGGGTTTCCATCTCGGTCGGCTGCAACAACACCTGCACGTTCTGCATCGTGCCGTCGCTGCGGGGCAAGGAGGTCGACCGGCGGCCCGGCGACATCCTGGCCGAGGTGCAGTCCCTGGTGGACCAGGGCGTGCTGGAAGTCACGCTGCTCGGCCAGAACGTCAACGCCTACGGAGTCTCGTTCGCCGACCCCGAAACCCCGCGCGACAAGGGCGCTTTCGCGGCCCTGCTGCGGTCCTGCGGCCGGATCGACGGCCTGGAGCGGGTCCGGTTCACCTCGCCGCACCCGGCGGAGTTCACCGACGACGTCATCGAGGCGATGGCGCAGACGGCGAATGTCTGCCCGGCCCTGCACATGCCGCTGCAGTCCGGGTCCGACCGGATCCTCAAGGCGATGCGGCGGTCCTACCGCGCCGAGAAGTATCTCGGCATCATCGACCGGGTCCGCGCCGCGATGCCGCACGCGGCCATCACCACCGACATCATCGTCGGCTTCCCCGGCGAGACGGAAGAAGACTTCGCGGCCACGCTCGACGTCGTGCGAGAGGCCCGGTTCGCGAGCGCATTCACCTTCCAGTACTCCAAGCGCCCCGGCACGCCGGCCGCCGAGCTGCCGGACCAACTGCCCAAAGAGGTTGTGCAGGAACGGTATACGCGACTGATCGCTTTGCAGGAGGAGATCTCCCTGGCCGAGAACCGCGCCCAGGTGGGCAACACCGTCGAGTTGCTGGTCGCCGTCGGCGAGGGCCGCAAGGACAGCGTGACCGCACGCATGAGCGGACGCGCCCGCGACGGCCGGTTGGTGCACTTCGCCCCCGGCGCCGCCGCGCCGCGTCCCGGTGACGTCGTCACCACCGTCGTCACCGGCGCCGCGCCACACCATCTGATCGCCGACCGTGTGCCGCTGACGCACCGGCGCACCGCGGCCGGTGACGCCCATGAGGCGGGGCGGCGGCCGCTCACCGTGGGACTCGGCATGCCCGGACTGGGCGTTCCGGCGCCGGTGCCGGCGACGGCCGGGTGCGCACGATGAGCAACCGCGACGACCGGTTCGACGCCTACCGCGCCGAGATCGAGTCCGCCGAGCGGCGCGTCGCGCGCGAGATCGACCCCGGGCCGCGGGCGCTGGTGGTGGCGATCCTGGTGTTCGTGCTGCTGCTGACCTTCGTGCTGCCGCACACCGGGCACGCCCGCGGCGTCGACGTGCTGATGGGCAACCAGGCCGCCGTCGACGCCGGTATCACCCTGCCGTCGCGGGTGTTCTGCTGGGTGACGCTAGTCCTGGCGGTCGGCTTCTCGATGCTGGCGCTGCTGACCCGCCGCTGGGCGGTGGCCTGGGTGGCGTTGGCGGGTTCCTGGCTGGCCAGCGCGATGGGACTGCTCGCGGTGTGGTCACGGCAGACGGCCCCGGTCGGTCATCCCCGGCCCGGCGTGGGGCTGGTGATCGCCTGGATCGCGGTGGTGGTGCTGGCCTTCCACTGGGCGCGGGTGGTCTGGACGCGCACCGCGGCGCAACTGGCCGCCGAGGAGCACCGTCGCCGGCTGGCGGCCGACCAGCAGTCGAAGAATCTGCTCGAGACGCTGGACCCGCCCGACGAGCCGGAACCGCGAACCGACTGACGCCGCCGAGGTAGCCGCGTCAGCGCTTCTTTTCCAGCGCCCCCGCCGCGGCCTCGGCCCACTCACGCCACTGCGCCGCGCTGGCGCGGGCTTCGGCGGCCTCCTTGGTGCGGCCGGCGGCCTCGGCCTTGGCGGCCTGAGCCTCGAACTGTTCGGCACGGGTGACGAACTGCTGGGCGCGGGCGGCCGCTTCCGGATCGGTCCGGTCGGCCTCGGCGGAATCACGCACCTTCTTCTCCACCGCGCGCAGCCGGCGTTCCAGGTCGGTGCGCTCACGCGGCACCTTGCCCAGGGCGTCCCACTTGTCGGTGATGGTCCGCAGCGCCGCGCGTGCCGCGTCGTGGTCGGAGGTGTCGATCCGCTCGGCTTCGGCCAGCAGCGCCTCCTTGGCGGCCGCGTTGGCGACCAGCTCGGCATCACGCTCGGCGGTGACGGCGTTGCGGGCCGAGAAGAACGTGTCCTGGGCGGCCTTGAACCGGTGCCACAGTTTGTCGTCGACGTCCTTGGCGGCCCGGCCCGCGGTCTTCCACTCGGCCAGCAGCCCGCGGAAGGCCGCGCTGGTGGCGGCCCAGTCCGTGGACCCCGTCAACTCCTCCGCGCGCTCGCAGAGCCGCTCCTTGGTGGCGCGCGCCCCGGCCCGCTCCCGGTCCAGGTCGGCGAAATGCGAGCCGCGCCGCCGGTTGAACGTCTCACGCGCCGCCGAATAACGCTTCCACAGGGCGTCGTCGGTCTTGCGGTCCAGACCGCTGATGGTCTTCCACTCGTCGAGGATGGCCCGCAGGCGGTCTCCGGCGGTTTTCCACTGCGTGGCGTTGGCGGCGAGGTCTTCGGCCTCGACGGCCAGGGCCTCTTTGCGGGCGGTCTGCGCGGCGCGGTGCTCGTCGCGGCGCGCCCGGTCCTCGGCCGCGGCCGTCTCGGCGTGTTCGGCGATGGCGGCCAGCCGGGTCGCCAGGGCGTCGACGTCGCCGAGAACGCTTGCGGTGGGCAAGGTTTCGGCCAGTGCGGCGGCCGCGGCCTTGATCTTGCGGGCGTCGCCGGTGCCGGACTGCAGGCGGTGCTCCATGAGCGCGATCTCGGTCGACAGGTCGTCGAACCGGCGGCCGAAATGTGCGTAGGCGGCGTCGGCGTCCCCGGCCTGCCAGGACCCGACGACGCGTTCGCCCGCGGCCGTGCCGACCAGCCACACCGTGCCGTCGTCGTCGACCCGGCCGAACCGGCGCGGGTCCGACGCCGGGGTCGCCGGAGGGCCGGCGCTGGGTCCCGGGGTCGGTCCGGGTCGCGGGCGGGGCCCGGGCCGGGGTATGGCGGAGGGGCGGGGCACGTCGTCGGGTGCGGGGTCTTGCGTTGTCATGAGTACCTACCCTCCGCGCGGAGGTCGCCCTCCGGCACACTGCCGCGCGACGCGGCGCCTGTCGATTGCAGTCTTGAGGGTATTCAAACAGGTCGGGCGGGCGCACGCGGCCATGTCCCTGGTTCTGTTCAGCGCTGGTTGCGGCGTTGTGCGAGTGGCGTTCGCACGGATCGCTGAATAGATGAGAAGGTTTGCAGTCATGGGATCCGCCGGGGTGGCCGCGTTGCTGGCGCTCGGGGCCGCCGTGTTCATCGCGATCGGCGATGTCATGCACCAACGGCAGGCCCACGAGGTCACCGACGAACCCGTCGGCCATCTCGAGTTGTTCCTCCGGCTGCTGCGCGACCGTCGGTGGTGGCTGGGGTCCGCGGTGTCCGCCGTCGGGTTCCTGCTGCAGGCGGCCGCGCTCGGCCTCGGTTCGGTCCTGCTGGTGCAGGCGTTGTTGGTCACCTCGCTGCTGTTCGCGTTGCCGATCAACGCCCACCAGCGCCACCGCCGGCTGACCCGGGCGGAATGGATCTGGGCGATCGTGCTGGCGGCCTCGGTGATCGTGATCGTCACGGTCGGCAATCCCACCGCCGGGCATTCCCGGGCATCGTTGGCTACCTGGGCCGTGGTGACCGGCGTGCTGGGCACCGTGCTGGTCGTATGCGTCGTCGTGGCCAACACGGTCGGCGGCCCGGTCAGCGCGGTGTTGCTGGCGGTCGTCTCCGGCACGCTGTGGGGAGTGTTCGCGGTGCTGACCAAGGGTGTGGTGCATCTGCTCGCCGACGGGATCGGGCCACTGCTGCGCTCCCCGGAGCTCTACGCCTGGGCGGCGGTCGCCGTCGCGGGCACCGCCTGGCAGCAGTCGTCGTTCCGGGCCGGTGCGCTGACGGCCTCGCTGCCCGCGATGGCGATCGCCGAGCCGCTGGTGGCCTCGGTGCTCGGCGTGGTGGTGCTCGGGGAGAGCCTGCGCCCCGGCGACGCGGGCTGGGTGCTGCTGGCCATCGCCATTGTCGCCGTGGTGGCCTCGGTGCTCGGGCTGGCGCGCACGGAGGCGGCCGAGGCCGCCGAGCCCGTGGGTTAGCGTGTCAGCGTGTTGACCGCCGTAGCGATCATCCCGTCGGCTCCGGTGCTGGTGCCCGAGCTGGCCGGGGCGGCCGCCGCGGAACTGACCGACCTGTATGCGGCCGTGCATGACGCCGCGGCGGTGCTGCCGCACCGGTGGATCGCCATCGGCACTGACACCACCGAGCAGCGGGTGGGCCCCGAGGCGACGGGGACGTTCGCCGGGTACGGCGTCGACCTGGCGGTCAGGATGTCACCCGTCGCGCACGCCGACGCCTGGTTGCCACTGTGCGCGCTGGTGGCCGGCTGGCTGCGCGGTCAGGTCGCCCCCGACGCGTCCGCCGAAACACTGTGTTATCCAAGCTCTTTGGATGCGTCGGGGGCTCTGGCGAGGGGTCGCGCGCTGCGCGCGGAAATCGACGCCGACGCCGAGCCGGTGGGTGTGCTGGTGGTTGCCGACGGTGCGCACACCCTGACGCCGTCCGCCCCTGGCGGCTACGACGAAGACTCGATTGCCGTGCAGAACGCGCTCGACGACGCACTGGCCGCCGGCGACGTCGCGGCGCTGGCCGACGTGCCTCCCGGTGTGGTGGGCCGCGTCGCGTTCACCGTGCTGGCCGGTCTGGCCGAGCCGGGTCCGGCGGCGGCGCGTGAGCTCTACCGCGCGGCGCCCTACGGGGTGGGCTACTTCGTCGGCGTCTGGCAGCCGTGAGCACCCGGCCGATCGCCGTGATCGGGCCCACCGGCACCGGCAAGTCGGCGCTGGCGCTGGACCTGGCCGAACGACTCGGCGGTGAGATCGTCAACGCCGACGCCATGCAGCTCTACCGGGGCATGGACATCGGCACCGCGAAACTGACGCCGGCCGAGCGGCGCGGCATCCCGCACCACCAGCTCGACGTCCTCGACGTCACCCAGACCGCGACCGTGGCGCGCTACCAGCAGGCCGCCGCCGCCGACGTCGAGGCCATCGCCGCCCGCGGAGCCGTCCCGGTGGTCGTCGGGGGATCGATGCTCTACGTGCAGTCGCTGCTCGACGACTGGGCGTTCCCGGCCACCGACCCGGCGGTGCGGGCCCGCTGGGAGGACCGGCTCGCCGAGGTGGGGGTGGCCGCGCTGCACGCCGAGCTGGCCCGCCGCGACCCGGACGCGGCCGCCGCGATCCTGCCGACCGACGGCCGCCGCGTCGTGCGGGCACTGGAGGTCGTCGAACTGACCGGGCGGCCGTATGCGGCGTCGGCGCCCAGCATCGGCGCCGCACCGCGCTGGGACACCCTGATCGTCGGGTTGGACTGGGACACAACGACTCTCGACGAACGGCTGCGGCGCCGCACCGACACGATGTTCGACGCCGGCCTGGTCGAGGAGGTCAACACGCTGATCGGCGCCGGCCTGCGCGACGGGGTGACCGCGGCCCGCGCGCTGGGTTATGCCCAGGTGCTGGCGGCCCTCGACGCCGGCCTGGACGGCCGGGAAGCCCTCGAACCGACGTTCGTCGGGACGCGGCGCTACGTGCGGCGGCAACGCTCCTGGTTCCGCCGCGACCACCGGGTCCACTGGCTCGACGGTGCGGCCGGCGGCCTGCTGGACGCCACGGTGACGGCGTGGCGGCACGTATCCTGATCAGGTGAAGTTCGCCAAGGGCCACGGCACGCAGAACGATTTCGTGCTGCTGCTGGACATGCCCGCCGGGATCGACCTGACCCCGGCGGCGGTGTCGGCGCTGTGCGACCGGCGCCGCGGCCTGGGCGCCGACGGTGTCCTGCGGGTCACCGTCGCCGGATCGGCCCGCGAGGCCGGCGTGTTCGACACGCTGCCCGAAGGCGTCGGCGCCGACGACTGGTTCATGGACTACCGCAACGCCGACGGATCGATCGCCGAGATGTGCGGCAACGGCGTCCGGGTGTTCGCGCATTACCTCTGGGCCGCCGGACTGGAACGGCACCGCGAGTTCGTCGTCGGGACCCGCGCCGGGGCGCGTCCGGTGGTGATGGAGTCCTACGACCCCGTCGAGGCCGAGGTCACCGTCGACATGGGCAAGGCCAACGTGGTGGGCTCCGGTTCGGCGACCGTCGGCGGCCGGGTGTTCTCCGGCTTGGCTGTTGACGTCGGCAACCCGCATCTGGCCTGCGTGGACCCGGGTTTGACGGCCGAGGCGCTGGCCGCCCTGGACGTCGCGGCGCCGGTCGGCTTCGACCCCGCCCGGTTCCCGCATGGCGTCAACGTCGAGGTCCTCACCGCGCCCGTGGACGATGCCGCCGGCGCATGGGTCAGCATGCGGGTGCACGAGCGCGGCGTGGGGGAGACCCGGTCGTGCGGCACCGGTACGGTGGCCGCCGCCGTGGCCGCACTGCGGCACCTCGACGCGGACACCGGTTCCCTGGCGGTGCGGGTGCCCGGCGGGCAGGTCGGCGTCACCGTCACCGACGCCACCAGCTACCTGCGCGGGCCGTCGGTGATCCTGGCTCACGGCGAGATCGCCGACGGCTGGTGGCGGGCCCAGGGGTGATAATTCGTTCGCCACAGGGCCACCCGCATGACACGATCGGTGTCAGCCATGACTGATTACCGCGACCCGACCGCCGGTGAACTGGCCCTCGAAGACCGCGCCGCGCTGCGCCGCGTCGCCGGCCTGTCCACCGAACTGGAAGACATCTCCGAAGTCGAATACCGCCAGCTTCGGCTGGAACGCGTTGTGCTGGTGGGCATCTGGACTCAAGGCAGCGCCGCCGAAGCGGACGCCAGCCTCGCCGAACTGGCCGCGCTGGCCAAGACCGCCGGCTCGGAGGTGCTCGAAGGCCTGATCCAGCGCCGTGACAAACCCGACCCGTCGACCTACATCGGCTCGGGCAAGGCCCGGGAGCTGCGCGAGATCGTGGTGGCCACCGGCGCCGACACCGTCATCTGCGACGGCGAACTGTCGCCCGCGCAACTGACCGCGCTGGAGAAGGCGGTCAAGGTCAAGGTCATCGACCGCACCGCGCTGATCCTGGACATCTTCGCCCAGCACGCGACCAGCGCCGAGGGCAAGGCCCAGGTGTCGCTGGCGCAGATGGAGTACATGCTGCCGCGGCTGCGCGGCTGGGGTGAGTCGATGTCACGACAGGCCGGCGGCCGGGCCGGTGGGGTCGGCGGCGGCGTGGGCACCCGCGGACCCGGTGAGACCAAGATAGAAACGGACCGGCGACGTATCCGCGAGCGAATGGCCAAGCTGCGCCGTGAGATTCGCGATATGAAGAAGATCCGGGACACCCAGCGCAGCGGCCGGCGCCGCAGCGAGGTGCCGGCCATCGCGATCGTCGGTTACACCAACGCCGGCAAGTCCAGTCTGCTCAACGCGCTGACCGGGGCGGGTGTGCTGGTGGAGAACGCGTTGTTCGCCACCCTCGAGCCCACCACGCGCCGTGGACAATTCGACGACGGGCGACCCTTCGTGCTGACCGACACCGTCGGTTTCGTCCGTCATCTGCCCACCGAGCTGGTGGAGGCATTCCAGTCCACCCTCGAGGAAGTCGTCGACGCCGATCTGCTGCTGCACGTCGTCGACGGCTCCGATGTGGATCCGCTGGGTCAGATCAACGCGGTGCATGAGGTCGTCAACGACGTGATCGCCTCGCATGACATCAAGCCCGCCCCGGAGTTGTTGGTGATCAACAAGATCGACGCCGCCGACGATCTGACGCTGGCCACGCTGCGCCGGGCGCTGCCGGGTGCGGTGTTCGTCTCCGCCCACACCGGCGAGGGACTGGACCGGCTGCGCGGGCGGCTCGGTGAACTCGTCGAGCCCACCGACGTCGCCGTCGACGTCACCATTCCCTACGACCGGGGTGACCTGGTGGCGCGGGTGCATGAGGTGGGCAGGGTGGACGCCACCGAGCACACCGAGGGCGGCACCCGGATCAAGGCGCAGGTGCCCGTCGCGCTGGCCGCCGCTCTGAGCGATTTCATCTCGTCGTAGCGTTCCCCGGCGAGCGTGCAGCGGTTTGCCGACACGCGACGACCCGGCGTGCTGTGACGTCCGAAAGATGTTGCGCGGCAAGGTCGTAGTCGGCATCGTCATGCAGGACCACCAGGCCCTTGGCGGCGGCAGTACCACAGATGAGTAGATCGACAACCGACAGGGCACGCAGCGCGCCTACGACTGCCAATCGGTGCTGCGCAGATTCGATCCACCGCCACACCGAATTCGGCACCGGCACATCGGGATAGATGTCCCGAAATGTACGGTTCATCTGGTCGAGTTCGTCTGCATTACGGGCCGATCGACGGAATTCGGCGCGTTGCGGTTCGCATGAACCGACTGCCCCGCTGACAAGCGACGAGTCCCAGGCTTCGACGAGTTCAGGCTGTCGCTGGAGCCGCCACACTGCCGAAGAATCTGCGAGAAAGTGGATCAACGACCGATTGCCTTTTCGTCCCCGCGTGCGGCGATCCAGCCATCGTAGTCCCAGTTCATCGCCTGTTCGCGGGACCGTGCCAGCGCTTCGATGCGCCGAAATCGCTCGACGTAGTCACGCATTGCCAGGTTGACGGCATCTTTCTTGGTGTGCACGCCGGCGATCCCCATTACCGCGGTCAAGGCCTCGTCATCGAGATCGATCTGCGTCACGGACACGTCGCCTCCAATGTTGGCTATGTATGGATCCAATATACATCGCCAACATCATCCGGTTCCGCGAGCCGTTTGCGCCGGTCGCCAGCAGTGTCGGGTCTCTGCGCGCAACACGCACTCTCCGATCGACCCTAAGAGCGTCTCGGGTTCCACGGCTGCGTCGCCAGCAACTCCGCGGGCCAGGCCCCCGATGCGATCAAAGCCGAGACCTCTTCTCGCAGAACGTTTCCGACCTTCGTCATCAGTTCACGCGGCAGGTCGAGCTGGCTGGTCGCGGCAACCCCGAGCTGCTGGCCCACCGAGGGTTCCTCGATGGGGGCGTAGCGCACCCGGGACTCGTCGACGGCCCGACGACAGGCCGACAACGGCAGCACGCCGTAGCCGAGTCCCGCCTCGATGAGTGCCAGCACGACACGCAACGAGTCCGTGGTGGTGCGGTAGTCGATCGTGACCTTGGCCCGCAGTGCGGCGTTGTGCAGAATCCGTCCGAGGCCGGTTCCGGAGCGCGGTACCACGATCGGCCGCCGGACGAGGTCGGCGAAGCTCACCGGCCGGGCCGGATCGAGGTCCGCGGCAGGGCCGCCGACGAGCATCAGCTCCTCGTTCAGCAGGGGCCGGTAGAACACCCGGTCGTCGGGTACGGGGTTGATCAAGGCGAAGTCGACCGAACCCTTCAACATCGCGTCGACCAGCTGATCGGTGCTGCCGACGGTCACGGAGAACTGCGCCGTGGGCAGCGCGGCGCTCAAACTGCCGACAAGCGGGGCGGCGAGTAGGTCGACGGTGGTGTCGGGCAGGCCGAGCAGCACGGCCCGCTTGAGCCGGGCCAACGGTGATCCGGCGTACTGGACGGCGAGTTCGAGTTGTCGCAGCGGGCCGGCGGTCGCCGAACGCAGCCGCTCACCGGCCTCGGTCAGTTCGACGCCGCGGCGCGTGCGCCTGAACAGCGTGACACCGAGGTCCTCCTCCAACAGTTGCAGCTGCCGGCTCAGGGCCGGCTGGGCGATTCCGGTCAGCGCCGCCGCACGCGTGATCGAGCCTTCCTCGGCGATCCGCAGGAAGTACTTGAGCCGGTGGGTGTCCATCGCACCGGAACTTAGCAGCCATCGACAACAGGCATCGCCAGACATCGAAATCGGTATTACCTCCGGTCCGGTGGTGCGGCTTAGGGTCGGCATTCGAAGCGAACTACGAGGGGAACCCGATGACCATCCACGACGACGCCGAGGCGATCGCCGCGCTCAATCTGGACAGCCTGCCCCGGCACATCATCGACAAGCGCGTCACCGACCTGATGGATCTCTCCGGCAAGAGGGCATTCGTCACGGGCGCCGGCGGGGACGGTCTGGGGCAGGCGATCGCCAACCGGCTCGCCGGCCTGGGCGCCGACGTGGCGCTGATCGGCCGGACGTTCGAGAAGGTGGAGCGCCGCGCGAAGGAGATCGAAACGCGCTGGGGCGTCAAGGCTTTCCCGGTGCGGGCGGACATGTCCGACTGGGACCAGGTGCACGACGCGGTGCGGACCGCGCACGGTGAGCTGGGCGGGCTGGACATCATGGTGAACAACCCGGTGATGGTGGTGGGCGGGCCCTTCGAGAACCACACCAAGGAGGACATCGACCACACGGTGCTGGGCAGTCTCACCATGATGATGTACGGCGCGCATGCGGCGCTGCAGTTCATGCTGCCGCAGGGGTCCGGCAAGATCATCAACATCGGCTCGGTCGGCGGCCGGATCCAGCAGCGCGGACTGGTCGTCTACAACTCGTGCAAGTCCGGTGTCATCGGTTTCACCCGCAATCTGGCGCATGAGGTCGCGTCGCGCGGCGTGAACGTGCTCGGTGTCGCGCCCGGAATCATGATCAAACCCGAGATGATCGAGTACCTGACGAACCCGACGACCCCGGCGCAACTGGCCGGCCGCGGCGCGATCCTGGAGGCGATCACCACGCAGGTCCAGCTCGGCCGCGCGTCACTGCCCGAAGAGGCCGCCAACATGGTCGCGTTTCTGGCCACCGAGGCCGCCGACTACCTGTGCGGGCAGACGATCGACGTCGCCGGCGGGCAGTGGATGAACTGACATGGCATCCGTCGCCGAACTCGAACAGGCCGCGATCGAGCAGACCGGCCTGACGGACTTCGGGGACCCCTCGTTCGAGGAGGGCCTGACCGTCCTGCTCGGCGCGCTGGCCACCGAGGCGAACCTCAATGCGCGCGGCGAGGGTTTCCTGTACCCGCGGATCACCGGCTACCTCGCCCAGCGGCTGCAGGTCGAGGACTGGTACCGGCGCCACCCGGAGATCGACGACGTGCCGATCGTCGCCCCGCTCATCGGAATCGGCTTGCCGCGCACGGGTTCCACCGCATTGTCGGCGCTGTTGGCACAGGACCCGGATGTGCGTTACCTGCGCAAGTGGGAGTCCACCCAACCATGTCCACCGCCGTCCACCGTGGTCGGTGCGGATCCCCGGATCCCGCCGGACAATGGCGAGATGATCGGCACTCGCTACCACGTGCCGACCGACACCCACGGCCCGATGGAGTGCCACGAACTGATGGCGCTGGACTTCAAATCCCATATCTTCCAGTCCTTCGCCCAGATTCCGAGCTATTCGGACTGGCTCGTTCACGACGCGGACCTGCGCTCGGCGCTGGCCTACGAGCGCCGGGTGCTCAAGCTGTTGCAGTGGGGTGAGCCCATTCGGCCCTGGCGGCTGAAATGCCCGTCGCACGTGCTGTGGCTCGACGCCGTCGACGCGGCCTTCCCGGACGCCCGCTACGTGATGACGCACCGTGACCCGACCGACGTGCTCCTGTCGGTGGCCGATCTGTATGCCGACATCATCGCGACGTTCACCGACGACATCGACCGCGCCGACATCGGCCGGCTGAACGTCGAACACTGGTCGCTCGGGATGGACCGCACCCTGGGATTCCGTGCCCGCGGCGCCGAAAATCGGTTCTACGACATCGACTTTCGCGCGATGCAGAAGGACCCCGTCGGCGAGGTCGCCGGGCTGTACGCCTGGCTGGGAGAGCCGGTGGGCGACGACTTCGCCGCCCGGATGCAGAGCTGGTGGACGCGGGCCGCAACCGAGCGCGAGCCGAGCACGCGGGCCGACGCGGCGGAATTCGGCATCGACCTCGATGCGGTGCGGCCCCGCTTCGCCGACTACGTCGAACACGCCGCCCGCTGGACCGCACACACCTGAAGGACTCCCATGACCACGGAACTGACCGGCGGCATCGACCCCTCCCGCGAATACGTGTTCGCCCAACGCCCCGACAACTCCGAGATGCGCGACTCGGTGAGCTTCTGGACCGTCGACGACCGCGGCCGGTTCGGCCTGCCGCGCATCGGCATCGAAGCCGTCGCCGCCAACTGGGCCAACCACGAGATCCAGCTCAACATCGCGTTCCCCGATGGTCGGGTGTACCGCCTGCGCGGCGCCGGACCGTCGTTGCCGCCCGGTGGGCCCGACGGCAAGCCCACCGTTCTCGGGGCCGGCGGGCTGGCGTTCCGCTGCATCGAACCCTTCGGCACCTGGACCATGACCTACGACGGCAAGGCCGTGCAGACCTCGTCGTCGGATCTGATCGCCGGCCGCGCCGCGGGACCGCTGGTCGACGTCGGCGTGTTCGTCGAGGCGACGATGGCGGTGCCGCCCTGGATCCAGGGCGCCCTGCGGCACGACGCGGGCGACCGCATCGACAACTCCGTCGAGGGAGAACTGATGGGCGGCCCCCGCTACGAACAGCTCTACCGCGCAACGGGTTCGGTCACGATCGACGGGCACACCGAGCACTTCACCGGATCCGGCCTGCGGATCCGGCGCCAGGGTGTGCGGCGCCTCGCGCAGTTCTGGGGCCACGCCTGGCAGTCGGCGCTGTTCCCCAGCGGAAAAGCGTTCGGGTACATCGCCTATCCGCCCCGCCCCGACGGCCGGCCCACCTTCAACGAGGGCTACCTCTATCGCGGCGACGGCGAACTGATTCCCGCCCGGGCGGTGCGGGCGCCGTGGCTCAGACGGCTGCGAGAGGTGGGTGAAGACGTCTCGGTGGTGCTCGAAACCGCCGACGGCACCGTACACATCGACGGCGAGACGGTGTACTCAACCCACGACATCCACCACGACGACGACACCTACTCGGTGCGCGAGATGAAGAAGGAGAACCCGAACTTCCCCGCACTGCAACAGGCCGGTGTGCGCTACCGCTGGGACGGCGAGGAAACCTACGGGATGCTGGAACGCTCGAATCCGCTGTCGCAGATCGAAACCTGAGCATGCGCGGAATCAGCGGAAAGACGTTCATCGTGGCCGGCGGCGCCACCGGAATCGGCGCGGGCACCGCGAAGCGACTGGCCGCCGACGGTGCCAACGTCGCCGTGGGTGACGTCAACGTCGCCGGCGCCGAGGCGACGGCCGATGCCGTCAACGCCGCCGGCGGTCGCGCCATCGCGGTCGGGTTCGACCTCGCCGACGACGATTCGGTCCGCCACCTCGTCGATGCGACGGTGACCGAATTCGGCTCCGTGCACGGGCTTTTCAACGTCGGCGCGGATCTTTCGGAGGAGAACCTCGGCCGCGACGCGACGGTGCTGGACACCGACCTCGAGGTCTGGAGACGGACACTGGACGTCAACCTGCTGGGGTACGTCCGCACCATCCGCGCCGTGCTGCCGCATCTGCGTGCTCAGGGCGGCGGCAGCATTGTGAACACCTCGTCGGGCGGGTCGCTGGGCAACGACCCGATGCACGTCGCCTACAACGCCGCCAAGGCCGCGGTCAACCAGTTGACCCGCCACGTCGCCAACAACTATGGCGGGGAAGGGATTCGAAGCAATTGCGTGATGCCGGGCCTGGTGATGGGGGACACCCAGGAGCGGCAGAACGATGTCCAGATGCAGCAGATGTTCGTCGCCGCGGCTAGGACCACGCGACTCGGCCGACCCGCGGACATCGCCGCCGTCGTCACCTTTCTGTTATCCGACGAGGCCGACTGGATCAACGGTCAGACCTGGTACATCGGCGGGGCCGCCCACATGCGTCAGTGACCGTCACCGCTGTGACGCGGTCACCCAGTTGCTGAACTCGGTGGCAAGGTGCCAGCAATGCGCGTTGACGAGGCGTTTCGGGAAGATGCCCGGAAACTCCACCGTGAGAAGAGCTTCCATGGTGCCGTCGCGGTCGCGGAACTGATGTCGCACACCGCCGACGACGAAGCCGTCGTCGAGCACCGCCTGTCCGACGATCTGGACCGGGTAATCGGGGTCGACGGGTATCGACACGGCGCCGGTGTCGGCGTAATCGACCAGGAACCGGGTGGGTGCCGGCGACCCGCCGGTGGTCTCGACGACCTCCTGCCGTCCGTCGGGAAGGCGGCGAAGCAGATAGTGGTCGGGGCAGGCGTCGATCATGTCCGCTTCCGCGTTGTCGATCGTGAGGTTGTCGAACCACGCGGCGAACCGCCCGGCCGAACATCCCGGGACGGCGAGCCTGGTCACGCTGTGGGCCGTGCCGCCGCGACTTGCCTTGACGGCCAGTCGCGCCGCTCGATCGGCCGCGGCCAACTCGCGCCCCAACATCGCGTAGATCCCGGCGCGCCCAAGCCCGGTCTTCAGCGTGAGCAGCGCCGCTCGTCGCTCTTCGAGGCTCGCCGAGAGCACCGAGCCGACGGTGCGGCCCGGTAGGAGCTCGGCGAATGCGCGTGCACCCAGTCTCGCGGCCATCTTCTTCAGCACCGCGGCCGCCCGGCGGGACTCCCACGCTTCCACCTCGCGGCGCACGACGGCCCGGCCCTCGATGGTCGCGCTGATACTCGCAGGAATTGTCATCGTTCCTCAACTCTCCCGGGGCTTCGACGTCCGCGCTACCTCAACGGCTCGACGGTATCGACGAGGGCGAGATGTGCGTCACAAACCCCGCCCAAAATAGGAATACGGTTCTCATTCTTGTAATGTCCCGGCCATGGGACTGAGAGGGGAGGCCGCCATCGTCGGCCTCCATGAACTGCCGTGTGAGCGCATTCCCACCGGCAAGCCGGAGTTCACCATCGAACAGTGGGCCCGGCTGGCCGCCGCCGCGGTGGCCGACGCCGGTCTGTCCGTCGAGGACGTGGACGGCCTCGTGACCACCGGCGTCTTCGAGTCCAACATCTTCGTGCCGTCGACGGTGGTGGACTACCTGGGCCTCAAGGTCAACTTCGCCGAGTACGTCGACCTTGGTGGGGCCAGCGCCGCCGCCATGGTCTGGCGTGCGGCGGCGGCGATCGAGCTGGGGATCTGCGAGGCGGTGCTGTGTGCGATCCCGGCCAGGTTCCTGACCCCGACGCACCCGGACCGCCCCCTGGACATGACCGAGGCGATGTACTACGGCGCCTCGAGCATCCGCTACGGCTCACCGCAGGCCGAGTTCGAAATTCCCTACGGCTACCTCGGGCAGAACGGTCCCTATGCCCAGGTAGCCCAAATGTACGGCGCCGCATACGGTTACGACGAACGGGCAATGGCCAAGATCGTCGTCGACCAACGGGTCAACGCCAACCACACACCGGGTGCGGTGTTCCACGACAAGCCGGTCACCGTCGACGACGTGCTGGCCAGCCCGATCATCGCGGCGCCCCTGCACATGCTCGAGATCGTCATGCCCTGCATGGGCGGCTCGGCGGTGCTGGTGACCGGCGAGCGGTTGGCCCGCCGCGCCCGCAACCGCCCGGTCTGGATCAAGGGCTTCGGCGAGCAGGTGCCCTACAAGTCACCTGTGTACGCCGAGAACCCCTTGCGCACACCGATGTCCGAGATCGGCCCGAAGGCGTTCGGCATGGCCGGACTGACGCCCGCCGACATGGACATGGTGTCGATCTACGACTGCTACACGATCACAGCGCTGCTCACGCTCGAGGACGCCGGCTTCTGCGAGAAGGGCAAGGGCATGCAGTTCGTCTCCGGCCATGACCTGACCTTCCGCGGTGATTTCCCGATGAACACTGCCGGCGGTCAACTCGGATACGGCCAGCCGGGCAACGCCGGCGGCATGCACCACGTCTGCGACGCCACACGCCAGTTGATGGGCCGGGCCGGCGCCGCCCAGGTGGCCGACTGCAACCGCGCGTTCGTCTCCGGCAACGGCGGTGTGCTCAGTGAACAAGAAGCCCTGATCCTGGTGGGGGACTAGCGATGACCGACACGACGCCCATGACCCGGCCGGTTCCGCTGCCGACGCCCACCACGCAGCCCTACTGGGACGGCCTGGCCCGCCACGAGGTGTGGATCCAGTTCTCGCCGTCGCTGGGCCGCTATGTGTTCTATCCGCGGGTGCTGGCGCCCGGCACGCTGGCCGACGATCTGGAATGGCGCCGGATCGCCGGTGCCGGGCGGCTGGTCAGCTTCACCGTCGCGGAGCGTCCGGTGGCCCCGCAATTCGCCGGCACCGTGCCGCTGCTGCCCGCGGTGGTCGAATGGGACGAGGGCCCGCGGTTCGCCACCGAATTGGTGGACGTCGACCCGGCCGAACTCCAGATCGGAATGCCGGTGACGCCGGTGTTCGCCGATGACCCCGACGCGGGTGTGACGCTGCTGCGCTACACCGCCAAGCGATAGGCGCGCGCATGGTTCTGGCCCTGACCGACGAACAACTCCAGATCACCGACGCGGTAAGAGGATTCGCCGCGCGGCATGCGCCGCTGGTGCAGAGCCGCTCGCAGTTCGACGCGCTGGCCGCCGGCGTGCGGCCGCAATTCTGGGCGGAGCTCGTCGCGCAGGGCTGGCACGCCGTCCACCTCCCCGAGGACGTCGGCGGGCACGGCGGAAACCTGCTCGACGCCGCCTGCGTAATCGATGCTTCCGGTCACGCACTGCTGGCCGGGCCGCTGCTGCCGACGGTCATCACGGGGGCCGTCGCCGCGGCCGCGGACCGCTGCCCGGCGGCGCTGCGGCTGCTCCGCTCGATCGCCGACGGCGACCCGGCCGTCACAGTGTTGCCGGACGACGCCCAGTTGCAGGCCACGCCGACGGATTCCGGCTGGGCCCTGAGCGGGGCCGCCGGCCCGGCGATCGGCCTGCCGGGCGCCGCGCACATCCTCATCAGCGCGCGCACCGCGGACGGAGAGCAACTCTGGTTCGCGCTGCCCGCCGACGACACCGGCGTGCGGGTCGTCACCGAGACTCCGACCGACCTGACCCGTGCGGTGGGGACCCTGCATGTCGACCGGTTGGACGTCACCGACGCCGACGTGGTCAACGGTGTGGATTCCGTTGGCGCGCAATGCATCACGATCGGCCTGATGGCGGCTGAAGCGGCCGGGATCCTGCGCTGGTGCGTGGAATCCGTGGTCGCCTACCTCAAGGTCCGCGAGCAGTTCGGCCGGCCCATCGGGTCGTTCCAGGCGCTGCAGCACAAGGCCGCGCTGCTCTACGTCGGCAGTGAACTGGCCGCGGCGTCGGCCTGGGACGCGGTCCGGGCGATGACGCAGACCCCGGCGCAACAGCAGATCGCCGCGGCGGGTACGGCGATCGTCGCGCTCAGCCGGTTGCCGGAACTCGTGGTGGACGCCATGACGATGTTCGGGGCGATCGGCTACACCTGGGACCACGACCTGCACCTGTACTGGAAGCGGGCCATCGCCCTGGCCGCCGCGGCCGGGCCGGCCGCCGACTGGGCCCGGCGCCTCGGCGACCCGACCGGTCCGGCACGCGACTTCGCGATCGACCTGTCCGGCGTCGACATCGGGGAACCGGACTTCCGGGCCCGCATCGAAGGTGCGCTCGACGCCGCGGCGGCCCTGCACAACGACAGCCCCGGCCGGCAGAACCCCGACTACCCGGAGTTCAGCACCGGACCGCAGCGCACCGCACTGGCCGATGCCGGTCTGGTCGCACCGCATTTCGCGCGGCCCTGGGGGCTGGCGGCCTCCCCGGCGCAGCAACTGATCATCGACGAAGAGTTCGACAAGCGTCCCTTCCTGATCCGGCCGTCGCTCGGCATCGCCGAGTGGATCCTGCCGACCATCCTGGCCGCCGGCACGGCGGAGCAACGCGACCGGTTCGCCGTCCCGACGCTGCGCGGCGAAACATGTTGGTGCCAGCTGTTTTCCGAGCCGGGGGCCGGGTCCGACCTGGCGTCGTTGGCCACCCGCGCCACCAAAGTGGCCGGCGGCTGGCTCATCCAGGGCCAGAAGGTGTGGACGTCCTCGGCCCAGCTGGCCGACTGGGGCGCGCTGCTGGCCCGCACCGACCCGGACGCCCCGAAGCACAAGGGCATCGGCTATTTCCTGGTCGACATGAAGAGCCCCGGCATCGAGATCCGGCCCCTGCGAACCGCCAGCGGCGACGCGCACTTCAACGAGGTCTTCTTCGACCACGTGTTCGTGCCGGACGACATGCTGGTGGGGGAGCCGACCGCGGGATGGTCGCATGCGCTGGCGACCATGGCCAACGAACGGGTGGCGATCGGCGCCTACGTCAAGCTGGACAAGGAACGGGAACTGCGCGCCCTGGCCGAGGCGCCGCGGACCGACAGGGGCGACGTCACGCGGGCGCTCGGCGAGATCCGGGCGAGCTCCAATGCGATTGGCGCCCTTGCCATTCGCGACACCCTCGGTCGGCTGGCCGGCCACGGACCCGGGCCCGCGTCGAGTATCGGCAAGGTCGCCACCGCTCTGCTCACCCGCCGGGTCACCGCCGCCGCGCTGGAACTGACCGGCCGGGCGGCCATGGTCGGCGGCCCCGGACAACCGGCCGTCCAGCAGAGCCTGTTCATGCCGGCGGAGGTGATCGGCGGCGGCACGATGGAGATCCAACTCAACATCATCGCGACGATGATCCTGGGATTGCCGCGCCGATGAGCGTCGTCGGCGTCCCCGCTGACCTGCCCGACTACAAGCGGGTGCGGCGGGCGCAGATCGTGCGTGCCGCGATGGACGCCCTCAGAGGCGGGGAGTACGAGCAGATCCAGATGCGCGACGTCGCCGAGGCCGCCGACGTCGCACTCGGCACGCTGTACCGGTATTTCAGTTCCAAGGAACACGTCTACGCCGCGGTTCTGATGGAGTGGGCGCAACCGGTATTCGTTGCGGGCCAGGCGGACTCACCGCTCGACGAGTCCGGTCTACGGGACAAGGTCCGGGGCATCATCGTCAGCTTCGAGCGCCGGCCGGCGTTCTTCAAGGTCTGCATGATGCTGCAGAACACCACCGATCCCAACGCCGCGCAGATCATGAAGCAGTTCGCCGACACGGCGCAGCAGACCCTCGCGGGCGATTTCGCCGCGCTCGGCATTCCGGCGGCCGAAGATGCCGCGGTCATGTTGTGGGGCATCATCAACACGATGCTCAGTGGTGCCGTGCTGCACGGACGTCCGATGGCAGACGCCTACCGCATCGTCGACGCCTTCATCGATCTGGTGGCGAATTCCGTCGGCCGGCGCGGCTGATTCGCCGCATTTATGGTGGCACCACCGAAATCGCGAACGAGATCGTCGGTCGTTCTCCGGGCGTCGGATTCCGCGGTATTCGGACGCCGCGATCGCGAAATGAACACGCACCGGTTCGTCGCGGCTACCCGGTATTTCGGTAACGGATCGGTATTGTCCCGAATTGACCGCGTTTTGGCTCGGGAATTGTTCGCATACTGACACCGCTTGGCGGATGCGTAGCGCGGCACCGGGCCTGGAACCGCAGGAGGGTGCATGAGGATACGGCGAGGCGCGACGCGGCGATGGGCCACGGGCCTGATCGGCGGCGTCACGGTGGCGATGGCCACGGCACTGGCCGGCATGACGCTACTGGCCCCGGTTGCGGCGGCCGACCCCCAGAGCGACGCCACGGACGCGATCACGGCGGCTTGGACCGCGGCCGGGGGCGACGGCTCGCCGTTGGGCGCCAAGGACGGCGACCTCTACCCCGCGGGCAGCGGGTTCGGCCAGAACTTCGCCGGCGGAGCGATCTTCTTCTCGCCCGACACCGGCGCCAAGATCATGTACGGCGCAATTCTCGACAAGTACCGCGCGCTGGGCGGACCCGCCGACAGCGATCTGGGCTTCCCGACCATCGACGAGGGGCCGGGCCGGATCAATCCGGAAAGCCGCAACTCCACGTTCAGTGCCGCCGACCAACCCGTGATCTTCTGGACGCCCGACACCGGCGCCTGGGTGGTGCGCGGCGCGGTCAACGCCGCCTGGGACCGGCTCGGCGGGTCGGCCGGCGTGCTCGGTGTTCCGACGGGCGACGAGACCTACGACGGCTCGGTGGTGACCCAGAAGTTCACCGGCGGCCAGATCAGCTTCGATGCGCGCACGAAGACCTTCAGCACCGAGCCGCCGGACCTGGCGGGTCAGCTCGGGGACCTCACCATCCCCGGCGATGCCACGTCGGCGATCAACGCGGCCTACCGCGCGGCCGGCGGCGTCACCGGGCCGCTCGGCGCCCGCCAGGGCGAGCAGTTCACGATCGAGCCCGACGGCCTGGGCCAGGCATTCGCCGGTGGCAAGATCTTCTTCAGCCCGGCCACGGGTGCGTACGCCGTGACCGGCCCCATCCTGGAGAAGTACGAGGCGGCCGGCGGCCCGACCGGCAGTCTGGGGCTGCCCAACGCGCCCGAGGCCGACGGCGGTGTTCCGGACAGCCGGATGAGTTCCTTTGCCGCGCAAGACAATCCCGTCATCTTCGCCACCGCTGACCACGGTGCGGTGATCGTCCGCGGCGCGATGAAGGCGGCGTGGGACAAGCTCGGTGGGGCCACCGGTGCGCTCGGTGTGCCGGTCGCCGACCAGAGCACCGACGGCGACAAAGTCACCCAGAAGTTCACCGGCGGCCAATTGACCTGGGACGCCAAGAACAATTCGTTCACCAGCGACCCGGCCAATCTCGCCGAGTCGCTGGGCGGCCTGCAGGTGCCCACCCCGCAGGCCCCGCAGGCGACGCAGGCGCCTTCCGCGCCGCCCAAGGTGCCGAACCCGCCCAAGGACAACGCGTTCAGCTTCCACACCTGGTGGTTGTGGTGGATCATCCCGCTGGCCCTGCTGTTGCTGGGTTCCGTTCTCGCGGTGCTGTCCGGCCGGCGCCGGCGCGCGGCGGTCGGGCTCGGCGGCGCCGGTGACGAGGAGCCGCGCCGGCCTGCCGTCGAGGCGGACACCCCACGGCCACCGACACCCATCTGGAAGGAACCCGAAGCGCCCGTGGGTCCCGCGGTTCCGGCCAGCCGCTGGAGCGTCCCGCCGGTGCCCGACGCCGGTGGGCCGGGCATCGCCGAGCCGACGTCGGCGGACCACGAGTTGTTCACCCATCGGGGCTCTCATCACGCCGCCGAGGACGAGGACGCCGTGGACACGGCTCCGACGCGAGTGCACGCCGAAGACGTCGACGAAGAGTTCCCGACCGGTCGCCACGCGGCGATCGACCGCCCGGCCTGGACTCCATTCCCGGATGACCCCTGGGCAGCCGCGCCCGGTTCGCTGTTCGAACCCCGGTTTCAGCCGGCCGAGGAACCCGATGTCGACGAGGACGCCTCAAACCAGGCCGATGAGGCCGACGCGGTCGTCGCGGAGGAGGAGGCCGTCGTCGCACCCGAACCGGAGTACGACGACGAACCCGACGCGGTGGCCGACGATGCATACCTCGAACAGGAGTACGTCGACCAGGGGAACGAACCGCCGTTGCCGGCGATACATCTGCCGCTCGACGATCCCGCGGCGGTGCCCGCGGGCTACCCGATCAAGGGCAGCATCAGCGCCGGTGTCTACTACCTGCCGGACAGTCCGCACTACGACGATGTGGTTGCCGAAATCTGGTTCGCCGATGCCCAGCATGCCGAGGCGAACGG
>CAZTAA010000021.1:0-8905 GCA_964611465.1 uncultured Mycobacterium sp. | reverse complement strand
CAGCAGAACACTCACACAGGAGGACTCACATGAACGCCATCGCCCGCCGCATCGCCGCCGGTGCCACCCTGGCCATCGCCCCCGCCGTCATCGCCCTGGCCACCGCCACCGCCGGCCATGCCCAGACGGCGCCGACCGACAACGGCCCGGCGGTCAGCGCTCCGTCGCACAGCACCCCGCGCTGGACTCCGTCCACGCCGGGCGCCCCGGAGCACTACCTGCACCCCAACCGGGGACATCACTACGTCCGCTGACCGGGCCTCCGCGGTCAGATCTTGCGGATGACCGTGACGACCTTGCCGAGGACCACGGCGTCATTGCCGGGAATGGGATCGAACGCCGGGTTGTGCGGCATCAGCCAGATCTGCCCGCCCGTGCGTTTGAACGTCTTCACCGTCGCCTCACCGTCGATCATGGCCGCCACGATGTCGCCGTTGTCGGCGACGTTCTGTTGCCGGACCACCACCCAGTCACCGTCACAGATCGCGGCGTCGACCATCGATTCGCCGACCACCTTGAGCAGGAACAGTGACCCTTCCCCGACCAGTTCGCGGGGAAGCGGGAAGACGTCCTCGACGGCTTCCTCGGCCAGAATCGGCCCGCCGGCCGCGATCCGGCCGAGCACCGGAACGAAAGTCGGCTCCGGCAGGGCGTCGGATCCGGCGACGTCGGTGAGGACCGGCTGGGCGGCGTCGTCGGCGCCGCGCACGTCCACCGCACGCGGCCGGTTCGGGTCCCGGCGCAGGTAGCCCTTGCGCTCGAGGGTGCGCAACTGGTGGGCCACCGACGATGTCGAGGTGAGACCCACCGCGTCGCCGATCTCTCTGATGCTCGGCGGGTAGCCGCGCGAAGTCACGGAGGCGCGGATGACCTCCAGAATCGTCCGTTGGCGTTCGGTCAGCGTGGTGTCCACCGGGCCCGACGGGGAGTCGGTGCCGGGGATGTTCTTATCGGCCATGCAGCCGAATGTAGTCGCGCGACCGACAAGAATCAAACATGTGTTCGATCCGCGTGTCGGCGAAAGGTCCACGCCTGCGGCGACCGCCGGACTTGTCGGTGGGCCGATTTATCGTTCGGACACGAATCGATCACATGTTCGGATACGGCTGTTCAATCGAACATATGGTCGATATAGTTCGAACATAGGAGCGAACACAGATGGCGCACCGCGAGAGTGGTCAGAGGAAAGGTATCGACATGGTTGGCACTGATATCAGGGAACGTACCGTTCTGAACGCCTGGGACCTCGAGGACCTGGTGCTGTGGGAGCAGCTGATGACCGCGCCGGCCGAACGGCAGCGCCGCTCGGCCCGTCCACAGCGGGTCCGGGCGCAGCGCCGGCCCGGCGGAGCGGCGGTGGCGCACCGGGGTACCGGTGTGCGGTTCTCGTTCGCCCGCGGGGCGCGGCGGCGTCCGGTCACCACCGCGGCCACCATCGGACTGGCGCTGCTCGCCGGCCTCATCACCTTGTGGCTGGGCGTGGTCGCCCACATGGGTGGTGCCGCCGACGACTCGGCGCCGGCGCCCGACCGGCTCGCGGTCGTTCAGGTGCACTCGGGTGAGACGCTCGCACACGTGGCGGCTCGGGTCGCCCCGGACACGCCCGTCGGGCGCGTGGTGGACCGCATCCGTGAACTGAACGCGCTGCCATCCGATTCGCTGCAGGCCGGTCAGACGCTCATCGCGCCGGTCAGCTGACGATGCTCGGCAGCGCCACACCGGTGGTCGCGCTGGTACGTCGACCGATCGCGCAGGTAGGCTCGGTGAAGTCCGGGCCGAGCCGGGTCCGCCGCGTCGAAGGAGAGGTCATGCACTGTCCTTTCTGCCGGCATCCGGATTCGCGTGTGGTCGATTCCCGGGAAACGGACGAGGGCCAGGCGATTCGACGCCGCCGCTCATGCCCGGAATGCGGACGCCGATTCACCACCGTCGAAACCGCGGTACTGGCCGTCGTCAAACGCAGCGGGGTCACCGAACCGTTCAGCCGCGAGAAGGTGATCAGCGGTGTCCGCCGCGCCTGTCAGGGCAGGCAGGTCGACGACGACGCCCTGAATCTGCTGGCCCAGCAGGTGGAAGACTCGGTACGCGCCGCCGGATCGCCCGAGGTTCCCAGTAACGAGGTCGGATTGGCGATTCTGGGTCCGCTACGCGAACTCGACGAGGTGGCGTACCTGCGCTTCGCGTCGGTCTACCGGTCGTTCACCTCGGCCGACGATTTCGAACGCGAGATCCGCGCGTTGCGCGAGCACCGCGAGATTTCAGCCTCCTGACTCACGGTCGACCTGCGTCGTCCCGTCGTTGACGACATGGCCCGCCACGCGCACCCACCCCTCCGGACTCCACTGCGTGTCGATGCGCGAACCACGGCCCTGAGTGATGGCGAGATCCCTACTCAGGTAATCGGTCATCCGCACCGCGGCGGCACCGGTCGCCTCGTCTTCGCGGATGCCCAGGTGTGGGGCGAAGCTTCGGGCGCGGATCGCACCCGCTGATTCGTCGATCCAGGCCCACAGGTAGACCTCGGCCTCCTCGGCGTAATCGTCGGGGTCGGCCGTCATCACCGCGTCGGCGGAATCCAGTTGGCAGATGGCGAATTCCGGTGCCCATTCGGCGCGCGCACGGATGGCGGTCAGTTCGCCGTCATAGCTGATCTGCACGATTCCGGCCGGTACCGCCAGCGTGTGGACCGGCGCTCCGAGCGACTTCAGAAACCAGGCCGCTCCGACGGTGGGATGACCGGCGAACGGCAACTCCACGACGGGTGTGAAGATGTGGGCGCTTGCCGTGGCCGAGCCCGTAGCCGGTAGATCGATGAATATCGTTTCGCTGTAACCCAATTGGGCGGCCAACTGCTGGCGGCCGGCCGGCGGCACGGCCGCCGCGTCGACCACGCCCAACGGATTTCCGAAGTTTCCCTCGGAATCGGTGAACACCCGAAGCACCGTGACATCGACAGCCATGAATCGACTGTACGTGGAGGCGCGCCCGTCAGGTGGCGCTGCGCTCGTCGGCTCCCATCGCGTCGAGGACCGCGACTTTGGTGTCGACCGAACCGGACAGGGCGCGCTCGCGGATGCCGGTGCGCAACAGCTGACGAAGGGCCGTCTGATCGTATTCGGCGGGTCCCGTCGAGTCGACGAAGCGCTGGACCACCTCGACGAAGCGGTCGGGGTCGTCGTGGAACGGGAAGTGGCCGGACCGCTCGAAGATCTCCAGCCGCGAGCCGGGCATCGCGGCCTGGGCCATCAGGGCATGCGCGACCGGGATGACCACGTCATGTTCACCCCAGATGAGTTGCACCGGAACCGATTCGGTCAGATAACAGCGATCCAGCATCGTCACCACCTGGCCACGCCAGTCCACGACCGCGCGCAGGGTCCGGGTGAATGCCGAGGAGGCGGTGGGCTCGGGAAGGTCGCGCAGGATGCGCAGCACATGGGGAAGATCTCGGCCCAGCCCGCGTGAGCCGACCACCGCGCCGGCCACCTGGCCGGCCAGCTGGACCGCCGGCAGCACCATGGGCAGCCGCAGCAGCGCGAGCGCCTCACCGCCCATCGGCAGGGACGCGAACCGCAGCGCGATGTGGACGTCCTTGGTGACGCCACCGGCGCCGACCAGGATCAACCGCTCGACCAGCTGAGGGAACTGGTAGGCGAACTGCATGGCGACACCGCCGCCGAGGGAGTGGCCGACGACGGTGACCTTTTCGATGTCGAGCACGCTGAGCAGGTCGCGCATGCCGTTCGCATACGCGGCCACCGAGTAGTCGGCACGCGGCTTGTCGGACTGGCCGTGGCCGAGCAGATCCGGGGCGATCACCGTGAACCGCTGCGCCAGCTTCGCATGGACGGTGTTCCACGTCGTCGAGTTGTCGCCGATCCCGTGGATCAGCAGCAGCACCGGGCCCGACCCGGCGATCCGGTAGGCGCGCCGGTAACCGTGGATGGTCTGGAACTCGAGCTTGGGCACCACCTCGCGCACCGGGCGCAGTCTGGTCGTGCTTCCCGCCATGGGCGACTCCCGTCGTCGGCCGTGTCACGGCGCGGCGGTCACGGTGGCGCCGTCAACTGCCGCCGTTGTCGTCCCGGAGCCCGTCCTTGTCGTCGGACTGCTGGGCCAGGAAACGCTCGAACTCGGCACCGAGTTCCTCCCCGCTGGGGAGATCCTCGTCGCGGTCCAGCAGGGAGCGATTCTCCTGGGCGGCAACAAACGCATCGTACTGACGCTCCAACGCGGTCACCACTTGAGCGATCTCCGAGCTTCCCTCGACCTGCTCGTCGATCCGGTTGCGGATCGACACCGCCGCCTCGGTCAGTGCGCTCATCGGGATGTCGAGCGAACCCGTCTTGGCGAGCTGTTCCAGCAGCGCCTGAGCCGCCGCCGGATAGTCCGTCTGGGCCAGGTAGTGGGGGATGTGCACGGTGTAGCCGACGACCTCCTGGCCGTGCTGGGCCAGCCGGTACTCCAGCAGGCTCGACGCGCTGCCGGGTACCTGTACCTCGCCGACCCACGCGGTGTGGTCGGAGATCAGCGCGCGGTCGTTCGAGTGCGCCGTCATGGTGATAGGGCGGGTGTGCGGCACCGCCATCGGGATGGCGCCGAGGCCGATCGTGCGGCGCACCCCCAGTCGCTCGGCCAGCAGTCGCACGGCGGTCACGAAGCGTTCCCACTTGAGGTCGGGCTCCATCCCGGCCAGCAGCAGGAACGGCGTCCCGACGCTGTCGTGCAGGGCATAGAGGCCCAGCTGGGGATCCTCGTACGCGGTGAAGCGGTCGGTCTTGAACGTCATCGTGGGCCGTCGCGAGCGGTAGTCCAGCAGGTCGTCGATCGCGAAGGACGCCACCAGTTCGGTGTCGAGGGAATCGCGCAAATGCGCGGCGGCCAGCTTCACGGCGTGCCCGGCGTCCGAGAACCCCTCCAGCGCGTGGACGAGTACCGGGCCCCGTCCATCCGCAGACGACAGCTGCGGGCCGGGGAACTCCAGTTCGTACATACCGCTGTTGTCGGGTTCGTAGTGCCGGTCATGTTCGGCCATTGCGATGCCTCCTCGCATACCATTGTCCCACTTGGCCAAACGTCCGGCCGACGACCGGGGATTCCAGCTCATGCGGTCGTCTTCTCCACAGTGTGGTGTTCATCCACAGCCCGGCGCCCGGGGCGGGCTGGTCGGCGGCGCGTTGACGGACCAGCCGGGGACTCTCGGGGCCATGACACACCAACCGCTCGACTACAGCCTCAACCGACCGGGTTCGCTCATCGCGGCGCTGCCGGCCGTCCTCGGATTCGTCCCGGAGAAGTCCCTCGTGCTGGTCTCGATCGAGGACGGAGTACTCGGCGCCGTCATGCGGGTCGATCTGCCCGATGCGCTTGCCCAGGACCTGGATCCGCTCGCGGACATCCTGGCCTCCGCGTCACCCGAGGGGGCCGTCGCCGTGATCGTCGACGCCGACGGTGCGGGTTGTCCGGTGTGCAACGACGAGTACCGGATGCTGGCGGGCGACTTGGGCGACGCCCTGCGCGCGCAGGCCATCGACCTGTGGGCGGTGCACGTCGTGGATCGAGTGCAGTCCGGCGGGCGCTGGCATTGCGCGGACGGCTGCGGAGAGCGGGGACTGGTCGACGACCCGGAGGTGTCGCCGCTGGCGGTCGCCGCGGTGGTGGGTGGGCGCCGACTCTACGGCAGCCGGGCGGATCTGCAGAAGGTGATCGCCGCGGAGAACGGGGCGGACTCCCTGGTCAGCCGAATCCAGCAGGTTGACGAGGACACTCGCGCCGGCCGTGCCGAGGATCCCGACGGCTGCACCCGCCGTGCCGTGCTGGCGGCGATTCGCGCGGCCGGCCGCGTCGCGGCGGGTAAGCGGCTGTCCGATGCGGTGCTGGCCGAGTTGGCCCACCATCTCACCGACTCGGCCGCCCGTGACGCGCTCTACGCGCTCGCCGTCGGGCGCGACGCGGGTCGGGCCGAGGCGCTGTGGACGTTGCTGTCCCGGCGGCTGCCGCAGCCGTGGAGGCTCGAAGCGCTTGTGCTGCTGGCGTTTTCGGCGTACGTCCGGGGTGACGGGCCGCTGGCCGGTATCGCGCTGTCCGAGGCCCTGCGCTGCAATCCGGCACATCGAATGGCCGGGATGCTCGACAAGGCGCTGCAGTCGGGTATGCGCCCCGAGCAGATCGGGGAACTCGCGTTGACCGGCTACCGGGTGGCCGACCGGATCGGCATCGAGTTGCCGCCGCGTGAGCGGTTCGGCCGGCGCGCCGGGTGACTAGATCTTCTCGACCTTGACGGCGTGTGCCATCTCGTGCGGCAGGTCGACGTTCTCATGGCCCGGCACGATGATCGTCACCCCGCCCAGCGGGTTGATCTCCGCGGTGACGCGGGCGTTGGGGACGACGCCGGCGTCCTTGAGCCGGGCGATCAGGGTGACATCGCCCTGCACGTGTTCGGTCAGTTGCCGGACCACGACGGCGACGGGGGAGCCGGGGGGCAGTTCGGTCAGCCGAACGAGGGCGGCCTCTTCTGCTGACCGCTGGGCCAGGCCCAGTTCGGCCAGGCCGGGGATCGGATTGCCGAACGGAGAGACGGTGGGGTCGTCGAGGACGGCGACGAGGCGACGCTCGACGTCCTCACTCATCACGTGCTCCCACTTGCAGGCCTCGGCGTGGACTTCTTCCCAGGGCAGGCCGATGACGTCGACCAGCAGCCGTTCGGCCAGGCGGTGCTTGCGCATCACGGCGACGGCCAGGTTGCGGCCTTTGTCGGTCAGTTCGAGATGGCGATCGCCCGCCACGTGCAGCAGGCCGTCACGCTCCATGCGTGAGACGGTCTGGCTCACGGTCGGACCGCTCTGCTCCAGACGTTCGGCGATACGCGCGCGCAGCGGAACCACGCCTTCTTCTTCGAGGTCGTAGATCGTGCGCAGGTACATCTCGGTGGTATCGACCAGATCGTTCATACGGCGCCCTCCATCTGCGTCGAGTCTACTTGGCGGCCCATGCTTATGGTCACCTAACGTCCCGGCGTTGCGCGCACAGCAGTGTGCCCGCCAGAGGGGCGGCGGGCACACTGTGCAATCAGGAATGAGGCTGTTCAGCTGGCGTATGAACGCAGCCGATCCGCGCGCTCGCCCTGGCGCAGCTTGACCATCACTTCCCGTTCGATCTGCCGAACCCGCTCGCGGGAGAGTCCGAACAGCTTTCCGATCTGGTCCAGCGTGCGGGGCTGCCCGTCGTCGAGGCCGAAGCGCAGCCGGATCACCTGCTGCTCGCGCTCGTCGAGCGTGGCCAGCACGTACCGGATGTCGGTGTGCAGCAACTCGGCGATGACGGTGTTCTCCGCGGACAACGCCTCCGAGTCCTCGATGAAGTCGCCCAGCGGGGCCTCCTCGTCACTGCCGACGGGCATGTCCAGGCTCACCGGGTCGCGGCTGTGCTCCAGCAGATCGGCGATCTTCTCGGCCGGGATGCCGGATTCCTCCGCCAGTTCCTCGTCGGTGGCCTCCCGTCCCAGCGCCTGGTGCATCTCACGCTTGATCCGCGCCAGCTTGTTCACCTGTTCGACGAGGTGCACGGGCAGGCGGATGGTGCGGCTCTGGTCGGCCATGCCGCGGGTGATGGCCTGCCGGATCCACCAGGTGGCGTACGTCGAGAACTTGAAGCCCTTGGTGTAGTCGAACTTCTCCATCGCCCGGATCAGGCCCAGGTTGCCCTCCTGGATCAGGTCCAGCAGCGGCATACCGCGCCCGGTGTAGCGCTTCGCCAGCGAAACCACCAGTCGCAGGTTCGCCTCGAGCAGGTGGCTGCGGGCGGCCTGACCGTCCCGCGCCACCGCCGCGAGTTCGCGCTTGCGGGCCTCGCCCAGGCGCTTACGGGTCTCGAGCAGATGCTGCGCGTACAGTCCCGCCTCGATGCGCTTGGCGAGTTCGACCTCGTCCGCCGCGGTCAGCAACGCCGTCTTGCCGATGCCGTTCAGATACACCCGCACGAGGTCCGCGGCAGGGCTCTGGGCATCCAGATCGCTGTCAACCCGGTATGCGGTGGCATTCGCCATTTCGGCCTCCTCAGTGGCTCGAGCGTTCACGTCGTTCAACGCTTCAGTCCACCGCAGAGTTCCCAAGAATCCTTTGGTTCACACACTCTGACGTGCGCAAATGCGCCGTTGACCTGAGAATGGCCTGAGAATCGCTAAAGACGCGTCTCAGTGCTCGCGACCGGGCGGCGCGTCCCCGGAGTCCGGTGCCCACGGGTGGGCGTCCAGCGCCGGCTGCTCGGCCGTCGGCGTCAGCGGAGTGCGACGGCGGGCGTCGTCGTATCTCCGCGGTTCCTCGGCCCGCCGCGGCGGCCGGTCGTTGGCGATGAGGACGGCCATCCAGGGCAGCGGAATCGACACAGCGACGATGGCCAGCGAGATCCAGCCGTTGTGCCAGACGTTGTAGGCGATGGCCGCGAAGATGAGCGCAGGAATCCGGAACGACATCAGCGTCAGGTACTTACGGACGCGTTGCCGGTGCTCCTCCTCGTAGGGCGGTGCGGCCCTGGTGATGAGCACCGGCCGGCCCTCGTCGTCGAAACCCAGCTCCTGGCTGTGCTTCATGCCTCCACTCTTCCACAAACCGTGTCCGGGTGGGGGGCAGGATTCCGGCGTCGGGCCGCGGTTTCCCGGCGGCCCGATTCCCGGCACAATGGCGACCATGCAGACCGACACCCTCGAGCGCACCGACGCCGACGTCCGCGCGGACGACGGCAGCGACAGCGACACTCCGAAGTTCTTCCACTACGTCAAGAAGGAGAAGATCGCCGAGAGCGCGGTGATGGGCACGCATGTCGTCGCGCTGTGCGGCGAGGTGTTCCCGGTCACCCGCTCGCCGAAGCCCGGCTCTCCGGTCTGCCCGGACTGCAAGAAGATCTACGA
>CAZTAA010000020.1:16118-54734 GCA_964611465.1 uncultured Mycobacterium sp. | reverse complement strand
GACCGCAACTGGTCGGCGTGGGTGTCGGGCGCGGGGAACTCCTCCTGGATCGCGTTGTTCAGCTCGGCGCCGAGCATGATCGCGAAGCCGAGGAAGAACGCGAAGAGCAGGAACGCGATGGGTGTGGCCAGCGCGCCATAGGTGTAGCCCGTGCGGGTGATGTAGGTCAGGTAGATCCGCAACCCGGCGGTGGCCACCACGAAGAAGATGCTGGCCAGCGCCGCTCCGAGGACGAGCCGATGGGTCGGCAGCGGTTTGGGCAACGACAGCCGGTAGAGCACCGTAATCGCCAGCAGCAGCGACAGCACCATCAGCGGGTAGTAGCCGTACCGCAGGACGTTGTCCCAGCTGTCAGGCAGGTAGCCGGCGATCTTGCGCGGCCCCAGGGCGAAGAACGGCGCGGTGACGATGACGATGACCAAGCCCACGACATAGAGCGCCAGGGCGTAGAACCGTTGTCGCACCGGGTGGCGCAGGGGGGTCTGGTCGTGCGCCTCGACCACCGAATCGACGAACGCCGAGATCGCCGACGAACCCGCCCACAGCGAGATGATGAAGCCGATGGAGACCACCTCGCCGCGGGCTCCGACGACGATGTCGTGGACGGTCGGCTCGATGATCTCGTTGACGATGTTCTTCGAGAAGAAACTGTTTGCGGTGCTGATCAGCCGGGCCTGGATGGTCGGCAGCGTGTCCGGCCCGAACAGCGGAGCGATGTAGGCGAGGCTGCCGAGCAGGCCGAGAAGCAGGGGAGGCAACGACAGGACCGACCAGAAACCCGCCTGGGCGGATTCGGAGAAGATCGAGTCGTCCCACGCCTTGGAAAGGGTCCGTTTGAAGATTCGCCAGACGTGATGGCGATTCGGCTTCACGGGCTGGTCGGTCATGACCTACCAAGCATCCCCGAAACGGGGCGATGTGCCCAGCTTCGCAGGCCGGCGTGGCGTTCCGGTCAGGCCTCGGCGGCGCTGACCTCCAACACGGCGGCCAGTTCGATCAACCTGGCTTCGTGTTCGTTGGCGTGATGCTGGCAGAACAACAGCTCGGCTCCCGACGGAAGCTTCGCGCGCACCCGGGCAGCGGCGCCGCAGCGGTCGCAGCGATCAGCCCGGGTCAGTTCAGGACTGGTCAGAGTTGCGGTCATGGCGCCTCCGTTCCTCGCGTGATTACTACTGTGTCAGACGTTTGGCGTTTCGGCCTTGTTCCCTGTCCGTTTGCGGGTGTGTCGTGTTTCACCGACAGCTCAATTTGCGGATGCGGCACGCTGGTCGTATGAGTCCGGCTTCGCAGACCCTCGTGCACCTGTGCGGACAGGACGACTGGGCGGTCGCCTCGTCAGTCGGGGAGCACCGCCCGGCGTCACTGTCCGACGCGGGGTTCGTTCACCTTTCGACTGTTGAACAGGTGCACCTGCCCGCCAACCGGCTCTTCGCCGGCCGTCGGGATCTGGTACTGCTGTACCTGAACCCGGGCCGCCTGAACGCGCCGCTGCGGTGGGAGCCCGGCGCACCCACGGACCCGTCGTCGATGCTCTTCCCGCACCTGTACGGACCGTTGCCGGCGGCCGCTGTGATTGCTGTCACAGATTATCCGCCCGGGGCCGACGGGTCGTTCCCGGCGCTCGCGGGCAGGACAGATCAGACCCGGCGGTAGCTACTTCCAGTGCTTCCCGCCGTGATGAACATCCCAGGGCCCGTGCCCAGGATTCCAGTTATTCCACGGGTCCCAGTCAACCCAGCCCGGTGCTGACACGCAGGCGCTCCAGATCCAGCCGTTCCAGCACAGGCTGGGGTCGTCGTTGGCCCGGGCACTCCCGGCTCCGGCGAGTGCGATTTCCGCCGACACCGCGAGCGTGGCCAAGGTGACGAAGATCTTTTTCATGGCACACACCTCCTCTGGGTGCGTACCCAGTTTAGGCGCGCCGGCCACTGTAGCTGCCCGGGCAAGCACCAGCTGGAAATAAGACGGCGCACGCCAGCAGGTCAAACCAACGAACCGGAGTGTCGCCTAGTCCAGGTAGTCGCGAAGAACCTGCGAACGGCTGGGGTGCCGCAGTTTGCTCATGGTCTTCGACTCGATCTGGCGGATCCGCTCGCGGGTGACGCCGTAGACCTGGCCGATCTCGTCGAGCGTGCGCGGCTGGCCGTCGGTCAGGCCGAACCGCAGCCGCACCACACCGGCCTCGCGCTCGGACAGCGTCTCGAGCACCGACTGCAGCTGATCCTGCAGGAGCGTGAAGGAGACGGCGTCCACGGCCACTACCGCTTCACTGTCCTCGATGAAGTCGCCGAGCTGACTATCGCCCTCGTCGCCGATCGTCTGGTCCAGCGAGATGGGCTCGCGCGCGTACTGCTGGATCTCCAGCACCTTCTCCGGCGTGATGTCCATTTCCTTGGCCAGCTCTTCGGGCGTGGGTTCGCGGCCGAGGTCCTGCAGCAGCTCGCGCTGGATGCGGCCGAGCTTGTTGATCACCTCGACCATGTGCACCGGGATGCGGATGGTGCGGGCCTGATCGGCCATCGCCCGGGTGATCGCCTGCCGGATCCACCAGGTGGCGTACGTCGAGAACTTGTAGCCCTTGGTGTAGTCGAACTTCTCGACGGCGCGGATCAAACCGAGGTTGCCCTCCTGGATCAGGTCCAGGAACGCCATGCCGCGGCCGGTGTAGCGCTTCGCCAGCGACACCACCAGACGCAGATTCGCCTCCAGCAGATGGTTTTTCGCGCGGTCGCCGTCGCGGCAGATCCACATCATGTCGCGGCGCTGCGCGGCGGGCAGCTTCTCGCCCTTCTCGGTGAGTTCGCCCATCAGTTGGGTGGCATACAGGCCGGCCTCGATCCGCTTGGCGAGCTCGACCTCCTCCTCGGCATTGAGCAGGGCGACCTTGCCGATCTGCTTCAGGTATGCGCGGACCGAGTCCGCCGAGGCGGTCAGCTCGGCGTCCTTGCGCGCCTGGCGCAGCGCCTCGGATTCCTCTTCGTCCCAGACGAAATCGCCTGAGGCCTTGTCCTTCTCGGACGGTTCGGCGATCTCCTCGTCCTCGCCGGCCGCCGCGTCGGCGGGCTTGGCCTCGGCGTCCGGGCCGGCCGCCGCGGTCTCGTCGGACTCCTCGTCGTCCTCGGTGGCGCCGTCGGTCGCCTCGGCCTCGTCCTCGAGGTCTTCGAGGTCGTCCTCGACGTCGAGTTCGGCGTCCTCCTCGAGATCGGTGGGCTCCGATTCGAGGTCCTCGAGGTCGTTGTCGAGATCGTCGTCGGTGGTGACGGCCTCCGCGGCGGGGGCGGCCTCGTCGGCGGGGACGGCCTTCTTGGCCCGGCTACGGGTCGCGGGAGTCTTTGTGGGGGCGGCCTTGGCGGCGGCGGCCTTGGTGGCGCGCTTGGCCGGTGCCGCCGGGGACTTGGCGGCGGCTTTGGTGGCGGTGGCCTTGGTCGCGGCGGCTTTGGTGGCGCGCTTGGCGGGAGCCTTGGCCGGAGCCGACGCGGCGGCCTTCGGCTCGGAGCCAGCCCGCTTGGCGGCAGATGTTCTGGTGGCGGTGCGCTTCACCGGCTCTTCGGTCGCCGGGCTTGCCTTCGTGGCTGCCACGTACACCCTTTCGGTCTGCTGGCTGCAGTGGGCACGGACGCGCGCCACCACAGGGTCGGCTATGTGGACTGTCGGCGGGTGATCTCTGCGGGAGCTTCGCCGCTATCCGTGTTGCGGCCGCCTCGACCATTGTAACGACAGAAAGACCCTGCCCCGCGCCAAGCCGCTGGATTCAGGCCGGGTTTCCGGGGCGCTGGTGGGTTCCGCGGGACGGCTCAGAGCGCCGCGTCGGCGGCGGCCATCGCCGCGCCGACGATCCCCGCGGAGTTCTGCAGGGCCGCGGCGAGCACGGGTGTGCGGTTGCCCAGCAACGGCACCCACTTGTCGGCTTTGCGGCTGATGCCGCCGCCGACGATGATCAGGTCGGGCCAGATCGCGTTCTCCACGGCGACCAGGACCTTGGTGACCTCCCGAGTCCAGCGCTCGTAGCTCCAGCCCCTGATCTCCTTGACCGAAGACGCGGCGCGATGCTCGGCTTCCTTGCCTTCGACCTCGATGTGACCGAACTCGGTGTTGGGCAGCAGCAGGCCGTGGTGGATGACCGCCGAGCCGATACCCGTCCCGAAGGTCAGCAGCACGATCACACCGTCGACATCCTTGCCGGCGCCGAAGCGCTGCTCGGCCACCCCCGCCGCGTCGGCGTCGTTGAGGACGGTCACCGGCTGCCCGTCGAGCGCACGGCTGTAGACCTCGTCGACGCGGGTGCCGATCCAGGTCTTGTCGACGTTGGCCGCGGTGCGGACGAGGCCGTGGGTGATGACGCCCGGATAGGTCACTCCGAGCGGGCCGGTCCAGTCGAAGTGCCGGACGACCTCGGCGATGGTGGCGGCCACCGCGTCCGGGGTGGACGGCTGCGGGGTGAGCAGTTTGTAGCGGTCGCCGATCAGTTGTCCGGTGTCCAGGTCGACGATGCCGCCCTTGACGCCGCTGCCGCCGACGTCGATGCCGAACCCGCGGTTGGACGCTGGCGGACTGGATTCGGTCATGGTGGCTCCTCGGCGAGGCAGGCGGTCGGCGACAGAAACCTCGGTGCGCCAAGAACCCTAGTGCGTCGGCGGGACGTTGGCGGGCTGCCGGGCGATCAGGGCCGCCGGCTGTGGTGCGATGGTGTGGTGAGCGCATCCGCCCGACAGCCCGAGACGCTGCGAGCCATCGCCGAGACGCTGGCCGCCGAGGCGGCCGGTTACGTGGCGGCGCGTCGTCGGGAGGTGTTCGGGCCCGATGCGGCGAGCACCGGAGGAGTCGGCGCCAAGAGCACGCCGACGGATCCGGTGACCGTGGTCGACACCGAGACCGAGGAACTGCTGCGCGGCCGCATCGCCGACCTGCGGCCCGGCGACGTGGTGCTGGGGGAGGAGGGCGGCGGCCCGGGCGCCGTCGGCTCCGGCACCGTCACCTGGGTGGTCGACCCGGTGGACGGCACGGTGAACTTCGTCTACGGCATTCCGGCGTTCTCCGTGTCGGTGGCCGCGCAGGTCGACGGCGAGTCGGTGGCCGGCGCCGTCGCCGATGTGAGTTCCGGCGACGTCTACTCGGCCGCGCGGGGTGGGGGTGCCCACGTGCAGGACGCCGCCGGCCGCCGCCGGCTGTGCTGCAGCGGGGTCACCGATCTGGCAATGGCGTTGGTGGGCACCGGATTCGGCTATGCGCCGGCCCGCCGCGCGGTGCAGGGACAGGTGCTGGCCGCCCTGCTGCCCCAGGTCCGCGACGTGCGGCGGCTCGGTTCGGCCGCGCTGGATCTGTGCATGGTGGCCGCCGGCCGGCTCGACGCGCACTACGAGCACGGCCTCAACGTGTGGGACTGGGCCGCCGGCGCGCTGATCGCGGCCGAGGCGGGCGCCGTGGTCAGGCTCCCGGCCGCCGGCGAGCCCCTCGGTCTGACCATGGCCGCCGCGCCGGGGGTCGCCGATGCGCTCAGCGCCGCTCTGGACCGGTGTGGCGGCCTGGGTCCGCTACCGGTGTCGCCCGGCTAGCAACTCGCCGCGTGGATCTTGGCCACCAGGGCCGGATCGGCGGGTTCGGTCGCGTCCGGCCGCAATCCGGCCAGCACGGCGTCGGTGTCGTCGGTGTGCGTCAGCGTGGTGAAGTCGGTACCGACGGCGAGGTCGACCGAATCATCGGTGCGGCCGTCGGAGAACAACTCGGTGCACGGCGCGACCAGCCAGAGCGCTGCGGCGGCGGCCTTGCCGTTGTCACCGAAGCGGATCTGCCCCTGGCAGGTCAGCCGGGTGGTGTTGTAGACGGGGTCGTTGGCCGCCGTCGGCTGAGCAAAACCGAGATCACGCAGGGCCGAGGACACGTCGGCGGCCTGGCCGCCGTGACCGCTGGCGTTGAGCACGCGGATCTTGGTGTCGGCGAGCTTGGCGGGCGCGACCGACGCCATCGTGCTCGGCGACACCGGGTCGCCCAGCGCCGGGGCATCGGGTGGTGGCGGGTTGCACACCGCGGCCTCGTGCACTTCCGCCGGCCGGGTCAGGGCGATCATCCAGATCAGGGCGGTGACGACCGCCAGCGCCGCCGCGGTAATGACGCCGGGCCGGATGTTGCGTCGCCGGAACGGCAGACCGCGCTTGTCAAAGGCAGTGCCTTCGGTGATGTTCGCAACCACGCCTGCACTCTAGAGCACCCCGCTGAGCAGCGCTGTTGCGAAAAATCTCCAACTGTGACGTAAATCACACTTGAACAGCCCATGATCCGGGCACGAATGGTTTGGCGATGACGTTCGGCACTGGTACAAAGCTCTGTCGCAAGAACTTGCTCGCGGGGATCCAGAGGGGAAGACGAGATGGCTACCGACTATGACGCCCCACGGCGCTCCGAGACCGACGACGTGTCCGAAGACTCGCTCGAAGAACTGAAGGCCCGCCGCAACGAAGCGCAATCCGCCGTCGTCGATGTCGACGAATCCGAGTCCGCCGAGAACTTCGAACTGCCCGGTGCCGATCTGTCCGGGGAAGAACTGTCCGTCCGCGTCGTGCCGAAGCAGGCCGACGAGTTCACCTGCTCCAGCTGCTTTCTGGTGCACCACCGCAGCCGGCTGGCCAGCGAGAAGAACGGCGTGATGATCTGCACCGACTGCGCCGCCTGAGTCGATAGACCGTCAGCTGCGCAACGCCGCGAGTACCCGGTCCGGATGCCGGGTACTGACCAACCAGTACGGCGTCGGATCGTCCGGGTCATCGAGGACGACCAGAACCAGCGGCCCCACCCAGGCGCGATGCGCCACGAAGGCCGCCGGGTCGAGCTGACGGCCCAGGGCCGCCGACTTGGCTGACGCGGGCACCTCGGCCGAACGCGTGATGACCGAAACGGGAAGGTGCGCCGGGCCGGCCCACAGTTCGGTGTTGTCGGCGCCGGAGGTCACCCGGACCTCCCACCGGCCCAGCCAGAGCAGCACGCCGATGGCCACGGCGAACAACACGACATATGGCAGCCAGTCGGGAAGCGAACGCACACCCATGTTGAATTCGAAGGCGAGTAGCCCGGCCACCGCGAGTCCGGCCGGCCACCACCACCAGGGCACCCACAGCCGCTCGCGATACCGCACGGTCTGCGGGGTGACACGCGAATCGGGCACGCGGCCAAGGGTAGTCTGTGCGCTCGTGTCCACCCGTCTTGCGGTCGTCCGCCTCGACCCGGAGCTGCCGATGCCGGCTCGGGCGCACCCGGGCGACGCCGGCCTCGACCTGTTCAGCGCCGTCGACGTCGAGCTGGCGCCGGGCCACCGGGCACTGGTCGCGACGGGTATCGCGGTGGCGATCCCGGAGGGCATGGTGGGTCTGGTGCACCCGCGATCGGGGCTCGCCGCGCGTGTGGGACTCTCGATCGTCAACAGCCCCGGCACGATCGACGCCGGCTACCGCGGCGAGATCAAGGTGTCGCTGATCAATCTCGATCCGGCCGAGCCCATCCGGATCAGCCGGGGGGATCGGATCGCGCAATTATTGGTACAGCGTGTCGAACTGCCCGAACTGGTCGAGGTGAGTTCCTTCGACGAGGCCGGGCTGGGCGGCACCACCCGTGGCGATGGTGGCCACGGCTCATCGGGAGGACATGCGAGTCTCTGATGGCGTTCGGTAAGCAGAAGAAGACCAGACCCGACGAAGAGCACGGCGAAGCCGGCCCGGCCGGCGATGTGGTGGCGGCCGAGTCATCCGGCGAAGCCGACGAACTCGAGGGTCCGTTCGACATCGAGGATTTCGACGATGCGGCGACGGCGGCGGTCGGTCGCCTGGACCTCGGCTCGGTCCTCATCCCGATGCCCGAGAACGGGCAGGTGCAGGTCGAACTCAACGAGACCGGCGCTCCGAGCGCGGTGTGGGTGATCACCCCCAACGGCCGGTTCACCGTGGCCGCCTACGCGGCGCCCAAGAGTGCGGGGCTGTGGCGGGAGGTGGCCGCCGAACTCGCCGAGGCGCTGCGCAAGGACACCCCCAGCGTGTCGATCGAGACCGGCCCGTGGGGCCGCGAGGTCGTCGGGATGAGCGAGGGCGCGGTGCGGTTCATCGGCATCGACGGATACCGGTGGATGATCCGGTGTGTGGTCAACGGCCCTCGGGACACGTTCGCCGCACTGGCCGCCGAAGCGCGAAAGACCTTGGTGGACACCGTGGTTCGACGCGATGACACTCCGTTGCCGGTGCGCACCCCGCTGCCGGTGCAGCTGCCCGAGCCGATGCTGGCGCAGTTGCGCGCCGCCGCCGAGCAGGCCGCCGCCGCGCAGCTTCAGCAGGCCGGCCAGCCGGGTCAGGGCCCCCCGGTGCCGCCGGTTCCTCCGGTGCCGCCGGAGCCCTCGGCCGAACCCGTCGCGCGTCGGAGTCAGGGCTCGGCGATGCAGCAGTTCCGCGGTGTGACCGGGGGCTGAGCCCTCACAGATCCGCCAAAGCCGCCAGGCACGCCGCGCCCAGCGCGCCGGGGTCCGCTCCGATGGCGTCGAGCGTGACGGTCCGCAGCGACGCATTGTGTGCCGCCGCAACCCATTCGACCCCGACCTCGAGTGGATGCACGGGGTCGTCGGACGCCGACGCAACCCCCATCGGCGTCGTCATCCCGGCCAGCTGCACCGTGGTCGGGGCGACGAACGCGGCCGCCTCCGTCATTGCCTCCGGCAGATCCGGCCACTGCCCCAACCACGACCGCGTCAGCTCATCGGCCAGCCAGCGCGGGCTGGACTCGCGCATCCGCGCGGTGGTCGCCACGAGGCCGTCGCGGCGCAGCTCGTCGGCCGTGTGCCTGGCGGCCAGCGCGGCCGGGGCCCCGTCGGGCGCCCCCGTCCAGGCCGGTAATGCGGCCAGGACGGCCACCGTCTGGCCGGGGTGGGCGATGGCCCACGCGGCAGCCACGGCGGCTCCCAGCGACACGCCGGCGATCGCGATCGGGCGGTCCCGGGACGCATCCTGAAGGGCCTCGAGGTAGCCGGCGATCAACCCGGCTGGCCGGGGCGCATGCGGAATCGGGACGGCGCCGACGGCGTGCAGTGCGGGCGCGAATGCCCGGTAGACGTAGTCGTCATCGGATCCGGTACCCGGCAGCAGGACGGTGGGCACACCGCGGAGATCAACACCCATACGACGATCGTGCACCGTATGTGCAATCCGGATGGAACGGGTCTACCGTGGCTAGGGTCACCGCGGCGAGCGGCGATCCGGTTTTCCCGGGATGCGTTGAGTTTTCAGGAGAGGCCATGGCTACGGCCGAAGGTTATCTGCGCCGGCTCACCCGTCGTCTGACGGAGGATCCCGAGCAGCGCGACGTCGAGGAACTCACCGACGAGGCCGCCTGTACCGGCGCCCAGCGGGCCATCGACTGCGAGCGCGGCCAGGAGGTCACCATGGTCGGCACGTTGCGCAGCGTCGAGACGAACGCGAAGGGCTGCGCCGGCGGCGTGCGCGCCGAACTGTTCGACGGCACCGACTCGGTTGTGCTCGTCTGGCTGGGGCAGCGCCGCATCCCCGGTATCGAGTCCGGTCGCACGCTTCGGGTGCGGGGACGGCTGGGCAAGCTCGAGAACGGCGCGAAGGCGATCTACAACCCGCACTACGAGATCCAGCGCTGAACTTGACCGACAACCGAACCGGCGCCCAGGCCCTGCTGGACCAGATGGGCGGCGTCGCCGGTCTGATCTACTCGTCGCTGCCCGTGGTCGTGTTCGTGCCGGTGTCGTCGGCGTTCGGCCTGCTGCCGGCGATCCTCACCGCGCTCGGCGTGGGCGCCCTGATCCTGGTGTGGCGGCTGGCGCGGCGCGAGTCGGTGCAGCCGGCGGTGTCGGGGTTCATCGGGGTCGGGTTCTGCGCGCTGATCGCATGGTTCGTCGGCGCCGCCAAGGGCTATTTCCTGCTGGGCATCTGGATGTCGCTGTTCTGGGCGGCGGTGTTCGGGGTGTCGATCCTGGTCCGTCGGCCCGTCGTCGGCTACGTCTGGAGCTGGGTCAACGGGCACGGCTACCGCTGGCGCTCGGTGCGCCGCGCCGTGACGGCCTTCGACGTCGCGACGCTGACGTGGGTGGCGGTGTTCGCCGCCCGGTTCCTGGTCCAGCATCACCTCTACGACGCCGACCGGACCGGCTGGCTGGCGACCGCGCGGATCGCCATGGGCTGGCCGCTGACCGCGGTGGCGGCACTGGCGACCTACCTGGCGATCAAGTCGGCGCAGCGCGCCGTGCACGCCGCCTATCCGGACTGAACCGGGTCAGGCCGGCGGCAGCAGGACGGCGCGCAGTTCGTCCTCCACTTCGGGTGCGGCGACCAGCAGAAGTTCGTCGCCGCCTTCGAGCGGTTCGTCGGGCTCCGGCACGATCACCCGGTTGCCGCGCAGGATGGTCACCAGGGCGGCGTCCCGGGGCAGTTCGAGCCTGCGGATGGGCCGTCCGCCCCACGGGGTGTCGTCGGGCAGGGTGATCTCGACCAGGTTGGCCGAGCCCTTGCGGAACTCCATGATGCGCACCAGGTCGCCGATCGAGACGGCTTCCTCGACCAGTGAGGCCAGCATCCGCGGTGTCGACACCGCGACGTCGACACCCCAGGATTCGTCGAACAGCCACTCGTTGCGGGGATCGTTGACCCGCGCCACCACGCGCGACACCGCGAACTCGGTCTTGGCCAGCAGTGAGAGCACGACGTTGGCCTTGTCGTCGCCGGTCGCGGCGATGACGACGTCGAAATCCTCCAGGCGGACGGACTCGAGCAGGCTCAGCTCGCAGGCGTCGCCGAGACGCCAGTGCGCGGCGGGAATCGCATCGACGTCGATGTGCTCGGCGTTGCGTTCGATGAGCGTCACGTCGTGCCCGTTCTCGATGAGCTCGCGGGCGATCGAACGTCCGACGGCGCCGGCTCCGGCGATGGCGACCTTCATCAGTGGGCCTCCTCGCCGAGATCCGCCGGGGGCGGCAGGGCCGCGACCGCCACCGCTTCGGCGGCATGCCCGGACACCGCGGCGATGTACACCTGATCGCTGGCCTGGATGACGGTCTTCGCGTCGGGCAGCACGCCGGCCCCGAACCGGATCAGGAAGGCCACCCGCGCGCCGGTGACGGCCTCCAGGTCGGTGACCCGATGCCCGAACCAGTCGTCGTGCAGCAGCACCTCGGCGACGGCGACGTTGCCGGTCGGGTCGCGCCACTTGGCCGTCTCGGAATCCTGTACGAGCGCGTTGAGGAGGCGGTCGGTGGTCCACGGCACGGTGGCGACGGTGGGGATGCCCAGCCGCTCGTAGACCTGGGCGCGGCCGGGGTCGTAGATGCGCGCCACGACCCGTTGCACACCGAATGTCTCGCGGGCGACACGCGCCGAGATGATGTTGGAGTTGTCACCCGAGGAAACCGCCGCGAAGGCGCCCGCGTCCTCGATGCCGGCCCGCAGCAACACGTCGCGATCGAAGCCCATGCCCAGCACGCGCTCGCCGGAGAAGTCGGGGCTCAGGCGCTGGAACGCGGCGCTGTCCCGGTCGATGACGGCGACCTCGTGGCCGATCCGGTCCAGGGCGCCGGCCAGTGACGCGCCCACTCGCCCGCATCCCATCACCACTACGCGCACTGTGTCCCTTTCGGCTTCGCCGCCCCGGTCGCATGAACACGGTACGCGGAACGCTACAGCCGCGATGGCTTAGGCATACCCTTGGACCTCGTGTCCAAGTTATCGAAGGCCACTCGCCGCATCGTTCTGGGTCGGCCGTTCCGCAGCGACAAGCTGGGGCACACGTTGTTGCCCAAGCGGATCGCACTGCCCGTGTTCGCCTCCGACGCGATGTCCTCGGTGGCGTACGCGCCCGAGGAGATCTTCCTGGTGCTCTCGGTCGCCGGGCTGTCGGCCTACGCGCTGACGCCGTGGATCGGGCTGGCGGTGTCGTTCGTGATGCTCGTGGTGGTCGCCAGCTACCGCCAGAACGTGCACGCCTACCCGTCCGGCGGCGGCGACTACGAGGTGGTCACCACCAACCTCGGACCGACCGCGGGCCTGACCGTCGCGAGCGCCCTGATGGTGGATTACGTTCTGACCGTTGCGGTTTCGATGGCCTCCGCGATGTCGAACATCGGCTCGGCGGTGCCCTACATCGCGCAGCACAAAATGTGGTTCGCCGTCCTGGCGATCCTGCTGCTGATGGCGATGAATCTGCGCGGTATCCGCGAGTCGGGCACCGCGTTCGCGATCCCCACCTACGCCTTCATCGTCGGGATGTTCATCATGCTGGGCTGGGGCCTGTTCCGGATCTACGCGCTGGGTGACCCGATCCGCGCCGAGTCGGCCGGTTTCACGATGCACGCCGAACGCAGCGACGTGGTCGGCCTCGCGCTGGTCTTCCTGGTGGCGCGCTCGTTCTCGTCCGGCTGCGCGGCGCTGACCGGTGTGGAGGCCATCAGCAACGGGGTGCCGGCGTTCCGTAAACCGAAGTCCAAGAACGCGGCGACGACGTTGCTGATGCTGGGCTCCATCGCGGTGGCGCTGCTGATGGGCATCATCGTGCTGGCCGAGAAGATCGGCGTGCAGATCGTCGACGACCCGGCCAGCCAGTTGGAGGGCGCACCGCCGGACTACCACCAGAAGACACTGGTGGCCCAGCTGGCGCAGGCCGTGTTCGGGGAATTCCACCTCGGCTTCGTGCTCATCACCGTGGTCACCGCGCTGATCCTGGTGCTGGCCGCCAACACCGCGTTCAACGGGTTCCCGGTGCTCGGGTCGATCCTGGCCCAGGACAGCTACCTGCCCCGCCAGCTGCACACCCGGGGCGACCGGCTGGCGTTCTCCAACGGCATCCTGTTCCTGGCCTTCGCCGCCATCGCGTTCGTCGTCGCGTTCAAGGCCGAGGTCACCGCGCTGATCCAGCTCTACATCGTCGGGGTGTTCGTGTCGTTCACGCTGAGTCAGATCGGCATGGTGCGGCACTGGACCCGGCACCTCAAGACCGAGACGGACCCGGCGGTACGCCGCCAGATGATGCGCTCACGGGTGGTCAACACCATCGGATTCCTGTGCACCGGAACGGTGCTGGTGGTGGTGCTGATCACCAAGTTCGTGGCCGGCGCCTGGATCGCGATCGTGGCGATGACCGCACTGTTCGCCATGATGAAGTTGATCCACCGGCACTATGCCGCCGTCAGTCGCGAGCTGGCCAACCAGGAATCCGAAGCCGACGACATCGTGCTGCCCAGCCGCAACCACGCGGTGGTGCTGGTCTCCAAACTGCATCTGCCGACCCTGCGGGCGTTGGCCTATGCGCGGGCAACCCGGCCCGACGTGCTGGAGGCCATCACCGTCAGCGTCGACGACGGCGAGACCAAGGAACTCGTGCACACCTGGCAGGAGAGCGACGTCAGCGTGCCGCTGAAGGTGGTCGCCTCGCCGTACCGCGAGATCACCCGCCCCGTACTGGATTACGTGAAACGCATCACCAAGGACTCACCGCGCACCGTGGTGACGGTCTTCATTCCCGAGTACGTGGTGGGTCACTGGTGGGAGGGCATCCTGCACAACCAGAGCGCGCTGCGGCTCAAGGGCCGGTTGCTGTTCGAACCCAACGTGATGGTGACTTCCGTTCCCTGGCAACTGAATTCGTCGGAGCGGCTCAAGACGCTGCAACCGCAGTCGGCGCCCGGTGACGCCAGACGGGGCATCCTGGATTGAACCTGCTCACGCTGACGGCCGGTGCGCCCGCCAACGGCGGCAGCTGTGTGGCCCGGGGTGACGACGGCCGGGTGGTGTTCGTCCGCTACGCGCTGCCGGGGGAGACGGTGCGGGCCCGGGTCACCGATCAACGCGGATCCTATTGGCACGGAGCCGCGGTCGAGATTCTCGAGCCGTCGCCCGACCGGATCGCGTCGCTGTGCCCGATCGCCGGCGCCGACGGGGCCGGCTGCTGCGATCTGGCGTTCGTGGAGCCGGCCGCACTGCGCACCCTCAAGGGTGAGGTGGTGGCCAACCAGCTGCAGCGCCTCGGCGGCTTCGCGTGGTCGGGCGCCGCCGAGCCCGTCGGCACCGCCGGCGCCACCGGCTACCGCACCCGGGTCCGCCTGGAGGTCGGGCCCGACGGCCGGCCCGGCTTCCACCGCTACCACAGCGCCGAGTTGGTCACCGATCTGCGCTGCGCGCAGCTGCCGGCCGGGCTGGCCTGCGAGCTGCCCGTCGACGGCGTCCGGGTCGGCGACCAACTGCACGTCGTGCTCGACGACGACGGTGTGCGCCACGTCGTGGCCAGCGGCGGGCACCGGCGCCCGCGGGTGCTCGAGGGCGACTACGCGGGCACCCAGCGGGTCGGCGCCCGGCGCTGGACGCTTCCCGTGACGGCCTTCTGGCAGGCGCACCGCGACGCCGCGCGCGTCTACAGCGAACTCGTAACCGACTGGGCGGCAATCGAACCCGGCGCGACCGCCTGGGACCTCTACGGCGGAGCTGGGCTGTTCGCCGCGGCCCTGGCCGAGGGTGCCGGGCCCACCGGGCAAGTGGTCAGCGTGGACACCTCGCGGGCCGGGGCGAAGGCGGGCCGGGCCGCGCTGGCCGACCTGCCGCAGGTCTCGTTCGTCACCGACTCGGTGCGCAAGGCGCTGCCGTCGCTGACGCGAGGCGCCACCGCGGATGTTGCGGTGCTGGATCCGCCCCGGGCGGGCGCCGGTCGGGAGATCGTCGACCTGGTGGCCGCGGCCGGGGTGCCGAGGGTGATCCACATCGGTTGCGAGGCAGCATCGTTCGCCCGCGACATCGGGCTCTATCTGCGGCACGGCTACACCGTCGAGCAGTTGCGGGTATTCGACGCCTTCCCGCTGACGCACCACGTCGAATGCGTCGCCCTGCTCACGCGCTGACCGCGATCCTGTTAGGTTGGCGGGCGGCGGACAGGAGAGAGGCGATGGCACGACGCAGCTTCGGCCGGCGCCTGTTCACCCGGGAATCGTGGGCCGAGACCCGTCGCGTCACGGACATCCTGCGCAAGGAAACCGTCGGCGGAATCCTGCTGCTGGTCGCCGCGGGTGCGGCGATGTTGTGGGCCAACTCCACGTATTCGGACGGCTATCACCGGCTCTCGGAGGCCGTGGTGGGCCCCCGCGCGCTGCATCTGGACCTGAGCGTGTCGGCGTGGGCGGCCGACGGTCTGCTGGCGATCTTCTTCTTCGTCGTCGGACTGGAGCTCAAACGCGAGTTCGTCGCCGGCGACCTGCGCGACCCGGCCCGGGCGGCGCTGCCGATCCTGGCCGCGGTCGGCGGCATGGTGGTGCCGGCCGCGGTCTACGTCGCGGTGAACCTGGCGGCCGGATCACCGCACACCCTGGCCGGCTGGGCCGTTCCAACCGCCACCGACATCGCGTTCGCGCTGGCGGTGCTGGCGGTCATCTCCACCCACCTGCCGTCGGCGCTGCGGACCTTCCTGCTGACGCTCGCGGTGGTCGACGACCTGTTGGCGATCATCGTCATCGCGGTGTTCTACACCGACCACCTGGCGCCGCTGCCGCTGATCGGCGCGCTGGCCCTGATCGCCGTGTTCGGTGGCGCCGTGCAACGCGGGGTGCGGGCCTGGTGGGTGCTGGTGCCGCTGGCCCTCGGAGCCTGGGCGCTGATGCATGCCAGCGGTGTGCACTCCACGGTGGCCGGGGTGCTGCTGGGGTTCGCGGTGCCGGTGCTGGGCCCGCATGCGGCCGCCGAGCACTTCGAACACCGCATGCGGCCGCTGTCGGCGGGCATCGCGGTGCCGGTTTTCGCCTTCTTCGCCGCCGGTGTCACGGTCAGCGGCTGGGCCGGCCTGGTGGACGCGCTGGCGGATCCGGTCACCCTCGGCGTGCTCGCGGGTCTGGTGGTCGGCAAACCCCTCGGCGTGTTCGCCACGACGTACCTGGTGGCCAGGTTCACCCACGCCCGCCTGGACGACGACCTGGCGTGGCGTGACGTGTTGGGTGTCGCGCTGCTGGCCGGGATCGGGTTCACCGTGTCGTTGCTGATCGGTGAGCTGGCGTTCGGGCACGGCACACCTGAGGGCGAGGACGTGAAAGTCGCGGTCCTGGTCGGCTCCGTCGTCGCGGGCCTGCTGGCCGCCCTGGTCCTGCTCAGCCGGAACGCCGCCTACCGGCGTATCCACGCCGCCGAGACGGCCGACACCGACAACGACGGGGTGCCCGACGTGTTCGATTCGCCACAGCCGCCAAACGGCTGAATCGGGGTTGCTTGCGTACACTGGCGGGATGCTTGAACAGATCCGCGGACCCGCAGATCTGCAGCACCTTTCGCAGGCCGAACTCGAAGACCTGGCGCACGAAATCCGGGATTTCCTGATCCACAAGGTGGCTGCCAGCGGCGGGCATCTCGGCCCGAACCTGGGCGTGGTCGAACTCACGCTGGCGCTGCACCGGGTGTTCGACTCGCCGCACGACCCGATCATCTTCGACACCGGCCATCAGGCCTACGTGCACAAGATGCTGACCGGGCGCAGCGCCGACTTCGACACCCTGCGCCGCAAGGGCGGCCTGTCGGGCTATCCGGCGCGCTCGGAGAGCGAACACGACTGGGTGGAGTCCAGCCACGCGTCCTCGGCCCTGTCCTACGCCGACGGCCTGGCCAAGGCCTTCGAGCTGACCGGGCACCGCAACCGGCATGTGGTGGCCGTCGTCGGTGACGGCGCGCTGACCGGTGGCATGTGCTGGGAGGCGCTCAACAACATCGCCGCCGCGCGCCGCCCGGTGGTGATCGTCGTCAACGACAACGGCCGCAGTTACGCGCCCACCATCGGCGGCCTGGCCGATCACCTGGCCACCCTGCGGCTGCAGCCCGGTTACGAGAAGCTTCTGGAGAAGGGCCGCGACGTGGTGCGCGGCGTGCCGATCGTCGGCGAGTTCTGCTACCACTGCATGCACAGCGTCAAGGCCGGTCTCAAGGACGCGCTGTCACCCCAGGCGATGTTCACCGACCTGGGCCTGAAGTACGTCGGCCCCATCGACGGCCACGACGAGCATGCCGTGGAGTCGGCGTTGCGCAGCGCCCGTGACTTCAACGCCCCGGTGATCGTGCACGTGGTCACCCGGAAGGGCATGGGGTACGGGCCGGCCGAAGCCGACGAGGAGGAGCAGATGCACGCCTGCGGCGTCATCGACCCGGCCACCGGCCTGGCGACCTCCGAGGCCGCGCTCGGCTGGACCGCTGTGTTCTCCGACGAGCTGATCCGCATCGCCGGACGGCGCCGCGACATCGTCGGCATCACCGCCGCGATGCCCGGTCCGACCGGCCTGGCGGCCTTCGGAAAGCGGTTTCCCGACCGGCTTTTCGACGTGGGCATCGCCGAACAGCATGCACTGACCTCGGCCGCGGGGCTGGCCATGGGCGGCCTGCATCCGGTGGTCGCCGTCTACTCGACATTCCTCAACCGCGCGTTCGACCAGGTGATGATGGACGTCGCACTGCACAAGCTGCCGGTCACCCTGGTGCTGGACCGGGCCGGTGTCACCGGTCCCGACGGCGCGAGCCACAACGGCATGTGGGACCTGTCGATCTTGGGCATCGTGCCCGGCATGCGGGTCGCCGCGCCGCGCGATGCCACCCGGCTGCGCGAGGAGCTTGCCGAGGCGCTGGCCGTCGACGACGCGCCGACGGCGTTGCGGTTCCCGAAAGGCGATGTGGGCGAGGACATTCCGGCGCTGCGCCGCGATTCCGGTGTCGACGTACTGGCCACGCCGGCTGACGGGCTGGGCGACGACGTCCTGCTGGTCGCCGTCGGTCCGCTGGGCGCGATGGCGCTGGCCGCGGCCGAGCGACTGCGAAATCAGGGCATCGGTGTGACGGTGGTCGACCCGCGGTGGGTGCTGCCGGTACCCGAGGTGCTGGTGCGCCTGGCCGCCGGGCACAAGCTCGTGGTGACGATGGAGGACAACGGCGTCGCCGGCGGTGTCGGCTCGGCGGTGTCGGCGATGTTGCGGCACAACGAGATCGACGTGCCCTGCCGTGACGTAGGCGTGCCCCAGCAATTCCTGGCGCACGCGTCGCGCGGCGAGTTGTTCGCCGAGGTCGGGCTGACGGAGCAGGAAGTCGCTCGCCGGATCACCGGATGGGTTGCCGCACAAGGTGCTTCGTTGTCCGAGTCTCCGGTCGGCGAACGCTTCGAGTGATGCCCTCGAAGCGCCCGACGCCGCGCTGACCCACTTCGTGGGGTTCGTCGACCGCCGGGGTTAGTCGGAACTCGTCAGCGCCGCGGCGAGCGCCGGCACCACCAGTTCCCGCTGCCAGGGTCGGGCGCCACCGCCGCTGAGCACCGCCTGGATCGCGGCGGCCGCCGCACCCGCATCGCCGGTCGGGGCCCAGTCCCAGCACAACCGGCGGACGAGTTCGGGTGACACCAGGTTCTCGGTGGGTACGTTGACCTCCTGCGACACCGTGCCCAGCGCGGCCCGGGCCGCCTCCAGGCGCGCGGCGGCCTCCGGTTTGCGCCGACTCCACCGCACCGCCGGCGGGGGCCCGCTCTGGGGTTCGGAGGCGTGCGGGGGATCGGGGTCGGCGCGGCCGGCGGCCAGCGCGTCCAGCCAGATCTTGGCGCTGCGACGCTGTTTGGGACCGCCGAACACGGGCAGCGCCAGCAGTTCCTCGACGGTTCTGGGGTCGGCCTGGGCGGCATCGATGATGGCCGAGTCGGGCAGAATCCGGCCCGGCGCGAGGTCGCGGCGCTGGGCGATGTGATCGCGGGCGGTCCACAGCTCGCGGACCTCGGCCAGGGCCCGCCGGTTGCGCACCTTGTGGATGCCCGAGGTGCGCCGCCACCGGTCGCGGCGCGTCGGTGCCGCCTCGGCGATTCGCACAAACTCGAATTCCTGTGCGGCCCAATCGGTTTTGCCCTGCTCGGCGAGTACGGTCGAGACCGCCGCGCGCAACTCCAGCAGGACCTCCACGTCCAGTGCGGCGTAGTTGAGCCACGCGGGCGGCAGCGGGCGTTTGGACCAGTCGGCGGCGCCGTGGCCCTTGGCCAGACCTAGGCCGAGCAGTCGCTGGACCATCGCGGCGAGGTTGACCCGGTCGAACCCGGCCAGGCGGCCCGCCAGTTCGGTGTCGTACAACGCGGGTGGATGCATGCCCAGTTCGGCCAGGCACGGCAGATCCTGATCGGCCGCGTGCAGAATCCACTCGTCGGAGCCCAGCACATCGGCCACCGGGCGCAGCACGGTCAGCGGATCGCCGCCGTGGCTGACCGGGTCGATCAGCACCGTGCCCGCGCCGGCGCGGCGGATCTGGATCAGGTAGGCCCGATTCGAGTAGCGGAAGCCCGATGCGCGTTCGGCGTCGACCGCGAACGGACCAGTTCCCGACGCCAAAAGCTCAGCCGCCGAGGCGATCTCGCTCGCATACACCGAGAGCGGAGGAACACCGTCGGCCGGTGTCAACAGGGGTATGGCTTCGGGTTCGGGTGCGGCCGACTCGTCGGCCGCCGAGGCCTTTTCGTCGCTTTCGGTCATCGTTCAGGCGCGGGACCGTGAACCGAGGTCCGTCACCCCCACCGGAGGCAGGCCCGCGGCATGCTCGAGTACCTCGCAGAACGCCTGCACGTGCACGCCGAGTTCCGGCGTCGTCGCCGTCCACGACGCCCGCAACTCCAGCTGGTGCGCGCGCGGCGGTCCGGAGATGTCGCCGTACCGCACCGATGTCGTCGCGGTGACCGTGCCGCCCAGCGCTGTCACGTGTTCCGACCGCTCCTGCAGCGCGTCGACCAGCCAGCTCCACGCCACTTCGGGCAGCAGCGGGTCGATGGCCTCGCTGGAGTCCAGATCGGCCTGGATGTAGGCCACCAGGCGCATGGTGCCGTCCCAGGCCTCGGATCCCTCGGGGTCGTGCAACAGGATGAGCCGCCCGAACGCGTCCCCTTCGGACTGCTCGGGGACCACCGCGAGCTCCGGGTGTTTGACCTCCGCGCCGATCGCGTAGCTGAAGGGCGCCAGGCGCTGCGGCGGCCGGATCGGCCCCAGCTCGATCTCCGGTCGCACCGTCGCGGCGTTCATCGCCTCCACGGCGTCGTGGAATTCGGCCGGTTCGGCAGAGGTCACAAATTGACGCTAGCCCCATCTGAGCAGCCGCGGGCGCAGGCGCGCCGTTTTTTGGCGCCGGTACCGGTGATGGCAGCATGGACGCCGATGAACGCGCGCCCCGACACCCGCCGTGAGCTGCCCGACTCGCCGTACCTGGCCGCCGCCGTCGGCCGCAAGCCGGCGCATACACCGGTCTGGTTCATGCGCCAGGCCGGCCGCAGCCTGCCGGAGTACCGCGCGCTGCGGGCCAACCACCGCATGCTGGACGCCTGTCTGGACGCCGAACTGGTCTGCGAGATCACCCTGCAGCCCGTCCGGCGTCACCACGTGGACGCGGCGATCCTGTTCTCCGACATCGTGGTGCCGCTGCGCGGGGCGGGCATCGAGTTGGACATCGTGCCTGACGTGGGTCCGGTGATCGCGTCGCCGATCCGGTCCGCGGCCGACGCCGCCGCGATCGGGGCGCTGGATCCCGCATCGGTGGCGCCCGTGGCGCAGGCGGTGTCGCTGCTGGTCGCCGCGCTGGGGGAGGTGCCGCTGATCGGTTTCGCCGGCGCACCGTTCACCCTGGCGTCGTACCTGGTCGAAGGCGGCCCGAGCAAGCACCATGAGCGCACCAAGGCCATGATGCTGGCCGACCCGGCGACGTGGCATGCGCTGATGACCGCGTTGACCGACATCACCATCGCGTTCCTGCGGCTGCAGGTCGACGCCGGGGTGGACGCGATCCAGGTGTTCGACTCCTGGGCCGGCACGTTGTCGCTGGCCGACTACCGCGAGCTGGTGCTGCCGCACTCGGCACGGGTCTTCGCGGCGCTGGCCGATGCCGGTGTCCCGATGACGCACTTCGGGGTGGGCACCGCCGAACTGCTCGGCGCGATGGCCGACGCGGGCGCCACGGTCGTCGGGGTGGACTGGCGCACCACGCTGGCCGACGCCGCCGCCCGGGTTCGGCCGGGCACCGCGCTGCAGGGCAACCTCGACCCCGTCGTGCTGATGGCCGGCTGGGACGTCGTGCGGCAGCGGGCCACCGCGGTGGTGGAGGACGGCCGGGCCGCCGTCGACGCGGGCGCGGCGGGCCACATCTTCAACCTCGGACACGGCGTGATGCCGGCCACCGACCCGGGCGTGCTGACCGAATTGGTGGCGCTGGTGCATTCCCTGTGAGCGACGATGCGCGCGAGGGACGAGCGGGCGGAGGAGCCGCAGCGTGGGTTCTGTGAGCGACGATGCGCGCGAGGGACGAGCGGGCGGAGGAGCCGCAGCGTGGGTTCTGTGAGCGACGATGCGCGCGAGGGACGAGCGGGCGGAGGAGCCGCAGCGTGGGTTCTGTGAGCGACGATGCGCGCGAGGGACGAGCGGGTGGAGGAGCCGCAGCGTGGGTTCTGTGACCGCTACGTATTGTGTTGTCGGAGGCGGCATTTCGGGTCTCGTGGCGGCCTACCGGTTGCGCCGGGCGGTCGGCCCCGACGCGACCATCACGGTGTTCGACCCGGCCGACCGGCTCGGCGGCATCCTGCGCACCGAGCGCGTCGGCGGACAGGTGATGGACATCGGGGCCGAGGCGTTCGTCGCCCGCCGGCCCGAGATGCCCGAGTTGCTGGCCGACCTCGGCCTGGCCGGACGCCGGATCTCGCCGGTCGGAACCCGGCCGCTGATCTATGCCGGCGCGCGGCTGCATCCGCTGCCGGCCGGCACCGTCAACGGCATCCCCAGCGCCGCGGCGCCGATGTCCGAGCTGGTGGACGCGGCGACGGTCGCGAAGATGACCGCGGAACCGTCGCGCCCGCTGCGCTGGCGGGCCGGCGACGACCCGTCCGTCGGCGCACTGGTCGCCGACCGGTTCGGCGCCCAAGTGGTGGCCAGGTCGGTGGACCCGATGCTGTCCGGTGTCTACGCGGGTTCGGCCGCCGGCATCGGCCTGCGGTCGGCGGTGCCGACGGTGGCCGCCGCACTGGACCGCGGCGCCGCGAACCTGACCGATGCGGTGCGTTCGGTGCTGCCGCCCGGCCCGGCCGGCCCGGTGTTCGGCGCGGTCGACGGCGGCTACCAGGTCGTGCTCGACGCGTTGATCGCCCAAAGCGGGCTGCGCTGGCAGGGTTCAACCGTGGTCGAGCTGATGCGCGACGGCGGCGGCTGGAACCTGTACGACGACGAGGGCACCTGCTGGCCCGCCGACGGGGTGATCCTGGCGCTGCCGGCCCCGCGGCTCGCCGCGCTGACGGCCGGGGTGGCGCCCCGGACCGCGGGGGCCGCCCGGCGCATCGACGTGGCCTCCTCGGCCGTGGTCGCCGTGGCGGTACCCGGCGGCACACCCCTGCCGCAGAACTCCGGTGTGCTGGTGGCCAGCGGAGAACAGTTGCACGCCAAGGCGATCACGCTGTCCTCGCGCAAATGGGGAGCGCGCGGCAACACCGAGTTGCTGCGGCTGTCCTTCGGCCGGTTCGGTGACACGATCGCCCGCGACACCTCCGACGACCTCCTGCTGGCGTGGTCGCTGCAGGACCTTCGCACGGTGTTCGGTGTCGACGTGGACCCGGTCGACGTCCGGGTGCACCGCTGGCTGGACGCGATGCCGCAGTACGCGCCCGGCCACGGCGCGCTCGTCGCCGAACTGCGCGCCGGGTTGCCGCCCGGTCTGGCGGTGGCCGGCAGCTACCTCGACGGCATCGGGGTGCCGGCCTGTGTCGGGGCCGCCGGACTGGCCGTGCAATCGCTGTCGCGGCCCGTGGGACGATAGGACCATGGCCAAGCTGGACTACGACAAACTCAACGCCACCACCCGCTACATGATGATCTCGGTTTTCGCCGTCGAGCCGGGTGAGCTGGGGGACGACCGCGCGGACGTGATCGACGACGCCGCCACCTTCCTCAAACAGCAGGAGGAGAAGGGCGTCGTGGTGCGCGGCCTCTACGACGTGGCGGGAATGCGCGCCGACGCCGACTTCATGATCTGGACACATGCCGAGCGGATCGAGGACCTGCAGGCCGCCTACACCGGTTTCCGGCGCACCCTGCTGGGGCGGGTGTCCGAGCCGGTGTGGAGTGCCGCGGCGCTGCACCGTCCCGCCGAGTTCAACAAGAGTCACCTGCCGGCGTTCATCGCCGGCGAGCCCGCCGGGGACTACGTGTGCGTGTATCCGTTCGTGCGGTCACTCGAGTGGTACCTGCTGCCCGAGGACGAGCGGCGGCATCTGCTCGTCGAGCACGGCATGGCCGGCCGTGAGTACGCCGACGTGCGGGCCAACACCGTGCCGGCCTTCGCGCTCGGCGACTACGAGTGGATCCTGGCGTTCGAGGGCCCCGATCTGGGACGCATCGTCGAACTGATGTGGAAGCTGCGCTACACCGGGGCCCGCCGGCACGCACGCGAGGAGACACCGTTTTTCACCGGCCCGCGCCGCGGCGTCGAGGAACTCGTCAACGCGCTGCCCTGAGCCCGCGGTCAGGTGCGGTCAGGTCTTGGGCACCAGCGCCAGTGAGATCGAGTTGATGCAGTACCGCTGATCGGTGGGCGTCGGATAGCCCTCGCCGGAGAACACGTGGCCGAGGTGACTGTGGCAGTTGGCGCACAGCACCTCCACCCGCCGCATGCCGTGCGAATCGTCTGGCAGCAGGATCACCGCTTCGGACTGGCTGGGGTTGAAGAACGACGGCCAGCCGCAGTGCGAGTCGAATTTCTCTGTGCTGCGGAACAATTCGGCTCCGCAGGCGCGGCAGTTGTACACGCCCTCGGTATGCGTGTCGGTGTATTCACCGATCCCGGGGCGTTCCGTGCCGGCCCGGCGCAGGACCGCGAATTCCTCTGGTGTGAGCTTCGAGCGCCACTGGTCATCGGTCAACTGCACCTTCGGCGGGGGGAGTTCCCGTTGACTGCGGGTCGTCATCTGCCCACGGTAGCGTGCCGCAGCGGCGGCGTCATCCAGCGCGGATCGATCCCGTCGTCGAGACGGTTCTCGGACCGGGCGTCGAGATAGCGGAAGTACAGCACGCAGAACACCACGACCATCATCAGCGACCACCCGTAGGTGATCTTCATGTATTCCAGGAATCGCCCGGTGGTCGGCCAGCGCCACATCAGCCAGCGGTCCATCGTCAGGAATCCGTACGCGGCAAGCCAGGCCGGCCAGTTGCGCAGCACCGAGTTCGGCAGCACCACCGTCATCAGGAACGGGAACAGCATCATCGAGTAGTAGCCCTGCGCCAGCGACAGCACCAGCCACGAGGTCACCAGCAGCACACCCGACGACGTCAGCATCCAGAACCGCTGATCGCGTTCCCGGTAGTAGCGGTACAGCAGCCACAGGCTGGCCGCCGCCAGCGCCACGAACAGCACCCGCAGCGCAATGATGAGCCACAGCGGCAGGCCGTAGTAGGTGCCGTTGCCCAGGATCGACGAGTTGAAGTAGTCGCGGGTGCCCAGGATGTACGGCAGCGTGTTGCGCACGAAGCTGCCGGCGTCGGCGACCAGCGGCCAGGCGGCGGCGTTGAACGCGATCGGCACCGCGAACGCGGTGACCAGGGTGCGCCATTGCCGGTTGAGCAACGGGATCAGCAGCAGCACCGCCAGCACCGGTTTGACCACCAGCGAGAGGCCGATGGCCACCCCGGCCCACCACTGGTGCCCGACCTTGCCGGACAGCAGGAACCGGAAGAACACCACCTCGGCCAGCAGGATGCAGCCGTTGATGTTGGTGAAAACCAATGTGTTGGTGACGGATTCGGTGACGAACATCGCCGCGAGCAGCGCGGGCAGGGCGACCGACGTCAGCGAGAAACCGAACATCCGTACCAGAAGGCATGCCGCACCAATGATCGCCAGCGTGTTCAGCGCGACGAACCAGTTGTGCGCGGCGAAGATCGTGTCGATGTAGCCGAACGGAGCCATCAGCAGCGTGCCGCCGGGCGGGTACAGGTAGTGCGGGTCGACGTAGTCCAGGTGCTCGTTGTAGATGTCGACGCCGGCGCGGAAGTTGCGCACCGCCCGGTACACCGGAGCCCAGTCGTCGGTGATGTAACCGTTGCTGGTGAGCACCCAGCTGCGGTGGATGATCGACATGATGGCGATCGGCCACAACGCGGCGCGCAGCACCTCCGCGGTGCTCATGGGGGTGGATCGGGGCCGGAAGGCGCGAAGGACAGCCGTCACGCCGGAACCGTACACCGCGGACGCCGACGCATGGCTCAGGCGGGGCAGTACGTGTCCGTCTCCGGCATCTTGCCGGAGTCGAGGTAGCCGACCAGCGGCGCCGACGCGCACGCGGAGTAGATCGAGGCGCCGTGCCCGATGCCCTGCCAGATGACGCGCTTGCTGGCCGCGCCGGCGTTGATGATCGTCGCCGCGGTGGCCGCGACGCCCTCGTTGCCGGCGATGGGATCGTTCTGGACGCCCATCAGCAGCACGTCGATCTTGAGGTTCTTGGGGTCCTTCGGAGCGGTGCCGCTTGGCCAGTTCAGGCACTTGACCATGTTCAGCGCGGCGACGGTGCCGAACTCGGGATACGCCTTGTTCCAGGCGACGACGAGTTCGCGGACCCGGTCCGGGGTGGGCCGGTTCAGGGCGTCGCTGCACCGGTTGATGAACTGGCCGTCGGTTTCACGCAGCGACTCCGCCTGCGTGATGAGGTCCAGCAACGGCCCGGCGTCACCGGAGCGCGCCGACGCCAGCGTCTGCGCCAGCCGGTTGGTGCTGGCGACCCGGTCGCCGGCGGGGAAGCCCAGCGCGGTGATCACGCCGTTGGCCAGGGCGGCCACCGAGGTGCCCCCGGCGCCGTGGCCGGCCCGTGCGTCGGCCAGTAGTCCGTCGACGGCGCCCTTGGGATCCGGGCCCAGCGGGCAGTTGGTCGCCGCGCATTGGGTGGTGAACGCGTCGAGCGCGGCTTGCTGACCCCTGACCTGCTGGTCGGCGGCCATCTCGGAGCCGATGGCGTGCGGGATGGGGGAGTCGAGCACCAGCCGGGCGACCTTGTCGGGATGCGAACCCGCAAAGGCCAGGGCGACCTGGGCGCCGTTGCCGACACCCAGCAACGCCAGTCGCGGCACGTCCCAGCTGCTGCGCAGGCGTTCCAGGTCTTCCGCCGCGCGCGCGTTGTCGTAGGAGGAGTCGCCGGGCGCCAGCGCATCGGTGCAACTGGTGGTGGCGGTCAGGGTGATCGCGCCCAGGTTGGCCACCGGGTCGTCGCCGGACTCGAACTGCGCCTGGTTCTGCATCTCCTGCCGGTCGAACAGATCGCGGCAGTCCACGGCGCTGGAGCGGCCCATCCCGCGGCGGTCCACGGCGACGATGGGGCGGGTCTTCAGGACGTCGCCGCCGGAGCGGGACAGCCACTGCGGCAGTTGCACCGACGTCGGGATGTCCGAGCCGGTGGTCATCACCAGCGGCCCGGCGTCGGCCGGCGTGGCGCTGGTGCGCGCGCGTACCACCCCGATCGCCACGGTGCCGTTGGCGCCGCTGATCGGATCGAGGTCGGCGTCGTACGTCGCGCAGTCCAGCATGACTCCGGGCGGAACGGCGACGCCCGCGTCGCCGAACACCTGCGACGTGCACTGCGTCCAGGCCAGGTCTTTCTTGGGGGCCGCGATCTCCGGCGGCCCTTCGGGTGGCGCGGTGGTCGGCGTGGGTCCCGATCCGCCCGAGTGCCCGGAGTCGGTGGCATACCGCGGGTTGGCGCCGAGCAGCGGCACGCACCCGGACAGGACGGTGGCCGCCGCCAGGAGCGTCGCGGCGAACGGGACGGACCGATTCACGCAGACCACAGTAGCGAGCCGGGCGGAGCGGTCAGCTTCGTACGTAGCGCGTGTAGAGGTAGCCGGCTTCGTCGGCCAGCAGATGAGCACGGCGCATGCCGGTCAACACCTGTCCCGCGCCGGTGGTGATCCGCCGTGCCTGTCCGCCGACCAGGACGGGAGCCACCGTCAGGCACAGCTCGTCGAGAAGCCCGTCGTCGATGAACGTGCTGTGCAGGCTGGGGCCGCCCTCGGTGAGCACCCGGGGCAGTCCACGCTCGGCCAGCACCGCCAGCAGCGTCGTGAGGTCGACTCCGGCGCTGTCCTCGCCCGAACAGGCCACGACGTCGGCCGACCCGCCGAGGCGCCCGCGGACCGCTTCCTGCGCGGCCGCGGTGGTGAGCACCAGCGGCGGCACCTCGGTGTGGGTGAACACCTTCATGTCGCGGTCCAAGAGCCCGGACTGGGTGACGATGGCGATCGGCGGCACCTCGGACTGGCCCCGGTCGCGGCGGGCCTGCCGGGCCGCCGCCGACATCTGCGCGCCGCCGTAGTTCTCGACGCGCACCGTGCCGGCCCCGACCACGATCACGTCGGCCAGTTCACGCATCAGGCTGAACAGCGCCTTGTCTCCAGGACCGGCCAGGCCCCCGGTCTTCCCCTCGGAGGTCGCGCCGCCGTCGAGGCTGCTGATGAAGTTCGAGCGCACCCAACAACGCGTCAGGGCCTCGGGGTAGGCGTACAGCTGCGGCAGCCGCGATTCGGGAACCGGTTCGGCGGTGTCGAGCAATGTGAGTTGCGGCGCTGCGTCGGGTTGGGCCATGAGAACGATTGCAGCACGTCCGCAAGAAAGCCTGCGCGCGACGTCACGATTGCTCGCGTTGACTGTGTGGCTTCTTGCGAAATCCGGTCCGGAAATTCGCGACGACCCGCACAGTCGGCGCCCGGTGCCGACCGTCAGCCGATCGGCCGGGTCATCACGTAGTCGTCTTCAATCGCGTCCCCGACCCGGAACGACTTGGTCCCGCTGACCACGAAGCCGTGTTTGCGGTAAAAGCGTTGGGCGCGTTCGTTTTTCTGGTTGACGCCGAGCCACACCGTGCCGGCGCCGTGGTCGCGGGCATCGTCGAGCGCCGCGTTCATCAGTGCCGCGGCGACCGCGCCGCCGTGCGCGTCGGGCAGCACGTAGATCTTGGAGAGCTCGACCACCGAGTGCCTCGGCAGCACGCGCGCGACGTCGGGATCGGTCGGCGCGCCGCGAATCAGCATGGCGTAGCCGAGAATTCGCGTGTCGTCGCGCGCGACGAACACCGCACGGCCGGCGTCGGCCAGGTAGTGGCTGAAGTTGTCGGCCGACAGGTTGTCCGAGAGGAACGCGGCGACGTTCTCGGCGGTGACCGACGGAGGGCAGGCCAGCGGGAAGGTCGCGGTGGCGACGGCGGCGAGTTCGGTGACGTCCGCGGGAGTCGCCGCGGCGACCGTCACAGATTCCACTGCGCCAGATGGAGTCCGCTCTTCTTGTCGATGAGGACCACGTGTGACACCAGGTCGCGGTAGCAGTCCCAGAACACCGCGCCGGCAACGGTCGCCCCCTGCGCTGCGCCGGCGAGTGCCTTCGGGAGGTCGGCCGGGTCGTCGGTGGGGCGGGGCTCGTAGGCGTCACCCGTCGGCGTCACCCCGCGGAACTGGAAGGACACCGCTATGGCGGTCGGTGTCGGCACCTGGACCGCCTGCACGACGATGTTGGCGCGCCAGACCTGTTCGCGCGGCGGACGCGGGGGATAGCCCCAACCGGCCGGGATGGCGGACGGAGTCACGCTGACTACCGTGACGTCGGCGACGAGGTCGCCGTTGCGGACGCGCAGGGTGTCGCCGACGCGGCCGATGGGCGTGGCCACGGTGGTTTCGGCGGGCGCCGCGTGGGCCGGCGGGGCGGCCAGTGCGAGAATCGGCAGGAGTGCGGTCAGGACGAACAGCCAGCGACGCATGGTCGCATGATGGCACATCGCGATGGCCGGGGGCGGCGGGTTACGACGCGATGAGCGCGTCTGCGCGGCGACCGCGAGCCAGTTGCCGGGATACGACGACGATTGCGCCGAGTTGGGCCAGTCCGACCAGTACGACGGGCCAGAGCAGGCCCGCCACGAGTGCGTAGGTCATGCGGTGCGGGACGGGCTGACGTTGAGCGTGATGGTCGGTTACGTCGAGTGCCAGCGTGGTGCAGACCAGCCCGCAGGCCAGGTAGAGCACGACCATGGTGGTTGACATCGTTGTCATCACTTCCTCAGTGCCGGGCGAATCTCATTGTTCACCTCTACCCATGCGGTTCTGGCAACAAACACACACTTGGCTGTGAAATTGTTATCTGTGGCACAGCGAGAGTCAAATCCGGGCTAAAAAGGTGTTCGGAGGGCGAACCGCGAGGTTTGCGTAATGGGGCGCATGGTTCGCGATGTGATTGCCGGGCAAATGCGGTGGCATCGCGCCCGGCAGTCCCGGACGGCTTGTGTCCGTGCTCCGAGGTTCTCGGCAACGGCTACTGGGCGTTTGCTGCGTGCGAGTTCGGCCTTCAGGTCCCGGCTGGATCGCATGATTGCGAATAGCCGAACGTCGGCGTGGGATCCGCGACTGCCGGCCGGTGCGCCTGCATGATGGCCGGGTGACGAAGCGCGCGGAATACACCTATGCGCTCTACGCCGGCTCACTGGCTGAACCTGGCGACCGCAACCCGTACAACGGGAAGTCGCTGGCGCTGGCGGCGCTGTGGCTGCGCGGCTATCGGCGAATGCTGCGGGTGAGGATCGAGACGGGACCGACGATGCAGGCATACCTACGGGGCCGCGCCCGTGGCTAAAGCTCAGCGCTACCGCGATGCGCTCGACCAACTGACTCCACACCGACCTTGCCTGGCACGATTGGGCACGTATCGGGCGCGAAGCCAAGAAAGGCCCGGGTTTGCCGGGCCTGACTTGCGAAAACGTGGTGCGCGATACTGGGATTGAACCAGTGACCTCTTCCGTGTCAGGGAAGCGCTCTCCCGCTGAGCTAATCGCGCGGGGCAATCCATCGGAGGTGGAGACGGGAATCGAACCCGTGTGCACGGCTTTGCAGGCCGTTGCCTCACCACTCGGCCACTCCACCGTTGGGTCTGATGCCAGTTGCACCTTCGAGCGGATGACGGGATTCGAACCCGCGACCCTCACCTTGGCAAGGTGATGCGCTACCAACTGCGCTACATCCGCGTGCCACGGGCGAGATCGTCGCCCGTCGCGAAGCACGACGATAGTGCACTCGGGCTGGCAGGCACAAATCCCTTGCTTCGCATTGTGAAGCGTGTCGCGACCGGCCTTAGAAGAGGTCGTAGGCCTCGCGAGCCAACTGGAAACCGTGGCCGTCGGCGTTGGTGCAACGAAGCCCGGCCGCTTCGCTGGTGCACACGAATCCTGCACTGGTGTGCGTTTGTCCGTAGCCGAGAGCCGGTCCGCTGTTGAGCGTGGTGTCCCCGGCGCAGACGAACGTTGCCGGTCCGTGCGCGTCCATGCCGATGCCCTGGCCGTAACCGGTGAAGCTGGGGCAGTCCGCGGGACGCGGGGGTGGCGACCAGTCGCGTTCGGCGATATCGCAGCGCAGATATTCCTCGTAGATGATGCAGCCGATATTGCCGCTCGGTGAGGTGAAGGAGTCCAGATCCGCTGCCGCGGCCGGTGCGGTGCCCATGGCCAGCGCCGCGGCCGCAATGAGGACGGAAACGCGCTTCATCGGGCAAAAACTACCCCGCTGACGCGTCGTAGATGTTGCATCGGCGTCTGCCGGCTGACGGATTCCAGTCCGGAGGGGGCGCCGTGTTAGTCTTCGACCTCGTTCATCGGGTCTCGTAGCTCAGTGGGAGAGCGTCCGCCTCACACGCGGAAGGTCGGTGGTTCGAAACCACTCGAGACCACTCAATTTCTCTGCAGATCAATCGCCTGATTTCCCATCTCCGACGATATTCGGGACCGGACTTATCGGCGGTCTATAGGCCCAAAATTGGGCCAAAGTCTTTCGGGGCGATCTTCCACCGGTCGGCGAGAATCGTTGCGTGACGCCAACCATGGGCGCCGAGTGCGTCGGTACGGCGCAGTGAGAACACGCAATACCGCCTCTGGAGAAGGGTTCCGATGAACTGGTACACCGGCAACACCACCTACGACACCGTGTTGGCGATCGCTCTGGCGATCGCGGTGCTGGTGATCATCGGGGGCCTGTTCCAGAAGGGTTCATACGGCCGATTCGGTTCCACGGCGCGTGGGTTGAATCTCAACCCGAAGCTGGGCTGGTGGTTGATGGAAATCCCGGCAACCGTGGTGTTCGCGATCTTCTACCTCACCGGGCCGCACAGATTCGACACCACACCGTTGGTGCTCGCGGCCATCTGGCTGCTGCACTACAGCAACCGGGGCTGGTTCTTCCCGCTGTCGATCAGACAGATGCCGGGGAAACGCGGCAGCTTCAACATTTCGGTGCTCATCGCTGGAATGGTGATCACGTCGCTGCATGGCTACCTCAACGGTTCGTTCTTCAGCCATGACTACAGGCGGCAGTACGGCACCGAATGGCTGGCCGATCCCCGGTTTCTGCTCGGACTGATCGTGTACCTGGGCGGATTCACTCTGCTGGTCTCGTCGGAGTCGATCGTGCGGAACCTGCGTGACAAGAACAATCCCGGTGCCGCTGAGTACAAGATCCCGTATGGCGGCGGCTTCCGGTTCATCACCAGCCCTGCGTATCTGGGCGAGCTAATTGCGTGGGCCGGGTTCGCCCTGTTGACCTGGTCGCTCGCAGGAGTTGCCATATTCCTGATCACGGCGGGCAATCTGGTCCCCCGGGCATTCGCCACCCATAGGTGGTACCGGGAGAAGTTCCCCGACTATCCCGCCGAGCGCAAGGCGCTGATACCTGGGGTGATCTGATCGGGGGCGGCGTGCTCCGGCACTTCGCTTGCAGATGACCTGCACGAATACCGCGATTATTCGAGGCCGCGCGGCGCTCCCGGCTATTATCACGGTCTGGTAACGGTGAGATGTCACCCCGGACTCGACGCAAGGTGCCGCACATGAATCGACGTGAGCCGGCCGGACGACGCAGGTCGTCGTCGGCCGTCGCCGTGCTGATCGGTTCGGCCGCGGCGGCACTGGCCATCGCCGCCGACACCCATCCGTCCGCTGTTGTGCTCGCCGCCGCACCCGTCGCCGACTGTTGCGCCCAGATCGTCGCGCTGCCGCCCGGTATCGCTCCGGTCCGGACCGTCGTACAGGACGGCGTGGAACCCATCGCCGCCGAGGTCTCTGCGGCGGCCCGGCTGCGTGTCGTCACCAATCCCCAACTGCTGCCGGTGGGCAAGGCGCCCGAACGCGGGCTGCAGGTCAAGACGATCCTGACGGCCCGTCTGATCAGTGCGATCTTCCCCGAGATCCAGAACATCGGCGGCGTCCGGCCGGATGCGCTGCGCTGGCACCCGGACGGATTGGCGCTCGACGTGATGATCCCCGACCCGACGAGTGAGGCGGGCATCGCGCTCGGCGACCGGATCGTGGCCTATGTGCTGCAGAACGCCGACCGCCTGGGCATCCAGGACGCGATCTGGCGCGGCACCTACTACACGCCCAGCGGTCCGAGCGGGTCCGGCTACGGCCACTACGACCATGTGCACGTCACGACGACCGGCGGTGGCTATCCCACCGGCTCCGAGATGTACTACCGCTGACCGCCGCCGGCCGGGTCAGGCGACGGGTACCGAGATCTCCACTTCCGTACCGGGTGTCGTCGGCCGCACCGTGAAGGTGCCGCCGGCCGCCTGAACCTTGGCGCGCGTCGAGGCCATGCCGATGTGACCGTCCTGGACGCTGTGTGCCACCGCGTCGAGGTCGATACCGACTCCGTCGTCGGAGACGCGCACCCACGCGTCGTTCCCGGATCGTCCCAGCTCGATCCAAAGGTTCTGTGCCCGAGCATGTTTCACCGCGTTGGTGGCTATCTCGCGCGCCGCGCCATAGAGCAGCGCGTCGGCGGGCGTACGACTCTCCTCGGTCCAGGTCCCGGCGTCGAAGTGCACGGTCATACCAGATCGGGACCCGATCCCGTCGGCCCATGCGCCCAGGGCCGCCGACAGGCCCGCCGAGGCCAGCACCGCCGGATGCAGTTCGCGCACGACGTCGCGGAGCAGGTGGGTGGCTTCCGCCAGCGCCGAATCGGCCCGGTCGGCGGCCTCGCTGGACCCGGTCCGGGTTTCGTCGATGTCCTGCCGTGCGACGATCACGTATTGCAGGGCGCCGTCATGCAGCCGTTCCGAAAGCGCTTGGCGCTCCTGCTTTTCGAGGTTGAGCAGCTCTTCGAGCAGCTGGCGACGCTGACCCGCCAGCACTTCGATGGCTTCCACCTTGCCGCGCTGGATCCGTGACAAGGCCACCGAACCGCCGGCCAGGCCGGCCAGCACCAGGAGCCGTAGCAGAATCGGGCCCCACGGCTCTTCGTTGGCCGACTGGTTGATCCACGCCACGGCCAGATAGGTCGCCAGCGTCGGCACGGCGATGACCCCGCTGACATAGGGATCCAGCTGGGCGGCGGCGATCAGTGGTATCAGGAACACTGCGGTGCTCAACACGTCGGACGTCCAACTCATCGGTGACGCCAGGCCCGTCAGCACCGAAAGTGACGCCACCACAGTCAGATCCGCACCCAGCATGAGCAGCGGCAGCGTGTGACTCCCGCTGATGCCGGACCGCGACTCCGTCCGCAGCACCGCGGTGCACCACAGCGTCACGGCCACCGCGTAGACGGCCAGGACGAGAAGGCACACGCCCTGCTTGGTGTTGGGGGGTTCCAGCAGCAGGGTGATCCCGACGAACACCACCAGCAGAACGCGCAACACGCACTGCAGCACGATGCCCGACAACGAGGAACGCTCCGAGTCCGACGGCGGTCTCCGCTGCGGAACGTGCCCGTGCGCGTCGGACATCGGTTACTCCCGTCGGTTCGGCGTCGTCAGAGTATAGAAGTCAGCTTCCGCGACGGATCCGGAAATCGGCACGTTAGGCTCGCCCCCGTGACGCTACCTTCGCTCGAGATCCCGGCCCGTTGGGACGACATCACGCCGGAATGGATGACCGCCGCGCTGGCCGACGCGTACCCCGGGGCAGTTGTCGATGCGGTCACGGTGCAGACACGCGACGACGGCACCAACCGGCGCGCCCGGTTGGCGGTCACCTACGCCGAAGGCGACGGCCCGGCAACGGTTTTCGTCAAGGGTGTCGATCCGGACCACCGCGAGCTGATCAAGATGACCAGCGGACTGTTCCACGAGCCGCGGCTGTTCGCCGCCGGTATCCCGCTGCCCCTGGAGCATCCGGCGGTCTACGCGACGCTCATCGACGAGGACGCCGAGGACTTCGTCATCGTGATGGAGGATCTGACCGCCCGCGCGGCCGACCCGCGGGACGCCACCCGTCCGCTGACGCCGGAGCAGGCCCTCAGTGGAGTGCGGGGACTGGCGCGAATGCACAAAAAGTACTGGGGTGAACGGCTTTCCGACGAGGCAAGGCTCGATTGGGTCGAGCCGTTCGTGCCGTGGGACGGAATGCAGTACGCGCCGCTGCCGGCGGCCCTGGAGAGGCTGTCGGCCGACACGCCGGCCGCGGTGATGGCGCTGAGCATCGACCAACTCGTCGAGGACATCTGGAAGCCGTACATCCGTAGTCTGACCCGGGCGCCGCAGACGCTGCTGCACGGCGACCCGCACATCGGCAACACCTACCTCTTGCCCGGGGGCGAAGTCGGCTTCCTGGACTGGCAGGTGCTGCGCCGCGGCAACTGGTCACTGGACCTCGGATATTTCCTGCAGGGCGCGTTGACCACCGAGGACCGCCGCGCTCACGAGGGCGCGTTGCTCGCGGAGTACCGCGACGCGCTGGGGTTGCCCGCGGCCGAACTGCCGGACATGGACGAGATCCGGTTGCGTTACCGGGCGTCGGTGGCCCATGGTCTGTGCACCTGGCTCGCCACGGCCAGCGCGGGGGAGTTGTGGCAGCGCCCCGATATCGCTCTTGCCCTGGCGCAGCGGTATTCGATGGCCTACGGCGATTTGAACACCCAGCAGGCGATCGCCGAGATCGACTGCGGCTGAGCGACTCTCAGACGGCAGGGGTTCCGGCCAGCGCGCACGCCATCTGTGCGTTGTGGGCGTCGGCGTTGAGCGCGGTTGCGGTGTCGTTGAGGGTGTTGCCGCCGCCGTGGACGCCCATCACCAGGAGAAGTTTCGTCGCGCGCAGCGACCACGACTGCATCGGCGCGGAGATGTCACCGGACAGTCCGGGTGTGGTCGAGGCGCCCCAGGCTGTTGACGCGGCCTCCCGCAGTGCGGTGCGGCCGACGACGTTCGAATTCTGTACTTCTGGGTTGTCGTAGTCGACGTAGTTGCCGCCGCCGGCGGTGGCGTAGGCGAAATCCTCGTAGTTGGTGGCGGCGAAATTCAGCGCCGTCGAGAACTGTTTGCACGCAATGGAGGAGGGACTGTCCTCAGTGGGAGCAGGGGGCCCGGGGTCCACCGCGGCCGGTGGTTCCGACGCCGCTGCGACCGGTGCGGCGGCGACGACCGGACCAGGGTTGTCCGGGGCCGGCGCGACGTCGGGTTCGGCCGCCGCGCTCGGGGCGGTGGCCAGTACCGCACCGACAGCCATTAGCGCGCCTGCGATCGTTCGGCGCGCGGCCGTCGCGTTCATTCGATCCCTCTCGTTGTTGCCGGAAGCGCTGGGCAGCAGGACGCTACCGGTGTGCGCACGACCCCGCAGCGGACAAGTCGACTGAAACTCTCACCGCAATCTTGAATCGACCGGTCAGCACGGTTACCGGCAGTTGAACTCGGCCTGAACAAATCTGTCGCGCACGGAAGCGGGTCCGAAAGGCTAGCAGGCAGACGCCGATGCCGACAGGGTTTCTTCCCTGCGAAAGCGCTGTGAGTCGAGACGGCGCGGAGGATACGCGTCACAAGAATCACGCTGATATCAATTAGCCGCCAATGTTGTTGCTGTGTTTACCGTTTGGACACCCGATCCATTGATAGTTCGACGGGACAGATCCCGCCGGGATCGCGACAACGAGAGGCGCAACCCCTACATGTTGCATCGTTTTGCCACCGTGGCTTCTGTATGCGTGTTGGCCCCACTGCTGGGGTCCCTGCCGCTCGCGCAGGCTGACCCGCCTGCCGACCCGCCCGCCGTGCCGGTCGGCAACCCCGCTCCGCCGCCGGACGCGGCCGCGCCGCCGGCTCCCGGTGGGCCGGCCGGTCCGATTCCGTCGGCCGCGCCGGGTGTTCTGACGACGCCCGACGGGTGGCAGGTGATCGTGTCGGGCAAGGACGAGTCGATGGAACCGGTCGCTTCGCTGACGGGTGCGCCCACGTCTCGTGAGTATCTCGTGGACGGCACGTTCATCGGCGGCGTGACCGGTGGCGGAAGCACCAAGCTCGCCGGCGGTACATTGGAGGCCGGTTACCAGATCGGCTGCGGCATCACACAAGACGACATCGAGTCGATCACCTCGGCCGGCATCAATCCCGGTATCGGCATCCCGATCATCAACGGATCGATCTTCCCGGTCACCCTGGCTCCGTCGCTCAACCAGCAGATCAAGATAGCCCTGAAGCCGGGCACGGTGAACATCGTTCCGGTGGGCAAGAAGTCCTTCAAGGGCACGAACCCGCGGATTTCGATCACCGGCTTCCGCATCAAGATCGACGGCTGCGCCGGCCAATCGTTCATCCGGTCGTACGCGACCCTGACCAGTTCGACCGACAACACCGACGACGTCGTCACCTATCTCGGCGTCACCAAGGTCGTCTGACCGCGGGACCGCCCGCACCGGTTCTGCCCACCAAAGACACGAAAGGTCTTCGCACGACATGATGCAACGTTTCGCCACCTTGGCCGCAGTGTGCATGCTGGCTCCATTGAGTGCGGCCCCGACCGCGTTCGCGGACCCGGCGCCCGCGGACCCCGCCGCGGTGCCCGCCACGCCCGTCGCCGACGCTGTTCCGCCGGCGCCCCCGGTGGACACCGGCGTGGTCGCCTCCGAGGTGCCGGGTATCGCTCACACGCCGGATGGTCGCACCCTGACGGTCGCGGCGAAGAACGAGACGCAACTGCCCGTGGCGCCGCTGACGACGTCGCTGTCCTCGCGGGAATGGCTGGTCGGCGGGACGTTCACCGGTTCGGGCATGGGTGAGGTCAAGGGCGGCACCCTCGAGGTGGGCTACCAGATCGGTTGCGGCATCGAGATGGACAAGATCAAGCTCAACGGGTCGATCGGCATCGGCGCCGGCACGCTGGGCTTCAACCCGACGGCAGCCGCGCCGGTCACGCTCGGCAGCTTGACGGTTCCGATCCAGGGCCAGATCGAGGTGGAACCGCGGCCGGGCACCATCACCAACGTCTCGGTCGACAAGAAGACGTTCAAGGGCGACGCGACGCGGGTGACCGTCAAGGACATCCACATCAAGGTCGACAACTGCGTCGGCGCGTCCTCGTTGCGCTCGTACGCCGTGCTGACCAGTTCGGGCACCGACGCCGACGACATCGTCGCCTACTACGGCGTGGCGAAGGTCTTCTGACCGAACATGCTGAGGCGTAGGCGATTTCGCGCAGTGCTGCTGATCGGTGCGGTCGCCGGCGGGACCGCACTCGGTCTCCCGGCGACCGCCGCGGCGGATCCGTTGATGCCGGTGGACCCGGCTGCGCCGGGCGCCGAGGCCCCTCCGCCGCCGGTACCGGACCCGGCTCCGGCGCCGGCGGCGCCCGTCCCGTTGGCCCTTGGGCCGCTCGGCGCGATTCCCGGCGCGGCGCCGGTGGGCATCAATGACTTCCTGCTCGGTCAGTACCAGGTGCCCTCGCTGCCGGGTGCGGCGCCGTCGGCCGCGCCGGACGTGAACGTCTTGAATGCCGGGCAGTTCCTGAATCCGCTGAACTACCGGATGCCGACTCCCGACCAGGTGTCGCCCTACCCGCTGGCGCCCGCGACGGACCCGGGTCCGTTCGCCCGCGTCGAGGCCATGAAGGCCGCGCATGCCATGGCGCACGGGGCGCTGGGCCGGATGCCGATCGGCGATCTCAGTCAGCCGTTGCCGGGCACCGCACCGCCGGTGGGCACGGTTCTGCCGGCCGGCCCGGTGCAGAACCTCCCCGATGTCCCGGGCGCACTGCCCGGGCTGGTCGTACCGCCGCCTGTCGAGCCGGCACCAGCGCCGGGGGCACCGGTCCCGGTCGACCAACCAGTGATCCCACCACCCGGCTGACAGCTGCCGAGAACGAATTCATCCACCCGATTCCACGGGTGGATGAATTTCTTGTAGTCAAGAAGAGTTTGCAATTCTCGGGCTACGTGTGAGCGGCTTCTCCTAAAATGCGAACCGCCAATAATTGGCACCTTGAATGTGCTGATATCCACGCGTAAGCATCGGTGTAGCCGGCCATCGTGCAATTTCGTCGGCGACACGCCAATGGCGTCGCGAGAACCGAACGCTGGGCGGCCACGCTGGGCGGTCGACCGGACGCACAACTGAGGGGTTGCCCGTGACCGGGCAACCCCTCAGTTGGCTGATCTCAGGCAGGTCAGACGCCGCCGCCGGCACCGCCCGTGCCGCCCGCCCCGCCGGTCGTGCCGGAACCAGCAGCGCCACTGCCGCCGGGGGAGCCGGAGGAAAAGCCGCCGCTGCCGCCCTTGCCGCCGCTGCCGCCGCTGGCGGGCGTGGAACCATTGCCGCCCTTGCCACCGTTGCCGCCCTTGCCGCCGATTTGCGAGCCGTTGCCGCC
>CAZTAA010000020.1:0-16018 GCA_964611465.1 uncultured Mycobacterium sp. | reverse complement strand
TGCCGCCCTTGCCACCGTTGCCGCCCTTGCCGCCGATTTGCGAGCCGTTGCCGCCGTCGCCGCCGTTGCCACCGATGGCGCCGCTGGTGTTGATGCCCGTACCGCTACCGCCGGCCCCGCCGACCCCGCCGCCACCGCCGACGGCACCACCTGATCCGGCCGAGCCACCCGCGCCGCCCTTGCCGCCGCCGGCCGCACCGTCGGCGCCATCGCCACCCTTGCCACCGGCGCCACTGCCGCCGCCGAACAGACCGCCATTGCCGCCGTCACCGCCCGAGCCACCGGCCCCGCCGGTGCCAGCGGCGTTGGTTCCGCCCGCTCCGCCGGCACCACCGCTGCCACCAGTGCCGCCCAGCGGGCCGGAGTTACCGCCGTCGCCGCCGTTACCGCCGGCCGCGCCAGCGCCACCGGATCCGCCGGCGCCGCCGGCTCCGCCGCTGGCCGAACCCGTCAGTCCGGCGTTTCCGCCGTCTCCGCCGTTTCCGCCCTTGCCGCCGGCCGCCGTGGACGAGCCGCCCGCACCGCCCGCGCCGCCGCCGCCCTGGACGAACAGTGGCAGCAGGGCGCCGCCGCCGCCGGCGCCGCCGTTGCCGGCGTCACCGGTCGTGCTGTTGCCGCCGTCGCCGCCCTTGCCGCCGGATCCGGCGTAAAGCCCGGCGCTGCCGCCGGCGCCGCCATTGCCGGCCTTCGCACCTGCGGGCGACGCGCCGGTCACGCTGTACCCCTTGCCCCCGGCGCCGCCGGTGCCGGCCAGCGTGCCGGTGCCGCTGGTGCCGCCCCAGTCGCCGCCCTTGCCGCCGCTTCCGCCGTCGGGATGCGCCGCGGTGCCGTCGCCGCCGATGCCGCCGTTGCCGTACATGGCGGCGTTGCCGCCGTTTCCACCGCCCCAGCCGTTGCCCCCGTTGCCGCCGAACCAGCCGCCGTTACCGCCGTTGCAGGTGCCGGCGCAGGTGCTGGCGTCATAGCTGAAGCCGTTGCCATAGAAGAGGCCGGCGTCCGGGTGGTCGGCGTTGCCGTTACCCCAGAAGATGTTGAACGGTTCGGTCGCGGCCGCCAGACTGGCGGCCCCCAGCTTTCCGGTCGAGTCGGAGCTGGCGCAGCTGGTCGTGTCGGAGGGAACGCAGGTGGCTCCCTGCCCGGCGGGGGTCGCCGCCGCGGTGCCGGCCTCGGCGAGCGAGACGAGGAAGCCGCCCCCGAGCACGGCGGCCCCGACAATGCCGGCTTTCAATTGCAATTGCGGCGCGCGTGAACGAACTTTCCGGTGCTTCGCCATTCGTCGGTGCCCTCTCTTGGGGGAATGTCTGCCATTTAGCACGTGGAAACTAGCACAAGCGCGCGAATCCGAAAGGTGCGTACAGCCGCGCAATCAGCCAAAACGCGTCATTCCCCGCAAACAATTCACTTATAATTCGCGTGAGCGAATTCCGGGTGAATTGCGGGCCAACGGAACCTGGGAACGGGCGGTCAGCCGCCGATGCCGGCCGTCGTGCTCAGGCCGCCGTCGACGGGTATGACGGCGCCGGTGACGTAGTTGGCGGCGCGTGATGCGAGGTAGATCGCCGCGCCGGCCATATCCTCGGCGCGACCGAGTCGCCCGACCGGTGTCCGGGCCGCCAGCTGATCGCCCACCGCTTCCAGAGTGGCGGCCATCATCTTCGACGGAAAGGGTCCGGGCGCAATGGCATTCACCAGAATCGACGGGGCGAGCGCGTGGGCCAGGTGCCGGGTCAGCTGGTGCAGGGCGGCCTTCGACGACGAGTAGGAGTAGGTGGGCAGTCGTGGCACCACGATGCCGTCGATCGAGCCGATGTTGATGACGCGGGCGGGGTCGTCGGCGGCGGAGGCGGCCTCGAGCAACGGCCGGGCCAGCTGGGTCAGCAGAAAGGGCGCCTTGACGTTGAGGGTCAGCACCTTGTCGAACGCGGCCGCCGGGAACTCGTCGAGCGGCGCGCCCCACGTCGCGCCGGCGTTGTTGACCAGAATGTCGAGTTTTTCGGTGCGCGCCGCGACGGCGTCGATCAGCTCCCGGCACTGTTCCTCGCGGCTGACATCGGCGGGAATGGCATGCACCTCACCGAATTCCGACAGCGTCTCCTGCGCGGCGGCGCAGGCGTCCGGCTTGCGCGACGAGATCACGATCCGCGCGCCGGCGCGCAGGTAGCCCTCGGCGATCATCAGCCCGATGCCGCTGGTGCCGCCGGTGATGAGGGCGGTCTTGCCGGCGATGGAGAACAGTTCGGGTCCCATGCAGCGAATCTAGACCACCTGCCATTGACCCCATCAAAGTAAACCGATTAGTGTACTTAGCATGACCGGCGACTGGCAGCCCACGGCATGCATCCTCTGCGAATGCAACTGCGGCATCATCGTGCAGACCGACGGTCGCACGCTGGCGAAGATCCGCGGCGACAAGAACCACCCCGGCACCCGGGGTTACACCTGCAACAAGGCCCTGCGGCTCGACCACTACCAGAACAACCGCACCCGGCTGACCTCGCCGATGCGCCGCCGGTCCGACGGCACCTACGAGCAGATCGACTGGGACACCGCGATCACCGAGATCGCCGACGGGCTCGCCGCGATCCGCGACGCGCACGGCGGCGACAAGATCTTCTATTACGGCGGCGGCGGTCAGGGCAACCACCTCGGCGGCGCGTACAGCGGCGCATTCCTCAAGGCCATCGGGTCGCGCTACCGCTCCAGCGCACTGGCGCAGGAGAAGACGGGGGAGGCCTGGGTCGACGCCCAGCTCTACGGCGGGCACACCCGCGGCGAGTTCGAACACGCCGAGGTTTCGGTGTTCGTCGGCAAGAACCCGTGGATGTCGCAGAGCTTCCCGCGGGCCCGCACGGTTCTCAACGAAATCGCCCGCGACGCAACGCGTTCGATGATCGTCATCGACCCGGTGATCACCGACACCGCGAAGATGGCCGACTTCCACCTGCGGGTCAAGCCCGGCACCGACGCGTGGTGCCTGGCCGCCCTGGCCGCGATCCTGGTCCAGGAAAACCTTTGTGACGAAACGTTTCTGGCGCAGCACGTCACCGGCGCGGACTCCGTCAGGCGGGCACTGTCTGAGGTCCCGTTCGACGATTACGCGCAGCGCTGCGGCGTCGACGCCGAACTGCTCCGAGCCGCGGCCCGCCGCATCGCCGGCGCCGCCAGCGTGGCCGTGTTCGAGGACCTCGGTGTGCAGCAGGCGCCCAACAGCACGCTGTGCTCGTACCTGAACAAGCTGCTCTGGATACTCACCGGCAACTTCGCCAAACCCGGTGCGCAGCACCTACATTCGTCGTTCGCGCCGTTGTTCCGCTACACCGGCGGCGTCGGGCGAACCCCGGTCACCGGCGCGCCGATCATCTCCGGCCTGATCCCCAGCAACGTGGTTCCGCAGGAGATCGCGACCGACCACCCGGACCGGTTCCGGGCGATGATCGTCGAGAGCAGCAACCCGGCCCACTCGCTGGCCGACTCGGCGGCCTGCCGCGCCGCGTTCGAGCAACTGGAACTGCTGGTCGTCATCGACGTGGCGATGACCGAGACCGCCCGGCTGGCGCATTATGTGCTGCCGGCCGCCTCCCAGTTCGAGAAGGCCGAGGCGACGTTCTTCAATCTGGAGTTCCCGCACAATACTTTTCAGCTGCGCCACCGGTTGTTCGAACCGCTCGAGGGCACCCTGCCCGAACCCGAGATCTGGTCCCGGCTGGTCCGTGCGCTCGGCGTGGTCGACGAATCCGATCTGGCGCCCCTGCGGCGGGCGGCCGCACGCGGTCTCGACGCGTTCGCCGAACAGTTCCTGGCCTCGGCGGCCGCCAGCCCGATGATCGCCAAGACTCTGCCCTACGTGCTCTACGAAACCCTCGGCCCGACCATGCCCGACGGGCTGGCCGGCGCCGCCGCGCTGTGGGGGCTGGCGCAGAAGGCGTTCATGACATACCCCGAGGCGGTCGCCCGGGCCGGACACCGGGACGGCAACGCGCTGTTCGAGGCCATCCTCGCCAACCCGTCCGGGGTGACCTTCACCGTGCACGAATATCCCGACGACTTCGCGTTGATCGGGCACGCCGACCACATGATCCACCTGGAGTTGCCGGAGATGATCGACGCGCTCCGCGCCCTGCCCGACACCCCGGCCCAGCTGACCACCGACGAGTTCCCGTTCGTGCTGGCGGCCGGTGAGCGCCGCGCCTACACGGCCAACGACATCTTCCGGGATCCCGGCTGGCGCAAACGCGACGCCGACGGAGCGCTGCGGATCAGCGTCGACGATGCCCGAACACTGGGTCTGGTGGACGGCGGCCGCGCACGGATCACCACCCGCGCCGGCAGCGCCGAGGCCACCGTCGAGATCAGCGACGCGATGCAGCCCGGCCACGCGTCGCTGCCGAACGGGTACGGGTTGGACTACCGCGACGACGACGGCAGCGTGCGGGTTCCCGGCGTCGCGCCGAACGCGCTGACATCGACGGACTGGCGGGACGCGTACGCCGGGACGCCGTGGCACAAGCACGTCCCGGCCCGCATCGAGGCAGCGACGACCTGACGCCGGCCTGACGTAACGTGGCCGGGTGGAGTTCAACCTGGCCGCGGTCTTCCGGGCGGTCGCCGCGGCGGTGCCGGACCGGGACTGCATCGTGTTCGGGCGCCGTCACTTCAGCTACCGGCAGATCGACGACCGGACCGATCGGCTGGCCCGGATCCTGCACGACTGGGGGCTGGGCGCCTGCACCGAGCGCGCCGCACTCGCCGGGCACGAATCCGGGCAGAGCCACCTCGCGCTCTACATGACCAACGGCAACCCCTATCTGGAGGGCATGATCGGCGCCTACAAGGCCCGCGTCGCGCCGTTCAACGTCAACTACCGCTACGTCGCCGACGAACTGGCCTACGTGCTGGACAACGCCAAGGCCGACGCGGTGATGTACCACGCGCAGTTCGGGCCGACCCTCGCCGAGGCGCTGCAAGCCCGGCCGCACATGCGGCTGATCCACGTCGACGACGGATCGGGCCTGCCGCCGCTGCCCGGTGCGCACCGCTACGAAGATCTGCTCGCATCTGTGTCACCCGAACCGCTGGGCCTGGCGCTGTCGCCGGACGACCTCTACGTCCTCTACACCGGCGGCACCACCGGAATGCCCAAGGGCGTGTTGTGGCGCCAGAACGACATCTACCTCAATGCCATGGGCGGGCGGCTGTTCGGCACCGGCGAGCAGATGTCGAGCCTGGCGCAGATCGTCGCCCGCGCCGAAGCCGGCGGCGGCGGATCCCTGACATGCGCGCCCCTGATGCACGGCGCAGCGCAGTGGTCGGCGTTCAGTTGCATGCTGGCGGGGCGGCCCTGCGTGATGTCGGACATCACCGGGCATTTCGACCCCGTCGACGCGTGGGAGTTGGCCGCCCGCGAGCGGGTCGCGATGCTCCTGATCGTCGGCGACGCGTTCGCCCGGCCGCTGGCCGACGCGCTCGAGGCGAACCCGGGGCGCTGGGACCTGTCGGCGCTTGTCACGATCGGCAGCGGCGGGGCGTTGTTCAGCGCCGGCGTCAAACGGCGACTGCTGGCCGCGCTGCCGCGGCTGCGGATCCTCGACGCCGGCGGTTCCTCGGAGACGGGATCGCAGATGGGCCAGATCTCCACCGCGGCCGGCGCCGGCACCGGCCGGTTCGCGCCCAATCCCGGCGCGGTCGTCGTCGACGCGGACATGACGCGCATCCTGGCGCCCGGCGACGACGAGATCGGCTGGCTGGCTCAACAGGGTCTGGTGCCGCTGGGTTATCTCGACGACCCCGACAAGAGCGCGCGCACCTTCCCGCTGATCGACGGCGTCCGGCACTCGATCCCCGGCGACCGCGCCCGCTGGGACGCCGACGGCAGCATCGAACTGCTGGGCCGCGACTCGGTGACCATCAACTCCGGCGGGGAGAAGATCTTCGCCGAGGAGGTGGAGGCGGCCATCGGCCACCATCCCGCCGTGTACGACGTCGTGGTCGTCGGCCGGCCCAGCACCCGGTGGGGCAACGAGGTGGTGGCACTGGTCCAACTCGCCGCGGGCACAACGCCCGGACCGGAGGTCGCCGAGTCGATCATCGCCGAAGCCGGCCGTCACGTCGCGCGCTACAAGTTGCCCAAAGAGGTGCTGTTCCGCGACCGGGTGCTGCGCTCCCCGTCCGGCAAGGCCGACTACCGCTGGGCCAAAGCCGAAGTGTCCTAACCCCTTTCGTCTGCGAGGAAGCCGCGCAGATGAGTGAAGCCGTCGAGCCGCCAGGCCTGGTACGCCCAGATGCCGGCGATCACCGGCAGCGGGCCGAACGCCACCCACCACCGCGCGCCCGGCGGCAGCAGGTGGTGGATCACCTCGGCGCGCGGCACCCCGTCGATGTTGGACGGCAGCCAGTCCTGCAACAGCAGGGTCAGCATCCGGGTCGCCTCGAACGGGCCGGCGAAGGTCGCCAGCACCCAACTCAGACAGGCGATCACCAGGGCCCACGGCCAGGCCATCATCAGCGACTGGTCGTCGACGATGTCGGCGGCCGAGCGGATCGACTCGGCGACGAACATCACCCCCAGCCCCACGATGAACACCCCGATCTGCGCGGTCAGCAGCTCGTCGATCACCGGGTTGGCGTGCTCGTCGGCGGCATGGGCGGGCAGCCCGAACGCCAGCGACACCAGCCCGGCCACCAGCGCGAGCAGCATCAGCGCCGAGACGATGTCGTCGACCCGCATGAACGACTCGGTCAGGATCCGGGACACCAGCTTCGACGACGCCGCCGGCCGGGTCTGGTAGAGCACCATCACCACCAGACCCGAGATGACCACCGACAGCAGCCAGGACACCACGGCCGCGCAGATCAGCACCAGCGCGAACGAACCGATGATGGGAACCAGCTCCGAGTTCTCGTGGGACCCGTTGCGCACCACCATCAGCGGCACCACCCCGACCGCCGCGATTCCCACCACCCGCAGCAGCAGCGGCAGCGTGAAACCCGCGATCTCACCGGCGTCGACGTCGGGGTCGTGCCGGCGGATCGACGCCAACTCGGCCCGCAGCACAGCCTTTGCGCGGCTTATCGAGAATCGGGGCGCCACAGCGCGAATCTAGACCGCGCGCACGTACCTCTCGGTGACGACACGCTGGACGAATGCGGTGATCGGGCTGCCCAGCCGGCTCCACCACGTGGCGTGCCGGGAGAACGCGATGACCTCCGCATACACCGATTCGCTGTCGGGGTCGAAGCGCACCGCGAAGCGTTCCTCGCCGGACTCGGCGTGGCCGGGCAGGGTGCCGTAGGCGAAGCCGCGAACGTTGCGTTCGTCGAGGACATACACCACCCGGCACGGCGCGGGGATGGGTCCCAGCCGGCCCAGCACCAGGGTGCCGGCCTCGGCGACCTCGGTGCTCGCCTCGACCCGGACCCCCGCGCCGCGCAGCATGCCGTAGCGCATCACCCGCTCGGCGGCCTGTTCGAACCGTTCCCGTCCCCGGCCGATCCGCGCGGTGACGTGCACATGGTGGTATCCCACGGGCAGTGCGTCCGAGTCGGTTGCCCCGACCTCCGAATAGGTCAGCGGCAGGCCGTCGAGGTCGCCGAGGGTGAGTCTTCCGATCACAGTGCGCGCCATCCGCTCGTCAGCAGGGCCACGCCGAGCAACGCCAGGACGACGACGGTGATCGCGACCTGACGGCGGCGCACCCATTCGGCGAACCGGTTCAGCGCCGCGTCCACCCGGTGCGACCAGATCATGTACGCGAGGATCGGGATCATCGCCGTCGAGCCGCCGAGCAGCGTGAAGTAGGCGATCGCGGCCGCTGTGGCCGGCCCGCCCAGTGCCGCGGCTCCGATCGCCAAACCCGCTGCGGCACAGGCGAATACCACTTTGGGGTTGAGGAATGTCAGGGCTAGCCCGACGAACCCGGCGGCCCACGGGGTGATCCGCTTGATGCGGTCCACCCAGGTCGTCTCGGCATCGCCCGCAGCCGGCCGGCGCCAGTACCACAGGGCCGCGACGAGGAACGACACCCCGGCGGCCACCCGCACCCAGGCCGTCCAGTGCGGCGGGGTGCCCTGCAGGCCGTGCATCAGCCGGGGAACCCCGACGAACAACGTGGTGATGACGGCCTTGCCGGCCAGCCAACCGCAGATGAACGCCAGGCCGGTGGGCCGCGGCCGCTCACTGTGCATCACCAGCGCGATCGCGGGCAGCACCGTGAACGGCGACAGTGCGACCACCATCGCCAGCGCGGTGACTTCCCCGACCACCGGACCACCCTTCCCGCGAGTGATTTCGGTGCATCCGCCGTCGCTGAGCGACGGTCACCGCACCGAAATCGCAGTCTGGCACAGCCGCTACGGTGTCGGGGTGGGCAGCACTCATCGCGGCGGCGGCTTCAACCCGATCGAACCGACCACCAAGGGCGGACCGGACTACGGCCGCTTCATCGCCGGCGTCCGCACCCTGCAGGACCACGCGCGCGCCGTCGACGCCCCCGACGCGGTGGTCACCGAAGCCGCCGACCTGTTGGAGAAGGTCTCGGCGCTGCTCTCGCCGTATGACACCGACGAGTGGAATTCGCCGTCGGGCCGCCGTGTCGATCTGCCGAATCGGGGCAACGTGCTGGGGGTTCCCCTGGAACTGAACCGGATCGCCGACGACCGGGTGGCGGGCACGGTGCGCTTCGCGCGTTTTCACCTCGGCCGCAACGGCGCCGCGCATGGCGGGGCCATCGGCTTGCTCTTCGACTCGGTGCTCGGCTACACCGCCCATGTGCTCTCCGGCGAGCGCGCCCAGCGCACCGCCTTCCTGCACATCGACTACCGGGCCATCGTCCCGGTCGAGAAGACCCTGCAGGTGACGGCCGAACTGACCGGCGTGGTGGGCCGCAAGATCACCGTCCGCGCCACGCTCTTCGACGACGACCGGGTGCTCACCGAGGCCCACGCACTGTTCGTCAAGCTCAAGCCGGGGCAGCCGTGAAGGAACGGCTCACCCACTGGCGGGAGCGGATCCGGCGGCGCCGTACCACCAACGCCGTCTACCGCATGATGGTCGGGCTCACCGGCGCCGTCGTCCTGGCCGGCGGCATCCTGGCCATTCCGTATCCCGGCCCGGGCTGGGCCATCGTGTTCGTCGGGCTGGCGATCCTGGCCAGTGAGTTCGCCTGGGCGCACCACACGCTGAGATTCGCCAAGAGCCGCTACGACGGCTTCTTCGACTGGTTCGGCCGGCAGTCGCTGTGGGTGCGCGGCGCCGGCACGCTGCTGACGACGCTGGTGGTGCTGGGCACGCTGTGGATGCTCGGCGCGCTGGGCACGATCGCCGGCTGGGTGGGCGTCGACCGGCACTGGATACAAAGCCCGATCGGTCTCGGGTCCTGACCGCCCGCCCCGATAGCATGGTCGCCGACCCGGCACCTGTCGAGCACCTGTTGTAGCCACGCCGTTCGAGGAGAAGCCCGATGACCGCCCCCGCGCAACGAGCCCCCGCAGCCCTGATCAGGGTCCCCGCGGGCACGACGGCGGGCGCGGCGGTCCGCGAGGCGGGCCTGCCGGGCCGCGGCGAACCGGACGCCGTGGTGGTGGTCGCCGACGCCGACGGCAAGCTGCGGGATCTCAGCTGGGTCCCCGACGCCGACGCCGAGGTGCGCCCCGTCGCCGCCGACACCGAGGAGGGCCGCAGCGTCATCCGGCACTCGGCGGCCCACGTGCTGGCCCAGGCCGTGCAGGAGCTGTTCCCGGCCGCCAAGCTCGGCATCGGGCCGCCGATCACCGACGGCTTCTACTACGACTTCTCCGTCCCGGAGCCGTTCACGCCGGAGGACCTCGAGAAGCTCGAGAAGCGGATGGCCAAGATCGTCAAGGACGGTCAGCTCTTCGACCGCCGCGTGTACGCGTCCAAGGACCAGGCGCGCGTGGAGTTGGCGAGCGAGCCGTTCAAGCTGGAACTCATCGACGACAAGTCGGGTGACCCGGACGTGATGGAGGTCGGCGGCGACGAACTCACCGCCTACGACAACCTCAATCCCCGTACCCGCGAACGCATCTGGGGCGACCTGTGCCGGGGCCCGCACATCCCGACCACCAAATACATCCCGGCGTTCAAGCTGACCCGCTCCTCGGCGGCGTACTGGCGCGGCGACCAGAACAACGCCAGCCTGCAGCGCATCTACGGCACCGCCTGGGAGTCGCAGGAGGCCCTGGACCGCCACCTCGAGCTGATCGAGGAAGCCCAGCGCCGCGACCACCGCAAGCTCGGCGCCGAACTGGACCTGTTCAGCTTCCCCGACGAACTGGGTTCCGGTTTGCCCGTCTTTCATCCCAAGGGCGGCATTTTGCGCAAGGAGTTGGAGGACTACTCGCGGCAAAAGCACGTCGAGGCGGGCTACCAATTCGTCAACACCCCGCACATCACCAAGGAACACCTCTACGTCACCTCCGGGCACCTGGAGTGGTACGCCGACGGCATGTTCCCGCCGATGCACATCGACGCCGAGTACGCGCCGGACGGCGAACTTCGCAAACCGGGGCAGAACTACTACCTCAAACCGATGAACTGCCCGATGCACCACCTGATCTACCGCTCGCGCGGCCGGTCCTACCGCGAATTGCCGTTGCGGCTCTTCGAATTCGGCTCGGTGTACCGGTACGAGAAGTCCGGCGTCGTACACGGCCTGACGCGGGTCCGCGCGATGACGCAGGACGACTCGCACATCTACACCACCCGCGAGCAGATGCGTGACGAACTGGCGCGGCTGCTGCAGTTCGTGCTGGACCTGTTGTCCGACTATGGCCTCGACGACTTCTATCTCGAGCTCTCGACGAAGGACCCGGATAAGTACGTCGGCTCCGACGAGATCTGGGACGAGGCCACCGACACACTGCGGGAAGTCGCCGAGGCTTCCGGGCTGCACCTGGTGCCCGACCCGGGCGGTGCGGCGTTCTACGGTCCGAAGATCTCGGTGCAAGTCAAGGATGCGCTGGGCCGAAGCTGGCAGATGTCCACCATCCAGCTCGACTTCAACATGCCCGACCGCTTCGAGTTGGAATACACCGCGCCGGACGGCACCCGGCAGCGCCCGGTGCTCATCCACCGCGCGCTATTCGGCTCGATCGAACGGTTCATCGGTATCCTCACCGAGCATTACGCCGGCGCGTTCCCGGCCTGGCTGGCGCCGGTCCAGGTGGTCGGCATCCCCGTCGCCGACGCGCACGTCGCCTACCTGGAAGACGTTGTCGCCCAACTCCGTTCGGCCGGAATCCGGGCCGAGGTGGACTCCAGCGACGACCGGATGGCCAAGAAGATCGTCAACCAGACCAACCTGAAGGTGCCGTTCATGCTGCTCGCGGGGGACCGCGACGTGGAAGGGGGCGCGGTGAGCTTCCGGTTCGGCGACCGCACCCAGATCAACGGGGTGCCGGTCGCGGACGCGATCGAGGCCATCGCCACGTGGGTAGCCGAGCGGCGGAACGCCGCGCCCACCGCGGAACTCGTGGAGGTGAGCTCGGCGTGACCGAGGACACGGGGGACCGGTTGCAGCGGCTGTGGACGCCGTACCGGATGAGCTACATCGTCGGCGAGATCAAGACCAAGCCGGACGAGGCCACCAGGGGGTCGGCCGGTTCGAAGCGGCCGTTCACCGACATCCCGAACCTGTCCGACGAGGACGGTCTGGTGGTGGCGCGCGGTGAGCTGGTGTACGCCGTGCTCAACCTCTACCCGTACAACCCCGGCCACCTGATGGTGGTGCCCTACCGCCAGGTCTCCGAACTGGAGGAGCTGACCGAGGCCGAGACTGCCGAGCTGATGGCGTTCACGCAGAAAGCGATTCGGGTGATGAAGGGGGTGTCCAACCCGGACGGCTTCAACGTCGGGCTCAACCTCGGCCGCTCGGCCGGCGGGTCGCTGGCCGAACACCTGCACATGCACGTCGTGCCGCGCTGGAGCGGGGACGCGAACTTCATCACCGTCATCGGCGACACCAAGGTGGTCCCGCAGTTGCTCAGCGACACCCGCGCGCTGCTGGCCGAACAGTGGGCTCGGGAACCCCGGTGAGCAACTTCTACCTGATGACCCGGGCGGCCTACGCCAAGCTGTCGGCACCGGTGGCACGGGTCGCGCTGCGCGCCGGCCTGACACCCGACGCCATCACCATCGTCGGAACGGCCGGCACGGTGCTGGGCGCCCTGGCGCTGTTCCCGATCGGGCGGCTCTTCGCGGGCTTCCTGGTGATCTGGTTCTTCGTGCTCGCCGACATGCTCGACGGCGCGATGGCGCGGGAACGTGGCTACGGCACCAGTTTCGGCGCGGTCCTGGACGCCACCTGCGACCGGATCGCCGACGGGGCGATCTTCTGCGGGCTGCTGTGGTGGGCCGCATTCGGGCTGCACGACGCCCCACTGGTGGTCGCGACGATGATCTGCCTGGTCACCTCGCAGGTGATCTCCTACATCAAGGCGCGCGCCGAGGCCAACGGCCTGCGCGGCGACGGCGGGCTGATCGAGCGGCCCGAGCGGCTGATCCTCGTGCTGGCCGGCGCCGGGCTCTCCGACCTCCCGCACTTCCCGCTGCCGTGGCTGCTGCCCGTCGCGATGTGGGTCCTCGCGGCGCTGAGCCTGCTCACCGTCGCGCAGCGACTGCACTCGGTGCGGTCCTCCGCGGGCGCGACCGATCCGCTTCCGCTGGACGGAAACTGAGTGCCCGCGGTGTCGACGCCCGGCGGACTTCCCAACCTGACGGCCCTCGGCGGCCTCCGGGTTCCGCTGACCGGCCGGATCTCCGACCTGGGTTACGCGACCGGCTGGCGGCTGGTGCGGGCCATGCCGGAGTTCCTCGCCCGCAACGCTTTTGACGCCGGCGCCTGGTACGCCTCGCGCGGCGGCGGCCCGGACCAGCTGCGCCGCAATCTGGCGCGGGTGGTCGGGGTGGCGCCCGACGAGGTGCCCGCCGAGTTGATCCGGGCGTCGCTGGAGTCCTACGCGCGGTACTGGCGGGAGGCGTTCCGGCTGCCGTCGATGGATCTGACCGCGGTGGCCCGCCGCCTCGACGAGGTGTTCATCGGCGCCGAGCATTTCGCCAACGCCCGGGCGGCCGGCCGGGGCGCGGTGATCGCGTTGCCGCACAGTGGCAACTGGGACATGGCGGGCGTCTGGCTGGTGCAGCACTACGGCAAGTTCGCCACCGTCGCCGAACGGCTCGAGCCGGAGTCGCTGTACCGGCGGTTCGTCGAATACCGGGAGTCGCTCGGTTTCGAGATCATCCCGCTCACCGGCAACGCGAAGCCGCCCTTCGACATGTTGGCGGATCGGCTGCGCGCCAACGGGTTCGTCTGCCTGATGGCCGACCGCGACCTCACCTCCCGCGGCGTCGAGGTCGAATTCTTCGGCGAGCTGACCCGGTTGCCGGCCGGGCCCGCCAAACTGGCGCTCGAGACCGGGGCGCCGCTGCATCCGGCCCACGTGCACTACGACGGAGATGACTGCATCGTGCACATCTTCGACGCCCTGGACACCTCCTCGGGCGACGTCGCTGCCATCACGCAGGCGCTCGCGGACGTGTTCGCGGGTGCGATCGCCGAACACCCCGAGGACTGGCACATGCTGCAGCCGCAGTGGATTGCCGATCTGAGCGAGGAGAAGCGGGCCCGATTGCGCCGGGGGGCCTGATGCGCATCGGCATGGTGTGCCCCTACTCGCTCGACGTCCCGGGCGGGGTCCAGGCGCACGTGCTGCAACTCGCCGAGGTGATGCGCGAACGCGGGCACGACGTCAGCGTGCTGGCCCCGGCGTCGGCGGACGCGCACGCCCGGCTGCCCGACTACGTCGTGTCGGGCGGCAAGGCGGTGCCGATCCCGTACAACGGGTCGGTCGCCCGGCTGCGATTCGGGCCCGCGACGCACCGCAAGGTCAAGAAGTGGATCACCAAGGGCGACTTCGACGTACTGCACGTGCACGAGCCGAACGCGCCGAGCCTGTCGATGCTGGCCCTGCAGGCAGCCGAAGGACCGATCGTCGCCACCTTTCACACCTCGACCACGAAGTCGTTGACGCTCAGCGTCTTTCAGGGCATCCTGCGCCCGTCGCACGAGAAGATCGTCGGCCGGATCGCCGTCTCCGATTTGGCCCGGCGCTGGCAGATGGAAGCCCTGGGCTCCGATGCGGTCGAGATTCCCAACGGCGTCGACGTCGCCGCCTTCGCCGGCGCCCCCCGGCTGCCCGGCTACCCGCGCGCCGGCCGGTCGGTGCTGTTCCTGGGCCGCTACGACGAACCCCGCAAGGGGATGAGCGTGCTGCTGGGTGCGCTGCCGGCGCTCGTCGCGCACTTTCCGGAGATCGAGATCCTGATCGTCGGCCGCGGCGACGAAGACGAATTACGCGACGACGCAGGCGAATTCGCCGACCATCTGCGGTTCCTCGGGCAGGTGGACGACGCCCAGAAGGCGTCCGCGCTGCGCAGCGCGGACGTGTACTGCGCGCCGAACCTGGGCGGGGAGAGCTTCGGCATCGTGCTCGTCGAGGCGATGGCCGCCGGCACTCCGGTGGTGGCCAGCGACCTCGACGCGTTCCGCCGCGTGCTGGCCGACGGCGCGGCGGGCCGGCTGGTGCCCGTCGGCGACTCCGATGCGCTCGCGGTCGCGCTGATCGGCGTCCTGGAGAACGCCGCCGCCCGGCAGCGCTACGTCGCGGCGGCCGCCGACGTCGTCCAGCGGTACGACTGGTCCGTGGTGGCCGATCAGATCATCCGGGTCTACGAGACGGTCGCCGGCGCGGGGGTGAAGGTTCAGGTGGCGTCGTGAGTGTTGCCCTTCTCGTCATCGGCGTGCTGCTGGTCCTGGCGCTGGCGATGGGTGCGGTCTGGGCGTTCGGCACCGCCAACCGGCTGGACCGGCTGCACGTCCGCTACGACCTGTCCTGGCAGGCGCTCGACGGCGCCCTGGCCCGCCGCGCGGTGGTGGCCCGCGCGGTCGCCGCCGACGCCTACGGCGACCTGGCCGCCGGCCGCCGGCTCGTCGCGCTCGCGGACGCGGCCGAACGGTCGCCGCGCGCCGCGCGCGAAACCGCGGAGAACGAGCTGTCGACGGCCCTGGCCCGGGTCGACATGACCAGGCTGCCCACACCGCTGGTCGCCGAACTGGCCGACGCCGAGGCCCGGGTGGTGCTCGCCCGGCGATTCCACAACGACGCCGTCCGCGACACCCTGGCGTTGCGCGAACGCCCCGCCGTCCGACTGCTGCGCCTCGGCGGGCACGCCCCGCGGCCGGCCTACTTCGAGATCGCCGAGCGGGTGGGCGACCAGACACCCGAGCCCGACCCGGAGGCCTCGCTGCGCACCTCGGCGCGCGTGCTGGTGCTCGACGAGACCGGGGCGGTCCTGCTGTTGTGCGGATCCGACCCGGCGATCTCCGACGGCACGGCGCCCCGATGGTGGTTCACCGTCGGCGGGCAGACGCTCGACGGCGAGCGGCTGGCCCAGGCCGCGGTGCGGGAGCTGGCCGAGGAGACCGGGCTGCGGGTGACTCCCGCCGACCTGGTCGGCCCGGTCTGGCGGCGCGACGCGATGATCGAGTTCAACGGCGCGGTGATGCGCAGCCGGGAGTTCTTCTTCGTGCACCGCACCACCCGCTTCGATCCGTCGCCGGCCGGCCGGACGGCGCTGGAACGCCGTTACATCCACGGGCACCGGTGGTGTGACGCATCAGACATCGCGGGTCTGGCGGCCGCCGGGCAAACCGTGTATCCGCTGCAGCTGGGGGAGCTGCTGGCGACCGCAAACGGGGTTTCGGCGGCGGATGTGCCGGCGGAACCGCTGGCCATCCGCTGATCGCGGACACATTCGGTTTGGTGGCCACCCTTAGACTGGGTGGATAACAAGCCAAGGAGAGATAGCAGTGGACTCCCACATCAACGGGACGGTCCCGCAGACCGGGACCGCGCGTGTCAAGCGCGGGATGGCCGAAATGCTCAAGGGCGGCGTCATCATGGACGTCGTCACCCCGGAACAGGCCCGTATCGCCGAGGCCGCCGG
>CAZTAA010000019.1:54596-57371 GCA_964611465.1 uncultured Mycobacterium sp. | reverse complement strand
CCTTAAGGTGTGTTCGTGAGCATTCCCAATGTGCTGGCCGGGCGCTACGCCAGCGCCGAGATGGTGGCCATCTGGTCGCCGGAGGCCAAGATCGTCGCCGAACGCCGGCTGTGGCTGGCGGTGCTGCGGGCCCAGGCCGAACTCGGCGTGCCCGTGCCGGTCGGCGTGCTCGACGACTACGAGCGGGTGCTGGAGGACGTCGATCTGGCGTCGATCGCGGCCCGCGAGCGGGTGACGCGCCATGACGTCAAGGCCCGGATCGAGGAGTTCAACGCGCTGGCCGGTCACGAGCACGTGCACAAGGGCATGACGAGCCGGGACCTCACCGAGAACGTCGAGCAGCTGCAGATCCGGCGGTCGCTGGAACTGGTGTTCTCCCACGGGGTGGCCGTCGTCGCGCGGCTGGCCGACCGTGCCGTGCAGTACCGGGATCTGGTGATGGCCGGGCGCTCGCACAACGTCGCCGCCCAGGCGACCACGCTGGGCAAGCGGTTCGCGTCGGCGGCGCAGGAGACCCTGGTGGCGCTGCAACGCGTGCGCGAACTGCTCGACCGGTATCCGCTGCGCGGCATCAAGGGCCCGATGGGAACCGCGCAGGACATGCTCGACCTGTTCGACGGTGACGGCGCGCGGCTGGCGGAACTGGAATCCCGGGTGGCGGCCTTCCTGGGTTTCGGCGCGGTGCTCTCCAGCGTGGGGCAGGTCTATCCCCGCTCGCTGGACCACGACGTCGTCTCGGCGCTGGTGCAACTGGGGGCCGGCCCGTCCTCGTTCGCGCACACCGTGCGCCTGATGGCCGGCCACGAGCTGGTGACCGAGGGCTTCGCGCCGGGCCAGGTCGGCTCCTCGGCCATGCCGCACAAGATGAACACCCGATCCTGTGAACGGGTCAACGGGCTGCAGGTCGTGCTGCGCGGTTACGCGGCGATGGCCGCGGAACTCGCTGGCGCGCAATGGAATGAGGGCGACGTGTTCTGCTCGGTGGTGCGACGGGTGGCGCTGCCCGACGCGTTCTTCGCCATCGACGGACAGACCGAGACGTTCCTGACCGTGCTCGACGAGTTCGGTGCCTACCCCGCGGTCATCCAGCGTGAGCTCGACCGCTACCTGCCGTTCCTGGCCACCACCCGGATCCTGATCGCCGCGGTGCGCGCCGGCGTGGGACGCGAGACCGCGCACGAGGTGATCAAGGAACACGCCGTGGCCGTCGCGCTGGCGATGCGCGAAAAGGGTTCGGAGCCGGACCTTTTGGACCGGTTGGCCGCCGATGCACGGCTGCCGTTGGACCGCGCCGCGCTGGATGCGGCGCTGGCCGACAAGTCCGTCTTCACCGGCGCGGCCGCCGACCAGGTGGATGCGGTGGCCGCGGCGGTGTCGGAGTTGGTGTCCCGGTACCCGGATGCCGCGAAGTACACCCCGGGGGCGATCCTCTGATCGGGGCCGACCTGACCGATCTGGACAACTTCGCGGCGGGTTTCCCGCACGAGTTGTTCGCCCGCCACCGTGCCCTGGCGCCGGTCTTCTGGCACGAGCCGACCGAGAACACCCCGGACGACGAAGGCTTCTGGTCGGTGGCGACCTACGCGGAAACCCTTGCGGTGCTGCGAGATCCGGACGTGTACTCGTCGGTGACCGGTGGCACGCGACCCTTCGGCGGCACCCTGCTGCAGGACATCTCGATCGCCGGTCAGGTGCTCAACATGATGGACGATCCGCGGCACGCCGCGATCCGCCGGCTGGTGAGTTCTGGGCTGACTCCGCGGATGATCACCCGCGTGGAGGACGACCTGCGGGCCAGGGCGCGGCGGCTGCTGGACGGCGTGGAACCCGGTACGCCGTTCGACTTTTTGGTGGACGTGGCCGCCGAACTGCCGATGCAGATGATCTGCATCCTGATGGGAATCCCGGAGTCCGAACGACATTGGCTGTTCGAGGCCATCGAACCGAACTTCGACTTCGGCGCGTCCCGGCGGGCGGCCGCGATGCGGATGTCGGTCGAGGAGGCGGGCACGCGGATCTACCAGTTCGGCACCGAACTGATTGCGTCCAAACGTATCTCGCCCACCGATGACATGCTCTCCGTCGTCACCAACGCCGTCCTGGCCGAGGGTTCGGGGCTGACGGACATCGAGCTGTACCTGTTCTTCAACCTGCTGTTCTCCGCGGGCGCGGAGACCACCCGCAATGCGATCGCCGGCGGACTGCTCGCGCTGGCGGAGCATCCCGATCAGTACGCCCTGCTGCGGTCGGATCCCGGGCTGCTGCCCACGGCGATCGAGGAGATGCTGCGCTGGACGACGCCGTCACCGTCGAAGCGGCGCACCGCCACTCGCGACGCCGTACTCGGCGGGTGCGCGATCGCCGCCGGGCAGAAGGTGCTGGTGTGGGAGGGGTCGGCCAACCGTGATTCCGCGGTGTTCCCCGACGCCGACGTGTTCGACGTTCGTCGTAAACCCAACCCGCACCTGGGATTCGGGCAGGGCATCCACTACTGCCTGGGCGCCAACCTGGCCCGGCTCGAACTGCGGGTGCTGTTCGAGGAACTGCTGGCGCGCTTCGCGACGGTCGAGGTGGCCGCGGACGTGGAGTGGACGCGCAGCAACCGACACACCGGAATCCGGCACCTGTGGGTCGGCCTCCAGTGATTTCGGTGCATTTCCCGTCGCTGACCGACGGTCAATGCACCGAAATCGCGCGTCGGATCTCGCCGATCACGCGTTCGGGGCGCTCGAAGAGGTCCAGCCAGGTGAATCGCAACACACGCCATCCGTTGAG
>CAZTAA010000019.1:51945-54496 GCA_964611465.1 uncultured Mycobacterium sp. | reverse complement strand
CGGGGCGCTCGAAGAGGTCCAGCCAGGTGAATCGCAACACACGCCATCCGTTGAGAATCAGATAGTTCTGCCGCGCCCGGTCGTGTTGGAACTTCTCCGGGTCACTGTGGAATGCGTAGCCGTCGACCTCGATCGCCACCTTGGCTTCGGGGAATGCGTTGTCGACCAGGTACGGACCGACGGGGTGGTTGCACACCCAGCCGTGGAGCTGAGCCTGGCGCATCAGCTGGACCAGCCGGCGTTCGGCTCTCGAATGGGTGTTGTCGGCGGCGCCCTGCAGAAGGATCCGGGCACGAGGTGATCCGTAGCGGCCCTTGTTTCGGACATGTGCACGCCACAACGGCGAAAGTTCGATGTGGCGTTGCAGCGCACGGTCCATCACCTTCTGTCCACCGCCGGGCCGGGCCGCGGTCTCGACGACGGTCAGGGCCAACGCGGTCACTTGCAGGCCGCGCACGTTGACGACATCCGCGGGGAACAGGTTGCGTCGACGCAGACGGATGCCGTCCCGGGCGCGACCCGTCGCGGTACGTGCCACCGTGACTTCGACGATTTCCGGCGGTTCGGTCAAGAGGCCATGCCACCACGCGGCCGCAGTTCCGCTGGCAGTGGCTGATTCGCCGTAGCCCCACACGCCGGCACGCACGCGGGCCGCCGCTGTGAACTCCCGGTCATCGACGAAATACACGCCGGGCGACAGCCGTCGCCACTGCCCGGATCGCGCACGTCGATGAACGGCGCTCTCGGACAGTCCGCAGGCCGTCGCCTGCGCCAATGTGATGACCCCGTCGTGGTGGCGAAGGTGATCGGCGAGCACAAACGGATTAGACGGTCGTCGACCGCGAAACGGTCCCGGCGTGTTGGGATCGACGTCATGAGTTCGCGCTACGTGCCCTACGCCTCCCGGCCACATCGTTTCCTCGTGCAGGTCTTCAGCGACGTCATGGCGATCGCGTGGATTGTCGTTTGGGTGATGGTCGGTACGGCGGTGCACTCCGCGGTGTCCACCATCGCCTCGGTCGGCAGCCAGGTCGAAGGTGGCGCCAACGGCATCGCCGAGAATCTGAACTCGGCCGGTGACAGCGTGGACGGGGTGCCGCTGATCGGGGATCAACTCGCCAAACCGCTGACGGCGGCCAGCCACGCGGCCCGCGACCTGGCCGGGGCCGGCCAGAACCTGCACCACACCGCGAGCTGGCTGGCGTGGGTGCTGGCGATCGCGGTGGCGGCCACTCCGATCCTCGCGGTGGCCGGGCCGTGGCTGTATCTGCGGATCCGGTTCTTCCGGCGCAAGTGGACGGTGATCACCCTGGCGTCGACACCGGCCGGTGAACAGCTGCTGGCGCTGCGGGCGCTGGCCAACCGGCCGCTGCGCAAGCTGGCTGCGGTGAGCATGGACCCCGTCGGCGCGTGGCGGCACGAGGATCCCGCGGTCGTGCGCGGCCTGGCGGCTCTCGAGCTGCGCTCGGCCGGCATCCGGGCGTCGAACATCCGGCCCGCCAACTTCGGCCCGCTGTGATTTCGGTGCATTGACCGTCGCTGACCGACGGCTATTGCACCGAAATCACTGGGCTAGGCTGGCGCGATGCGACCCGCCCTGTCCGACTACCAGCACCTGTCGAGCGGCAAAGTTCGCGAACTCTACCGGGTCGACGAGGACACCCTGCTGTTCGTGGCGTCCGACCGGATCTCCGCCTTCGACCACATCCTCGACAGCGAGATCCCGGACAAGGGCCGCATCCTGACCGCGATGAGCGTGTTCTTCTTCGACCATCTCGACGCGCCCAACCATCTGGCCGGGCCGCCGGACGACCCCCGCATACCCGACGAGGTGCTGGGCCGGGCACTGGTGGTGCGCCGGCTGGAGATGATGCCCGTCGAATGTGTGGCTCGCGGCTATCTCACGGGCTCGGGGCTGCTGGACTACCAGCGCACCGGTTCGGTGTGCGGCATCGCGCTGCCGCCGGGCCTCGTCGAGGCCAGTAAGTTCGCCGAGCCGATCTTCACCCCCGCCACCAAGGCCGAACTCGGTGCGCACGACGAGAACATCACCTTCGCCGAGGTGGTCGAACTCGTGGGCGCGGTGCGCGCCGACCAGTTGCGCGAGCGCACCCTGCAGACCTACATCCAGGCCGCCGATCATGCGCTGAGCCGCGGCGTCATTATCGCCGACACCAAGTTCGAGTTCGGTGTCGATGCCGACGGCACCATGGTGCTCGCCGACGAGGTGTTCACGCCGGACTCGTCGAGGTACTGGAGTGCGGACACCTACCAGCCCGGTGTCGTGCAGGCCAGCTTCGACAAGCAGTTCGTCCGCAACTGGCTCACGTCGCCGGAGTCGGGCTGGGACCGCAACGGCCCGAAACCGCCGCCGCCGTTGCCGGCGGACATCGTCGACGCCACCCGCGCGCGTTACATCGAAGCCTACGAACGGATTTCGGGTTTGCGCTTCGCCGACTGGATCGGTCCGACCCGATGATCCGGCGCCCGCAGCCTCCGGTCGCCGAGCGGGTCGAAACCCGCCGCGAACACCACGGCGACGTGTTCGTCG
>CAZTAA010000019.1:18467-51845 GCA_964611465.1 uncultured Mycobacterium sp. | reverse complement strand
CCGGTCGCCGAGCGGGTCGAAACCCGCCGCGAACACCACGGCGACGTGTTCGTCGACCACTACGAGTGGCTGCGCGACAAGTCCGACCCGAAGGTCATCGCCCACCTGGAGGCCGAGAACCGCTACACCGAGGCCATGACCGAGCACCTCGAACCGCTGCGCCGGCAGATCTTCGAGGAGATCAAGGCCCGCACCAAGGAGACCGACCTCTCGGTGCCCATCCGGCGCGGCGAATACTGGTACTACGCACGCAGTTTCGAAGGCAAGCAGTACGGCGTGCACTGCCGATGCCGGGTGGCCGATCCCGACGACTGGAGCCCGCCGGTGCTCGACGAGCACACCGACATCGAGGGCGAAGAGGTGTTGCTCGACGAGAACGTCGAAGCCGAGGGGCACGAGTTCTTCGCCCTGGGGGCGGCGAGCGTCAGCAAGAGCGGCAGCGTGCTCGCCTTCTCGGTGGACACCGTCGGCGACGAGCGGTACACGTTGCGGTTCAAGGACTTACGAACCGGTGAACTGTACGACGACGTGATCGCGGGTATCGCGGCCGGAGCCACCTGGGGCGCCGACGACATGACGTTGTACTACCTGACGGTTGACGACGCGTGGCGCCCGGACACGGTCTGGCGGCACCGGCTGGCGTCCGGGATGCCCGCCGAGAAGGTCTACCACGAGCCGGACGAGCGGTTCTGGCTCGGGGTCGGACGCAGCCGCAGCGACAAGTACGTGATGATCGCGGCCGGATCGAGCATCACCTCGGAGATGTTCTACGCCGACGCCGCCGACCCGCAGGCCGAGTTCGTCAGCATCCTGCCGCGCCGGGACGGTGTCGAGTATTCCGTTGAGCACGCGGTGGTCGGCGGGCAGGACAGGTTCCTGATCCTGCACAACGACGGCGCGGTGAACTTCACCCTGGTGGAGGCGCCGGTGCAGGATCCCGCCCGCCAGCGGACCGTGATACCGGGCCGCGACGACGTCCGGCTGGACGCCGTGGACGCCTTCGCCGGACATCTGGTGGTCAGCTACCGCGCCGCGGCGCTGCCCCGAATTCAGTTGTGGCCCATCACCCCCGACGGCAACTACGGCACGCCGGAGGAGCTCGAGTTCGACTCCGAGCTGATGTCGTCGGGTCTCGGCGCCAATCCGGCCTGGGACGCCCCGCGGCTGCGGATCGGGGCGACGTCGTTCGTCACGCCGCCGCGGGTCTATGACCTCGACCTGGCCACGGGTGAGCGCATCCTGCTCAAGGAACAGCCGGTGCTCGGGGGCTACCGCCCGGAGGACTATGTGGAGTACCGGGACTGGGCGGTCGCCGAGGACGGCGTCCGGGTCCCGGTCTCGATCGTGCACCGCAAGGGAATTCAGTTCCCGGCGCCCACCGTCCTCTACGGCTACGGCTCGTACGAGTCCTGCGAGGACCCCCGGTTCTCGATCGCCCGGTTGTCGCTACTCGACCGCGGCATGGTGTTCGCGGTGGCCCACGTGCGGGGCGGCGGCGAGATGGGCCGCCTGTGGTACGAGGACGGCAAGCTGCTGAAGAAGAAGAACACCTTCACCGACTTCATCTGCGCGGCAAAGCATCTCGTCGATTCAGGTTTGACGCGCCCGGAGAATCTGGTCGCCTACGGCGGCAGTGCCGGCGGGTTGCTGATGGGCGCCGTCGCCAACCTCGCACCCCACTTCTTCGCCGGCGTGCTGGCCCAGGTGCCGTTCGTGGACCCGCTGACCACCGTCCTCGACCCGTCGCTGCCGCTGACCGTCACCGAATGGGACGAGTGGGGAAACCCGTTGGCGGACAGCGAGGTATACGGCTACATGAAGTCGTACTCGCCGTATGAGAACGTCGCCGCGATCGACTACCCGCCGATCCTGGCCATGACGTCGCTCAACGACACGCGGGTGTACTACGTCGAGCCGGCGAAATGGGTGGCCGCGCTGCGGCATACCAAGACCGACGAACATCCGGTGCTGCTGCGCACCCAGATGACCTCCGGTCACGGCGGGATCAGTGGACGGTACGAACGCTGGAAGGAAGCCGCGTTCCAGTACGCGTGGTTGCTGGCCGCGGCCAAGGCCGACCTATAGGCGAGCGCTGCGCCTGCTGAACCACCGTCGCCGCGGGGCAGTGGCCTCGCCCTTCGGGTGACCGTCGCACCAGTTCCCGGCGGGGACCGTGCGGCGAACGGCGTCGACATGCATGCCGCATCCTGCCCAGGTGGTCTTGCCGCACGTCCGGCACTGCACTGCTCTACACATTGTGAGATTCCTTTCCGTTGTCGATGGTGTTTCAGGCCAGGCGCAGGAACAGCGCCACCAGTTCGTCGGCCGTCGGCTCCCGCGTACAGCCCCTGGCGGGGGACGCGCCAGTCGCGCAGGCGCGCAGTCCGCCGGCGATGATCGCGAAGCCGGCACGGTGCAGAGCCTTCGAGACGGCGATCAGACCGGTGACCACGTCCTTGTCGCTGCCACCCTGCTCGAACGTCGAGATCACGCTGCTCAGCCGGTCGAAGGCGTGGCGCAATCCGTCCAGGGCCGCTGCTGTTCCAGCATCGGCACCCGGCCGCACCGCTTGCTCAGTGGTCATGACCCGACTCCCATCGCCTCCTGTATACCCCACCGGGTATAGTATGCCTGACGAAGTGCCGCCGCGACCCGATCGCAGTGGTCCAGGAAGATGGCGGGCGAGGACGCCGGCCACCGGGAGACGAGTGAGGGCGATGCCGTCGTGAACGGGTTCTTGAGACGTTTCTGGGTGGCGATCGTCGTCGGCGTCGCGCTTCTGGCCGCCGTCGCCGTCGTGGGCCGGCTGCGGACCTACTTCGACACCGACCGGCCCCTGGCGCCCGGGGCGGCGCACGCCGACCCCATCGTGCCGTTCAACACCAAGCAGGTCACCTACGAAATATTCGGCCCGCAGACCACCAGCGGCCGGGTGAGCTATCTCGACGACAACGGAAAGACCCAGGAGGTGGGATTCACCGACCTGCCGTGGTCGACGACGGTCAGCACCACCGATCCCGGGATGCTGGCAAACGTTGTCGCACAAGGCGATTCCGACACCCTCGGGTGCCGCATCCTCGTCGACGGCAAGGTGGTCGCCGAACACCAGAACAGCGGGCGCCACGCCCAGGTCTTCTGTCTGGACAAAGCCGCATGAGCGGTCAGGCCACCCAGACCGGGCTGCCCCGGCTGATCAGAACCGCGGCCGTGCCGATCATCCTCATCTGGGTGGCCGTCACCGCCGCGCTCAACCTGCTGCTGCCCCAGGTCGAGATCGTCGGAAAGCACAACGCGGTGTCCATGTCCCCGCAGGACGCACCGTCGGTGATCGCGGCGAAGAAGATCGGCGAGGTCTTCCAGGAGTCCACCTCCGACAGCATCGCGATGGTCGTCCTGGTGGGCGAGGAGAAACTCGGCGACGAGGCGCACCGCTACTACGACACCCTGGTCGACAAGCTCGAACGCGACTCCACCCACGTCCAGCACGTGCACAACTTCTGGGGGGACCTGATCACCGCGGCCGGGGTGCAGAGCACCGACGGCAAAGCCGCCTACGTTCAGCTGAACCTGGCCGGAGACCAGGGCAGCACGCAGGGCAACGAGTCGGTGGAGGCGGTGCGCGACATCGTCGCGCAGACCCCGCCGCCGCCCGGCCTGCACACCTACGTGACGGGACCGGCACCGCTGACCACCGACTCGCTGGAGACCGGTGAGAAGAGCATGGTCAAGATGACGGTGGTCACCATGATCGTGATCACGATCATGCTGCTGCTGGTGTATCGGTCCGTCAGCACGGTGCTGCTCATCCTGGCCGTCGTGGGCATCGAGATGGGTTCCGCGCGTGGCGTGGTCGCGCTGTTCGGCCACTTCCGCATCATCGACTTCTCGACCTTCTCCGTCCCGCTGCTCACGGCGCTGGCGATCGCGGCGGGAACCGACTACGCCATCTTCCTGATCGGCCGTTATCAGGAGGCACGACAACGCGGCGAAGACCCCGAGCAGGCGTACTACACCTCCTACCACGGTGTCTTTCACGTGATCGTCGGCTCGGGTCTGACTATTGCCGGCGCGATGATGTGCCTGCGGCTGACCCGGCTGGCCTACTTCAAGTCGCTGGCGTACCCGTCGGCGATCGCTCTGCTGGTGGTGATCGCGGCATCGCTGACCGCGGCGCCGGCGATCTTCGTGGTGGCCAGCCGCCGCGGGCTGCTGGAGCCGAAGCGGGCCATGAAGACCAAGGGCTGGCGCCGGATCGGCACGATCGCGGTGCGCTGGCCCAAACCGGTTCTGGCCGTGGCGACCGCCATCACTCTGCTGGGCATGCTCGCCATGATGGGGTACAAGACCGCCTACGACGACCGGCACTACATTCCGGCCTCGGTGCCCGCCAACGTCGGATATGCGGCGGCCGAGGAGCACTTCAGCGCGGCCCGGCTCAACCCCGACATCATGATGATCGAGTCGGACCACGATATGCGCAATCCGACCGACATGATCACTCTCGATCGGATTGCCAAGGCGCTATTCCGCATTCGCGGCATCGACATGGTGCAGAGCATCACCCGGCCGCTCGGCTCGCCGATCGCCCACAGCTCGATCCCGTATCAGATCAGCATGTCGTCGGTGCCCATCACGCAGAACCTGCAGTTCCTGACCGATCGGATGGGCGACATCGCGACGATGTCCGACGACCTGGGTTCGATGATCTCCTCCATGACCCGCATGCAGACCCTGATGAACCGTTTCGCCGAGTCCATGCACGACACCGTCGGCTCGGCGAACGGCATGGTGGATTCCGCTCATCGCAGCGTGGCGGACATGGACACCATGAAGGCCACCCTCGACGAAATGCGGGACAACCTCGCCGATTTCGACGACGAGGTGCGGCCCATCCGGAACTACTTCTACTGGGAGCCGCACTGTTTCAACATCCCGGCTTGTTCGGGTATGCGGTCGGCCTTCGAGGCCATGGACGGTGTCGACAGATTCGACGGCGACATGTCGTCACTGCAGAAGGACATGTCGGCGATGGTCGACGGAATGGGCGACATGGTCGCCGGCATGGCCGACATCGACACGACGGTGCCCCAGATGGTGGCGGAGTTCCCGCCGATCATCGGCACCGCGACGGCCATGCGGCACACTCTGGACACCATCCACAGCAGCTTCGACGGCATGATCACGCAGATGCGGCAGATGACCGACACCGCGACGGCCATGGGCGAGGCGTTCGACGCGTCCAAGAGTGACGACTACTTCTACCTACCGCCGGAGGTCTTCGACAATCCGGATTTCCAGAAGGGTCTGAAGCTCTTCTTGTCACCGGACGGCAAGGCCGCCCGCTTCATCATCACCCACGGCGTCGACCCGGCGACCGAGGCCGGGATCTCGACGGTCGACGAGGAAGTGCTTGCGGCACATGAAGCGATCAAGGGCACGTCGCTGGCCAACGGCAAGATCTACCTCACCGGAACCGCCGCGACGTATCGCGACATCCAGGCCGGCGCCAAGTACGACACGATGATCGCCGCGTTCGCGGCACTGACGCTGATCTTCCTCGTCATGCTCGTCATCACGCGCGCGTTCGTGGCGTCGCTGGTGATCGTCGGCACCATCGTGGTGTCACTCGGCGCCGCGTTCGGGCTTTCGGTGCTGATCTGGGAACGCGTCGTCGGGATCGAACTGAACTGGATCGTGCTCGCGTTCGCGGTGATCATCCTGCTGGCCGTCGGCAGTGACTACAACCTGCTCCTGGTGTCCCGGTTCAAAGAGGAGATCGGCGCGGGCATCAACACCGGCATCATCCGGTCCATGGGCAGCACCGGCAGTGTGGTCACCGCGGCCGGCCTGGTGTTCGCGTTCACGATGGGCAGCATGGTCTCCGGTGATCTGCTCAACGTCGGCCAGGGCGGCACCACCATCGGGATCGGCCTGCTGGTCGACACCCTGATCGTGCGGTCGCTGATGACACCGGCGATCGCAGCCCTGCTGGGCCCGTGGTTCTGGTGGCCGTTGCGGGTGCGGTCACGGCCGGTGTCGCAGCCGGCAGCCGTGCCGACACCCACGTAACCGCCCGGCGCGCCGTTTCGTTGACGACGCGGGTGGGTTCGCAAATTCGCCCGTTCGCCGCCCCGGGGTGCGCTCGGCAGCGGCGTGTCCGGGTCCGGCGCGGGGCTCCTGCGGGGAAGCCAAACCGCAACCCGGTGGCCGGGTGTCGGCAACCGTACGGACACCCGGCATTGCCACACTGTGGACGTGGCTGGGCAACTGATCGTCTCGATATCGGCAATCAGTGACCGGACGGTCGCCGACGTCGCCGGGATCTGCGAGGACCTGCGCGCCCGTTCGGTACCGGTGTCACTGCTGACCTCACCGAGGCTGAAGGGCGGCTACCGGCTGGACCGTGACGCCGGCACCGTCGACTGGCTGACCGCGCGGCGCACCGACGGTGACGCGATCGTGCTGCACGGATACGACGAGGCCGCCACCAAACGCCGCCGCGCCGAATTCGCCGTCCTGCCCGCCCACGAGGCCAACCTGCGGCTGATGGCCGCCGACCGGGTGCTGGACCACCTCGGCCTGCGCACCCGGCTGTTCGCCGCCCCCGGTTGGGCCGTATCGACTGGTGTGACAAAGGTATTGCCGCGCAACGGTTTCCGTTTGCTGGCGGGAATGTCCGAGGTGACCGACCTGGTGCGGGGCACCGCGGTTCGCGCGCGGGTGGTCGGCATCGGCGAGGGATTCCTCAGCGAGCCCTGGTGGTGCCGCACCCTGGTGCTGGCCGCCGAGCGGGTGGCCCGCCGCGGCGGCATCGTGCGGGTCTCGGTGTCCGGCCGGCAACTGCGTAAGCCGGGGCCGCGGCAGGCGCTGCTCGATGCGGTGGACCTGGCGCTGATGCACGGGTGCGCCCCGACGGTTTATCGCTGGCTGCCCGACCCGGTGCTGGAGGACGCCGCCTGAGTCCTGCGGGATAGCGTTGGCGCATGGATGCGGACGTCATCGTCGTCGGAGCCGGACTGGCCGGCCTGGTCGCCGCCTGCGAACTCGTCGAACGCGGCAAGCGGGTCCTGATCGTCGAGCAGGAGAACGAGGCCAACCTCGGCGGGCAGGCGTACTGGTCGTTCGGCGGGCTGTTCTTCGTCGACAGCCCCGAACAGCGGCGGATGGGCATCCGGGACAGTCACGAACTGGCGCTGCAGGACTGGCTGGGCACCGCCGGATTCGACCGGCCCGAGGATTACTGGCCCAGGCAGTGGGCCCACGCGTACGTCGACTTCGCCGCGGGGGAGAAGCGGTCGTGGCTCAAAGCCCGTGGTCTGCAGATCTTCCCGCTGGTCGGCTGGGCCGAGCGGGGCGGCTACGACGCCCGCGGGCACGGGAACTCCGTTCCCCGGTTCCACATCACCTGGGGCACCGGTCCGGCGCTGGTCGAGATATTCGCCAAACAGCTGCGCGGCAACCCCCGGGTGACGTTCGCGCACCGCCATCGGGTGGACCACCTGATCGTCGAAAAGGGCGCGGTGACGGGTGTCCGCGGCACCGTGCTGCAACCGTCATCGGCCGCGCGGGGCGTAGCATCGTCGCGGAAGAAGTTGCGGGCCTTCGAGTTACGGGCCGATGCGGTGATCGTCACCAGCGGTGGGATCGGCGGCAACCCCGCACTGGTGCGCAAGAACTGGCCGAAGCGGATGGGCCGGGTGCCCGGCCAGCTGCTCACCGGAGTGCCCGCACACGTCGACGGCCGGATGATCGGCATCACCGAAGCGGCCGGCGCACGGGTGATCAACCGGGACCGGATGTGGCACTACACCGAGGGCATCACGAACTACGACCCGGTCTGGCCCAACCACGGCATCCGGATCCTGCCCGGCCCGTCGTCGCTGTGGCTGGACGCCACCGGAAGACGGCTGCCCGGCCCGCTGTATCCCGGGTTCGACACCCTCGGCACCCTCGAGCACATCACCCGGTCGGGTCACGACTACACCTGGTTCATCCTCAACGCCCGGATCATCGAGAAGGAATTCGGCCTGTCCGGTCAGGAACAGAACCCGGATCTCACCGAACGCAGTGTGCGCCAGCTGCTTTCGCGGATTCGGCCGGGTGCGCCGGGACCGGTACAGGCATTCGTGGACCACGGGGTGGATTTCGTGCAGGCCGGCTCGCTGCGCGATCTGGTGGCCAGGATGAACGCGCTGCCCGACGTGACGCCGCTCGACCTCGCGGTGGTGGAGGACGAGGTCACCGCCCGGGACCGGGAGGTGGCCAACCGCTTCACCAAGGACGGCCAGATCACGGCGGTCCGGGGTGCGCGGGCCTACCTCCCCGACCGGCTGTCGCGGGTGGTGGCGCCGCACCGGCTGACCGACCCGAAGGCCGGTCCGTTGATCGCCGTCAAACTGCACGTGCTGACCCGGAAAACGCTGGGCGGCTTGGAAACCGACCTGGACTCGCGGGTGCTCGGCAAAGGCGGCGGACCGATCCCCGGACTGTACGCGGCCGGTGAGGTGGCCGGCTTCGGCGGCGGCGGGATGCACGGCTACCGATCGCTGGAGGGCACCTTCGTCGGCGGCTGCATCTTCTCCGGCCGGGCGGCCGGGCGCGCCGCCGCGCGGGACATCGGCTGAGACCGCATCTGTTCAGCGGTAGCTGCGAAGTCCACTCGTACTCTGTCGCGGGGATGGCTGAACAGATGTTGATCGGCTGTCTCAGACAGATGTTGATCGGCTGTCTCAGAAGGTGATGCGCAGCTTCTCCCAGCCGCGCACCGTCGAGGTCGGGGCCAGTTGCATGCTGTCGTAGTCCAGGCCCCACTCCGGCCAGCGGTTGAGCAACTCGTCGAGTGCCACCCGGCCTTCGAGGCGGGCCAGATTGGCGCCCAGGCAGTAGTGCAGGCCCTTACCGAACGTCAGATGGGCGAGGTTCTCGCGGTTGATGTCGAAGGTGTCGGGGTCGCGGTAGCGCCGCGGATCGCGGTTGGCGGCGCCGAACAGTAATAGCATCGCGCTACCGGCGGGCACCGTCGTGCCGTAGCACTCGAAATCCCTTGCGACGTAACGGGCCACATGCGGTCCGGTCGGCTCGAACCGCAGCGTCTCGTCGACGGCCCGGTTCAGCAACGTCCGGTCCTGCGCGATCTGCCGGCGCTGGTCGGGGTGTTCGGCGAGCACTTTGGCCAGCCAGCCGATGAGCCGCCCGGTGGTCTCGTTGCCCGCCCCGGCCACCACCTGGGTGTAGTGCAGCACCTCCTTGCGGGTGAGCTTGCGGGTCACCCCGTGCTCGTCGGTGAACTCGACGTTGAGCAGTGCCGTCATCAGGTCGTCGGACGGGTGCTGCGAGCGCCACTCGACGTAGTCGGCGTAGATCCGGCCGTCCGCGATCGCGTCGGCCCTGGCCACCTTCATTGGGGCCCCGGGCTTGGTGCGCAGGTTGGCGTCGTTGGCGTCGCGCACCGAGATCTGCTCGGACTCCGGGATGCCCAGCAGCATGCCGATCACCCGCATCGGCATCATCGCCGCGAGTTCGGCGATGATGTCGAAGCCGTCCGAACCGACATGCGGCTCAAGGCAATTGACGCAGAAGTCGCGGATCTGGTCCTCGATGGCGGCCATCCGGCGCGGGGTGAAGACCCGCGACATCAGGCCGCGCAGCATGGTGTGGATCGGTGGGTCGGAGAACATCATCACGCCCTTGGGCATATCGAACTCCGACTGCACCAACTCGAGGATGTCGCTGCGGGAGTTGGAGAACGTCTCCCAGTCCATCAGCGCCGCGTCCACGTCGGCGTACCGGGAGAGCGCCCAGAAGTCGTACCGCTCGTTGTAGTACAGCGGCGCCTCGTCGCGCAGCGCCGCATACGTCGGGTACGGATCGGCGACGATGGCGACGTCATAGGGGTCGTAGTAGACCGGCATGAGGCGCACAATAGGCCGACGCCCCGGGATTTCGGCGCGGTTTCAGCCAGTAAGCGACGGTAACCGCGCCGAAATCGCTACAGAGAGACGGAACTCTCGTCGGGCAGCACCCGGAAGTCGGTGTCGGTCATCTCGGTCAACCGGCCGTAGAAGATGCCCCGCGCCTCCGGGGCGACGATGCCCTGGTGGATGGGCACCGCGTGGGTCGGCGCGACGGCGCGCAGGTAGTCGACGGCCTCGGAGATCTTCATCCACGGCGCCGCCGCGGGGGTGGCAAGCACGTGCACGTCCTCGTCGGGCACGAACAACGCGTCACCGGGATGCATCAGCCGGGCGGCGTGCTCGTCGTCGCCCAGAACGTACGAAATGTTGTCGATGACAGGGATTTCCGGGTGGATGACGGCGTGGCGGCCCCCCATCCCGCGGACTGTCAGGCCGTCGATGCCGAACTGGTCGCCGGCGTGCACCGCCCGCCATCCGCCGCCGAGTTGGGCCGCCGTCGCCGGGTCGGCGTAGAGGGCCGCACCCGGATTGGCCTCGACCAGGGCGGGCAACCGTTCGGGGTCGGCGTGGTCGGGATGCTGGTGGGTGACCAGGATCGCCGAGAGACCGGTGATCCCCTCGAACCCGTGGGAGAAAACCCCCGGGTCGAACAAGATCGTCGTCGTTTGACCGTCCGACGCGCCGGGAAAGCTTGCCAGCAGGCACGAATGACCGAAATGCGTCAGCTCCATGCTTACGATTGTGCGCTGTCGAGGGGCAGAACCCCAGGGGGAGGCCGAATGCGGGAGGTGCTCGCGGCGCTTCTGCTGGGCTCGGCGCTGGTAGCCGTCCCGGTGGCACACGCCGAACCGGAAACCTGCCCGCCGCAGTGCGACCGGATTCCGGCGTCGGCCTGGCCGGACCCGTGGTCGCTGCCGCTGAATCCGGCATACCAATGGCCGGTGCTCGCCGATCTCGCGGTGCCGGTCATGGCGCCGCGGTTCGGTTTCGAGGAGTTGTGCGGCAGCCCACCGGTCCCGGACGCGCGGGCGTTCGCGGTGGCGGCGCGCGCGGTGGTGGGCCAGCCGGACGGGCGGTGGCGCCTGCAGGCCCAGATCGTGCACTGGCGCGGCGAAACCTGGCGCGGCGGTGAGCTGGCCAACGCGGTGTTCGGCTCCGCCGTCGCGGCGCTGCGGTCCTGTCAGGACACCGCCCCGCAGTCCTCGCCGTCGCTGACCACCGCCGAACCGGACCGGATCGCCGCCGTGATCAGCGGCCCCGTCGTGGCGCACCTCTATCTGCTGGTCGACCCGCGCAGCAGCACCATCAGCGAGCTCCTCTTCACCCACGACGCCGCGGCGCCCACCCCGCCGCAACCGTGGCCGGCGGTTCCCGACGCCCAGGTCCTCGACGGGATGTCGGCACCGCTGTGCGCGGCCTACCTCGGCTCGTGTGGGTAGTGTTGACGCGTCCCACGACGTAACTGACCGAGCCGACGAGGAGGAGTTCGCGTGGCCCGAGTAGTGGTGAGCGTGATGCCCAAGGCCGAGATCCTGGACCCGCAAGGGCAGGCCATCGTCGGCGCACTCGGTCGGCTCGGCCACCCCGGCGTCTCGGATGTCCGGCAGGGCAAGCGCTTTGAACTCGAGGTCGACGACAGCGTCGACGACGCGGAGCTGGCGACGATCGCCGAGTCACTGCTGGCCAACACCGTCATCGAGGACTGGACCGTGACGCGGGAGGCGCAATGACCGCCAAGGTCGGCGTCATCACCTTCCCCGGCACCCTCGACGACGTCGACGCCGCCCGCGCGGCCCGCGCCGTCGGCGCCGAATCGGTCACCCTCTGGCACGCCGACGCCGACCTGAAGGGCGTCGACGCCGTGATCGTGCCCGGCGGGTTCTCCTACGGCGACTACCTGCGGTGCGGGGCCATCGCACGGTTCGCGCCGGTGATGGGCGAGGTCATTAAAGCCGCGGAAGGCGGCCTGCCGGTGCTCGGCATCTGCAACGGCTTTCAGGTGCTCTGCGAAGCCGGGCTGCTGCCGGGCGCGCTGACCCGCAACGCCGGGCTGCATTTCATCTGCCGCGACGTCTGGCTGAAGGTCGACTCCATCACCACGGCGTGGACGTCCCGCTACTCGTGGGGTGCCGAGATCCTGGTGCCGCTGAAATCCGGTGAGGGCCGGTACGTCGCGAGTGAGAAGGTGCTCGACGAACTCGAGGGCGAGGGACGGGTGGTGTTCCGCTACGCCGAGAATCTCAACGGCTCACAGCGCGACATCGCCGGCATCAGTTCGGCGAACGGTCGCGTCGTGGGCCTGATGCCCCACCCCGAGCACGCCACCGAGGCGTTGACCGGGCCGTCCAACGACGGGCTGGGCATGTTCCTCTCCGCGCTGGACGCCGTGCTGGCGGCCTGATCGTCTGCCATCTGTTCAGCGGTGGCTGCGAAGAAGTTCGAGTAGACCTCGCAGAGAGTACTGAGCAGAGGGAGAATTTCTACGGGGTCAGCGCGACCGAGGCCTCCGCGGTGTAGCACAGGAACGTCATGGTCTCCTGCAGGTAGAGCTGCACGGTTTCGGTGTCGTGCGACAGGTAGCCGATCGAGACGTCGGTGCCCAGCTGGAGATCGAAATCGCCGCCCCGCGTGGACAATACGAACGCACCGTCGATGGCCGGCGCCCAGATGATGTCCCCGTCGATGAGCCGGTTGATGTGCTCGCGGATCGGGTAGCCGTTGACCGTCGCCTCGCTGACCTTGGTGTAGACGTCCGCGGACAGCAGCACCGAGTAGGGCCCGTCCACGCCGGCGAGCCGCAGCTCGGTCAGCGCCTGGCTGATCACGTCGGGGATCTCGCGCGGATCCTGCGGCAGCGCCAGCGCCGGGTTGGAACTGGTGTTGCGGATGCCGCCGATGTGCGCGGCCTCGTAGCCCTCGAAGATCGCGTGGTCCTCGACGAACGCCAGCTTCTTGGCGGCCTCCTTGAGCGGATCCCAGTCGGAGTCCTGCGACCCCCGCTCGACGTCGTCGATGTCGATGCGGCGCAACGTGAACGGCACCCGGAGCCGGACCAGCGGACGGGCGTCCCGCAGGTGCGCCTGCACACCGTCGGCCGGTGCGACGACCTCGTTGAGGTGGCCGGTGCTGACCGCGGCGGTCACCGGTCCGCCCGGCTCGCTGACGTCGACCACCCGGCGGCCGGCGACGTTGCGCTTGAACGTCCGGGCGGCCTCCAATTCGATTTCGCCCCAGGCCGATTCGGTGATCGGCGCCAGTTTGCGGTACAGGTTGTTCATGGCGTGGGTCCTTTCAGGCTGCCGATCTGCAGTGCGCCGTCGTAGTGGGGTTCGGGTGGTCCGGCGGTCGGTTCCGCGGACTGCCCGGCATCGGGAAGCGGAGGCGGATCGTCGAGGAAGTCGGCGGTGGGGACGAAGAACATGGAGCCGGTCTCGGCCGTCGAGAAGTCCAGGATGCGGTCGGTGTTGCCCGGCGGGTCTCCGATGAACATGTTGCGCAGCATGCGCTCAGTGACGTCGGGGTCACCGGAATACGCGATGTAGTACGTCCCCGACTCGCCGTTGCCGAGGGTGCCGAACGGCATGTTGGCCCGCACGATCTGCAGGTCGTTGCCGTCGTCGTCGGTCAGACTATTAAGCGCCACATGGGAATTCGACGGTTTGACCGCGTCGTCGAGTTCGATGTCCTCGAGTTTGGTGCGCCCGATGACCAGTTCCTGTTCGGTGACGCTCAACGCGTTCCAGGCGGCCATGTCGTGCACGTATTTCTGGACGTGGACGTAGCTCGCGCCCGCGTGATCGCCGTCCGGGATCTGGGCGGCGGCGACGGCGGCCGGCCCGTCGGGGTTCTCCGTGCCGTCGACGAACCCGAGCAGGTCGCGCATCTCGAAGAACCGGAAGCCGTGCACCTCGTCGACCACGGTGACCGCGCCGGCCATGGCGGCGAGCACCCGGCCGCCCAGCTCGAAGCAGACGTCCATGGACGCGCCCCGGATGTGGAAGAGCAGATCCCCAGGCGTCGACGGCGCCCGATGCCGGCCGCCGTCGAGGGCGACGAACTCGTGCAGCCCGGCCGGCCGCGGCGCGTCGAACAACCGATCCCAGGCCGCCGAGCCGATGCCGGTGATCAGGCTCAGGTTGGCCAGCGGGGTGCGGAAGCCGACGGACCGAACCAGTGCCGACAACCCGGCCAGCGCCTTGTTGACGACGGCCTCGCCGCCCTCGTCGATGGTCGCGACGAGGAAGATGGCGGCCGGGGTCAGTGGCGTCAGGATGGGTTGAGGTCGGGCGGCCACGATCACGACCCTAACGGGAACCCCGGCGCGTTCGATGCGTATCCCGGCGCGCACCGCGGGACGTCACTGTTGAAAATGGTGAACATGACCGCAACCGCGCAGGGTCTCTGCGAGTTCATCGACGCCTCGCCGTCCCCGTTCCATGTGTGCGCCACCGTGGCGGCGCGCCTGACCGCGGCGGGATACACCGAACTGTCCGAGGCCGACGCCTGGCCGGATGCCGGCCGGTTCTTCACGGTGCGCGCCGGATCGCTGGTGGCCTGGGACGCCACGGGGGCGCCGGGCCGGCCGTTCCGGGTGGTCGGCGGCCACACCGACAGCCCGAACCTGCGGGTCAAGCAGCAACCCGACCGGGCGGTGGCCGGCCTGCAGGTGGTGGCACTGCAGCCGTACGGCGGTGCGTGGCTGAACTCGTGGCTGGACCGCGACCTGGGCATCAGCGGCCGGTTGTCGGTGCGGGCCGGAAGTGCGATCGACCACGTGCTGGTGCGCATCGACGACCCGATCCTGCGGGTGCCGCAACTGGCGATCCACCTCGCCGAGGACCGGACTGCGGTCGCTCTCGACCCGCAGCGGCACCTCAACGCGGTATGGGGGCTGGGCCAGACGCCGGGCTCGTTCGTCGGGTTCGTCGCGCAGCGGGCCGGTGTCGACCCGGGCGACGTGCTCGGCTTCGACCTGATGACCCATGACCTGACGCCGGCCCGGGTATGGGGTGCCGGCGAGTTCATCAGCGCGCCCCGGTTGGACAACCAGGCCACCTGCTACGCGGGGCTCGAAGCGCTGCTGGGTGCCGAACCGGCGGATTTCGTGCCGGTGCTGGCGCTGTTCGACCACGAGGAGGTCGGTTCGCAGTCCGACCACGGCGCGCAGTCCGAACTGTTGATCACGACAATGGAGCGCATCGTGCTTTCGGACTCGCGGGCGGCCGGGCGGGAGGCGAACAGCACCCGGGAGGACTTCCTGCGCCGCGTCGCCGGGTCGATGGTGGCCTCCGGCGACATGGCCCACGCGACCCATCCGAACTACCCCGACCGGCACGAACCCGGGCACTGGATCGAGATCAACGGCGGGCCGGTGCTCAAGGTGCAGCCCAATCTGCGCTACGCCACCGACGGGCGCACCGCGGCCGCCTTCGAGCTGGCCTGCCGACGGGCCGGCGTGCCGCTGCAGCGGTACGAACACCGTGCCGACCTGCCGTGCGGGTCGACGATCGGACCGATGACCTCGGCGCGCACCGGGATCGCGACCGTCGACGTCGGCGCCGCGCAGCTGGCGATGCACTCGGCGCGGGAGTTGATGGGCGCGCGCGACGTCGCCGCGTATTCGGCGGCGCTGGCGGCGTTCCTGTCGCCGTGATCGGCGGGCGCGTCCCCGCCGCGGGCAGCGAATAGACTGTCGCGGTGACGTCAGTCCCCCCGGTCGACACCGTCGAGCACGCCACCGCCACCCCCGACCATCCGCAGCCCTACCGCGAACTCGGCCTCAAGGACGACGAGTACGAGCGGATCAGGCAGATCCTCGGCCGCCGGCCCACCGACGCCGAGCTGGCGATGTATTCGGTGATGTGGAGCGAGCACTGCTCCTACAAGTCGTCCAAGGTGCACCTGCGGTACTTCGGCGAGACCACCACCGAGGAGATGAAGGCCGGCATGCTCGCCGGCATCGGGGAGAACGCCGGCGTCGTCGACATCGGCGACGGCTGGGCGGTGACGTTCAAGGTCGAATCACACAACCACCCGTCCTACGTCGAGCCCTACCAGGGCGCGGCCACCGGCGTCGGCGGCATCGTGCGCGACATCATGGCGATGGGCGCGCGCCCGGTCGCGGTGATGGATCAGCTGCGGTTCGGGGCCGCCGACGCGCCCGACACCCGCCGGGTGCTCGACGGTGTGGTGCGCGGCATCGGTGGCTACGGGAACTCACTGGGCCTGCCCAACATCGGCGGTGAGACCGTCTTCGACGCGAGCTACGCCGGCAACCCGTTGGTCAACGCGCTGTGCGTGGGCGTGCTGCGCAAGGAGGACCTGCACCTGGCATTCGCCTCGGGTGCGGGCAACAAGATCATCCTGTTCGGCGCGCGGACGGGCCTGGACGGCATCGGCGGTGTGTCGGTGCTGGCCTCGGACACCTTCTCCGGCGACGAATCCGGTTCCGGCCGAAAGAAACTCCCGTCGGTCCAGGTGGGCGACCCGTTCATGGAGAAGGTCCTCATCGAGTGCTGCCTCGAGCTGTACGCCGCCCACCTGGTGGTCGGCATCCAGGACCTGGGCGGTGCCGGATTGTCCTGCGCCACTTCGGAGTTGGCGTCCGCCGGCGATGGCGGGATGGCGATCGAGCTGGACAAGGTGCCGCTGCGCGCGGCCAACATGACTCCGGCGGAGGTGCTCTCCAGCGAGTCCCAGGAGCGCATGTGCGCCGTCGTCACGCCGGACAACGTCGAGAACTTCATGGCTGTCTGCCGCAAGTGGGACGTGCTGGCGACGGTGATCGGGGAGGTGACCGACGGCGACCGGCTGAAGATCACCTGGCACGGCGACTGCGTCGTGGATGTGCCGCCGCGCACCGTCGCGCACGACGGGCCGGTGTATCAGCGTCCACTGGCCCGGCCGGAGTCACAGGACCAGCTGATCGCCGACAGCTCCAAGACCCTGCGCCGGCCCGAGACCGGAGACGAGCTGCGCGCGACTTTGCTTGCGCTGCTGGGCAGTCCGGCGCTGTGCAGCCGCGCGTTCATCACCGAACAGTACGACCGCTACGTGCGCGGCAACACCGTGCTGGCCGAACACGCCGACGGCGGGGTGCTGCGCATCGACGAGGCCACCGGCCGCGGCATCGCGGTGTCCACCGACGCCTCGGGCCGCTACACCCAACTCGACCCGTACACCGGCGCGCAACTGGCTCTGGCCGAGGCCTACCGCAACGTCGCCGTCACCGGCGCCACCCCGGTCGCGGTCACCAACTGCCTGAACTTCGGCTCGCCCGAGGACCCCGCCGTGATGTGGCAGTTCAGCCAGGCCGTCCGCGGCCTCGCCGATGGCTGTGCGGCCCTGGGGATTCCGGTGACCGGCGGCAACGTGAGTTTCTACAACCAGACCGGCTCGACGGCCATCCTGCCCACCCCGGTCGTCGGTGTTCTCGGCGTGATCGACGACGTGCACCGGCGCATCCCGACCGGCTTCGGCGCCGAGCCCGGTGAGACGCTGATCCTGCTCGGCGACACCGCCGACGAGCTCGACGGGTCGATCTGGGCGCAGGTCACCGGCGACCACCTCGGTGGCGTGCCGCCCCGGGTGGACCTGAACCGCGAGAAGCTGCTCGCCGAGGTGCTGACGGCGGCGTCGCGAGACGGGCTGGTGTCCGCGGCCCACGACCTGAGCGAAGGCGGCCTGATCCAGGCCGTGGTGGAAGCGGCGCTGGCCGGCGAAACCGGTTGCCGGATCGTGCTTCCCGAGGCTTTCCAAGAGGGCGACGGTCCGTTCGTCTTCCTGTTCTCCGAATCGGCCGGCCGGGTTCTGGTGGCGGTGCCGCGCACCGAGGAGAGCCGGTTCACCGCGATGTGCCAGGCGCGCGGACTGCCCGCGACCCGGATCGGCGTGGTGGACCAAGGCTCGGATTCGATCGAGGTTCAGGGCAGGTTCAGCGTGCCGCTCACCGAACTGCGCGCCACCTGGGAGGCCACCCTGCCCGAGTTGTTCGGCTGAGCCGGGCCCCATGACCGCCACGGTTGACCGGGTCGAGGGCCGTCAACCCCTGCTGGACTGGGCGTGGTCGCTGGTGCGGTTGGACTTCGTCGGCATCGTGTTCGGCGCGTTGTTCTTCTGCGCGTCGCTGACGCCGTCATTGTTGCCGCGGGACTGGCTGTTCGCCGGAATCGTCGGCGGCCTCAACGCCGCCGTCGGCTACGGGGTCGGAGTGGTCATCGGAAAACTTTTCCGCCGCATGGTATTACGCGAGCGAAGCTGGTGGCCGCCCAGCAGGGCGGTGCTGTGGTGGCTCAAGGCGCTGACGGTGGTCGGCTCGATCGCCCTGTGCACTGCGATGGTCGTCCCGGCCGCGGCATGGCAGCGGCAGGTCTCGGCGCTGATGGGAATCGCCGGGCCCGCGACGCTCGGGTACTACCGGGCACTGGTCGTCGCGGTGCTGTTCGGCGCGGCGGTGGTCGCGGTGTCACGGGTGGTGCTGGATGCGATCCGTCTGCTGGCGCGAATACTGATCCGGCGCTGGCACGTCAACGACGAAGTGGCCCTGTTCATCGGCACCGCGGTGGTGGTGGTGCTGATTCTGACGTTGGTGAACGGTGTGCTGTTCCGCGGCTTCCTGGCCGGCGCCAGCAGGGTGTTCCAGCCGCAGAACACCACCACCCGGCCGGGGCTTGAGCAGCCGACCGATCCCGAAAGATCCGGCAGTCCAGCATCTTTCGCTCGCTGGGACACCCTCGGTTACCAGGGCCGCAACTTCGTCGCCACCGGTCCCGACGCCGGCGAACTGACCCGTCTCAACGGTCGGCCGGCCAAGGAGCCGATCCGGGTCTACGCGGGCCTGCAGAGCGCCGCCACCGACTTGGGCCGGCTGTCGATCCTGATGACCGAACTGGAGCGGACTCACGCCTTCGACCGCAAGGTGTTGGCGATCGTCCCCACCACGGGCACCGGCTGGGTCAATCCGATCGCGGCGCGGTCGCTGGAGCTTATGTACAACGGCGACACCGCGATAGTGGCACTGCAGTATTCGTATCTGCCCAGCTGGATTTCGTTTGCCGGCGATGTCGAGAAGTCGGCGGATTCGGGCCGCATGCTGATCAATGCGGTACACGACCGGATGGAGCGCCTGCCGGACGACCGGCGACCGAAACTGCTTCTCTACGGCGAGAGCCTGGGGTCGTTGGCCGGTCAGGCGGCCTTCGGCTATCTGCCCGACATCTCACGGATGGGGTTCGACTCCGTCCTGTGGGTCGGCCCGCCCAACGCAAGTACGTTGTGGCGGGCCCTGATTGAGCGCCGCGACCCCGGCAGCACCGAAGTGGCGCCGCGTTATGACGCCGGACGCACGGTGCGGTTCTCGGAGGGCGGCAGCGCCGCCGAGATACAGCGCGACACCGCCGCGCCCTGGCTGGGCACGCGGGTGCTGTTCTTGCAGCACCCCTCCGACCCCATCGTGTGGTGGTCGTCGGATCTGCTGTTCTCCCGGCCGGACTGGTTGTCCGAACCGCCCGGCAGAGACCGGAGTCCGGCCATGCGCTGGTATCCGTTCGTCACGTTCTCACAGGTCGGCGTCGACGTGTTGAAGGCGGTCGAGATGCCCGACGGACACGGCCACAACTACGGCTCCGATGTGCTCGACGGGTGGGTGGCCGTCGCCCCGCCGGACGGCTGGACATCCGCCGACACCGAAAGGGTGCGCGCGGCACTGGCGGACACGATCCACGAGGACGGCCCACTGAGTTGAACGCGCGCTCATGAGTCGGATCAACCGCGGGAGGCCGGCCACGACGGCCTTGGCCGGCGCGCTGGTCGGATACAGCCTCACCGCGGGCCTGCCGGTAGCCGGCCGGCGTCACCCCGCGGTGCAGGCGACGCTCGGCACCGCCCTGGCGTTGGCCGCCCGCGCGCCCCTCGGGCTGCGCGGAGCACCGGCCCGAGCGGGATTGAGGCTCGGCGCCGCCGCCGCGGCCGTCGTCACGCTGGGGGTGTCGGCCGCCACCGCGATCCCGGCCGTGCGCGACGGGATGCGCGACCGGGTGGTGCCGACGCCGGGCTGGAAATGGCTGACCGTCCAGATCCCGTTGGGCACCGTGTGGTCCGAGGAGACCATGTACCGCGGCGCGCTGAGCGCCGTCGCGGTCGACGCGTTCGGGCCGGCCGCCGGAAATCTGTTGCAGGCCGCGGCCTTCGGGCTCTCGCACATCGCCGACGCCCGCGGCACCGGCGAGCCCGTCGTCGGGACCGTCCTGGCGACCGGGGCCGCGGGCTGGGCGTTCGGCCGCCTGGCCGCGCGGTCGGGCAGCCTGATCGCTCCCGTTCTGGCGCACCTGGCCGTCAACGAGGCCGGCGCGATCGCGGCGATGACGGTGCAGCGCGATCGCGGCGATGACGGTGCAGCGCAAGCGCGGCGAGATCTGTTCAGCGGTGCCTGCGAAGGTCACTCGCACATCGCCGCAGGGAGTGCCGAATAGATGGATGCGCCGGCGCGGCGCCGGCCCGTGAGAAAGTGGGACATGGCCCCGCGCCGCACGGCTGATCCCGCGACGACCCGTGCCGCCGTGCAGGTCGTCAAACCGTGGCTGGACGGGGTGGCGGGCGAGCCGCCGAGAACGGAGATCGCCGCGGCCGTCCGGCTCACCGCCCGCAGCCTGGCCGCGGCCGCCCCCGGCGCCTCCGTCGAGGTGCGGGTGCCGCCGTTCGTGGCCGTGCAGTGCATCGCCGGGCCGCGGCACACCCGCGGCACCCCGCCCAATGTCGTGGAGACGGATCCGCGGACGTGGTTGCGATTGGTGACCGGATCGGTGTCGGTCGACGACGCGACCGCGGCCGGCACGCTGCGGCTGTCCGGCAGCCGGGCCGCCGAGATCGCCGTCTGGTTTCCCCTGGTCCCCTTGCCGTGACGGGACGGCCGGCCGGCCGTCACCGATCTGTTCAGTCATCCCTGCGAGGAAGTGCGAGTGACCCTCGCAGGGATGACTGAACAGATGAGATTGGGACTGGATTGGGACCAGCGGGTGTGATCTTGCGCACCGCCGGCGACCCCGGCCACGGGGAATCGCGTTTCCGGGGCTGTTTCCAGCGGTAACTGGCCGTAGACTCGGGCGCGTCACCCGAACCCGCGAGGGAGCAACCCACACCGTGACAACCGAGCCGATCGACCTCGAGAATTCCCCTCGCGAAGAATGCGGCGTGTTCGGAGTCTGGGCACCCGGCGAGGACGTCGCCAAACTCACCTACTACGGCCTCTACGCCCTGCAGCACCGCGGTCAGGAAGCGGCCGGGATCGCCGTCGCCGACGGCTCGCAGGTGCTGGTGTTCAAGGATCTCGGTCTGGTCAGCCAGGTGTTCGACGAACAGACGCTGGCCGCCATGCACGGGCATGTCGCCGTCGGACACTGCCGCTACTCGACGACGGGCTCCACCACCTGGGAGAACGCGCAGCCGGTGTTCCGCAACACGACCGCCGGAACCGGTGTCGCGCTCGGCCACAACGGCAACCTGGTCAACACCACCGAACTGGCAGCCCGCGCGCGCGACGCCGGCCTGATCGACATGCGCGGCGCGCCGGCGGCGACCACCGACTCCGACATCCTCGGCGCGCTTCTCGCCCACGGCGCCGCCGACTCCAGCCTCGAGCAGGCCGCCCTGGAACTGCTGCCGACGGTACGCGGTGCCTTCTGTCTCACCTTCATGGACGAGAACACCCTGTATGCGGCGCGCGATCCGTACGGCGTGCGACCGCTGTCGCTGGGCCGGCTGGACCGCGGTTGGGTGGTCGCCTCGGAAACGGCCGCGCTCGACATCGTCGGCGCCTCGTTCGTGCGCGACATCGAACCCGGTGAACTGTTGGCGATCGACGCCGACGGGGTGCGCTCGGCGCGGTTCGCCAACCCCACGCCCAAGGGCTGTGTCTTCGAATACGTCTACCTCGCCCGGCCCGACAGCACCCTGGTGGGCCGCTCGGTGCACTCCACCCGCGTCGACATCGGCCGCCGGCTTGCCCGGGAGATGCCGATCGAGGCCGACCTCGTGATCGGTGTGCCGGAGTCGGGCACCCCCGCGGCCGTCGGGTACGCCCAGGAGTCGGGCATCCCGTTCGGCCAGGGCCTGATGAAGAACGCCTACGTCGGCCGGACGTTCATCCAGCCGTCGCAGACCATTCGGCAACTCGGCATCCGGCTCAAGCTCAATCCTCTGCGCGAGATGATCCGCGGAAAGCGGCTCATCGTCGTCGACGACTCGATCGTGCGGGGCAACACCCAGCGCGCCCTGATCCGGATGCTGCGCGAGGCCGGCGCCGTCGAGGTGCACGTGCGCATCGCCTCCCCGCCGGTGAAATGGCCGTGCTTCTACGGCATTGACTTCGCCTCGCCGGCCGAACTGATCGCCAACGCCGCCAACGCCGACGGCTCGCAGGGCGAGATGCTGGACGCCGTACGGCACGCGATCGGCGCCGACACCCTCGGCTACATCTCGCTTGAGGGCATGATCGCCGCCACCGAGCAGCCGGCCTCCCGGTTGTGCTGCGCCTGTTTCGACGGCCAGTACCCGATCGAGCTGCCCAGCGAAACCGCCTTGGGCAAGAACGTCATCGAGCACATGCTCGCCAATGCCGCGCGTGCGGGCGCGGGCCCGGCTAGCGTTGTCCAATCGGAAAACGACAACGTCTCAGCGCTGCGGCGCCCCTAACACCCGCCGTCACGGCCATCCTGGTGGCGGTCGTCGCCGGTTGTGGGCTGGGCCGCCCCGACGACGCCGTCACCGGTGCGTACCTGACCGTGGGAACCACCGACAAGGTGTCGACGATGGACCCGGCCGGGTCCTACGACAACGGCTCGTTCCAGATCATGAACCAGGTCTATCCGTTCCTGATGAACTTCGTTCCCGGCACCGGCGCACTCCAGCCCGACATCGCCGAACACTGCCGGTTCAGTGCGCCCACCACCTACACCTGTGTGCTCAAACCTGACCTGACGTTCGCCAACGGACACGGTCTGACGTCGTCCGATGTGAAGTTCTCGTTCGACCGGGAACGGGCCATCGACGATCCGAACGGGCCGCAGTCACTGCTGGCCAACCTCGACAGCATCAACACGCCGGACCCCCGGACGGTCAACTTCGCCCTCAAACTGCCCAACGATCAGACCTTTCCGCAGGTGCTGGCGACCAATGCCGGACCGATCGTCGACGAGGAGGTGTTCCCCGCCGACCGACTGCTCGACGACAACGCGATCGCGAAAGCCGAACCGTTCGCCGGACCGTATTCCATGACCACCTACCGCAAGAACGAACTCGTCGGCCTGAGAGCCAATTCCGGCTACCGCGGTCTGCTGGGACAGCCGAGAACCGAACTGGTGGGCGTGAAGTACTACGCCAGCAGCGACAACCTCAAGATCGACATCGAGAACCGTGCCATCGACATCGCCTGGCGCAGCCTGTCGCCCACCGATATCGAAGGACTGCGCCGAAACCCGCGTCTCGTGGTCCACGAGGGCCCCGGCGGCGAACTGCGGTACCTGGTGTTCAACATGAACACCATGCCGGGCGCCACCCCCGAGCAGAAGCTGGCCGTCCGCAAGGCCGTCGCGACGGTGGTCGACCGGGACGCGTTGTCGCGGGACGTCTACAAGGGCACCTACGCACCCGCGTATTCGGTTGTGCCGCAAAGTATCGACGGGGCCAACGAGGCTTTCAAGAACGTCTACGGCGACCGGCCCGACGTGGCCAAGGCGCGCCAGTTCCTGACCGGCGCCGGCATTGCGTTGCCCGTCGAGTTGAACCTCCAGTACAACCCGGACCACTACGGGGTGTCGTCGTCGGAGGAATACGCCGCGCTGAAGAACCAGCTCGACCGGACGGGTCTGTTCCGGGTCAATCTGCAGTCCACCGAATGGGTCACGTACACCGCCGAGCGGGTCAAGGACGCCTACCCGGTGTACCAGCTGGGCTGGTTTCCCGACTTTCCCGACGCCGACAACTACCTGACGCCGTTCTTCACGCCGGACAACTTCATCGCCAACCACTTCGACGACCCGCAGATCACGCGGCTGATCACGGCCGAGGCCACCGAACCGGACCCGGCTAAACGCACCGCGCTGATCGGCCGGATCCAGGAGGAGCTGGCCCGCAACCACATCTCGACGCTGCCGCTGCTGACCGGAAAGCAGATCGCGGTGGCGGACAAGGACATTGACGGCATACTGCTGGACAAGTCATTCAAGTTCCAGTTCACCCCGCTGCGGAAGAACTCATGACGATCACAGTCGAGACGGGACCCGCCGCCGCACCCGAACCGGTCCGCCAGGCCGGGCGGTCACGCTACGGTGCGCTGGCCCGGTATCTGGGTGTGCGTGCGCTGCTGATCATCCCGACCGCCTGGTTCCTGGTCACCCTGGTGTTCTTCCTGATGCGCGGCATCGGGGACCCGATCACCGCCGCCGCCGGGGGCCGACTGACCCCGGCGCAGATCGCCGAACGCAAGGCCGCCGCCGGGTTCGACCGGCCGCTGCTGTCGCAGTATTGGGACTACCTGTCGGGGTTGTTCCGCGGCGATTTCGGCACCACGCTGACCGACAAGCGACCGATCACCGACATCCTGGTGGTCAACGGCGCGGCCACCCTGGAGCTGGCGTTCTGGTCCCTGCTGGTGGCGCTGACACTCGGAATTCCCTTGGGACTCTATGCCGCAACGCACCGCGACCGGGTGTCCGACGTTCTGCTGCGGCTGCTGGCCGTGTTGTTCTACGCGGCGCCGGTGTTCTTCGTCGGCATGCTGCTGAAACTGCTGTTCTCGGTCAAGCTCGGCTGGCTGCCGGCCTCCGGGCGGTCCAACGCCTCGACCGAGATTGCGCTGTCGGGGGTGCGGCCGCAGACCCACATCATGATCGTCGACGCCATCCTCTACGGCGACTCCACCTACATCGTCGACGTGCTCGCGCATGCCGTGCTGCCCGCGCTGGCGCTCGGACTGTTGACCGCCGGGGTGTTCCTGCGACTGGTTCGCGTCAACATGCTGCAGACCCTGCGCGCCGGGTACGTCGACGCGGCCCGGGCCCGCGGGCTGCCCGAATCCGTCGTGGTACGACGGCACGCGTTCCGCAACGCGCTGGTGCCCGTGGTCACCGTGATGGGCATGCAGATCGCGATGCTGCTCGGCGGGGCGGTGCTCACCGAAACCACGTTCGAATGGAACGGGCTGGGACTGCAACTGGCGCACTACCTTTCGGCACGCGACTTCGTCGCCGTCCAGGGCATCGTCACACTCATCGCGATCATCGTGGCGGTGATGAGTTTCCTCATCGACCTCGCGGTGGCGCTCATTGATCCGAGGGTACGGTTCTGACATGACACAGCAGGCGGGCATGGACGTCATCGCGGTCGGAACCCCGAAGCGTCGCGCGTTTCCGGGAACGGGACTGCTGCGGTCGACGCACGGACTGCAGCGCGCGACCCTGATCGCCGGCCTCGTCCTGGTGGCCGGATTCGTCCTGGTCGCGGTGTTCGCCCCGGTGCTGGCGCGCTACGGGTTCGCCCAAACCAGCGCCGACGGCGTCGATTTCGTCCGGCAGCAGGCGCCGTCGGCCCAACACTGGTTCGGCACCTCGGTGCGCGGCGAGGACGTCTACTCCCGGGTGGTCTACGGCGCGCGCACCGCGCTCATGGTGATCGTGCTGTCGCTGGCGATCTCGCTCGTGGTCGGCGTGGTGCTGGGTCTGGTGTCCGGGTACGTGTCGGGCTGGCTCGATCGGATCCTGGTGCTGGTGATGGATGCGCTGTACGCGATGCCGTCGCTGTTGCTGGCCATCGTGGTGTCGGTGGTGGTGTCGGCCGGCCAGTCCGGCACGCTCGGCGGCATCCTGTCGGCGGCGGTGGCCATAATGGCGGTGTTCGTCCCGCAGTATTTCCGGGTGGTGCGCAACGCGACGGTGGCGATCAAGGCCGAACCGTTCGTCGACGCCGCCCGGGTCACCGGGGCCAGCACGAGCCGAATCTTGTTCCGCCACATCCTGTCCAACGTGACCTCGAGCCTGCCGGTGATCATCACCCTCAACGGCGCCGAAGCCATTCTCACGCTGGCCGGCCTGGGATTCCTGGGCTTCGGCATCGAACCGACCAAGGCCGCCGAATGGGGCTACGACCTCAACAAGGCGCTGTCGGATGTCTCCAACGGCATCTGGTGGACCGCGGTGTTTCCCGGCGCGGCCATCGTGCTGGTGGTGCTGGGCATGACGCTGGTGGGCGAGAGCGTCAACGAGGCGCTCAACCCGCTGCTGCGTACCAGGAGGTCCGAGGCATGACGGAACTCGCAGCGGCACAAGCACTTTCCTACCGGCAGTTGTCGGTCACCTTCGCCACCGATGCGGGGCCGGTCCGGGCCGTCGATGAGGTCACCTTCGACGTGCGGCCCGGCGAGGTGCTGGCGGTGGTCGGCGAGTCGGGATCCGGTAAGTCGGTGTCTGCGCGCGCGGCGATCGGCCTGCTGCCGGACACCGCCCGAATCAGCGGCACGGTCGAACTGGGTGGCCGTGACGTCGCCGGATTATCCGACAAGCAGTTCACCGCGTTGCGCGGCAAGGAAATCGCCATGGTGTTCCAGGAGCCCGGCGCGGCGCTGGATCCGTTGTTCACCGTCGGCTACCAGATCGCCGAGGCGGTGCGCGCGCACGGCGACCTCGACCGTGCCGGGGCCAGGCAACGAGCGATCGAACTGCTGCGGATGGTCCGGCTGCCGGATCCCGAACATCGCGTCGACTACTACCCGCATCAGCTCTCCGGAGGGCAGAAGCAGCGGGTGGTGATCGCGTGCGCCATCGCGTGTGAACCGGCGGTCATCATCGCCGACGAACCGACCACCGCCCTGGACGTGACCGTGCAGGCCGAGATCCTGGAATTGCTCCGGGATCTGCGCGACCGGCTGGGCAGCGCGATCGTCCTGATCACCCACAACATGGGCGTGGTGGCCGACCTGGCCGACCGCGTGGTGGTGATGAATTCCGGCAAGGTCGTCGAAATCGCGCCCGTGGAACAGCTTTTCGCGGCGCCCGCCGAGCCCTACACCCGCACCCTGCTCAGCGCGGTCCCGCACCTGGGCCAGGGCCACCCGGAACATGCCGCCCAGGCGCCCGGGGCCGCTGACGCCGAACCCGTCCTCGTCGTCGACCGGCTGACCGTCGAGTTTCCCGGCCCGCTGGGCGCCGAGCCGTTCCGGGCGGTCGACGACGTCAGCTTCCGGATCGCGCCCGGCCGAACCCTTGGGTTGGTGGGGGAGTCGGGGTCCGGCAAGTCGACGATCGGCCGCTGCGTGGCCGCCCTGCAGCGGCCGACCTCGGGCACCGTCACGATCCTGGGCCAGGACATCACAGGCCTGAGCCAGCGCGAATTGCGTTCCGTGCGAAGACGATTCGGCTTCGTGTTCCAGGATCCAGCGACATCGCTGAATCCCCGGCTGCGGGTGGGCGACTGCGTCGCCGAACCGCTGTTGGTGCACAAGGTGATGGGTGGCCGGAAGCTGCGCGACCGGGTCGTCGAACTGCTCGACGCGGTGCGGCTGCCCAAGGACACCGCGGAGCGCTATCCGCACGAACTCTCCGGCGGGCAGCGCCAGCGGGCGAACCTGGCCCGCGCGCTGGCACTCGGACCGGACCTGCTGGTGGCCGACGAGCCGACCAGCGCGCTCGACGTGTCGGTGCAGGATGCCGTGCTCGACCTGTTCGAGGAACTGCAGACCGACTGGTCGTTCGCCTGTCTGTTCATCAGTCACGACCTGGCGGTGGTGGACCGACTGGCCGACGAGGTGGCTGTGCTGCGCGACGGCGTACTGCAGGAGATCGGCACGCGGGACGCGGTGCTGCGCAACCCGCAGACGGAGTACACCCGCCGGTTGGTCGCCGCCGTCCCGGTGCCCGACCCCGCCGAACAGCGCCGCCGCCGGGAAGCCGCCGCGGGCCTGTTCGAGTAGTGCTCTCAGCCGGCCCAGGCCGGGTCCGAGGGCAGCAGCCCGGCGGCCCCGACCTGGTTCAGCGCCATTTGGACGGCGCGGCGGTACGGTGTCAGCCCGCCGGCCGGTGGTGCGATGACGGCGTCGATGTCACGCTCGGCGACGACGGCGTCGCAGTGCAGTGACTCCACCAGCGGACGTGCCAGCCCCGGCGGAATCGGTGTCACCAGGCCGACCCACAAACTCGCGATCGTCGGTGTCAGCCACGGCAGGACCACGATCATGCGCCGTCGCCGCCCGGATTCGGCGGTGTACACCTGCATCATGTCGCCGTATTCGAGGACATCGGGCCCGCCGATGTCCCAGGTCCGGGAACCGTCGACCGCCGCGGTCGCCGCGCCGGCCAGGTAGTGCAGCACGTCGTCGATCGCGATCGGCTGGATCTTGTTGTGCACCCAGCGCGGGGTCGTCATGACCGGCAGCCGGTTGCACAGCTGCCGGATCATTTCGAACGCCGCCGAACCGGCGCCGATGACCACCCCGGCCTGCAGAACCATCGTCGTGACCCCCGACTCGCTCAGGATGTGGCCGACCTCGGTGCGGGATTGCAGATGCCGCGACAGCCCGCCGCCGTCGGGGTGCAGCCCGCCGAGGTACACGATTCGGCCCACCTCATGGCGCCGGGCGGCGCCGGCCACGTTGAGCGCTCCCTGTCGCTCGGCCGCGGCGAAGTCGGCGGAGGTGCCCATCGCATGCACTAGGTGGTAGACGACATCGACGGGACCCGCACCGTCGGCGCAGGCGCGGTCGAGGCTGGCTGGATCGGTCAGGTCGCCGCGCACCACGTCGACCTCGTCGCGCCAGGGCGCGGCGGCGAGCTTCGCCGGCGTGCGGGCCAGCACCCGGATCCGCATACCGCGCTCCAGCAGAACCGGCACGAGACGGCTGCCGATGTACCCGGTCGCGCCGGTAACCAGGCAAAGCGGCCCATCCGACGTCATCGCGGATTCATAGCCGCCGGTGTCCGCCGTGAAACCTCAGCCGGTAGATTGGGGCGCGATGACTGATCCTCGTGACGAACAGGGCATCTCCTACGCGTCGGCGGGGGTTGACATCGAGGCCGGCGACCGCGCCGTCGAACTGTTCAAGCCGCTGGCCCGGCGCGCGACCAGGCCCGAGGTGCGCGGCGGCCTCGGCGGCTTCGCCGGGCTGTTCGCCCTTCGCTCGGGATACCGCGAACCCCTGCTGGCGGCGTCGACCGACGGTGTCGGCACCAAGCTGGCCGTCGCCCAGGCGATGGACAAGCACGACACGGTCGGCCTTGATCTCGTGGCGATGGTGGTCGACGACCTGGTGGTGTGTGGCGCCGAGCCGTTGTTCCTGCAGGACTACATCGCCGTCGGCCGCGTGGTTCCCGAACGGGTGCAGGCCATCGTCGCCGGTATCGCCGAGGGCTGCGTGCTGGCCGGCTGTGCGTTGCTGGGCGGGGAGACCGCCGAGCACCCGGGGCTGATGGAGCCGGACCACTACGACCTGTCGGCGACCGGGGTCGGCGTGGTGGAGGCCGACGACGTGCTGGGCCCGGAGCGGGTGCGCCCGGGCGACGTCGTCATCGCCATGGGGTCCTCGGGCCTGCACTCCAACGGCTATTCACTGGCCCGCAAGGTGCTGCTGGAGATCGACCGGATGAAGCTGGCCGGACATGTCGAGGAGTTCGGCCGCACACTCGGTGAGGAACTGCTCGAGCCGACCCGGATCTACGCCAAGGACTGCCTGGCGCTGGCCGCCGAAACGCAGGTGCGCACCTTCTGCCACGTCACCGGCGGCGGGCTGGCCGGCAATCTGGAGCGCGTCGTCCCGGCGGGCCTGACCGCCGAGCTGGATCGCGGCACGTGGACGCCGGCGCCCCTGTTCAGGCTGATCGCCCAGCGCGGGCGGATCGAGCACGCCGAGATGGAGAAGACGTTCAACATGGGCGTCGGGATGGTCGCCGTGGTGGCTCCGGAGGACACCGACCGGGCGCTGGCGGTGCTGACCGCGCGTCACCTCGACTGCTGGACACTCGGGACGGTGAACAAGGGAGGCAAGGACGGCCCCCGCGTCGAGTTGGTGGGCCGGCACCCGAGGTTCTGAGGACGCGCCGCGGCGCTAGCGGCGCCAGTCGTCGTCGGACCAGGGCTCGCTGTCCAGGTCGTCGTCCAACTGGTCGGTGTCGCTGCTCGGCGACCCGGCCAGCTCCCGCTGGAGTTGGCTGAAGTCGGTCTGCGGGGAGCTGTACTTCAGCTCTCGTGCAACCTTGGTCTGCTTTGCCTTAGCCCGGCCGCGGCCCATGGGGGAACCCCCTCGCGCAATAACGGAGCGGCCCAACGTGCAGGCGGCTCCGATCTGAGTGTGTTTATTGTCCTGGCGGCTACTCTACCGTGCTCCGGTCCGCCGTGCCGGTAGGCCCGGCGGCGGCGAAGGTCACACGTCGCGGCCGGCTCCCCGGAACCGGTCCACCGCCACCCGGCCGGCGCCGGCGCCCTCGGCCGGCGGCAGCGAGTCCGCGTCGATCGCGGCGCTGACCTGGTGCTCCCCGCCGGTCTGCAGCGGCGTATCGGCCGGCAGACCGCGCTTGAGCAGCGCCAGCGCGATCGGGCCGAGGTCCACATGGTCGACGACGGTGCCCAGCCGGCCGACCACCCGCCCGCCGGCCAGCACGGGATCGCCGCTCGCGGGCCGTTCGGCGGCGCCGTCGAGGTGCAGCAACACCAGCATCCTGGGCGGTTTGCCCAGGTTGTGGACCCGGGCGACGGTCTCCTGGCCCCGATAGCAGCCCTTGTCCAGGTGTACGGCGCCCGCGCCGGGCCCGCCGATCCAGCCGGCCTCGTGCGGGATGGTCCGCTCGTCGGTGTCCACGCCCAGCCGCGGGCGCCGGGCGGCGACGCGGTGCGCCTCGTACGCCCACGTCCCGGCGCTGCGCACCCCGGCGGCGGTGAGCCGGCGCATCCAGTCGCCGGCGTCGGCGCGGGGAACCAGCATGTCGAATTCGGGGCCGTCGGCACCCGGGGACCGGCGCACGAAGCCGCCGCCCGGCAGCGCCACCGCCGTCGCGTCCGGCAGGGAGGCCAGGTCGAGGCAACCCAGCACCGCCGGTTCGGCCAGGCCGGGGCCCAGCAGGGTCAGCACGGCCAGGTCGGCCGGCTCGACGCTGACCTGCGCCCAGAAGATCATCTTGCGCAGGTAGGCCAGCAGCGGTTCGCCCCGCCAGGGTTCGGTGTCCAGGTAGGTCACGTCGTCGAATTCGGTCTGGATCCAGTGGTCCTCGATCCGGCCCTGACCGTCGAGGCTCAGGTTCTCGGTGCTGGCGCCGTCCGGCAGGTCCGCGACGTGCTGGGTGGAGAGGCTGTGCAGCCAACTGCGGCGGTCCGGTCCGGTGAGCGCGAGCACGGCGCGGTGCGAGCGGTCGACGACGACGGCACCGGTGGCCGCCGAGCGCTGCTCGCCGAACGGATCGCCGTGGTGCCAGATCGCGCCGGCGTCGGGGCCGGGATCGGGCGCGGGTACGGCGGACTCTGACACGGTTCAACTCTACGGTGGCACCCAGCGGCCGGGACTACGCTGCATGTCCATGACTGTGCTGGTCACGCTCGACGGTGTCGTGCACGATCCGGATGCACCGTTGTTGTGCGGCGACGACCTGGCGGCCGTGCGCGGTGACGGCGTCTTCGAGACGCTGTTGGTGCGGGACGGCCGGGCCTGTCTGGTGGAGGCGCATCTGCGCCGGCTGACGCACTCGGCCCGGATGCTCGATCTGCCCGAACCCGACCTGCCGGCGTGGCGGGCCGCGATCGCCGCGGCGGCCGCGCAGTGGACGGCGGGGTCGGCCGACGAGGCGGCGCTGCGTCTGGTGTACACGCGGGGCCGCGAATCCGGGTCGGCGCCGACCGCATATGTCACCGTTGCGCCGCTGGCCGATCGGGTGGCCGGCGCGCGGCGCGACGGGGTCGCCGCGGTGTCCCTGGATCGGGGACTGCCCAGCACCGGTACCGACGCGATGCCGTGGCTGCTGGCCGGCGCCAAGACGCTGTCCTATGCGGTGAACATGGCGGCGCTGCGGCACGCCGCCCGCCTCGGCGCCGACGACGTGGTGTTCCTCAGTTCCGACGGCCGGGTTCTGGAGGGTCCGCGCTCGACGGTCGTCATCGCCACCGACGACTGCCTGCTGACGCCGCCGCCGTGGTATCCGATCCTGCGTGGCACCACGCAGCAGGCGTTGTTCGAGGTGGCCCGGGCCAAGGGCTACGACTGCGACTACCGCGCCCTGTCATTGGCGGATCTCTTTGCCGCCCAAGGTGTTTGGTTGATATCCGCGATCACCCTGGGGGCCCGCGTGCATACCCTGGACGGCCGGCGGCTGCGGCCGGCGCCCATGGCCGGCGAGTTCGCGGCCCTGGTCGACGCCGCCGTCGTCAGCGACCGCTGAGCACCCGAAAACCGGTTGTCGGCCGTGGGTCGGCGGGAGTACGGTCAGCGGTACACAGGGAAGGAGGTGGTCCGGAAAATTGATTGACTCATGGACATGTGAGGTGGCTGTCCGCTAGCGGCACCAGGCGAGGAATCACCTGCGCGCGCTAGGCGAATTCCAGCAGCCACCCGGCCCCCGAGCCCCCGGTTCGTCCAACCAGGCACCAATGGCTCGGGGGCCGCCCCATGTCATGGGGTTGCCCTCCGTGCGAATTGCGTGCGGTGAAACCGGTTCGGCGGTCAGCCGACGAACCGGGACAGCCGGGCCGACAGGTGCGGCACCAGCCCGCCGTCGGCGTCGACGCGTTCCTCGACGTATCCGAGGTCGCCGCCTTCGACGATTCCGTAGAGCCGCTTGGCCCCGCCGACGAGCACCCCGGACGTGCTGCGGGCCAGCGCGTCGGTGACCAGTTCCCACGACGACTGTGTCAGTGGCCGGCCGTAGAACAGCTCGACATATCCGGCCGAATGCGCCAGCAGCAGCTCGATGGCCTGTGACTCGGTGGGATCGTCGGGGTCGCTGACGAATCGCCAGAAGCCGGTTTCACGAAGACCGTGCGCCTCGTATCCACCGTCCTCGTTGAGCCGCCATGACCGGGCCTCCCAGTTCAGGTAGTCGCCGCCGTCGTGGGACACGATGATCTGCTGGCTGAAGCGGTAGTCGCCGTGCGGTCCGCGTCCTTCGCCTTCGCCACGCCACACGCCGACCAGGGGCAGCAGGGCGAGCAGGGCGGCGTGCAGGTCGGCGCCCTCACGCAGATTGGCGGTGTCCTGCGGTCCCGGCAGGTCCTCGAAGACGGGGATGTTGCGCGGTGCGGTCTGCCTGGCGCGTTCGGCGGCCGCGGCCACGGCGCGATCACCGGATCCCGGGTCGACTCCGGGAAAGGGCCCGTCGCCCGTCACGACTCGTCGGTGATCAGCCGGTACAGCGCGTACAACGCGAACCAGGTGATGGCCCCGACGGACGCGAGAAGCATGATCTCGAAGAACAACACCACGGTCGCAGTCTAATTCGTCGCGGGG
>CAZTAA010000019.1:9144-18367 GCA_964611465.1 uncultured Mycobacterium sp. | reverse complement strand
GAGAAGCATGATCTCGAAGAACAACACCACGGTCGCAGTCTAATTCGTCGCGGGGGCGAAGTCGCGCCGGTTACCCTCGCCGGATCGTCGTCACGCGACCTTGATGTCGACCTCGTGGATGCCGGCGCCCTCGGGCGCCACCACGGCGTCGCCGTTGCCGAACTTCGACAGCGCACGAACCCGCCAGGTGCCCGGCGCCGCGAAGAACCGGAAGTCACCGGTGGCCGAGGCGACGACCTCGGCGGTGAACTCGTCCGAGCCGTCCAGCAGGCGAACGAAGGCCCCGCCGACGGTCTGGCCGCTGCCGTCGATCACCCGGCCGGTGATCACGGTTTCCTTCTCGACGTCGACGCCCGCGGGGAGGGCCTGTCCTTGTTTCGGTGCTGCGCACATAATCAACTTCCCAACTCGATCGGGGCGCCCACCAGGGAGCCGTATTCGGTCCAACTGCCGTCGTAGTTCTTGACATTCCGATGGCCCAGGAGCTCCTGGAGCACGAACCAGGTGTGCGACGAACGCTCACCGATGCGGCAGTAAGCGATGGTTTCCTTCTGGCCGTCCAGGCCGGCCGCGGCGTAGATCTGGGCCAGTTCCTCGTCGGACTTGAAGGTTCCGTCCTCGTTGGCGGCCCTGCTCCACGGGACGTTGATGGCACCGGGGATGTGCCCGGGCCGCTGGCTCTGTTCCTGTGGCAGATGAGCCGGCGCCAGGATCTTGCCGGAGAACTCGTCGGGGGAGCGGACGTCGACCAGGTTCTTGGTGCCGATCGCGGCGATCACCTCGTCGCGGAAGGCGCGGATCGAGGTGTCGGCCTCCTTGGCCGTGTAGCTGGTCTGCGGGCGTTCGACGGGGTCGCTGGTCAGCGGGCGCCCGTCCAGCTCCCATTTCTTGCGGCCGCCGTCGAGCAGCTTGACGTTCTCGTGGCCGTAGAGCTTGAAGTACCAGTACGCGTAGGCGGCGAACCAGTTGTTGTTGCCGCCGTAGAGGATCACGGTGTCGTCATTGGCGATACCGCGTTCGGACAGCAGCTTGGAGAACTGCTGGGCGTCGACGAAGTCCCGCTTGACCGGATCCTGCAGGTCGGACTTCCAGTCGAGCCGGACCGCACCGGCGATGTGGCCGGTGTCGTAGGCGCTGGTGTCCTCGTCGACCTCGATGAAGACCGTGTTCGGCGCGTCGAGGTTGCTCTCGGCCCAGTCGGTGGAGACCAGGACGTCGGAGCGGGCCATAGGGTTTCCTTTCGGGTACGGACGGTGGTCAGCTGGTCGCCGGCGCCCGGCGCAGCCGCAGGCGCAGTGTCAGCGGGTAGATCTGGCAACCGAGGCAGATGCCGAACGCCGCGTTGAGGAACGCGGCGAACAGTGCGAACGCGGTGGCGACCAGACCGACGGCGGGTGCGCCGAAGGCGAAGCCGGCGGTGCCCACGACCGCGAAGACCAGGCCGACCAATTGCGCAAAACGCAAGGGCGCCACGGGTTCCCGTTCCTGAACGGGCCCCACCCGGGGCAGGACGAACGTCGCGAAGATCCGGCCGTAGGGATGCGCGCGGGGGCCGCGTACCGCGCCGATCGCGAACACCACGGCCTGCAACCCCAGCACGACCGCGGCGGCCGTCGTGCTCACCGGGGCGAGCAGCAGGGTGGCGATCAGCACCGCGGTGGTGACCCAGGCGGCGAACCGTGGTCCGCGCACGTCGACCTGATCGGCATTCGGATAGGCATTGGAGCTGTGTGACATGGGGGTCTTTCTGTTGTTGACGGGTAGGCCGGCATGAGCACGCCAGAGTTGGCTGCCCGGTGAGCGGCGCGGGAAGGCGCGAACGACTCAGCAGCTACGACAACAACAGCAACAACCCGCGACGCGGCACAGATCCACTGCGCGGCGCTTGGTGAGCAGAAGCTCGAGGCGGGCTGACACGAGGCAGAGCCTACCTAATGGGACCCCGATCAGGCCAATAGTGGCTGCACGGCCGAGCGCAGATCGGCCACGCTGGGCACGCCCGTCGTGCGGTAGCGGGGATGTCCGGCGGAATCGAAGATGATGGTCGTCGGCAACGACAGCACCGAAAGCCGTTTGGCCGCTTCGGGATTCGCCTCCATGTCGACCTCGACGTGGGCGACGTCCGGAAGATCCGCGCACACCTGGTCGACGACCCGCCGGACAGCGGCGCACGGTCCGCACCACGACGCACTGAAGTGCAGGATGGTCGGGCCGGTGGTCGACAGGCCGAGGTTCAGATCGCTGGTGTCGACGTGGCTTGCCGCGTCGGCGGCGCGCAACATGCCCTGCCGCAGGGTGAGGAGCCGGCCCACGATCGCCGCGAGGCCGAGCACGCCGATCAGGACGGCGGCCACGACGGCCACTGATGTGCTCATGATTGTCTGAACCCGTTCAGTCGCACGGTTACTCCCTCGGTGATGCCCTCGATGATGACATCGGAGCCGCGGGCGCCCTGGCTGGTCGGGGCGACACCGAAGGGCAGCCTCTGGTCGGGCAGCTCGGCTTTGAAGGCGGAGAGGACCGCCGCCACCCGGTCGTCGGGCACGTCCTGCTGGGCGGTGCCCGGCCCGGTCAGTAGCCGGGTGGGCGTGATAACCAGGGTGGCGTGGTCGGGGCCGCCGGTTGTCAGGTCCACCGATACGCTCACCCGCTTGTCGAAGCCGGCCGCCGTCGGGGTGCCGGTGAAGATCAGGCCGTGGCTGTCGGAGATACCGGACTCGGTGGTCAGCGGCTTGTCCCGGCCGCCGCGGTGACTGCCGCCCTGCTCGTTGATGTCGCGGGTGGGCGCTTCCACCACCAGGTCGGAGATGCCCATGAACCCGCCGAGGTGGCGGGAGTCGATGATGATGCGGCTTTCCAGTTTGCCGATCGGCAGACTGGCGTCCGGCCCGATGAGCCATGTCGATTCGGCGAGGTCGACGGCGTGCATGGTGGCTTCCAGCGACGCCTTGCCCACATGCGCGTGCTCGACGTCATTGGCCTTGATCTCCAACTCGCCATAGCGCCGGTGGAGCGCCTGCGGGAAGAAGGGAAAACCGAGGATGGCCACCGACGGATCCCAGCTCAGCTGCGCCGCCGCGCGGACCGACCGGGCCAGCCGGTACTCGGCGAAGATGGTGGCGCCGAAATCAACGACGACCGCGATCACCACGACGACGGCGATGGCCGCCCCGAACCGGGTCAGGACTTTCCGCACACCGGATATTGTGGCCCGCGGCCGCCGGGCCACGGTCCCGCGACCCCTCCGAGGCGATAATCCGCAGGTTGCGCGATATCGTTGACGGACCTCGGTCGTAACGTCGATGTGTCGGCCATGAGTCAGCGAAGTTGATCTTCGGTCTCTGGAGGACCCTTTTGGACCTGTTGCTACTCACCGTTGACCCGCATCCCGAGTCGGTTCTGCCGTCGTTGTCGCTGCTGCCGCACACCGTGCGGTCCGCGCCGACGGAGGTGTCGTCGCTGCTGGAGGCGGGAAACGCGGATGTGGCGATCGTCGATGCCCGCACCGACCTGGCGGCGGCCCGCGGACTGTGCCGGCTGCTGGGCACCACCGGCGCCGCGGTGCCGGTGGTGGCCGTGGTCAACGAGGGCGGTCTGGTCGCGGTGAGTGTGGAATGGGGTCTCGACGAGATCCTGCTGCCGGGCACCGGTCCGGCCGAGATCGACGCCCGGTTGCGGTTGCTGGTCGGCCGTCGCGGCGGCATGGCCAGTCAGGAGAGCGCCGGCAAGATCAGTCTCGGCGAACTGGTGATCGACGAGGGCACCTACACCGCCCGGCTGCGCGGGCGCCCGCTGGACCTCACCTACAAGGAATTCGAACTGCTCAAATACCTCGCCCAGCACGCGGGCCGGGTGTTCACCCGCGCGCAGTTGCTGCAGGAGGTCTGGGGCTACGACTTCTTCGGCGGCACCCGCACGGTCGACGTGCACGTGCGGCGGTTGCGGGCCAAGCTCGGCACCGAATACGAATCGTTGATCGGCACGGTCCGCAACGTCGGTTACAAGGCGGTCCGCCCGGCGCGCGGGCGGGCTCTCGCCGACGGTGACGTACCGGCCGATGACGGCGAGACCGATCTGGACGGCGAGGCGGTGCCCGACGCCGTGCACAGTCCGTGACCCGGCTGGACTGGTGCCCCCGGCCGTCGGCTGAGCAACGTCGTTCGATCACCGAATTGATCACTGCCGCAACACAATTCGATGGCGTGGCACCCGTCGGCGAGCAGGTGCTGCGGGAGCTGGACCAGGAGCGCACGGGGCACCTGCTGGCCACGGCCGACGGCCGGCTGGCCGGCTATCTCAACCTGGCCGGCGGGACGGCCGAGTTGGTGGTCGAACCCGCTCATCGCCGGCGGGGGATCGGTGCGGCGCTGATCACCGCCGCACTGCAGCGCGGCGACGGCGCCGACCGGTTTTGGGCGCACGGCACCCTGCCCGCCGCCGCGGCCACCGCCGCCGCGCTCGGTCTGACGCCGGTTCGCGCGCTGCTGCAGATGCGCCGGTCGCTGCGCGGCCTCCCGGACGTGACCGTTCCCGACGGCGTGTTGATCCGCACCTATGCCGGGCCCGACGACGACGCCGAGCTGCTGCGGGTGAACAACGCCGCCTTCGCGTGGCATCCCGAGCAGGGCGGCTGGACGGACGTCGAGCTGGCCGAGCGCCGGGCCGAAGCATGGTTCGATCCGGCCGGGCTGTTCCTGGCTTTCGACGCCGCCGGGCGCCTGCTCGGCTTTCATTGGACGAAGGTGCACGGCGATCCGGCCGACGGCCTCGGTGAGGTGTACGTGGTCGGCGTCGATCCGGCGGCTCAGGGGCGGGGCCTGGGGGTGGCCCTCACCGGCATCGGCCTGCAGCACCTGGCCCGGCGGCTGGCGGACGCCGCGGAGCCGACCGTGCTGCTCTATGTGGAATCGGACAACGGTGCGGCCGTGCGGACGTACGAAGCGCTGGGATTCAGCGTCTACAGCACCGATACCGCCTACGCCGTCTCGCGCTGACCGGCCGGCCGCGACTGTCCGGTCACTGTGGGCTGTTCACCGGCGGTTCACCCGCAATCGGGTTCCCGGCAATGCGCGGCGCATACCTTGCGCAGGACTAAGCACCGCTCCGGGAGACACCCGGCGCGTACTCGAGAAGGCGGAATAGGTGAAGCGCAATCTGGTTGGCAGGACAATGCTCGCGACGGTGTCGATGAGCGCGATCGCGGGTCTGGCGCTGTCGGCGTGCGGCAGCGACAACAACACCGGCGGCGCGGGCAGCTCGGCCGCGGGTTCCTCGGCGGCCGGCTCGGCCGAATGCGGGGGTAAGAACACGCTGACCGCCGAGGGTTCGACCGCGCAGCAGAACGCCATCGCCGTGTTCAATCAGGCGTGGGGACAGGCCTGCCCGGGCAAGAACCTGTCCTACAACCCGACGGGTTCGGGTGCCGGCGTGACCCAGTTCATCGCCAAGAACGTCGACTTCGCCGGTTCGGACTCGGCATTGAAGGACGACCAGGTCCAGAAGGCCGCCGAACGCTGCGGCGGGAACCCGGCGTGGAACCTGCCGCTGGTGTTCGGTCCCGTCGCCCTGGGTTACAACCTGCCCGGCGTCGACAAGCTCGTGCTGAACGCCGACCTGCTGGCCAAGATCTTCACCGGCGCCATCACCACCTGGAACGACCCGGCGATCGCCGCGCTCAACAGCGGCGCCAGCCTGCCCGACACGAAGATCACCCCGATCTACCGGTCCGACTCGTCGGGCACCACCGACAACTTCCAGAAGTACCTCGGCGCGGCCGCCCCGCAGACCTGGACCAAGGGTGCCGGCAAGGAATTCCAGGGCGGTGCCGGCGAGGGCGCCCAGAAGTCCGCCGGTGTGGTGCAGGCCGTGCAGGCCACCCCGGGGGCGATCGGCTACGTGGAGAAGGGCTTCGCCGACCAGGCCAAGCTGACCGTGATCCAGATCGACAACGGCAGCGGCGCCGTGGAGCTCACCGACGAGTCCGCCAAGAAGGCGATCGAAGGCGCCAAGATCTCCGGTACCGGCAACGACCTGGTGCTCGATCTGAACTCGCTGTACGGGACCACGGAGCCGGGTGCCTACCCGCTGGTGCTGGCCACCTACAACATCGTCTGCTCCAAGGGCTACGACGCCGACACCGCCGGCGCGGTCCGGTCCTTCCTGACGGTCGCGGCCAACCAGGGCCAGGCCAACCTCGCGGCGGCCGGCTACGTGCCGCTGCCGGACCAGTTCAAGGAGCGTCTGATCACGGCTGTCGCGGCGATCCAGTAGATGTTCTGCGCAGCGACGCGAATGCGGTGAGGATTGAGGTACCCAACCGATGAGCAATGAGGTCAGCGAAGGTGTCGCAGTGACGGGTCACGATGAGCCGGTGCCGGATCCGTCACAGGCGGGTTCGGGGCAGGTCATCGGGGCGTCCATCTCGGACTTCGAACCCATGGCGACCGAGCCGTCCCACGGGTCCAAGGTCCGATTGGGCGACCGGATCTTCGGTGGGCTCGCAACCGGGTCCGGGGTGCTGATCGTCGTCCTGATCGCGGCGATCGGGGTGTTCCTGCTGTGGCGGGCGATCCCGGCGCTGTCCCGCAACGAGGAGAACTTCTTCCTCTACGGCAGGAACTGGATCACCACCGACACCTCGGCCATGCACTTCGGTGTGTTCGAGTTGTTCCAGGTCACCGTGTTCGTGTCGCTGTTCGCACTGGTTCTCGCGATGCCCGTCGCGCTCGGCATCGCCATCTTCCTGACGCAGTACGCGCCGCGGCGGGTGGCCGGGCCGCTGGGCTATCTGGTGGACCTGCTGGCCGCGGTGCCGTCGATCATCTACGGCGTCTGGGGTCTGTACGTCCTCGCGCCGGTGCTCAAACCGGTGGCGTTGTGGCTCAACCAGCATTTCGGCTGGTTCTTCCTATTCGCCACCGGGAACGCCTCGGTGGCCGGCGGTGGAACCATCTTCACCGCCGGCATCGTGCTCTCGGTGATGATCCTGCCGATCATCACCGCGGTCACCCGCGAGGTGTTCGTCCAGACCCCGCCCGGCCAGATCGAGGCGGCCCTCGCGCTGGGGGCCACCCGCTGGGAGGTGGTCAGGACGACGGTGTTGCCGTTCGGCATGTCCGGCTACGTCAGCGGCGCGATGCTCGGGCTGGGCCGGGCGCTCGGTGAGACGATCGCCCTGCTGATCATCCTGCGCGGTACGCAGACCGCGTTCGGCTGGTCGCTGTTCGACGGCGGCTATACGTTCGCGAGCAAGATCGCCGCCGCCGCTTCGGAATTCAATGACCAGTACAAGGCCGGCGCCTACATCGCCGCCGGCCTGGTGCTGTTCGTGCTGACCCTCGTCGTCAACTCACTGGCCCGCGCGGCGGTGTCCGGGAAGGGACGGTCATGACCTCGATCATGGATCGGCCGGTCAAGGCGCCCACCTTCGAAAGGCTGAGCCTGCGCCGCAAGCTGGCCGACAAGACCGCCACGGTGCTGGTGACGCTGTCGGTCGTCGTCGCGCTGGTTCCGCTGGTCTGGGTGCTCTACTCGGTGATCAGCAAGGGCATCGGCATCGTCACCTCCGGCACGTGGTGGATGAACTCGCAGGCCGGCATGACGGCGTTCGCCCCCGGCGGCGGCGCCTATCACGCCATCGTCGGCACGCTGCTGCAGGGTGTGGTGTGCGCGGTCATCTCGATCCCCATCGGGGTGTTCGTCGGCATCTATCTGGTGGAGTACGGCGGCGCCACCAGGCTCGGCAAGATCACCACCTTCATGGTGGACATCCTGACCGGCGTGCCGTCGATCGTGGCCGCGTTGTTCATCTACTCGCTGTGGGTCGCCACCCTCGGCTTCCAGCGTTCGGGCTTCGCGGTGTCGCTGGCCCTGGTGCTGTTGATGATCCCGGTGATCGTGCGTTCGACCGAGGAGATGCTGCGCATCGTGCCGATGGATCTGCGTGAGGCCAGCTATGCGCTCGGGGTTCCGAAGTGGAAAACCATTGCGCGCATTGTCATTCCGACCGCGCTGTCGGGCATCGTCACCGGCATCATGCTGGCGCTGGCCAGGGTGATGGGCGAGACCGCGCCACTGCTGATCCTGGTGGGCTATGCGCAGGCCATCAACTTCGACATGTTCGCCGGCTTCCAGGGCTCGCTGCCCGGCATGATGTACGACCAGGTTTCGGCCGGCGCGGGCGCGAACCCGGTGCCCACCGACCGGCTCTGGGGTGCGGCGCTGACGCTGATCCTTCTGGTGGCCGTCCTCAACATCGGGGCGCGCTACCTCGCGAAATTCTTTGCACCAAAAAAGGTTTAGGAGAACTCCACCATGGCGAAGCGTCTGGACCTCAAGGACGTCAACATCTACTACGGTTCGTTCCACGCGGTCGCCGATGTGTCGATGTCGGTCCCGCCGCGGAGCGTGACGGCATTCATCGGCCCGTCCGGTTGCGGCAAGTCGACGGTGTTGCGCACGCTCAACCGGATGCATGAGGTCATTCCCGGTGCGCGCGTGGACGGTTCCGTCCTGCTCGACGGTGACGACATCTACGGGGCCGGGGTGGACCCGGTCGGCGTGCGCAAGACCATCGGCATGGTGTTCCAGCGGCCGAATCCCTTCCCCACCATGTCGATTCGCGACAACGTGGTGGCCGGGCTGAAACTGCAGGGGGTGCGCAACCGCAAACTGCTCGACGAGACCGCCGAGCAGTCGCTCAAGGGCGCCAACCTGTGGAACGAGGTCAAGGACCGGTTGGACAAGCCGGGCGGCGGACTGTCCGGCGGCCAGCAGCAGCGACTCTGCATCGCCCGCGCCATCGCCGTGCAGCCGGACGTGTTGTTGATGGACGAGCCGTGCTCGGCCCTCGATCCGATCTCGACACTGGCCATCGAGGACCTGATCGCGGAACTCAAGCAGGAGTTCACGATCGTGATCGTCACGCACAACATGCAGCAGGCCGCGCGGGTCAGCGATCAGACGGCGTTCTTCAACCTGGAGGCAACCGGCAAGCCCGGCAAGCTCATCGAGATCGACGACACCGAGAAGATCTTCTCCAACCCGAACCAGAAGGCCACCGAGGACTACATCTCCGGACGTTTCGGCTGAGTCCGACCCCCATCTGTTCAGCGCTGGCTGCGAGGTCTACTCGAAAGTTCTCGCAGCCACCGCTGAACAGATCTCGTGGGGGCGCCACGGCTGAATCAGGGGGTGTGCCAGATGCTTTCTTCCGGCAACGTCC
>CAZTAA010000019.1:859-9044 GCA_964611465.1 uncultured Mycobacterium sp. | reverse complement strand
GGGGCGCCACGGCTGAATCAGGGGGTGTGCCAGATGCTTTCTTCCGGCAACGTCCCGGTGACCTGGAAGATCACCCGGCGGGCCACCTCGACGGCATGGTCGGCGAACCGTTCGTAGAACCGGCCGAGCAGGGTCACGTCGACGGCCGCCGCCACACCGTGCTTCCAGTCCCGGTCCATCAGGACCGTGAACAGATGCCGGTGCAGATCGTCCATCGCGTCGTCGTCCTCCCGGATGCGCGCGGCTTTCTCCGGGTCGCGTGACAGCAGCACCTCCTGTGCGCTGTTCCCCAATTCGACTGCCAGACGGCCCATTTCGGCGAAATACCCGTTGACTTCCTCGGGCAGCGCGTGCTGCGGGTGACGGCGGCGCGCGATCTTGGCGACGTGCAGGGCGAGGGCGCCCATCCGGTCGATGTCGGCGACGATCTGGATGGAGCTGACGATGGACCGCAGATCGCCGGCCACGGGCGCCTGAAGGGCGAGCAGCACGAACGCGTTTTCCTCGGCCTGGTGGCTCATTGCCACGATTTGGTCGTGGTCGGTGATGACTTGCTCTGCCAGTACGAGGTCGGCCTGCAGCAACGCCTGGGTTGCGTGTTCCATGGCTCGCCCGGACAGCCCACACATTTCGCCCAGGTGTTCGGTCAGGGCGGAGAGCTGCTCATGGTAAGCGGTGCGCATATGTCCAAGGCTACGGGCAATATCGCGTGATGGTCATGACGCGGCCGGTGAACTCACGGTGAATGGCGTGTTCAGCTACTCGCAACTGATGTCGGCGCCGTTGGTGACGGTGAGGTCCTCGGGCAGCTTGGTGGGGGTGGCCGAACCGGTGTGTGTGACATGCACGCTGAGCTGGGAGCCGCTCGACGGTGGCGCGGTGACGCCGGTGAAGTCGCTGCCCAGCACCACGTGCACGGCGTCGCCCAGCCCCGTCACCCGTTCGATGCGCGGGTTCCCCAGCGCGCCGGCGACTGTGGCCGCTGCCTGTTCGTTGCCCGGCGAGTACATCACCGTGGTCTGCGACCGGGATTCCGAGTAGTCGTCGGGAGTGTCGACGTTGAAACCGTGCTCTTGCAGGTCGAGGCTGGCCGACGAGCCCAGGCCGGTCAGCGAGGTGGCGTTCGACACGTGCACGGTGACGTCGTGCGGATCGGCGGCGACGGCGTTGACCAGCTCGCTGACGGGCGCTTCGGACGACGTGGACGGCGTGGACGTCTCGGCGATCGGTGTCGGGGTCTCGGTGCCCTGCTTGGAGGTGCTGGTGACCGGTGTGGTGGTCTCGTTCTTGTCGTTCTCACCGGGCAGGGGATCGTCGTCGATGATCGCGTCGAACAACGCGCGGATGGCTTCGTCGTTGGGAACCTCGTTGCCGTCCTCGTCAGTGACGCCGGTGGTCGGCAGCGTGATGAAGGTCACGCGTCCCGCCGAGACGCCCTGGATGGACTGGCCGAGGTCCACCAGGTCCTTGGTCTTGACGTTGTCGACGTAGCTGTCGTTGATGAACAGGTTGACGACGTTGTTGAGCTTGCTCAGCGAGAAGAACGTGTCCTTCGAGATCAGCGACCGCAGCAGCGACGACAGGAACATCTGCTGACGCTTGATCCGCCCGTAGTCGCCGTTCTGCTCGGTTTCGATCTGTCGGGCCCGCACGTAGTTCAGCGCGGTGTGGCCGTCGATGGTCTGGCGGCCCGCCGTCGCCAGAACGGTGCCGAGCTCGGCGTCTTCCAGGGGAGTGGTGGTGCACACCTCGACACCGCCGAGCGCGTCGACCATCTTGGAGAAGCCGGTGAAGTCGACGGCCATGAACCGGTTCACCGACAGGCCGGAGATCTTCTGGATGACCTTCACCAGGCACTTCGGCCCACCGAGCGCGTAGGCGGAATTCAGTTTCGTGTCGGTGTAGCGCTCCTCAGGGCTCCAGACGCCCTCTTTTTCGTCATAGACGGGCCCGTACTCGCCGGTCCGGGCATCCCAGGCCTCGCACATCGTCGGCGTGATCGCGGTGTCCCGCGGGAACGACACCACCACCACGCGCTTACGGTTGGCCGGAATGTTCACCAGCATGATGGTGTCGGAACGGGCGCCCTCGGCGTCTTCCACGCTGCCGGCCCCGACGTCGGCGTTCTCCCCGATCCGACTGTCCGCGCCGACGATCAGGAAGTTCTCGTCACCGAACTGTGCGTTGGGGTCGAGGATGTCGCGGGAATTCGGATCGAGCGCGGCCACGTAGTTCAGCAGGTTGTTCTTGGACGTCGTCCACTGCCAGGCCCCACCGGTGAGGGCGAGAGCGAGAACCGCCATCAACGCGGCGAACGAACGCGCGGCCAGCATCCTCCCCGGGTGCCGCCGTTTGCCCGCGACAGGAGCCGCCGGACCGGTGTGGCGCGCCGCCAGCCGGGCGGGGGTGGCCCGTCGGCCGCCCGGTGCCGGCGCCTCGGTCGGCCCATCGTGCGGGGTGGAGTGCAGGGCGGAGAGATCGGGGATCTCGGAGGCGTAGGGCGCGCCGAGCGGGCCGGGCCAGTCGGCGAGATATGCCGGGGCGGTCGGCGGCTCCATAACCGCCTGCTCGTCGGACTCCGGCTCGTCGGACGCCGGCTCCTCGGATTCCGGCTCCTCGGGCGGCCGGTGTCGGTGGGCATCCAAATGGCGGTCCCGGTGCTGCAGGACGACCGGGATCTCACCAGTGAGCCGGGCGATGAGATCGGCGACCGGGACGCCGTCGGTGTGGTTGCCGGTGGAGGCTTCCGTCGGGGCCGGTCCGCGCTCCCACGGCGCGGCCGCCGGCGCCGGGCGCGACGTGCGGGTGACCCAATTGTCGGGTTCGTCGGAACCGGATTGCGGCGCGGCGGACTCAGGAGTGGCGTTGTCGCCGTCACTCATCTGCTTCTCCGCTTCCGGTCAACTGTCGATCCACGCGTCACCGTGATGCCTCGTGCTCGGCATCAGGGCTTTCCGGCTCTCCGATCGTGAGCAGCACTCGGGGCCCCGTCGTTGGGGCGAATTGGAACAGGTTCATCGTACTTAGGCAACTCGAGAGGACCGATATCGAGATCGTCTCGGTTCAGCCGCCCGAGTGCATCACATCCGCGCCGGCCGGGACGGTGCAGTCGTCCGGATCGATCAGCCAGCCGTCGGGCAGCGAGACCGCCGCCGGGGATCCCTGCCGTCCCCGCGGGCCGGACGCGGCGGCAGGGAACGGGACGTCGCGGTCCAGCTGGGAGAGCAGTGCGTCGAGCTCGTCCAACGTCTTGACCAGGGCCAGAGCCCGGCGCAGGTCGGCGCCGGCGGGGAAGCCGTGGAGGTACCAGGCGATGTGCTTGCGCATGTCCCGCATGCCCTTGTCCTGGCCGAAGTGGTCGGCGAGCAGGGCGCCGTGGCGGCGCATGATGTCGGCCACTTCGCCCAGCGTGGGCGGGGTGGGCGCCGGCGTCCCGGTGAAGGCGGCCGATAGTTCGGCGAACAACCAGGGCCGGCCGAGGCAGCCGCGCCCGATGACGACACCGTCGCACCCGGTGCTCGCCATCATCGCGCATGCGTCGGCGGCGTCGAAGATGTCGCCGTTGCCCAGTACCGGAATGCTGGTCACGTGCTGTTTGAGGCGTGCGATCTCGGCCCAGTCGGCGGTGCCCGAATACCGCTGCGACGCGGTGCGGGCGTGCAGGGCCACGGCCGCGGCGCCTTCCTGCTCGGCGATGCGCCCGGCGTCCAGGTGGGTGTGGTGCGCGTCGTCGATCCCGATCCGGAACTTGACCGTCACCGGGATGTCGGTGCCTTCGGTGGCGCGCACGGCCGCCGCCACGATCTGGCCGAACAGCCGCCGCTTGTAGGGCAGCGCGGCGCCGCCGCCGCGGCGGGTCACCTTGGGCACCGGGCAGCCGAAGTTCATGTCGATGTGGTCCGCGAGGTTGTCGTCGACGATCATCCGGGCCGCGTCGTACGTGGTGGCCGGGTCGACGGTGTAGAGCTGCAGTGAGCGGGGCGACTCGTCGGGCGCGAACGTGGTCATGTGCATGGTGACCGGATGGCGCTCCACGAGCGCCCGAGCGGTCACCATCTCGCACACGTACAGGCCGCTGGTGGTTCCCGTCCGGGCCTGCTCCAGTTCCCGGCACAGCGTCCGGAACGCGACGTTCGTCACCCCGGCCATCGGGGCCAGCACGACGGGACTGGGCAGCGCAAACGGGCCGATCCGGAGTTCGGATCGGCCCGTGTCGCGGATTTCGGTCAGCCCGACGATGACGACACCAACAGGTTCTTCATGGCCTTCTTCTCGGCGACCATCCGCTCCCGCTCGAGCCGGCGCTGCTTGGCGACCTCGAACTTCTCGCAGGTGTCCTCGAGTTCCTCGATGAGCAGGCCGAGGTCGTCGCGCATCGCGGCTGCCTCGCCGGTGAAGTCGTCGCGCTCGAAGATGCGCCACTTCTTCAGAACCGGCATCACCACGTCGTCGAGGTGGACCCGCGGGTCGTAAACACCGCCGACGGCGATGATGACGGCCTTGCGCCGGAACTCCGGAACGGTGTAGCCGGGCATCTTGAAGTTGCGCAGCACCCGGTGCAGGGACCGCATCGCCTGGTTCGGGGCGATGTCCAGGCCGGCCGCGCTGGTGTCCCGGTAGAAGATCATGTGCAGGTTCTCGTCGGCGGACACCTGTTGCAGCAGCTTGTCGGCGACCGGGTCGTCGCACGCCTTGCCCGTGTTGCGGTGGGACACCCGGGTGGCCAGTTCCTGGAACGAGACGTACATCACCGAGTCGAACAGGCTCTCGGCGAAGAGATCGCCCTGCTGGTTCTGGCCGGGCGAGAAGCCGCGGGTGACCTGCTCCATTCGGGTGATCTCGAGTTCGACGGGGTCCACCGCGCGGGTGACGACCAGATAGTCGCGCAGGGAGATGCCGTGCCGGTTCTCCTCGGCGGTCCAGCGGTTGACCCAGAAGCCCCACGGGTCGTCCATGCTGAAGTTCATCGCGATCTCGCGGTGATACGACGGCAGGTTGTCCTCGGTGAGCAGGTTCTGCACCATCGCCGTCTGGGCGACCTCGGAGAGCTTGGACTGCTCGGGATCCCAGTCCTGACCGCCCAGGGCGTAGTAGTTCTTGCCGTCCGACCAGGGGATGTAGTCGTGCGGATTCCAGTCCTTGGTCATCTTCATGTGGCGGTTGATCAGTTCTTCCACCACCGGTGACAGTTCGTGCAGCAGTTGCAGGTCCGTCAGGTCTTGCGACACGGGTTCCTCCCAGTTATCTGTACCTGTTGGTTGCAGTCAATATATCTGTGTCTTACGGTACCAACAAGTTTCGGCCCGATCGTGTCCCGGCGCGATGCCGTTCCGTGACGTCGCCGCGACCGGCCCTCAGGGCTGCTGGACCGCCGCGCGGGCGAGCAGCATGTCGACGCAGTAGTCGATGAACTGCGTCCGGCTGACGGTCAGCCGGCCGTCGAGATAAGCGGTGAACAACGCGGTCAGGCCGCCGATCAGGCCGGTGGCCGCCATCTTCTGGACGGCGGGGTCGGTGATCGTCGTCAGCTTGTGCTGGAGGAGGTCGATGAAGCTGGGCATCCACTCGGCGCCGGAGCGGACGAGCACGGGTTCGGCCTGTGGGCCGAGCAACAGAATGCGGCCCCGCACCGGGTCGTCGACCATCATCGCCACGAACCGCTCGACGGCCTCGCGTGGAGTGGCCGCGCTGGTCAGCGTTGTCATCGCCCGCCGGCACACGTCGTCGTAGACCGCGCGGACGAAGTCGTCGCGGTCGGCGAAGCTCTCGTAGAAGTAGCGTTCGGTCAGCCCGGCCTGCCGGCACACGGCCCGGACGGTGACGGCGGGCCCGTCCGTGGCGCCGAGCAACCGCACGCCGGCGGCGACCAGATCGTCACGACGACGGGCCTGCCGGTCCTCCAGGGGAACACCGGTCCAACGGCCGCGACGTTGACCCGAGGCCGTCGCACTCCTAGACTCATTTTTTGACAACGTATGTAGTCAACTTCTTTGTCGCTATCGGAAAGAGCACCTGTGACCCAAGATACTTCCGAGGCCCCGTCGCTGTCCGGAAACACCGACCAGGTGGATGCTCCGGCCGGCGGCTGTCCGATGTCGGCGACCGGCTACGAGGCGCCACCACTGCCGCTCGGGCCCGACTCGTTGACCTGGAAGTACTTCGGTGACTGGCGCGGCATGCTGCAGGGGCCATGGGCCGGTTCGATGCAGAACATGCATCCGCAGCTGGGCGCCGCCGTCGAGGAGCATTCGATCTTCTTCCAGGAGCGCTGGCCCCGGCTGCTGCGGTCGCTCTATCCCATCGGCGGGGTGGTGTTCGACGCCGACCGGGCGCCGATGACCGGCGCTCAGGTGCGCGACTACCACGTCGACATCAAGGGCGTCGACGCCCAGGGCCGGCGCTACCACGCCCTGAATCCCGACGTTTTCTACTGGGCGCACGCGACGTTCTTCGTGGGCACGATCATCGTCGCCGACCGGTTGTGCGGCGGGATCACCGAAGAGGAGAAACGCCAACTCTTCGACGAACACGTGCAGTGGTACTCGATGTACGGCATGAGCATGCGGCCGGTGCCCGAGACGTGGGAGGACTTCCAGGTCTACTGGGAACACATGTGCACCGAGGTCCTGGAGAACAACAAGGCCGCCCGCGACGTGCTCGACTTGCGCGACTTGCCGAAGCCGCCGTTCGTCGCGTGGATGCCGGAGTGGATGTGGCGCGCCAATCGCGCCGTGATCTCCCGGTTCTTCGTTTGGTTCACCGTGGGCCTCTACGACCCGCCCGTTCGAAAACTCATGGGTTACAGCTGGTCTCGCCGCGACGAGTGGTTGCACCGGCGCTTCGGCGACGTGGTGAACCTGGTCTTCCGGGCGCTGCCGAGGCGCAGTCGGATGCACCCGCGGGCGCGCGCCGGCTGGGACCGGGCGATGGGACGCATCGCCGCCGACTCGCCACTGCCCGAGACGCCGGCACGCAATCTGCCGCCGGTCGAACACCGCGGCAATGGCATGCACTACTGCCCGCACGCCTCAGCGCAGTAGGCGCGCGCGACGCGGCATCAGTCCGGGCCGCACCTGTTTCCCGAGTCCCGGCGCCGCGCCGGCGACCGAAACCGTCCCGGTGCTGCAAACCGCGCCATCTGCGCCGACCGATCCGGCCGCCGGCTAGGGCCGTCGCGCTGCGGTCGGCGCGGCCGCCTTTCACACAGGCATTTCCGGAACACCTTCGCGATGGCGTTGTCGCTCGGAGCCTTCGCATTTCGGCTTGACACCGCGTCGTTGGGACGGCCGGCGACTCCGCCCAGAAGCCGGGTTCGTGGCGGTCGAGGCGCTCGCACACCCCACGATTGGCCGGCCTGAAGCCCTCGAAATGTTTTCAGATGGCTAACTGATTATTGCGACATCGGCAAACCGCCCAGCCGTCGGTCCGGGAGACCCGCCGGGCGTAGATTTGGGACTAACTTCCCTTGTGGCAGGGGATGAATGGCACCGTCGGCGGTGGCCGAACGACTGCCAAAGGCACCCCGCCTACGGCGATGGGCATCGCATTACTGCAAATTGGTCGGAACCAACATTTGTGACGCAAACGTGTGCCAGAGTTGGGATGCGAATCAATCGGCCGGGGACCGGCGTGTCCCGTCCGAACCAGACAGCAGGAGGCATGATGGTCAACGTTGACAAATCATCGAATTTGCCACGCCAACCCTTGAACATCGTCGACAACGTCATCGACCGTCCGTACACGATCCAGCGACTCGTGGAGAATCCGGTCGAGAAAGTCGTCGACAAACCGGTCACCCTGGAGCGCGTCGTCGAGCGGCTCGTGGTCGACACCATCGACAAGGTGGTCGACAAGCCGGCGAGCGTAAGCCGGTTGGTCGAGCGGCCGATCGTGACGGTCGTCGACAACGTGGTGGACAAAGCGGTACAGGTACAGCGCGCGGTAGAACGCCCTGTCGTAAGCGTCCACGACAACGTCGTGGATAAGCCGGTGACCATCGGCCGGCTCGTCGAGAAGCCGGTCGTCAATGTCGTCGACAAGGTCGTGGACCGGCCGGTGGATATCCAGCGCCTGGTGGACCGGCCCGTGGTGAACGTGGTCGACAAGGTCGTGGACCGGCCGGTGGATATTCAGCGCCTGGTGGACCGGCCCGTGGTGAACGTGGTCGACAAGGTCGTGGACCGGC
>CAZTAA010000019.1:0-759 GCA_964611465.1 uncultured Mycobacterium sp. | reverse complement strand
CGGTGGATGTGGCACGCACCGTAGAGCGCGCCGTCGTCAATGTCGTCGACAAGATCGTTGACCGTCCGTCTGACGTGCAGCGCCTGGTCGAGCGTCCGGTGGTCAACGTGGTGGACAACGTGGTGGATCGGCCGCACGACATCCAGCGTCTGGTCGAGCGACCCGTGGTGAACATCGTCGACAAGATCGTCGATCGTCCCGCCGAGGTGCAGCGCCTCGTGGAGAAGCTGGTCGTGACGGTGGTCGACCAGGTTGCCGAGCGTCCCGCACAGGTTCAGCGCCTGGTCGAGAACCTGCTCGTCAGCATCCAGGACAACGTCGTCGACAAGCCGGTCACACTGCAGCGACTGGTCGAGAACCCCGTCATCGACGTGGTGGACAAGATCGTCGACGTACCGGTCCAGCGGATCGTGGAGCGCGTCGTCGAGAAGCCGGTCGAGAAGATCATCGAGCGCGTTGTCGAGAAGCCGGTCGAGAAGATCGTCGAGAAGATCATCGAGGTGCCGGTCGAGAAGATCGTCTACAAGACCGTCGAGAAGCCGGTTGAGCGAATCGTCGAGGTCACGGTCGAGAAGCCGGTCGTGAAGGTCGTCGAGGTGCCCAAAGAGGTCATCGTCGAGAAGATCGTCGAGAAGCCCGTGGAGAAGATCGTCGAGCGGGTCGTCGAGAAGGTCGTCGAGAAGGTCAACGTCGTCGAGAAGGTGATCGAGAAGCCGGTCGATCGGGTGGTCGAGAAGGTTGTCGAGAAGCCGCATGTGG
>CAZTAA010000018.1:24384-58492 GCA_964611465.1 uncultured Mycobacterium sp. | reverse complement strand
GCGGCCGTTGCCGCGTTGTCGGGCGGTGAAGATGGCGCCGTTGTCGGTGAGCAGGCCAGCGGGGGTGCCCCAGGTGGTGATGGCGGCCAGGAAGGTGTCGACGACGTCGGGGCCGGTCGTGACGGTGCGTGCATGGCTGGCGATGGCCAGCCGGGAGTGGTCGTCGAGGATGTTGAGGATTTCCACGGGGGTGCCATCGGCGAGGTGCCAGTGGGTGACGTCGGCTTGCCATCGTTGGTTGGGTTGTTCGGCTTCAAAGCGAATCCACGAGGAGCGGGGACGTTTCTGCGGTTGCGGTGTGATGAATCCGCGGCGGGACAGCACCCGCCAGATCGTTGATACGGCAGGGACTTTCGGTGTGCCGGGGTCGCGGTGGAGGTGTTCGAAGATGGTGGTGGCGCCGGCGTCGTAGCCGGCTTTGGTCAGGGTCTTGCGCAGGCGGACGATCTTTTCTTCGATGTCGTGGTCGACGGCGTTGGGGTGATGATGTGGTCGTCGTGAGTGTGGCTGGAACGCTGCGGGGCCCTCGGTCTCGTAGCGTTTGACCAGTTGCTGGACCCAGTAGCGGGAGACGTCGTAGTCGCGGGCGACTTCGCTTTTGCTGCGTCCTTCCACGACGACGGCGGTGATGACGAGCTGGGCCTTGGACATGGCCGACCTCCCCGGTGCAACGAGGTGTCAACTATGTCCCGAGACAGCTGCCAACTATGTCCTGAAATCAGACAATGCCGGGGGCACCAAGTGCGCGCGTCAGCGTCAGGTGGTGTGACGTCGAGAACGGCCGCCCCGACGCGCGGCGGCCGACGTGGGCAGAACCTGCGCGACCACCGCTCGCAGTTGCGCCGTCACGTCGTCGAGCGGAGCGATGCTGCGTTGGGCGCGGCACATGGCGACGGTGCCTTCGACCGCGGCGACGATCAGGGTCGCGACGCGTTGTGCGTCGTCCGACTTGGCGCCGGCGTCGCGAAGCGAGTCGGCGAGCAGCGTGGTCCATCGGGTGAATGCCGTCGCCGCGGCGGCCCGCGGTGCGCCCTGTTCGTTCGGAAGGTCCTCCACCGACACCGCGAGCACCGGGCAGCCGGCATGAAAGTCGCTGTCAACGACCACCTTTCGCCACATCGCCAGAAACGCCTGCAGGCCCGCGAGGGGACCGGCCGCTAGTTCTCGCGATAGCACATCCACGGTGAGGTCGTCGGCCCACCGGACCGCCTCGGTCGCCAGATCGTACTTTCCGCCGGGAAAGTAGTGATAGGTCGAGCCGAGCGGAGCGTCGGTGTGCTTCGCCAGTTCACGCACGCTGGTCGCGTTCAGGCCGCGGCGACTGATCATGTCCGCGGCTCCGGCGATCATCCGCTGACGCCCGCGCGCATCCTCCGGCACGACACCCTCCCTTGCTATGACAGTCGCTATAGTCTAGCGTGATGCGATTATGACGACCGTTATAAACGGTCTCTACCGGTCAGCGTGAAGGAGATCCGATGAAAAGCCTGATGTTCGTCGAACCCGGAAGCTGCGCTTCGATGACGTCGAAGCCCCGACCATCGTCGATCCGGGCGACGCGCTGGTGCGGCCGCTGGCGGCGACCACCTGCGACCTCGACCATCACGTGATTGCCGACAAGACCCCGTTCTCACGGCTGGGGCCATTCCCGCTCGGGCACGAATGCGTCGGCACCGTGGTGGAAGCCGGACCCCTCTGCACCGAGGTCGCCGTCGGCGACATCGTCGGCGTCGCATGGCACATCGCCTGCGGCACCTGCGCGCAATGCGCGCTCGGACACCCGGCGCGCTGCCTGCGACACGGCGATGCCCAGTACGGCCTGCCCGTCAACGGCTCGTGGGGCGGAACATTCTCCGAACTGATCCGCGTGCCGTACGCCGACCACAACCTGGCCCCACTGCCGGCCGGCATCAACCCGATTCACCTCGCCTCGATCGGTGACAACTTCGCGCTCGGCTGGGAAACGGTCATGCCGACCATCTCCGGGATCACCGACCCGCAGGTCGCCGTGTTCGGCGGAACCGGGTCTATCGGCCTGTACTGCGTCGACGTCGCCATCCACTGCGGCGGCGCGCGCACCGTCTACTTCGACGACGACCCCACCCGCATGGCGGTGGCCGAACAACTTGGAGCCGAAGTCATCGACATCAACGGCAAGGCGCCCGGTGACTTCCACCTCGCCGTGGACGCCTCCGCCGATCCCGACCGGTTGCGCAAGGCCCTCGTATCCGTCATCCCGGAGGGACACGTCAACAGCGTCGGCATCTATTTCGAGGACGTCGCACTGCCGCTACTGCAGCTGTACGTACGCGGTGTCCACTTTCACAACGGCAAAGGCCACGCACGTCCCAGCATGACGCCGACGTTGGACGCCGTCGCCGCCGGTGTGCTGCACCCCGAACTGGTGACCAGCGGCATCTACGGATGGGACGAGATTCCCGAGATCCTGACGTCCGAGCACGCCGGGCACAAACCGATCTTCGTCCTCGATGACTGAATTACGCGCCACCACGCAGCTAGTTTAGAAATGTGGCTTCAGATTCGACCACGGTCAGGGTATCCGTCTCGACCCGTGCCCGACTCGCTGCGCAGGCGGGCCGGCGTGGAGTTTCGATAGCGAAACTCATCGAGGAGTTGTCGGTGCAGGCAGAGCGCCAAGCGGCATTCGCCGCAGAACGTGCCGCGACCCTCGCGGACGCCGACTCCACCGCCGTCCACAATGAGGACCACGTTTGGGACATCGCCGCGGACGACGGGATTGACTGATCCGCGACAAGGAGCTCTGGGTTACGGGAACAGCCGCGGGAACACCTGGTGTAACCGTTCTCGGATCGGGCGCTGTTGCTCAGCAGGAGGCGGCGGCGCCGGAGCCATCCGCTGGGCGGATCTGACCGCGGTCGGTGGCGGGGCGGCCACCGGCGGCGGCGGAACGGGCGGCGTTACCGACGACGGTGTAACCACCTGTGCGGTAGCGGTTTTCGTGATCGGAGTGACAGGTGGCCGGACGATGGTGGTCGAGGAGTTGGAGGCATGGACCACCAACGCCACCAGGAGGGCCAGCAGGCCGAGCCCGACGACCGCGCCGACCGCCGCCAGCACGAGCGTCCGTTTGGGCTCGGCGACGAGTACGGGCGGCAGGACCATCGTCTCGGGCGGCGCGGGTGGCAGTACGGCGGTCTCGTGCACAGGTGCCGCCACCGGCAACTCGGCGGTCCGCTCCTCGGGATCGACGGCGTGGATCGCCCGGTGCAGATCCTCGTCGCGGTCGGCCCACAGAGGTGTGGTGTGCATATACCCCATGGTCCGCACCAACCTGAGGAGCAGCTGAATGACCAGGTCAGCTTGGTTCTACGAGCCACTGACCCCGGTGCAGCACCCCGGTCACCGCCAGCGCGGCGTCCAACACCACCAGGTTGGCCGCGCCCGCGACGAGATCCGCCACGGGCAGCCCCAGCGCCCGCGCCGGGTTCACCGAGGACTGCCGCACCGCCTGCATCAGGGACTGGTCACGGGGCAACCCGCTGTGCTCGACGGCGAACCGGAACACCCGGTCCATGGTCGCGGTGCTGCCCGCGATGGTGTCCGTGCCGGCCACCCGCGCGACTCCGTCGACCACCTCGACCGCCAGCGCACCGAGCGTGTACGGGCCGTCGCTCATGCCGGCCGCCGCCATCGCATCGGTGATCAGGGACATCCGGTCCGCGCCCGCGCTGCGCACCGCGTGCCGATATAACGCCGGGTCGACGTGCACACCGTCGGCGATCATCTCGACGGTCACCCGGGAATCCTCGAGCAGCGCGATGACCGGGCCCGGCTCCCGGTGATGAATCGGTCGCATCGCATTGAACAGGTGTGTGCCTACGGTTGCGCCTGCGTCGATCGCGGCACGGGTCTGTTCATAGCTGGCTTCGGTATGCCCAACGGCCACAACGACTCCCGCGTCGACCAGTCGGGGAATGGCCGCCAGCGCGCCGTCCCGTTCGGGTGCCAGGGTGACCATCCGGATGGCTCCGCCGGCGGCCGTGAGCAGCCGGTCGATCTCGGCGGGATCGGGATCGCGCATCAGCGACGGGTCATGGGCCCCACAGCGTTTCGCCGAGATCCACGGGCCTTCCAAGTGGATGCCGGCCAGCAGTCCGGCGGCGACATCGGCCGACAACCCGCCGACCTGCCGCAGCAACTCCTCGGGACCCGCGGTGACCAGTGAGGCCACCGCGGTGGTCGTGCCGTGGCCGCGGTGCAGTGCCATCACAGTAGCCGTCTGCTCTGGCACCGCGCTGGAGAAATTGGCTCCCCCGCCGCCGTGGAAGTGGGTGTCGACGAAGCCCGGCACCACCGTCACCGCGCCGAGTGCGCGGTCGGCCGGTCGCGGCGGCACGCCGGCACCGACAGCGCACACCACGTCGGAAACGTCAATCCAGCCGGGCCGCAACAACTCCCGGCCCGTGAGCACCGTGTCGGCGGTCAACAGCATTCAGATGCCCTGCCACGGCGGCTTCGACTGGTATGCCTCCCGGTAGTAGTCGATCAGCTGCAGGCGGCTCGCGGCGGCGCCGTCGAGCAGCACCGTCACGTGCGGGTGGTGCTGAAGGATGGATGCGGGCCACATCGCGGTGACCGCGCCCTCGGCCATGTGGTGCACCGCTTCGGCCTTGCCGCGCCCGACGGCCACCAGCACGATGTGACGTGCGGACATGATGGTGCCCAACCCCTGCGTCAGGCAGTGTGTCGGCACGGCGTCGAGGCTGTCGCCGAAGAACCGGGCGTTGTCGATCCGGGTCTGCCGGGTCAGGGTCTTGATCCGGGTCCGCGAGGCCAGTGACGACCCGGGTTCGTTGAAGCCGATGTGCCCGTCCGTCCCGATCCCGAGAATCTGCAGGTCCACTCCGCCGGCGGCGGTGATCGCCGCCTCGTAGGCCGCACAGGCCGCCGGGATGTCGGCCGCCAGCCCGTCGGGACCCTGGACCGCCCCGGGCACGAAGTCGACCCGGTCGACGAACACGGTGTCGATGACGGTCCGGTAGCGCTGGGGGTGATCGGCCAGCAAGCCCACGTACTCGTCGAGGGTGAAGCCGCGCGCCCGCGCGAACGAGATCTCCCCCGCGGCACAACGTCCGGCGAGTTCGTCGTAGATCGCCAGCGGTGAGGAGCCGGTGGCCAGACCCAGGACGGCGTCGGGTTTGCGGTGCAGCAGGGCGCCGATCGCGTCGGCGGCCAGGGAGCCGATGGACCGGGCATCCGGCAGGATGACGACTTCCATTACGCGAGCGCCTCCTTCCGCCGGCTTCGGACACCATCGAAGCACGCGAGCGCACCTCAACGCCGCCGTTTCTGGTCTAGGCTTCGGCTGAACTTCGCCGAGAGAGGTCAGCATGAGCGACACCACGAAAGCCGAAGCGGCGGCGGGCAAATCGGGCCTGCGGATTCCCGGCTTCGCCCAACTGCAGCGGCTCGGCAAGAGCCTCATGCTGCCCATCGCGGTGCTGCCCGCCGCCGGCATCCTGCTGCGGCTCGGCCAGGACGATCTGCTGGGCCGCATCAAGGCGCCGGTGATCGGTCCGTTCTTCCAGGCCATGAGTGCCGCCGGCGGGGCGCTGTTCGACAACCTGCCGCTGCTGTTCGCGGTCGGCGTGGCGATCGGGTTCGCCCGCAAGGCCGACGGGTCGACCGCGCTGGCCGCCGTGGTCGGCTACCTGGTGGTGCAGGCGGTCTTCAAGACCATGTCCCCGGTGGTGCTCGCCGAGGTGGTGGACAAGGCCGGTAAACAGGCGCAGATCAACTACAGCGTGTTCGCCGGCATCATCGTCGGTTTGGTGACGGCGTGGCTGTTCGACCGCTACCACACCATCGAATTGCCTTCGTATCTCGGCTTTTTCGGCGGGCGGCGGTTCGTGCCGATCATCGTCTCGCTGGCGTGCCTGTTCATCGCGTTCGCGATGAGCTACTTCTACCCGATCTTCAACTCCGGGCTGACCGGCCTCGGCAAGTTCATCGGCGGTTCCGGCGCGCTCGGCGCCTTCGTGTACGGATTCGCCAACCGCATGCTGATCCCCCTCGGGCTGCACCACATCCCCAACTCGTACGTGTGGTTCCTCTACGGCGACTACACCAAGCCCGACGGCACCGTCGTCACCGGCGAGCTGACCCGGTTCGCCGCGGGCGACCCGACCGGCGGTCACCTCACCTCCGGCTTCTACCCCATCCTGATGTTCGGGCTGCCGGCCGCCGCGCTGGCGATGATCCACGTCGCCGACAAGAGGCAGAAGAAGGTCGCCGTGGGCATTCTCGCCGCGGCCGGCCTGACCGCCTTCCTCACCGGCGTCACCGAACCGCTCGAGTTCGCGTTCATGTTCGTGGCGTTCCCGCTGTACCTGATCCACGCGGTGCTCACCGGGCTGTCCCTGGCGGTCGCCTACCTGCTCGACATCCACCTGGGCTTTTCGTTCTCGGCGGGCCTGATCGACCTGCTGCTCTACGGCACCGCTCCGGCCGCGAAGAACATCCCCCTGCTGATCGCGATGGGTGTCGTGTTCTTCGCGCTGTACTACGTAATGTTCCGGTTCGCGATCACTCGGTGGAACCTGCGCACCCCGGGCCGCGAGCCGGCGGCCGAATTCGACGCCGAACAGCAGGCCAACCTGGGCGAGGGGGCCGAATCGGCCACCGCGATCACCACCGGGACCGGCGCCCGCACCGCGGTCGTCCCGGATACCCGGGCCGAGCAACTGATCGCGGCGTTCGGCGGACGGGCCAACCTGGTGAACGTCGACGCCTGCATCACCCGGCTGCGCATGGAGGTCGCCGACAAGAGCAAGGTCGACCACGCCCGGCTCAAAGCGCTCGGCGCCGCGGGAGTCCTGGACGTCGGCAACAGCGTGCAGGCGGTGTTCGGCACCCAGTCCGAGGCGCTCAAGAACGAGATCCTGAACGAACTCTGACGCGTTGTGAGCCCACTCCGAATCTGTTCGGCGCCCTGTGCGACGCGCACTCGAACATTGGCGCGGTACGCGCTGAGCAGATCTCGAAAGTTCGGGAACGGGCCGGCGCTAGTCCCGCGTGTCGATCACCCTGCGGGCGATCTCGACCAGCTTGACGTTCTCGGTCTGGGAGAGCTTGCGTAGCAGTTCGAACGCCCGGACGGCGTCGACGTTGTAGCGCTCCATAATGATGCCTTTTGCCTGGCCGATCAGGTCGCGACTGCTCAACGCCGACTGCAGTTCCTCACCCTGCCGGCTGGCCAGGATCGCGGCGGCCGCATGTGCTGCCAGCACCTGCCCGATACCCTCGTCCTCCGGACCGAACGCCCCGGGCTCGGTCGCGAACACATTCAGCGCTCCCGCGTTGCGCTGCGAGGTGTACAGCTTGAACGACAATGCGCTGCGGATCCCGTGCTTGAGCAGCTCCGCGGAGTAGTGCGGCCAGCGCTGGTCGCGCTGGAAGTCGTCGGTACGGACGATCAGCTCGTCGACGGCGGCTTCGATGCACGGGCCTTCGCCGTGCTCGATCTGCAACCTGTCCAGCTCGTAGATCAGTTCCGACGACGGGGCCTTGGTCTCGAACTTGCCGGACTTGGTGAAGAGCAGGAAGCCGGCGTGCGTCGCGCTGGGGATCGACTCCAGGACGGTGGCGGTCGCCCTGGTGAGGACCTCGTCGAGGCTCAGCGGCATGGCGAGTTGCCTCGCCAGATCCGCCATCCGGGCGGCCAGGATGCCCCGCGAGTCGGTCGTCACGAGTAGACCTTCGCACAATCGCCGTCCGCCGGTGACGTTTGTGGCGGCAGCCGGGCGGTTATGTACAGCGGAGGTGCGCTCGGTGGTCGGCCTCCGCACGCACCGAGGTCTCGTCGGTTCAGCAGTGTGCCGGCGGGGCCGCCCCCGATCCGCTCCGGCGGACACGAACGTTGCCGTACCGTCGAGAAGCTATGGACGTTGAGGTCGTCGGCAAGTTCCTGGCCACGCTGCCCGAGGACGACGATCACCCCTACCGCACCGGGCCGTGGCGCCCGCAGGCCACCGAGTGGGCCGCCGACGACCTGACCGTCGTCGAGGGCGACCTGCCCGCCGACCTCGACGGAGTGTACCTGCGCAACACCGAAAACCCGCTGCATCCCGCACTGCGGTTCTACCATCCCTTCGACGGCGACGGGATGATCCATCTGGTCGGCTTCCGCGACGGAAAAGCGTTCTACCGCAACAGGTTTGTCCGAACCGACGGGTTCGCCGCCGAGAACGAGGCCGGTGGCCCGCTGTGGCCGGGCCTGGCCGAGCCGCTCCAGCTCGCCAAGGTGGACCACGGCTGGGGTGCGCGCACTTTGATGAAGGACGCCTCCAGCACCGACGTGGTGGTGCACCGCGGGATCGCGCTGACCAGCTTCTACCAGTGCGGCGACCTGTACCGCGTGCACCCCCTGACCGCCGAGACGCTGGGCAAGGAGACCTGGAACGGCGCCTTCCCGTGGGACTGGGGAGTGTCGGCGCATCCGAAGGTCGACGCCGCGACGGGCGAACTGCTGTTCTTCAACTACAGCAAGCAGGCGCCGTATCTGGGCTACGGCGTGGTCGACTCCGACGACAATCTGGCGCACTACACCGCAGTCCCGCTGCCCGGGCCGCGACTGCCCCACGACATGGCGTTCACCCCCAACTACGTGATCCTCAACGACTTTCCGCTGTTCTGGGACCCCGCACTGCTCGCAGCCGACATTCACCTGCCCGGCTTCCACCGCGACATGCCGTCGCGGTTCGCGGTCGTTCCCCGCCGGGGCGGTCCCGAGGACGTTCGCTGGTTCGAGGCCGACCCGACCTTCGTGCTGCACTTCACCAACGCCTACGAGGACGGCGACGAGATCGTGCTCGACGGCTTCTTCGAAGAGGACCCCGCGCCGGTGGATTCGCTGACCGGTGACAAGTGGCAGAAGGCGTTTCGATTCCTGGCACTGGACCGGCTGCAGACGCGGCTGCACCGCTGGCGGTTCGACCTGGTGACGGGCGCCACCCGGGAGGAGCGCCTGACCGATTCCGTCACGGAGTTCGGCATGATCAATCCCACGCACGCCGGCTCCGGTTACCGCTACGTGTATGCCGCCAGCGGCAAACCGGGCTGGTTTCTGTTCGACGCCCTGGTCCGGCACGACCTCGAAACCGGCTCCGAAGAACGCTTCGCCTACGGCGAGGGAGTCTTCGGCAGCGAAACGGCGATGGCGCCCCGCACCGGATCAACCGGTGAGGACGACGGCTACCTGATCACGCTGACGACCGACATGAACGCCGACGCCTCCTATTGCCTGGTGTTCGACGCGGCCCGGCCGGCCGACGGACCGGTATGCAAACTCGCTCTGCCGGAACGGATCTCGAGCGGAACGCACAGCACCTGGGTGTCCGGCTCCGAGCTGCGCCGCTGGCACGACGTCGACGTCGCCGCTGACGCGCTCGGATTTCAGGACGGGCGGCCGCGCGCCAGCCGGTGACGCAGGTTTGCCCGCACGGCGGGCCATTCGATGTCCAGGATCGAATAGACCGCGGTGTCCCGGCGGGACCCGTCGGCCAGCAGTTGGTGACTGCGCAGCACCCCGTCGAGCTTGGCGCCCAGGCGTTCGATCGCCGCCCGGCTGGTGACGTTGAGGTAGTGGGTCCGGAACTCGACGGCCACACAGCCCAGGGTCTCGAAAGCATGGGTCAGCAGCACCAGTTTGGTCTCGGTGTTCACGCCGGTGCGCCGCGCCGACGTCGAATACCAGGTGTGGCCGATCTCGAGACGCCGGTTCGGCGCGTCGACATGGAACACGCTCGTGGAGCCGACCACCCGGTCATCGTCGAGTCGCCGCACCACGAACGTGACACCCTCGTCGCTTTCCTGCATCGCGAGCATTCGGCGCACCCAGGACTGCGCACCCTGCGGCGTCGGGGCGCTGGTGAACCACAGCGCCGCGTTGTCGCTGTCGCGCGCGCCCTCCTCGATCTCTGGAATGTGTTCCGCGCGTAGCGGTTCCAGCCGCACCCAGCGCTCCCCGGTCAGTGTCACCGGCGCGACGAATCTGCTCATTGGGGCCGCCGCGGGGTACGCAGCGCGTAGATCAGGGCCCACAGCGAGCAGAGCACCGCGACGGCCGCCGCGCCTATCGCCAGGTACCAGCCATAGCCGGCCCCTACGGCGGCACCGACGTGCAACCGGTGGTACCACCAGGTGAGTGCCCCCACGCCCGCCGAGATGACCAGCGCGGCCGCGGACGCGGCGCGTGGCGAGATGCCCCGGCCCGCCATCGCGCCGGCGACCAGGAGGGTGGCGGCCAGCAGCACGATGAGCTGGCCGGGGCCGAACCGCGCGGGCAGCTCCAGGCTGCCGTGGGTGCCGCCGATCGCGTTGGCACGACCACCGCCGCCGGCCGACGTGGTCAGCCACGGCAGCCAGGCGCTGACGACCAGCACGGCCGCCGAGAACGCGACCAGCCAACCGGGGCGCGGGCGAATCACGGCCCGACCTTACGCCATCCGCTTAGTCTGTCGGGATGACAGAGCTGCCCGACTGGGCCCGGCAACTCGATCTGCAGCCCCACCCCGAGGGCGGCTGGTTCCGTGAAACATGGCGCAGTGCGTTGACGATCCCGCAGTGGGAGCTGCCGCCGGACTACTGCGGGCCGCGCAACGCCGGCACGGCGATCCTCTTCCTGCTGATGCCCGGACAGCAGTCGGCGTGGCATACGGTGCGTAGCGCCGAGTTGTGGTTCTACCACCGCGGCGGCCCGTTGGAGCTGGAGATTGGTCCCGAAAGGGACGTTGCCACAACGCAATTGCTGGGCAGCGACGTCACGGCCGGGCAGCAGCCGCAGTTCGTGGTGCCACCCGGACACTGGCAGCGCGCCCGCCCGATCGCGGATCAACCGTGCCTGGTGAGCTGCGTGGTGGTACCGGGCTTCGACTTCGCCGACTTCACCATGCACGGCTGACGCAACGACGCGATCGCATGGCAGCGGGTTCGGTGGCGTCGTACTCTGCTCGGATGCCGGGTCACATGATCGTCTGCGGCGAAGACAGCCTCGCAGAACGCATCGCCGAGGAACTGCACAGCGCCGGGATGACCGTTGTGCAGCTCGACAGCGCCTCGGGTCTGCACCAGGCCGGCATCACCACGGCGACGGCGATCGTCTGCGCCGGTCCCGATGACGGGGTGAATCTCGAAATAGCTCTGCTGGCAAGACAACTCAACTCCGAAATTCGGGTCGTCACGCGGCTGGCCAACGCCGTGCTGCGGGAGGCGGTGGCCGAAGCCAACGGCCCCGGCGCCGTCCTCGACGTCGCCGACCTCAGCGCTCCCCAGGTGGTGGAGACCTGCCTGTCCCGCACCACGCACGAGATCTCCGCCGCGGGTATCGAATTCATGGTGTTCGGCAGCTACGCCCCGCGCGATGCCACCCTGCGCGAGCTGTTCGGCGATCTGGGCCCGGTGGCCGTCGTGCACGGGGAGAACTCCAGCACCCCGGACGAGGTGGTCAGCTGCCCGGGTCGCGACGAGAAGGTTTGCCAGGGCGACCTGACCATGATGATCGGCACGGCCGAGGACCTGCGGAAGCAGGGCATACAGGTATCCGTGCCGAAGCACCGCGGCAGCGTGACCGGGACCCGATCTCAGCGGCTGCTCAACGGCATCAGGTCGGTCGCGGAGGACATCAACCCGGGGTTCTACAAGGCGATGGCCGCAGCCGTGTCACTGCTGCTGTTCGCGACCGTGCTGCTGCGTTTCGCGTATCAAAAGCCGGGCATGACTTTCGTTGACGCCCTGTACTTCTCGACAGAGACCATCGCCACCGTCGGGTACGGCGACTTCACTTTCGTCGGCCAGCCGACCTGGTTGCGGTTGTTCTCCATCCTGCTGATGTTCGCCGGCGTGACGACCACGGCGATCGTGGTGGCGTTCATGGCCGATCTGCTGCTGTCCCGTCGGCTGGCCCAGTCGGCGGTCCGCCGCCAGGTCCGCTTCCTGTCCGGCCATGTCATCGTCGTCGGGCTGGGCACATTCGGTATCCGGGTGCTCAGCGACCTCAAGAACGGCGGCCACGACGTGGTGGCCATCGAGCAGAACCCCGACAACCGGTTTCTCGCCTCGGCGGCCGAGCTCGACGTACCGGTGATCATCGGTGACGCCACCTTGCGACGGACCCTGGAGGACGCCCGCATCGACAAGGCCAGCGCGGTCGCCGTGCTCACCCAGCACGACATGGTCAACATCGAGACGGGCATCATCTTGCGGGAGCTGCTCGGCGAGCGCTGGGGACGGCCCCCCGACAAGCCCGGCGTCCCGGTGGTGCTACGCATCTATGACCGTCAGCTGGGCGCCGCGGTCTCCCAGCGGTTCAGGTTCGCCAACGTGCGCTCGACCGTCGAACTGGCGGCTCCGTGGTTCATCGGGGCCGCGATGGGCCTGCAGGTGTTCGGCACGTTCTCGGTGGGCCAGCGCTCGTTCATGGTGGGCGGGGTCCGGGTCGAGGCCGGCAGCACACTCGACGGCATCCGGATGATCGACCTGGCAACCCAGGCCCGCGTCATCGCGATCGCCCGCGCCGGGGGCGGCCGGGAGATGCATCCGCGCCGCGACACCGTCCTCAACGCCGGCGATACCGCGTACCTGGTCGGGCCGTATCGAGAGCTGCTGGCCACGCTGCGCCGCGGCAGCTCACAGCCCGAACATGCGGAGAGCGACGCGGTCTAGGGGTTCGGGAACACGGCCATTGGCAAACGGGAAGCGAACCATGCGCCGAGCGTCGCCACTTTCCGATTAGGGTTGCCCTGTGACTTCCGTCTTCCTGGTCGACGACCACGAAGTGGTTCGCCGCGGACTGGTGGACCTGCTCAGCGGCGATCCCGAGCTGACCGTCGTCGGCGAGGCCGGCTCGATCGCCGAGGCCAAGGCACGCATCCCGGCGGCCCGGCCCGATGTCGCGGTGCTCGACGTGCGGTTGCCCGACGGCAGCGGCATCGACCTGTGCCGTGACCTGCTGGCCAGCCATGACGAGCTGCGCTGCTTGATCCTGACGTCGTTCACCGACGAGCAGTCGATGCTCGACGCGATCCTGGCCGGCGCGAGCGGCTACGTGGTCAAGGACATCCGCGGAATGGAGCTGGCCCAGGCGATCAAGGCCGTCGGCTCGGGCAAGTCGCTGCTGGACAACCGGGCGGCGGCGGCGCTGATGTCCAAGCTGCGTCAGGAGACCACGGACGGCGGCACCGGCGAGGATCCCCGGCTGCAGGACCTGTCGACGACCGAGCGGACCCTGCTGGAACTGCTGGGTGAGGGCCTGACCAACCGCGAGATCGGCGAACGCATGTTCCTGGCGGAGAAGACCGTGAAGAACTATGTGTCGCGACTTCTGGCCAAGCTCGGACTGCACCGGCGCACCCAGGCGGCCCTGCTGGCCGCCGAACTGCGCCAGAGGCGCGATGACTGAGTACCTCCACGTCCGCGACGGCCTGGTCGACGCCATGCTGGCCGTCACGTCCGGCCTCGACCTCGAACAGACGTTGCCGACCGTGGTCCGCACCGCGATGCACCTGGTCGACGCCCGCTACGGTGCGCTGGGGGTGCGTGCCGCCGACCGAACGGTAGGGCTGGAACGCTTCGTCTACCGCGGCATCGACGACGCCACCCGAGACCTGATCGGAGCGCTCCCCAAGGGCCACGGTGTGCTGGGCCTGCTGTTCGAGAAACCCATTCGGATCAGCGACCTCTCGAAGCATCCGGCCTCGGCGGGCTTCCCCGCCCACCATCCACCGATGCGCACCTTCCTGGGCGTGCCGGTCCGCATCCGCGACCAGGTCTACGGCAACCTGTACCTCACCGAGAAATCGGGGGGCCGGGAGTTCACCGAGGACGACGAGATTCTGGTGCTGGCGCTGGCCGGCGCGGCGGGCATCGCCATCGACAACGCCCGGTTGTACCAGGCCGCCCACACCCGCCAGATCTGGATCGAGGCCACCCGCGACATCTCCACCAAGCTGCTCGCCGGCGCGGACCCGGTGACGGTCCACGGCCAGATCGCCGAGCAGGCCGCCGAATTGACCGGCAGCGCCTACAGCGCGCTGCTGATGCCCTGCGACGACTCCGATGACGAGCTACGGGTCACCGCATCCACCCGTCCAGAGCTCGTCGGGGTCAGTGTGCCCATCGCCCAGAGCGAAGTCGGAGTGGCCTTCCAAGAGCGAAAACCGTTACATATCAGGGATTTTCGCGACTTCGGGGACACCGGGGCGGATGCGCTGGCGCTGCCGATGCGCGAACCCGATGCCGCGTCCGGGGTGCTGGTGTCGGTGGCTCCCGACGGAATCCTCTACACCGAAGACCAGATGGCGATGCTGGCCGCGTTCGCCGACCAGTCGGGTCTGGCCCTGCACCTGGCCCAGTCGCAGGCCGACGCCGTCGCCAGCCTGCGCGAGCTCGACGTGCTCTCGGACCGGGACCGCATCGCCCGCGACTTGCACGACCACGTCATCCAGCGGTTGTTCGCCATCGGGCTGTCATTGCAGGGCGCGCTGGGCGCCGACACCGAGGGCAACACCCAGCGCATCTCCCGGGCGCTCGACGACTTACAGGACGTGGTGCAGGACATCCGGACAGCCATCTTCGATCTGCACGGCGGCAGCATCACCCGGCTGCGGCAACGGCTCGAGCAGGCGGTGACGCAGATGACCGCCGATTCCGGAGTGCGCCCCGCTCTGCACGTGAGCGGTCCGCTGTCGGTGGTGGACGCGGTCCTGGCCGACCACGCCGAAGCCGTGGTCCGCGAGGCGGTCAGCAATGTGGTCCGTCACTCCGGCGGATCGACCGTGTCGGTCAACGTCGCGGTGGACGACAACCTGACGATCACGGTGACCGACGACGGTGCGGGCTTCCCGGACGAGACCACCCGCAGCGGGTTGGCGAATCTAGCCGCCCGGGCCCGCGAATGCGGTGGGCGGCTCGAGACCGGCCCCGCCCCCGCCGGCGGGGGCCGGCTGGTGTGGACGGCGCCGCTGCCCTGAGTATCGGCGGACGGTCTGCCGGAACCCGTTGGGTGTCACGCTAGGCCGGTTTGCCGCAGATCTGTTCCGGGGCAATCGGTTCGGCAACACCCATCAGCAGATCCGTGACGGATTTGCCTGTGCTGCAATCGAATTCGGGCCGCCCGTGTTCGACTGCGAAGAGTGGCCGCCTGTGCGCAGGGAAATACTTGCGAATACTCAGATTCGCGATATCCGGACTCGTCGGGAAAGGCGTCAGCCGGTTGCGAACACGGTGACGAACTTGTTCAGCGACTCGCGGATGTCACCCTTGAGCGCGCCGGCAACGATCATCCCGATGGGCCCGAACAACGCGGGCCCACCGAGATGCACGTCGAAGGTGACGGTCGATTCGTCACCTTTGGGCTTGATCTTGGCCATCAGCTTGATCTTGACGCCGCCCCGCCCGTCACCGTTGAGGGTCATCGCCTCCGGCGGCCGGTAATGCACGATCGTCCACTTGACCCGGTTCGCCATCCCCTTGACCTCGACGATCGACTCGATCGTGGTGCCTTTTTCCAGCGTGTCGGGCAGTTTACTGCGCCACACCCGGTGGATGGTGAGCCAATCCCGGTAGCGGGACAGGTCCGATGCGGATTCCCAGGCCTGTTCCGGCGGCAGCGGGACGTCAACGGAGACAGAAAGTTTCGCCATATCTCAGCTGAGGGTCGGTCTATTTGTCGTCGCCGGCGATTTTGTCGGCGGCGCCCTTCGCGGCGTCCTGCACCTTGTCGACGGTGTCGGCGAACTTGCCGCCGGTCTTCTCGTCGACGAGATCACCGGCCTTGTCGATGGCTTCACCGACCTTGTCGATGTTCTTCTCGACCGCGTCCTTCGCCTTGTCCAGGAATGACATGTCCTGACCTCTTTCAGCTAGACAACCAGCAGTACAGGTCCATTCATACCATCGGCGACCCTGCCGGTTGACCGAGTCGTGGGGCCACCGGTGACCCGGCGGCCCCACGAGCCCGCTACAGCTTGTCGGCGGCGTCCTTGACGTCAGTCTTGGCGTCGGCGGCCACACCCTTCGCCTTGTCCACCGCATCGCCCGCGGCGTCCTTGGCCCTGTCTACCGCGTCCGTCGCCGCGCCCTTGGCGTCGGCGGCCATGTCCTTGGCCTTGTCCACGGCGCCGCTGGCGGCATCCTTGGCCTCGCCGACCTTGTCCTCGATGAAGTCGCCGGCCTTGTCCAGAGCCTCCTTGGCGTCCGAGACGGCTTCCGACACAGCCTCTTTCGCCTTGTCCAGAAATGACATATCGCCTCAACCTCTTTCCATCGAGTCTTTCGGCTCTCGGCACCTTGCCAATGTCATTCTGGCCAGTCGGGCAGTCCCCCGCAAGGGCCTTCAGCAACTCTGCGAGATGCCTTTCATCACCGCCAGAGTCGGCGAGATTCCCTCAACCACCTGCCCTGTAGCCACCACAGCACTTCGATTGCGACAGCGCCAGCTAATCCGATAGCAATCGCGGCGGCAGTCAGCCGAACGTTCGACGGATCGAGCATGAACTTCTCGCGCGCCAGCGGAATGGAGAAGATCACCAGATAAGCCAGACCGGACACCGCCACGAGCGCGACACGCCACCACTGGTATGGCCGGGCCACGGTCGCCAGCACCCACCAGGCCGAGATCAACAAGGTGATCAGTGCCGCGGTGGAGGCCTGGGTGTGATGTTGCGGGGTCTGGTCATGCCAGGGGTAGGCGAACAGGTACGAAACGAAGGTCGCGATCCCGACGGTCAGCCCCGACGGCAGGGCGGCCAGCATCACCCGGCGCACGAACCCGGTGTGGGCGCGCTCGTTGTTGGGGGCCAGCGACAGGATGAAGGCCGGGATGCCGATGGTGAACCAGGCCGCGATGGTGACGTGGATCGGCTGGAACGGGAACAGCAGCGGGGTGCCGTCGGTGATCGCCGCCACCAGTCCCCAGATGCCGACCAGCAAGGCCAACCAGACCGAGTACACCGTCTTGGTGAGGAACAGGTTGGAGACCCGTTCGATGTTGCCGATCACGCGGCGACCCTCGCCGACCACGTACGGCAGTGTCGCGAACTTGTTGTCCAGCAGCACGATCTGGGCGACCGACCGGGCGGCCGGACTTCCCGAGCCCATCGCCACGCCGATGTCGGCGTCTTTGAGCGCCAGCACGTCGTTGACGCCGTCGCCGGTCATCGCGACGGTGTGCTCACGGGACTGCAGGGCATGCACCATGGATCGCTTCTGGTCCGGGCGCACCCGGCCGAAGACGGTGTACTCCTGCATGGTGTCGGCCAGTGCGGCCGGCTCGGTGGGCAGCTTGCGGGCGTCCATCGCCTCACCTTGCAGGCCGAGCGAACCGGCCACCGCACCCACCGACACCGCGTTGTCGCCCGAAATGACCTTCACCGAAACCTGTTGTTCGGCAAAGTATTCCAGAGTCTCACGGGCATCCGGGCGGATCCTCTGCTCCAATACCACGAGCGCGACGGGCGTCACCTGACCCGGTGCGTCGAGCGCGTCCACCGCGCGGTCGCTGGTGCCCAACAGCAGCACCCGCAACCCGTTGGCGCCGATCTGCTCGGCCTGTGCGGCCGCCGGCGAGCCCGGCCGGGCCAGCACGTCCGGGGCGCCGATCACCCAGTTGCCGTGCTCGGCGTAGGAGGCGCCACTCCATTTGCTGGCCGACCGGAACGGCGCGGTCGCCGTGGCCGTCCACCCGGGTGGGGTGCCGTACGCCTCGGCGATCGCCTGCATGCTCGCGTTGGGTCGGGGATCGTCGGCGGCCAGCGACGCCAGAGCGTCGGCGATAGTCGGTTGCGCGTCAAGGCTTTCCAGCGCCGTCACGTCCGACAGCCGCATGCCGTTCTCGGTCAGCGTGCCGGTCTTGTCGGCGCACACCACGTCCACCCGCGCCAGCCCCTCGATCGCCGGCAACTCGTTGACCAGACACTGCCGACGGCCCAGCCGGACCACGCCGACGGCGAACGCGATCGACATCATCAGGACCAGGCCTTCGGGCACCATCGGCACCAGTGCACCGACCATCCGCAGCACCGACTCGCGCCAGCCGGCGTGCGTGGTGAACAGCTGGGTGTAGATGGTCAGCAGACCGGCGGGCCACAACAGATAGGTGATGAACCGCAGGATCTTGTTGACACCGGACCGCAGTTCGGACTTCACCAGCGTGAACTTGCTGGCCTCCTCCGCCAGTCTCGCGGCATACGCCTCCCGGCCGACCTTGGTCGCGCGGTAGGCGCCGGTCCCGGCGACCACGAAGCTGCCCGACATCACCGGGTCGCCGACGTCCTTGGCGATCGGGTCAGCCTCACCGGTCAGCAGCGACTCGTCGACTTCCATGTTCGCTTCTTCGATCAACTCGCCGTCGACGACGATTTGATCTCCGGGGCCGAGTTCGATGATGTCGTCGAGGACGATCTCGTTGGCCGGCATCGGCGCCGTCTGCGCCTGGCGGCGCACCCTCGGCTTGGCCTGCCCGACGATCGCCAGTTGGTCCAGGGTGTTCTTGGCCCTGATCTCCTGGATGATGCCGATCGCGCTGTTGGCGATGATCAGCAGACCGAACAGGCCGTTGATCAGCGAGCCGGTGGCCACCACGATGAGGAACAGCACGCCCAGGATCGCGTTGATCCGCGTCAACACGTTGGCCTTGACGATCTCGGCGACCGTGCGCGACGCCCGGGTGGGGACGTCGTTGGTCTTGCCCTCGGCGACCCGCTGGGCCACCTCGGCGTCGGACAGGCCAGCGGCCAGTGCGGAGGTCATCGGGTGAACGTCCCCTTGCCGTCGGTGTCGAAGTACTCCAGGACCAGTCGGTTCCCGTCGAACGTAGCCTTGGAGACACTTCCCGGCGGCGAGTTCTCGGTCACCATGGCGAACGTGAAGACGTTGCCGTCCCAGTGCGTGAGCGGGACGACCAGCTTGGGGCCCAGCGTCAGCGTGAGGCCGCGGCCGGACTCACTGACCCGCGCCGGCCCCCAGAACGGGTTAGCGTAGGTGCCCACGTAGGACGAAAGCGGTTGCGCCGCTGCCGGTTTGGCCGGCGACGCCGTGCCCGCCAGCGAACCGACGGGCTGCTCCATCGGGGCGAAGGCGTCATCGTGGTAGAGCTTGTACCAGTCCTGGCGCACCTGGCCGAACTGCACCAGGTCGGCGAACTCGGCGGTGAGCGCTTCGGGCACACCCGTCGGCGTGGCGTTGGTCAGCGCCACGATGGCGACGTCGGCCGAGGGAATCATCAGGAAGTTGGTGGCGGCGCCGAGTTCGAACGCGCCGGAGTGGGTGATCTGCGTCCGCCCCGCCGCGTTGGTGTCCACGTTGAAGCCGTAGCCGTAGAACCCCGACCGCATGCCCGGTTCGGTGCCGCGGCGGGACACGATCTGCGGGGTGAGCGCCGGCAGCAGCGCCTTGGGGTCGACGATCTGCCGGCCGTCGAACGTGCCGTCGGCGAGCAGCATCGTCATCCAGCGGGCCATGTCGTTCGCCGACGCGCTGACGCCGCCGGCGGGTGACTGGGCGTCGGCGTTGCGCACGTACTGAGGTTCGTAACGGCCGTCGACGTGGATGTGACCGACCGCGCGGTCGGACCGGGCGGCGTAGTCGGCGAACCGGGAACTGGTCGACGTCATGCCCAGCGGGCGGTAGAGCACCTCGTCGGCGAGATCCTCCCAGCGCTTGCCCGCGCCGGCGGCCACCGCCTCGGCCGCCGCCGTCACGCCGAAGTTGGTGTAGGCGTAGGAGATCCGGAAGGGCTCCAGCGGCATGTCACGCAGATGGTCGAGCACGTAGCGGCGGTCGTAGCCGAGGTCCTCGAGTTGGTCTCCGGCGTGGTCCGGCAGCCCGGAGCGGTGGCTGTACATGTCGCCGACGGTGACCATTCGCGTGACGTCGGGTTTCGACAACTCGAACCACGGCAGCTTCGACACCAGTGGGGTGTCCCACCCGATCACGCCGGTCCCGACCTGCTGGGCGATCACCGTGGCGCCCAGCGGTTTTGACAGCGACGCCAGCTGGAACACGGTGTCGGCGTCCACCCGGTTCGGCTGGGCGTCCCCGGCGCGGACATCCCTGACACCGAACCCCTTGGCGTACACCGTTTTTCCGCCGTGCACGACGGCCACGGCCAGACCGGGGATGCCGGAGGCGTGCATCAGGTCGTCGGCGAGCTGGTCGATCTTGTCGACGGCGTGCCGTACCGCGTCCTCGGGAAGCGGCGTGGCGACGGCCTGCTGGGGCGGCTGGCCGAACAGCGCGGTGGGAACGGCCGGCGGCGGAGCGGCGGGTTCGTCGGCCCCGCAACCGCTGACCGACAGTGCCGCCGCGGTGGCCAGCGTGACCGCCAGTCGAATCACAACTGCCACCAATCGTCTTCCAGGTCAACCGATCCCGGCCGCACCTGCGCTCCCGGCATCGGCACCACCACCGTCACGCCCGCCGGCCGGGCGGCGGCCAGCAACCGTTCGACGGGTTCGGACCACGGGTGCGGCGCCAGCCGGAAGGTGGCCCAGTGAATGGGGACGAACACGCCGCGGCCCGCGTCGGTGACGTCGAGATGCGCACGGACCGCCTCCTCCGGGTTCATGTGGATGTCCGGCCATCCGGGATGGTATGCCCCGACCGGCATCAGGGTCAGGTCGAAGGGACCGTGCGCTTCGCCGATGTCGGCGAAACTACCGGTATAGCCGGTGTCGCCGCCGAAGAACGCGCGATGACGCGGTCCGATCATCGCCCACGACGACCACAGGGTGGTGTTGCGCGTCAGGAACCGTCCGGAGAAGTGGCGTGCGGGCGTACAGACGATGCGCAGCTCGCCGACCGCGCCCTCGCCATCCCAGTCCAGTTCGACGATGCGCTCGGGGGCAATTCCCCAGTGGCGCAGGTGCGCCCCAACCCCCAGTGGCACGAAGAAGCTGCACCGCTGAGTGCGCGCAAGCGACCAGATGGTCTCGACGTCGAGGTGGTCGTAATGGTCGTGGCTGATGATCACCGCGTCCAGGGCCGGCAGGGTGTCCAGCCCGGCCGGGACCGGATGCATCCGCCGGGGGCCGACGGTCTGCGACGGCGAGCAGCGCTCGCTCCACACCGGGTCGGCGAGCACCCGGTACCCGTCGATCTCGATCAGCACACTGGAGTGACCGAACCAGGTGACACCGAGATCGGCTGCCGCACCGGAGAAGTCGGGCCGGGCCAACGGGATCGCGGCACCCGGCCGGGCGGTGTCGCGACCCAGGAACAGATCGCGTACCAGCATGCGCTGCTCCTCGCGGCTCAGGCTGATGGTCGAGGAGGCTTCGAGGTTGACGAAGACGCCGTCGCGGTGGTTCGGCGAGCCCTTGGCGGCGGCGGCGATCGCGCCGGCGTCGGCACCCAGCGCGGCGGGGGCGCCGTGCGCGGCCCGCAGCACCCAGCCCCCGGCGGCCAGCGCCGCGCCGCCGCCGGCCAACCGAACCACTTGCCTGATCACCGCATCCCCTAGGCGCCCTTGAAGTTCGGGGCCCGTTTCTCGACGCGGGCGACCTGCGCCTCGATGACGTCCTGACTGGCCCAGGCCTTGTCGAACATCTCCTTGTGCAGCGCCGGCCACACCTCCGCATAGGCGCCGTCGTCGTTGAGGACCCGCTTGGAGTGCCGCAGGCTCAGTGGGGCGAACCCGGCGATCTCGGCGGCCCAGGCCTGGGCGTCGTCCAGGGTGCCGATCCGGTTGGCCATGCCGGTCATCAGCGCCGTGTCGGCATCGAGGCGTTCGGCGCCCAGCAGCATCGCGCGGGCGCGGCCGAAACCGACCAGCGTGGCTAACCGGCGTATGCTCCAATCATCAAGGGCCAGACCATATTTGGCGATGGGAAACTGGAAGAACGCGGTCGGGTCGACCACCCGCAGGTCCGAGACCATCGCCAGCTGCAGCCCCGCGCCGATGGCCGGCCCGTTGATGGCCGCGATCACCGGCATCGGCACCTTGTCGATCGCCAGGTTCAGCGCGATCGCCTTGTCCGGGAAGTCGGCGGCGAACACGTCGCCGGAGAGGTCCGCGCCGGCGCAGAACACGGTGCCCTGTCCGGTCAGCACGATGGCCCGGATGTCCTGCTCGCCGGCGTGCTCGATCGCCTCCCGCAGACCGTCCACCAGTTCGCTGTTGAGTGCGTTGCGGCGCTCGGGCCGCTGCAACTCGATCGTCATGACATGTTCGTCGCGGGTGATTCCGATCATCGGGCAAGCCTAGCCAGGTAGTCCCGCGACACGTGGCGCCGAGCGTCGATACGCTCGGCCCGTGAGCCGCATCAGCGCGGTCCGGCTGCGCGACGCGGTCCTGGACCCGGGATCGTTCGTCAGCTGGGACACCACGCCGGTCGACGTCCGCGCGGACCCGAAGTACGCCAGTGAGCTGGCCGACGCCCGAGCCGCCACCGGCCTCGACGAATCCGTCCTCACCGGGGCGGGCACGGTATCGGGCCGGCCGGTGGCGGTGGTCGCCTGCGAGTTCGACTTCCTCGCCGGATCGATCGGGGTGGCCGCCGCCGAACGGGTCACCGCCGCCGTCGAACGCGCCACCGCGGAGAAACTGCCGCTGCTGGCATCGCCCAGCTCGGGCGGCACCCGGATGCAGGAGGGCACCGTCGCGTTCCTGCAGATGGTCAAGATCGCCGCCGCCGTCAGCCTGCACAAGCGGGCGCATCTGCCGTACCTGGTGTACCTGCGCCATCCGACCACCGGCGGCGTCTTCGCGTCCTGGGGCTCGCTGGGCCACGTCACCGTGGCCGAACCCGGTGCGCTGGTGGGCTTCCTCGGGCCGCGGGTCTACGAACAGCTCTACGGCCGGCCGTTCCCGCCCGGTGTGCAGACCGCCGAGAACCTGCGCCACCACGGCGTCATCGACGGTGTGGTGGCGCTCGACGAGTTGCGGCCCACCCTGGACTGGGCGCTGCGGGTGGTCGCCGACGCGCCAGGCCCCGCTCCCGAACCGCCGCCCGTCGAGCCGGTTCCCGACGTGCCCGCCTGGGTGTCGGTGGAGGCGTCGCGCCGTCCCGACCGGCCCGGGGTGGCCGAGCTGTTGCGCCACGGCGCGACCGAGCGGGTGCTGTTGTCCGGCACCGGCGAGGGTGAGGCGGCCACCACCCTGTTGGCCCTGGCCCGGTTCGGCGGCCAGCCGGTGGTGCTGCTGGGTCAGCGGCGGCGGGTCGGCGGCCTGGTCGGCCCGGGCGCCCTGCGCGAGGCGCGCCGCGGGATGGCGCTGGCCGCCGGGCTGAACCTGCCGCTGGTGCTGGTGATCGACACCGCCGGCCCGGCGCTGTCGGAGGAGGCCGAGGAGGGCGGTCTGGCCGGCGAGATCGCGCGCTGCCTGTCGGAACTGGTCACCCTGGACGTGCCGACGGTGTCGGTGCTGCTCGGCCAGGGCAGCGGCGGACCGGCGCTGGCGATGGTGCCCGCCGATCGGGTACTGGCCGCCCTGCACGGCTGGCTCGCCCCGCTGCCACCCGAGGGCGCCAGCGCGATCGTCTTCCGCGACACCGCTCACGCACCGGAACTCGCTGCGGCTCAAGGTATTCGATCGTCGGACCTGTTGCGCAACGGCATCGTCGACGTGGTCGTGCCCGAGCACCCCGATGCCGCCGACGAGCCCGTGGCGTTCTGCCGGCGCCTGGCGCAGGTGATCGCGGCGGAGGTCGCCGTACTGAGATCGGCGAACGAGACGGAACGACTCGCCGCCCGGCTGGCTCGCTACCGGATGCTGGGGATGCCCGGGTGATGTCGGGCCCGGCTTAGGGGGCTCCGGCTAGGAGGAGCCGACAGATCGGCGGCACGCGGTGTAGGCCGCCATGAAGTCGGCGATCACCTGCAGCTCACCGTATGAGTAACGCTCGAGGAGTTCGTCGAGCGCGGCGTCCGCGGGGGCTCCGGTGTGCTGCCGGTCCAGCCGGCGCAGGTCGTCGAGCAACTGGAGGCGCGAACGCTGTTCGAGCATGCGCAGAGTCTAGTCGCGAGGGGGCGGTCCGCGGTTCCGGACCACGCCCGGCCGATCGAAGATAGTGTCGGGTCGTACGAGTTGTCCGGTCAGGAAGGAGAATTCGTCGTGACCACCGTGCTGATGACCGGGTTCCCCGGGTTTCTGGCCTCCGCGTTGTTACCCCGGCTGCTCGACCGACGAGACGGGCTGCGGGCTGTCTGCGTCGTGCAGCCCCGGCACCGGGATGCCGCCGAGGACAAGTTGCGCCGGCTGGCGGCCGACCACCCGCACACCGACGGCCGCATCGTGCTTCTCGACGGCGACATCACCGCGCCGAACCTCGGGCTGGGCGAAGAACACGAGGACCTGCTGGCCGATGTGCGCGAGGTGTGGCACCTCGCCGCGGTGTACGACCTGGCGGTCGCGCCACAGCTGGCGCACCGGGTCAACGTCGACGGGACGGCCAACGTCCTCGACTTCTGCCGGTCCCGTCCGGTGTTCGACCGCCTGGACTACGTGAGCACCTGCTACGTCAGCGGCGACTACCCGGGAACCTTCCGCGAGGACGACCTCGCCGAGGGCCAGCACTTCCGCAACCACTACGAGTCCACGAAGTACGAGGCCGAGGTGCTCGTCCGGAAGGCGATGGACGATGGCCTGCCGGCCACGGTGTACCGGCCCGGCATCGTGGTCGGCGACTCCCAGACCGGCGAGACCCAGAAGTACGACGGCCCCTATTTCTTCGCGACGTATCTGCGCCGGCTGCCGCTGGTGTCGGCCATCCCGGCGATGAAGAATCCCGACGAGGTCCGGGTGTGCCTGGTCCCGCGCGACTTCGTCGTCGACGCGATGGACGTGCTGTCGGTGCAGGACAGGTCCATCGGTCGTACCTACGCCCTCAGTGACCCCAACCCGCCCACCGCGCGCGAGGTGGTGGACCTGTTCGCCCGGCACCTGCACAAGCGGACGGTGTGGGTGCCGCTGCCGCTCGGCCTGACCCGCGACGTGGTCGCCAAGGTGCCGTTCATGGAACAGATACTCGGGCTGCCCGCGGAGGCCCTGGACTACTTCGTGTCGCCGACGGTCTACGACACCGCCCACGCCACCGCCGACCTGGCGGGCACCGGCGTGTCCTGTCCGCCGTTCGCGTCGTACGCCGACCGACTCCTCGACTTCATGATCGCGCATCCCGAGGTCGGCTCCGAAGCCATGACCTGACGCACCACAGGAGTACTCATGTCAGCACGGCAACCGATCCAGGTCGTGAACCTGAGTCTCGGCGGCTCCGAGCGTGACTACGACCAACGGGTCACGTTCCTCGGACACGATTTCCACATCGTCCGCGTCGCGGCCGACGCCGACGCGGGTACCGCCGTCGAACTGGCCCGAACCTGGTCGGCCACGTCCGCGGCGATCGCGCTCACCGGCGTTCGGGGCGCGCGGGCCGAGACCGAAGCCGAGCGCATCCGTCGGGTCGCCACGGTGCCGGTGACCAACGGTCGCGACTTGCACGACGTCCTGCAGGAGTGGGCCATCCGGCACGTCGAATCCACCATGCCGGGCTACTTCTCCAATGCGCGCACCGTGGTGCTGGGCGGTCTGCGCCACGACCGCACCACCCGCATCCTGCGCGACTTCACCGACAACATCGAATACACCGATCCGCTGCTGCGCCTCGGTGCCCCGGCCGCCGTCGACGCCAATCCGCTGCTGGGTCTGGCCGCCAATGTCGGGTTGTGGCCGTACCGGCATCTGCTGCCGAGCACGGTCAAGGAACAGCTCTGGGCGCCGGGTGTTCGCCTGGGTTCGGCGATGGCCCGCAGGTCCGCCCGCGACTGCGACGTCGTGGTCGCCGACTACGACGAGCTCGCCGATTTCGGGCTGGAGGACCTGGCCGGTAAGACGCTGGTCACCTCGGCGGTGTCGGACGAGCGTCTCGCCGAACTGGGGTCGCGCGGCGTCGACATGGTGCTCGACGCGACCCCACAACCGTTCGAGAACGTCACCGTCAACGCCGCGACGCTGGAAGCCATGATGCTGGCCTGCGTGCCGCATGCCCGCTCGCTGACCGACGACGACCTGCTGGACATGATCGTCTCCGCCGGCCTGGAGCCCCGAGTGCTCTACCCCAACGGCTTCCGGCGCAAGAGCCGCTTCGCGTTCGTCATCCACCCGCTGTCGCAGAAGTTCTTCGGCAAGGTCGAGCCCCTGGGCACCATCTCGCGGTTCTCCCCGGGCGTGGTGATGGACACCGTCGAGAAGGCGCTCGCGTACGCGCCGCCGTTCGTCTACAGCCACGTCACCGACATCAGGTCGCCGACCGGGGCCGAAGCCGAAGGCTGGCTCATCACCGTCGGCGGCACACCCAAGGAACTGATGGCGCACAGCCCGGAGTTCACCTACGCCCGGCTGCTCGCCGCGGCCGAGACGGCCCGCAAGCTCGGCGCGCAGATCATGGGGCTCGGGGCATTCACGAAGGTCGTCGGCGACGCCGGAGTGACGGTGGCGAAGAAAGCCGCGCTGCCGATCACCACCGGCAACAGCTACAGCGCATCCGGTGCGCTGTGGGCGGCCCACGAGGCGATCCGGCAATTGGGCATCGCCGAGGTCGACGAGCAGGGCCGGTTGAAGGGCGCGTCGATGGTCGTCGGGGCCACCGGCGCGATCGGATCGGTCTGCGCCAGGCTGCTGGCGTTGGCCAGCGACGACCTGTGGCTGGTGTCGCCGGAGTCGGCGAAGCTGCTGGCGTTGAAGGAGCAGATCGAAGAGGAGCATCCGCGCGCCACGGTCCACATCGCCGCGACCCCGGACGGCCATCTCGGCGACATGGATGTCATCGTCACCGCCACCTCCGGAGCCGGTAAGCGCGTCCTGGACATCCTCGCGGTCAAACCGGGATGCGTGATCACCGACGTCGCCCGCCCGCTCGACCTGTCGGCGGAGGACGTCGCCAAGCGTCCGGACGTGCTGGTGATCGAGTCCGGCGAGATCAAGCTGCCCGGCGACGTGCGAATGCATGACATCGGGCTGCCGCCGGGGGTGGTCTATGCCTGCATGGCGGAAACCGTCGTGCTGGCACTCGAGGGCCGCTACGAGAGCTTCACCGTGGGCCGCAACATCGAATGGGAAAAGGTCAAGGAGATCTACCGGCTGGGCCTCAAGCACGGCATGACATTGGCGGCGATCTCCGGGGTGAACGGTGTCTTCACGCCCGAGGACATTCGCCGGGTCCGTGACCTGGCGCTGCATAACCTCGCGGTGCGCGGCCGGTGAACCGGTCCCGGGTGATTTCGGTGCATTAACCGTCGGTGGGGCGACGGTTAATGCACCGAAATCCCCGTCAGGCCAGCGAGCGGAGCCACGCCTCGTGCAGCGCGGCGTACTGCCCTTCGCCCGCGATCAGCTCGCCCGGCGCGCCGTCCTCCACGATGCGGCCGTGCTCGAGGACCAGCACCCGGTCGGCGATCTCCACCGTCGAGAGTCGGTGCGCGATCACCAGCGCGGTGCGGTCGGCCAGCACCGTCTTCAGGGCGCGTTGCACCATGCGCTCGCTCGGAATGTCCAGCGAGGACGTCGCCTCGTCGAGGATCAGCACCGCGGGGTCGGCCAGGAACGCCCGCGCGAACGCCACCAGCTGGCGCTGCCCGGCCGACAGCCGGCCGCCGCGTTTGGCGACGTCGGTGTCGTAGCCGTCGGGCAGCGCCTCGATGAACCGGTCGGCGCCGACGGCCCGGGCGGCGGCGTGCACCTGCGCATCGGTGGCGTCCGGCCGGCCGAACCGGATGTTGTCGGCGATGGTGCCGTTGAACATGAAGTTCTCCTGCGTCACCATCACGACATGCCGGCGCAGGTCGGCCTGGTTGACGTCCCGCAGGTCCACCCCGTCGAGCCGTATCGCGCCCGCAACCGGGTCGTAGAACCGGGCGATCAGCTTGGCGATGGTGGTCTTGCCGGCGCCGGTGGTGCCGACCAGGGCCACGGTCTGCCCGCCCGGCACCGTCAGATTCAGCCCCGGCAGCACGGTGCGGCCGGGGACGTATCCGAACGTGACGCCGTCGAACGACAGCTCACCGCGCACGCGCTCGGGCAGGGCGACGGGATGCCGCGGGTCGGCGATGGCCGGCGGCACGGCCAGCACGCCGGCCAGCTTCTCCAGGGCCGAGGACGCCGACTGGAACGTGTTGAAGAACTGGGTGATCTCCTGCATCGGCTCGAAGAACATCCGCAGATACAGCAGGAAGGCGGCCAGTGTGCCGATGGTCATATCACCGTGCAGCACGCGGTAGCCGCCGTAGAGCAGCACCGCGCCGGTGGTGACGTTGCCGACCAGTTTGACGCCGGGCATGAAAACGGCCAGCAGCTTGAAGGTCTTCTCGTTGACATCGCGGTAGCGGTCGGCGACCGAATCGAAGATCTCCTGGTTGCGCGGTTCGCGTCGGTAGGCCTGCACCGCCTTGATGCCCGTCATCGTCTCGACGAACTGGACGATCACCAACGCGGCGCTGTCGCGGACCTCGCGGTAGGTCTTGGCCGACTCCGCGCGGAACCACGCCGCCAGCATGACCACAAGGGGGAACGCCACCAGGCACATCAACCCGAGCCGCCAGTCCAGGTAGATCAGCAGCGCGGCGGTGCCGAAGAGCGTCAGCGCCGCGGTGATCAGGCTGTCGAATCCGGTCTCCAGCATCTCCTGGATGGCGTCGACGTCATTGGTGGACCGGCTGACGACCCGGCCCGACGTGTAGCGGTCGTGGAACGCGATGTCGAGACGGCCGAAATGCCGAAACACCCTGCGGCGCAAGTCGAGTAACACCGTCTGGCCGATCTGGCCGGAGCGGCGCAGGAAGAACATCCGGCTGGTGGCCTGGACGACGACGACCGCACACAGGGCCGCGATGATGATGAGCAGTTCACGCGTCGAGCCGGTCTGCGTGATCGGCGGGATACCGTGGTCGATGCCGCGCCGCACCAGGATCGGAACACTCAGGCGGGCAACGTTTTCCAGCACCACCACGGCGGCCAGCAGCGCGACCGTCGTCCGGTGCGGACGCAGCAGCACAGCCAGAAGCTCGCGTGCTTCCCGGCGGCGCGGCAGCGTTTCGTCGACGGGTGAGTCATCGGTGTTCTCGTCGAGGCGTCCGCGCCAGTCGGTACTCGTCATCTGCCATCACCTCCTCCAATTGCGCACGGCGCCAATCTTTGTCCGCCTCCCACGGCTCCGCACGTTCGCAGCCGTCGTCGAGTTCGTCCCCCGCCGAGAGCAGGTAACGGTAGCGCGGCACGGTGGCGAGCAACTCGGCGTGCCTGCCGACGTGGGTGATGGTTCCGTGTTCCAGCAGTGCCACCCGATCGGCCAGCAGCACGGTGGACGCCCGGTGCGCGACGACCACGCCGGTGACGCCGCGCAGCGCGGTGCGGAGTGCCTCGGTGACGGCGGACTCGGTGTGCACGTCCAGCGCCGACAGCGTGTCGTCGAGCACCAGGATCGCCGGGTCGGCGACGATCGCCCGCGCCAGCGAAAGCCGTTGGCGCTGACCGCCGGACAGGCTCATCCCCTGTTCCCCGATCCGGGTGTCCAGACCGAACGGCAGGTCGTGAACGAACCCGGCCGAGGCGATGTCGACCGCGTTCGCCAGGTCGTCATCGGATGCCTCCGGCCGGCCCAACCGCAGGTTCTCTGCCACCGACATCGAGAACAGCGTCGGATCCTCGAACGCGGTGGCCACCGCGGCACGCAGCGCCGGCAGGCTCAGCTCGCGGATGTCGACGCCGTCGATCCGGATGGATCCCTCGGTGACGTCGTAAAGCCGCGACAGCAATGCGGTGAGTACCGACTTGCCCGATCCGGTGGCGCCGACCAGGGCCACCGTCTCCCCCGGTTCGACGCTGAGATTGACGTGGCGCAGAGCCCAATCGTCGTCCTCCGGGAACCGGAATCCGACGTCGACCAGTTCGAGTCGGCCGCCGCGCGGAACCTCGCTTCGCGGGCCGTCGGCGATCTCCACCGGAGCGTCGAAGATCTCGGCGATCCGGTTGGCCGCCGTCATCGCCTCCTGGGTCATCGACAGCAGAAACCCCAGGGAGGCGATCGGCCACACCAGCGACAGCATCATCGTGATGAACGCGACCAGGGTGCCCATGGTCACCAGCCCGTGGCCGGCGGCGTAGGCGCCGAATCCCAGCACCACGATCAGCGTGAGATTGGGGATGGTCTCCAGCAGTGTCCAGAACCGCGCGGACACCGCGACCTTTCGGACCTGGACGTCGTAGAGACCCGTCACCTCGTGATCGAAGCGGTCGAAGACGTAGCCCTCCCGGCCGAAGGACTTGACCACCCGTACCCCGAGCGCCGCCTCCTCCACATGGGTGGCCACCACGCCGGACTGGTCTTGGGCCTGCCGGGACAGCCGGGTGAACTCCCGCTCGAAGTGCAGCACCGTCAGGGTGATCGGCAGCACGGACAACAACACCACGACACCGAGCGGCCAGTACATCGCCAACAGGATCACGGTGACGACGGTGATCTGAATGCCGTTGAGTACCAAGAAGATCAGGCCGAACGACAGCAGCCGCCGGATGGTGGCGAGATCGTTCATCACCCGGGACAGCAGCTGACCGGACTGCCAGCGGCCATGGAAGGACATCGGCAGAATCTGCAGCCGCGCATAGAGGTCCTTGCGGATGTCGGCCTCGACGCCCATCGTCGAGCGGGCCACCAGCCAGCGGCGGACGAACCACAGCAGGGCCTCGGCGATGCCGATCGCCAGCGCGGCGCTGCCCAGCACCCACAGGCCATGCTGGTCCTGGTGCCGGATCGGTCCGTCGATGACCGCCTTGGTCATCAGCGGGATGCCGATGGTGGCGACCACGCTGAGGACGGCCACGAGGATCATCGCGATCCAGCGGGTCCGGTACGGGAGCAGGTAGGGCAGCAACCGCGCCAGATCGGACCACCCTCGCGGCCGGCGCGGCGGCGCGGCGATCGCGGGCCGCACCGGACCCGCCGTCTCACTGCGCATCGCGTTCACCTGTCGTCGGTTCAGACCACCCTGCCCGTTTCGACCCCCGGAACGTCAACACGACACCCGGCCCCGCCATTCCGATGCTGGCATGCCCGGACAACCAGCCCGTTCCCGGCGAATGTGCGGAATCCGCGAAGCCACCCGCGTGTCGTCAACGAAACCGCACGTTGAACGGCGGGCGAGTACGAGTCCGGTCAGACCACGCCGAAGTACCCGAGGACACCGGCCGCGGCCACCAGGTACAGCGGATTGAGCGAGGTCCGGACGAAGATCACCGTGCAGATGGCCGTCACCAGATACGCCCGCCAGTCGTGGTCGGCGGCCCGGCTCATCACCAGGGACGTGGCCAGGATCAGACCGACGGTCAGCGGCGGGAAACCCTTCTCCACCGCGATGCGCCACCGGGACTGCTCGGCCTGCTGCCAGAACAGCGTGATGGCGTACGTCAATGACATGGCGGGAAGGATCATCGCCAGGGTGGCCACCAGCCCGCCGAGCACGGCCCACTGCACGCCGCCCAGATGCAGCCCGGCCCCGTAGCCGACCAGCGTCACGATCAGGATGCTGGGACCGGGGGCGGCCTGCGAGATGGAGAACAGGTCCGCGAACTGCGCGTTGCTCACCCAGTGGTGGCTGTTGACCGCGCGCAGGTGCATCTCGGGCAGCACCACGTTGCCCCCGCCGATCGACAGCACCGACAGCATGCCGAACAGGCCGGCCAGCTGCAGATAGGTGCTCATACGGCGCTATTCCGGCGGCGCGGCCACGCCCACACCAGGCACAGCGGCGCGAGCAACGCCAGCGTGAGCAGCAGCGGCCAGCGCAGCAACCCGTTGAGCACGAACGCGGCGGCGCACAGCGCGACGGGCACCGCCCCGGTCAGGCACTTCTGGCCGGTCTTGATGACCATCGCCACGGTCAGCGCGACCGCCGCCGTCGAGGCGCCGTGCAGCACGCCCTTGACCGCGGGCACCTCCTTGAAGCGGAAGTAGAAGAACGCGGCGACCAGCATCAACAGCACCGGCACACAGCACAGCCCGAAAACGGCGGCTATCGCCCCCCGCCCGCCCCGCATCTTGGTCCCGGTGAATACGGCCATGTTGACCTGGTTGGCGCCGGGCAGGATGCGGCACATCGTCATGGCCGAGAGGAACTCCTCCTCGGCCATCCAGTGCTTCTCCACGACGAGCACTTCCCGGGACCAGGCCGACAGCCCGCCGCCGAACGACGCCAGCGCGATGTGGTTGAACGTCCACGCCAGCTCGCCCAGCGACACCCGCTGCGGCGGTTCACTCATGGACCAGTTCGGGATCGTGCGGGAAATCGTCCTCGGTGTGTTTCGACGGGTCCAGCGGATCCGGGGGCTCGTAATGGTGCGACAGTGCCCAGTCGGAGTCGAACACCTGCTGCAGCCGGGCGACGATCGCCGGTTCGCCGAGGGTGATGCCCAGCTCACGCCGCAGATCGAAGGCACTGCGGTCGATGTTCATCGAGCCCACCAGGGCCCGCTCGCCGTCCGCGATCAACAGCTTGGCGTGCAGGCGCAGGTTCTTCTGCTTGTGCACCTTGACGCCGATCCGGCGCAGGGTGCGCAGCGACGCGAAGGTGTCCAGCACATCCCAGTCGCTGATGCCGTGTTTGCCGCCGCACAGCACATGGACCTTCACGCCGCGCTCGGCGGCTTCGGCGATGCGGTCGAGGATCGCCACGTCGACGTACTTGGGGTGCTGGATGTCGAGGCGACGCCGCGCGGAATCGATGAACTGCGCCATGTGATAGCGCGAATTGGCGTTGCTCCACAACAGCCCTTCGTAGGCGCGGGGCTGCCAGTCACCCTGGGCCCAATCGGCTTCGAAGACCTGCATGATCTGCGCGACGTGCTGCGGCTCGTGGGTGATCACCCCGTAGTCGCGGGTCAGGGTGAAGTACTTCTCGCACAGGTTGAACGTCGCCACCAGGGCCGCGCGACCGTCGGCGACGATCGACTTCTCGTGTGTCACATAGAATTTCGGGTTCGACCAGGCGACGTTCACGCCCGCGTCGGCCAACCGGGCGAAGGTCTCGTCGTTGGCGCGGTCACCACCGGAGCGCGCCGGGTTGAGCATCACCCGCACGTCGACGCCGTCGTCGTGCCGGTCGATGACGGCCTGGATCAGGCTGGCCTCGGTGAAGGTGAATTGCTTGATCAGCAACGAGCTTTGCGCGGAACGCAGGAACTCCAGGACGGGACCGAGCCCGTCGTCGGGTTCCACGATGAGCTGCGGCGGATACGGCTGCACAAGCCCGGGACGCTAGCACCCCGGCGTTGCCGTTGCAGCCGAACGCTGATCGGCTCCCGCGCAAGTCTCGCGCCTACCACGCCCGCGCGGATCCGTCAGGCAAGATGACCCTATGGACAGTGCCAACGGATCCGCCCGGGTGCTCGTGGTCGATGACGATCCCGACGTGCTCGCCTCGCTGGAGCGGGGATTGCGGCTGTCCGGCTTCGACGTCACCACCGCCGTGGACGGCGCCGAGGCGCTGCGCAGCGCCACCGAAACGCGGCCGGACGCCATCGTGCTCGACATCAACATGCCGGTCCTCGACGGCGTCAGCGTGGTGACCGCGCTGCGCGCGATGGACAACGACGTGCCGGTCTGCGTGCTCTCGGCGCGGTCCTCGGTCGACGACCGGGTGGCCGGTCTGGAGGCGGGTGCCGACGACTACCTGGTCAAGCCGTTCGTGCTGGCCGAATTGGTGGCGCGGGTCAAGGCGCTGCTGCGGCGGCGCGGTGCGACGGCGACGTTCTCGTCGGAGACCATCACCGTCGGACCGCTCGAGGTCGACATCCCGGGCCGGCGGGCGCGGGTCAACGGCGTCGACGTCGACCTGACCAAACGCGAGTTCGACCTGCTGGCCGTGCTGGCCGAGCACAAGACGGCCGTGCTGTCCCGCGCGCAGCTGCTCGAGCTGGTGTGGGGCTACGACTTCGCCGCCGACACCAACGTGGTCGACGTGTTCATCGGCTATCTGCGGCGCAAGCTCGAAGCCGGCGGCGCCCCGCGGCTGTTGCACACGGTGCGCGGCGTGGGCTTCGTCCTGCGCACGCAATAACTTTCGCCGCGCAAACCGATCTGTTCAGCGC
>CAZTAA010000018.1:0-24284 GCA_964611465.1 uncultured Mycobacterium sp. | reverse complement strand
GATCGGGTGGTGCTCAACCGATCGGGTGGTGGCAATGCCGAAGCGCCGGCCGCGCATCGCACGGCCGGCGCTTCGACTCGGGTGTTACTGGTACTTCTTGAATCCGGCCGCCTCGGCGGACGCCTCGTCGGCGAACCAGACCTCGGCGATGGTCGCGTCGTAGGCCGAACTGGCCGGGGTGTGGTACAGCCCCGAGTCCGCATTGCCCTTGATCGTCCAGCCGGCCGGGCCGGCTCCGCCCGGACCGGCCTTCGCCGAACCGGCGCCGTACGGGCCGGCCTCGGGTTCCCCGGCCACCGCGGCGAACTTGGCCGGCTCCGTGGAACCGGCAACGGTGCCGCCCCTGATGACCGTGCCGCCGACGTGGTCGGTGACGGTGTACTCACCCGGGGCATCCCAGCGAACGAAGCCGGCGCGCTCCGCGGATGCGGCGTCCTTGAACCAGACCTCGGCTCCGACCTTCTCGTAGTCGGGACTCTCGACGGTGAAGTACCGCATCGTGTCCTCGTCACCCTTGACGAGGTACTCGGTGCGCGGCGGGGCCACCGACTTGGCGACCCGCAGCGACCCGGTGCCGTACGGCTCGTCCTTGACGGCCTTGGCCACCGCCGGGGCGGCCGCCGCCGCGGCGGCGGCGACCGGAGCGGCCTTCTTCACATCGGCGACGGGTTTCTTCACCTCGCCCTTCGGCCCGCGGCCGAGCGCGGCGTAGATCGGCACCTCGCGGGTGACGCGGCGGATCATGAAGAGGAACGTCAACACCAGTCCCAGCAGGAAGGACAGCGCCATCAGCCACCAGTTCACGTCATGCATCATCGAGCTCCAATCTCACGTGAGCCGGGAAGGTCGGCGATGGCCTCTTCCTCACTGGTCCGCTTGATCGAGACCACCGTGATGATCCACGCGACCGCGGACCCCACGACGAATGCCAGCAAATACCACAACCATTGGGCTACAAATGCCATGTCGAATTCTCCTTAGCTCACTGCGATCTCGACGCGACGGTTCTGAGCCTTGCCCTCCGGCGTGTCATTGCTCGCGACAGGATTCGCCGATCCGAAGCCCTGCGAGGTGACGTTGCCGGCGGCGATGCCCTGCGAAACCAGGAAGTCCGCAACGGCTTTCGCCCGGTTCTCGCTCAGCGGCTGGTTGATCGCGTCGTTGCCGGTGTTGTCGGTGAATCCCTTGACCGCAACCTTCGCGTCCGGGCAGTCCTTGATCTTCGCCGCGATCTGGGTCAGCTGACCCTGCGAGCTGTCCGCGACCGCGTAGCCGTCCGTGGCGAAGTTGATCGGCGTCTTCAACAGGTCGTTGATACCGGCCTGCACATCGGCGCACCGGTTCGGCGCCGGGGCGTTGGCGACCTGAATCTGGTTGTCGATCTTGGCGTCCGGCCAGGCGGTCTTGGCGGCGGCTTCAGCGGCGGCCTTGACGTCCTCGGACGGCGCGGTGCCCGTCAGCGTGATGGTGTCGCCCTCGACCTTCCACGAGAAGTCGGGGATGTCGACGTCCGGTTTGAGTGCGGCACCGAGGCCGGCGAGATCCGGAATGCTCACACCGTCGCGCACCGTGAGGTTGTCGATCACGTTGACCGACGGGCCGAATACATCCTTGACCGCGTTGAGGAACGACGTCTTCGCGGCCTCCGTCGGCAGCACACCCGTCAACGTGAGGTCATTGCCGTTGCGCAGCAAAGACAGCGCGCCCCAGGACAGGTTGGGCACGTTGACGTTCGGCGTCGTCAATTCCGGCAGTGTCACGGTGGGACTGACCGTGGGCATGGTCAGGTCGACGTCCTTCTTGGACTTGTCGAGCACCCCCCACCCCAGCAGACCGAGCAGCAACGGGATGGCCAGCAGTGCGAGCAACCAGCCCAGCCCCGGCGTGCGCCGGTAGTACCTGGTGGCCTGCCGCCATCCGGTAATCGTGCGAGTTTCATCAGAACCCGGCATGAATCCTCCATCTGACGATCGAATTAATTCGACCTTGTTTACCAAAACGAGCCTAGAACAGTTTTGAGGCCAGTTGGGACAGTTTTTGCGCCCATCCGATGGTTGCGGGTAAGCCTCAGGTCAACCCCCGCGACGACTACCGGACGCCCAGCAAATCAATTACGAAGATCAATGTTTTTCCCGACAGCCGGTGCCCAGAACCGGCAGGTCCGTACGCCTGCGCGGGCGGAATCACCAATTTCCGGCGGCCGCCGACCTTCATGCCCGGTATTCCGTCCTGCCAGCCTTTGATCAGACCGCGCAAGGGAAATTCGATGGATTCGCCTCTGTTCCAAGAACTGTCGAACTCCTCTCCGGTGTCGTATTCAACGCCGACGTAATGCACGGTGACGGTGCCGCCGGGTACCGCCTCGGCGCCGTCGCCCACCACAACGTCCTCGATGACGAGTTCATCGGGCGCCGGACCATCGGGGAATTCGATTTCAGGTTTCGTCGTCACAACGGCGAGGCTAATGGACTCGCCGGCGCGCCAAGCCCGCAGCGGTCAAACCGGTGCCGGCGATCGTGCGCTGGGGCAGACTGCAATCGTGGCCTCCGACCGTCCCGGCGTCGCCGACCTCGACGTCGCTGTGGTCGGCGGTGGCCACAACGGCCTTGTCGCGGCGGCATATCTGGCGCGCGCGGGGTTGCGGGTCCGACTCCTGGAACGACAGGACCACACCGGCGGCGCGGCCATCTCGGCCGAGGCGTTTCCCGGCGTGGCGGCTCGATTGTCGCGGTACTCGTATCTGGTCAGCCTGTTTCCCCGCCGGATCCTCGAGGATCTCGGTGTCCCCCTTCGCCTGGCGCGCCGCCGGTACTCCTCGTACACACCGGACCCGTCGACCGGCGGGCGGACCGGACTGCTGATCGGCCCGCGGTCGACCTTCGCGGCCATCGGGGCCGGCGCGGACGCCGACGGCTTCACCGAGTTCTACCGGCGCACCCGCCTGGTGACAGAAGCGTTGTGGCCCAGCCTCATCGAGCCGTTGCCCACCCGCGCGCAGGCTCGCGACCGGGTGCTCGCCGGCGGTGATCAGGCGGCGGCGGCGTGGGCCGACATCGTGGAGACACCGATCGCCGCGGCGATCACCGCGGCCGTGGCCAACGATGTGGTGCGCGGCGTGCTGGCCACCGACGCCCTGATCGGGACGTTCGCCCGCACCGACGACGACTCGCTGCGCCAGAACGTCTGCTTCCTGTACCACCTGCTCGGTGGCGGGACCGGGGACTGGGACGTTCCGGTCGGCGGCATGGGCGCGCTGACCAGCGCGCTAGCCGCCGCCGCCCGCGGCTTCGGGGCCGAAATATGTACCGGGGCGGATCTTTTCGCGATCACACCGGACGGCGAGGTGTCCTACCGCCGTGGTGCCGACGAGCATCGGTTGCGGGCCCGGTTCGTGCTGGCGGGTGTGACGCCGGTGGTGCTGGCGGGCCTGCTCGGCGAACCGGACCCGCCGCTGGCCCAGGGGGCTCAGACGAAGGTGAACCTGATGCTGCGCCGGCTTCCGGTGCTGCGCGATCAGACGGTGACCCCGGAACAGGCGTTCGGCGGCACGTTCCACATCAACGAGACGCTGACCCAACTCGACGACGCGTTCGCCCACGCTGCGGCCGGCGACATTCCCGCGCCGCTGCCGTGCGAGATCTATTGCCACTCCCTGGCCGACCCGAGCATTCTGTCGCCCGAGTTGCGGGCGACCGGAGCGCAGACACTTACCGTGTTCGGCCTGCACACACCGCACAGCCTGCTAGCTGGCCGAGATCACGACCAGATGCGCGGCGAACTGACCGACGCGGTGCTGGCATCGTTGAATTCCGTTCTGGCCGAACCCATTCAGGACCTGTTGTTCACCGACGCCGACGGGAATCCCTGTGTCGAGGCCAAGACCACCCTGGACCTGGAGAACACCCTGCGGATGACCGCGGGGAACATCTTCCACGGCGCTCTGCAGTGGCCGTTCGCCGAGGACGGCGCCGCTTTGGACACGCCCGCTCAGCGCTGGGGTGTGGCGACCACCCACCCCCGAATTATGTTGTGCGGCTCCGCGGCCCGCCGCGGCGGCGCGGTGTCGGGGATAGGCGGCCACAACGCGGCGATGGCGGTGCTGGAGGCGGCTGAGCGCGGTTAGCCCTCGACGGTCACCATCTTGGCGACGATGGCCGCGAGAACGGCCAGGTCGTCGTCGTCGAGGCCGGACAACACGGCCGGGGCCGGATCGTCGATGGCCGTCATCCTGCCGACCAGTGCGCGGCCCGCTTCGGTGAGTGAAACCACCTTGCTCCGCCGGTTGCCGGGATCGATGTTCCGCACCGCGAGCCCACGGCCCTCCAGATCGTTCACCGCGACGGTGGCCGCGGGTGCGTCGATGGTGGCGGCCAGCGCAACCTCCTTGACCGTCATCGGGTTTCGCGCCAGGCGCAGCAGGATCCGGATCCGGCTGAACGGCAGGCCGGCCTCGGCCACGGCCGCACGTCGCCAGGTGTCCTTGTTGTCCAGCACGATGCGGGACAGATCGAGCCAGACCTGGTCGGCGAGGCGATTACGCGCATTCACGCAACTACTGTGAATCCACAACGATTGGGTTGCAAGTGTCGCCGACATCGGCGAACGCCCCGAACGCCCGCCCGGGCGCGACTACTAGCGCTGTTGGAGCAGGGTGTAATCGCGCTCGGTGTAACCGGTGTAGACCTGCCGCGGCCGGCCGATCTTGCCGGGTTCCGAGTGCATCTCGCGCCAGTGGGCGATCCAGCCGGGCAGCCGGCCCAGCGCGAACAGCACGGTGAACATCCGGGTCGGGAAGCCCATCGCGCGATAGATGACGCCGGTGTAGTAGTCGACGTTGGGATACAGCTTGCGTTCGATGAAGAAGTCGTCGGTGAGCGCGATCTCCTCGAGTTCCTTCGCGATATCGAGAAGCTCGTCGTCACCGCCGAGCTTGCCCAGAATCTTGTCCGCCTGCTCCTTGACGATCCGGGCGCGCGGGTCGTAGTTCTTGTAGACCCGGTGGCCGAAGCCCATCAGCTTCACGCCGTCCTCGCGGTCCTTGACCTTCCTGACGAACGTCTTGACGTCGTCGTTGCCGGACCGGATCTTCTCCAGCATCTCCAGGACAGCCTGGTTGGCGCCGCCGTGCAACGGGCCCCACAGCGCGTTGATGCCGCCGGAGATCGACGTGAACAGGTTGGCCTGGGACGAGCCGACCAGGCGCACCGTGGACGTCGAGCAGTTCTGCTCGTGGTCGGCGTGCAGGATGAACAGCATGTCGAGGGCGCGGACGATCTCGGGGTCGACGGCGTAGGGCTCGGCCGGCAGGCCGAACGTCATCCGCAGGAAGTTCTCCACCAGGGTCAGCGAGTTGTCCGGGTACAGGAACGGCTGGCCCTCGGACTTCTTGTAGGCGTACGCCGCGATGGTGGGCAGCTTGGCCAACAGCCGGATGGTGGACAGTTCGACCTGCTTGGGGTCGAACGGGTCCAGCGAGTCCTGGTAGTAGGCACTCAGCGCGTTGACGGCGCTGGACAGCACCGGCATCGGGTGCGCGTTGCGCGGGAAGCCGTCGAAGAAGCGCTTGAGGTCTTCGTGCAGCATGGTGTGCCGCTGGATCTGGGTGGTGAAGGCCGCCAGCTGCTGGGTGGACGGCAGTTCACCGTAGATCAGCAGGTAACTGACTTCGATGAACGTCGACTTCTCCGCGAGCTGCTCGATCGGGTAGCCGCGGTACCGCAGGATGCCCGCGTCACCGTCGATGTAGGTGATCGCCGACTTGGTGGAGGCCGTGTTGACGAATCCGCTGTCGAAGGTGGTGTAGCCGGTCTTGGCCAGCAGCGAGCCCAGCGCGATCGCGTCGGCGCCCTCGGTCGCCTTGACGATGTCGAGATCGATCGACCCCCCCGGATACTGGAGAGTCGCGGTCTCGTCTGAGGAAGAACTGCTGGTCACGGAAACCCCTTCTGAGCGATACGAGCTGTAATAGGGAAGGTAGTCGTTAACTTCGCCGCTCGCCTGCGGGGGGTTGACCTGCGCTCACCGGGCGACGGCCGTCAGCGCCCTGAACTGGTCGTAGGACTCGCTGATCCGGCTGGCCATGAGCTCCGGGCCGAGTTCGCCGGCGGCGGTGTCGGGGGTCAGGTCGCCGCACCCGGTCACGATGATCGCCGACCACACCGCGTTGACCATCCGCACCTGCCGGCTCGTGGGCTCCACGCCCATCCGGTCGGCCAGGGCGCGGACCACGACGGGGTCCTGGATCTCGCTGGCCGCCAGCTTGAGCTCGGTGGTGGAGTTGATCACCTGCAGCATCAGCGCGACGCCGTTGCTGTCGAGTCCCGGCACGCCGCCGGAGCGGACTTTGCCGAGGACCGCCAGGTGCGCGTCGCGCAGCGCCCGCAGCGGCGACACGTCGAGGGGGATCGTCTCGAGCTGGGCGGCGACCCCCTGGATGAGGGCGTCCAGCAGGGCCATGTACACGGCGTCTTTGGTGGCGAAGTAGCGGCTGAAGGTCCGCGACGAGACGTCGGCGGCGGCGGCGATCTGGTCGACGGTGGTCTTGTCGTAGCCCTGCTCGAGGCACAGTTCGACGGCGGAATTGATCAGCGTCGCCCGGGTGCGCTGCTTCTTGCGCTCACGCAGACCCGACTCGGACCGAGTCCCGACGTCCGACACATCGGTCATGGTAGCCGCCGCCCCGGTGCCGCACGAAGGCCGGCACGGCTTACGGCTGGAGGCGCTCGGCCCGTACGGCGCCTGCCGCCGCACCCGTCCCGAAGCACACCCGGATCCGGTTGTGCACCCGGTTCTCCCGGCCCTGCCAGAACTCCACGACCTCCGGAGCGACGCGGTAGCCGCCCCAGTGCGGCGGAACCGGGACACTGTCCTGGTCGGCGAACCGCTCGGTCACCTCGGCGAGCCGGCCCAGCAGTTCGGCCCGCGAGCCGATGGGTTGGGACTGCTGGGACGCCCAGGCGCCGAGCTGGGAGCCGCGCGGCCGCTTCGACCAGTACTCGGCGGTTTCCTCCGCCGTCACCTTGGTGACCGGCCCGCGCACGTGTACCTGCCGGCCGAGCCCGAACCACGGGAACGTCACCGAGGCGTACGGCATCTCCGCGATCTCGATCCCCTTGGCCGAGTCGTAGTTGGTGAAGAACGTGACACCGGACTCATCGACGCTCTTGCACAGCACCGAGCGCGTGACGGGCTTCCCATCCTGCACCGTGGCCAGCACCATGGCGTTGGGTTCGGCCAGGCCCGCGTACTGGGCGTCGCCAATCCAGTTGTGCAGCAACGAGAGCCAGCCTCGGGCCGGGTCCGGACCGAGCCAGTCGACGTCGAGGTCGGCGCTGCCGTCCTTCTCCACCGAGCCGTATTCGACGCGCATGCCCGCCAGATGACCAGTCTCCGGTTCCACGCCGCCAACGCTACGCCCCGCCGGTCAGGCCCGGTGCCGGGCAGTGCGACAATCCACCCATGACTGCGGTGCCCAAGGATTTCGCCCCGGGACTGGCCGGTGTGGTGGCGTTCGAGACCGAGATCGCCGAGCCGGACAAGGACGGCGGCGCGCTGCGGTACCGCGGCGTCGACATCGAGGATCTGGTGCGGCTGCGGGTCACCTTCGGGGACGTGTGGGGCCTGCTCGTCGACGGCCGGTTCGGTCGGGGCCTGAGCCCGGCCGAACCGTTCCCGCTGCCCATCCACACCGGCGACGTTCGGGTGGACGTCCAGGCCGGGCTGGCGATGCTGGCGCCCATCTGGGGCTACCAGCCACTGCTGGACATCACCGACGAGACCGCCCGCGATCAGCTGGCCCGCGCATCGGTGATGGCCCTGTCCTACGTCGCGCAGTCCGCCCGGGGCATCTACCAGCCGGCGGTTCCGCAACGGGTGATCGACGAATGTTCAACGGTCACAGCGCGATTCATGACCCGCTGGCAGGGCGAGCCGGACCCGCGGCACGTCGAGGCCATCGACGCCTACTGGGTGTCGGCGGCCGAGCACGGGATGAACGCGTCGACGTTCACCGCCCGCGTCATCGCGTCCACGGGCGCGGACGTCGCCGCCGCGCTTTCGGGTGCGGTCGGTGCGATGAGCGGGCCCTTGCACGGCGGCGCACCGGCCCGGGTGCTGCCGATGATCGCCGAGGCCGAGCAGACCGGTGACGCCCGGGCCGTGATCACCGGCGTCCTCGACCGGGGCGAGAAGCTGATGGGGTTCGGCCACCGGGTGTACCGCGCCGAGGATCCCCGCGCGCGGGTCCTGCGGGCCACCGCCAAGCGACTCGACGCGCCCCGATACGAGGTGGCGGCCGCACTTGAGCAGGCGGCGCTGACCGAACTGCGGGAACGGCGCCCGGACCGCGCCATCGAGACCAATGTCGAGTTCTGGGCCGCGGTGATCCTCGACTTCGCCGGCGTGCCCGCGGCGATGATGCCGGCGATGTTCACCTGCGGCCGGACCGCGGGCTGGTGCGCCCACATCCTCGAGCAGAAGCGGCTCGGCAAGCTCGTCCGCCCGGCGGCCGTCTACGTCGGCCCGGAACCGCGCACCCCGCAGTCCGTCGAGGGCTGGGACGAGATCTCGCACTCCTGATCGCGGGCGGCCGGGCACCAGCGGTCAGCGTGCAGCCATATGCATTTCGGCGTCCCGGAAATACATATCAGTGCACACTCGCTGCTAGCGGATACTGGCCAGAATGCGTTCGCGCACCGTGGGTTTCGGCGCCGAGGCGGCGGCCGTCAGCATGTCGGCGATGGAGGTGAACTTGTTGCGCGGCCGGCCGGCCGCCGACCCGCGGGCGATCTCGGCGGCGTCGATGGCCCGCCAGCCCGCGGCGTCCACGACATCGGGCCGGCGGCTCGCGACCAACCCGGCCAGTGCCGCCGGCCGGTGCGCGGGATCGGCCAGCCGGCCGGCGTTGTAGTCGTCGACCAACTCGCGCACCGTCTGCATCGCGCACGACTTGTTGGTGCCGATGAATCCGGTCGGGCCGCGTTTGATCCAGCCGGCCACGTAGGTGGCCGGGGCTCCCACGACGCGGCCGTGCTCGTTGGGCACCACCCCGGCGTCCTCGTCGAACGGCAGATCCCGAATCGCCTTGCCGTGATAGCCGATCGAGGTCAGCACCAGGCCGGCATCGAGATGCTCGAAGGTGTCCGTGCCGGTTCGGTTGAACTCGACGCCGTCGGCCCGGTCGGCGCCGGTGATGCGCGTCGGGGTGAGCCGATAGGCGAACCGGATCCGCGGTCGGGCCGGGGCTGCGCCGGCGTCGCCCAGTTTGGCGAGGATCTCCAGTTTCGACCGGCTCAACGGATCGTCGGCGTTCTGCAGGTCCTGGAGCACCAGGGCGTGATCGTCGGCGTCCAGGACGACGTCGGCGGCCGCGGTCAGGCCGATGAGTTCGGGCAGCGTGAACGCCGAGTGGACCGGTCCGCGCCGGGCCGCGATCACCACCTCGCGCACCTTCGATTCGCGCAGCGCCGCCAGCGCATGGTCGGCGATATCGGTGCGCGCCAGGTCGTCCGGATCGGCGGTGAGGATGCGGGCCACGTCGAGGGCGACGTTGCCGTTCCCGATGATCACGACACGCTCGTGGTCCAGGCGCACCGACAGGCCCGCATAGTCGGGGTGCCCGTTGTACCAGGCGACCACCTCGGTGGCGGTCGCCACACCGGGCAGCTCCGCTCCCTCGACCGCCAGCCGACGGTCGGTGGGCGCGCCCACCGCGTACAGCACCGCGTGATGGTGCTCCAGCAGATCGGCGTGCGAAAGATGCTGTCCCACTTCGATGTTGAGGTAGAAGGTGAATCCACGCTCGCGGCTCATCGCGTCGAACAACCGGGTGACCCGCTTGGTGTCCTGGTGATCGGGCGCGACACCCGCGCGGACCAGGCCATATGGCGTTGGCAGCTTCTCGAAGACGTTGACCCGAACACCGCGCTGCGTGAGCAGTTCGTCGGCGGCATACATGGCCGCCGGCCCGGAGCCGACGATCGCCACCGTCAGCGGCCTCGCGCCGCGACGCACCAGCGGGGCGGGCAGCACGGGCGCCAGCTTCGAGGTGGGAGGCAGCTTTTCGCCGGGCGGCAGCGGTGGATAGAAGGCCGCGTTCAGTTCGACGAACGGAAGCTGCTCGGGGGTCAGCTTGGTGTCGGGCACGATCGCCCCGACCGGACAGGCGCTGACACACGCACCGCAGTCGACGCAGGCGACCGGGTCGACGTAGAGCATCTCGGCGGTGGCGAAGCCGGGCTCGTCCGGCGAGGGATGGATGCAGTTCACCGGGCAGGCGTAGACACAGGACCCGTCGCTGCAACACGACTGGGTGATGACGTGCGGCATCTGGTTCGCTCAGGCCGAAACGGGCTCGCGCGACTGCTCGGGGACCGCCGGCGCCGCCACCAGATGCTGGCGTTGCGGCTCGCTGCGGAAGCGCGACGGCTCACCGTTGATCTTGCAGATGCGCCATACCAGCTTGGCGAACGGGTTCATCAGCCCGGTGTCGTGGCAGAGCATCCGAACGTCGGAGAACATGTCCGACAACCACTTCCGTGAGGACGGTGAGCGGAAGAAGACGTCCTTGCGCACCGAGCGCGGGATGTCGAACTCCTTCCAGAAGGCGCGCGGCGGCACCAGGATCGCCGAGGCCAGCACGCGCATCACGATCGGCACGTAGAGCGAGAGCGCAAAACGCTTGCGCCGCGGCAGATTCGGCACCCGCTTGTGCAGATACTCATGGGCGAACGAGATGTGCCGGGCCTCCTCGGCGACGTGAATCGCCATGACCCGCTCCATGATCGGGTGCAGCGTCTTGCCTTCGCGCAGCACCGCCTTCTGGGTGTGGTCGATGGGTTCCTCACCGGCGAGCACACCGAAGAAGAACGGAATCGGCTGCGGACCGGCCGCCAGCGGGATGAACGCCGAGAGCCACTTGAGCAGGCGCGGCATGCCGGGCACGTCGACGCCGATGTGGTTGACCATCTCCTGGAACATCATGGTGTGGTTGCACTCTTCGACCGATTCGTGCAGGCAGTAGCGGTACTCCGGGGAGCCGTTGGGGACCCAGAACGCGTAGTTCATCAAGCCGCGGATCAGGATCGACTCGAAGTGCAGACCGACCTTGGCGACGTTGGCCTGCCGCCACATGCCGATCTCGATCTGCCGTTCCAGCGGTTGGGCCTGGTACCACGGATGCTGGCCGAAGGCGTCGGTCGCCGGCAGCACCCAGCGCGGGTCGTCCGGCGTGACCGCGAATTCCGGTGAGTCCCAGTCGATGTCGGTGTACGGGTTGAAGTTGCGCCGCACCGAGCCTTCCGACAGTGTCATCAGCTTGTCGACGTACGGTTGGTCGTCGACGACGTCCATGTTGCGCCGCCACCGGCGGACCATCTTGGTGCGAGCCTTGGAGCCAGCCATGTCAGACCTCCCTGAGCCTCGGATGCGAGGTTTACATACAGGTACTTGATGTCGAACGGTACCGCAGGTACCGGGTAAACGCCAGAGCCGATTCCGCAACCGCTCGAACACGGTGCGAGCAGGCGATTCGTTCCCGCTGACGGCCCCTCACTACGCTTGACCGCATGCCTGAGCAGTTGACGATTCCCGACTCACTGAAACCTGCCGACGGCCGGTTCGGCTGCGGGCCGTCGAAGGTCCGGCCCGAACAGTTGCAGGCGCTCGTCGACAAGGGCGCCGCCCTGTTCGGCACGTCGCATCGGCAGGCGCCGGTCAAAGACCTCGTCGGACGGGTGCGCGACGGGCTGCGGGAGTTGTTCGCCGTTCCCGACGGCTACGAGGTGGTGCTCGGCAACGGCGGGTCGACGGCGTTCTGGGATGCCGCCGCGTTCGGCCTGGTGGATCAGCGCTCGCTGCATCTCACCTACGGCGAGTTCAGCGCCAAGTTCGCCTCGGCGGTCGCCAAGAACCCGTTCGTCGGCGATCCCATCGTGGTCAAGGCCGATCCCGGCAGCGCGCCGGAGCCCCAGTCCGACCCGTCGGTCGACGTGATCGCCTGGGCGCACAACGAGACCTCCACGGGCGTAGCCGTGCCGGTGCGACGGCCGGCGGGCTCCGACGGCAAGCTCGTCGTCATCGACGCCACCTCCGGTGCCGGCGGCCTGCCGGTGGACATCAACGACGTCGACGCCTACTACTTCGCGCCGCAGAAGAACTTCGCCAGCGACGGCGGGCTGTGGTTCGCGATCATGAGCCCGGCGGCACTGGCGCGGATCGAGGGCATCGCCGCCTCGGGGCGCTGGGTGCCGGAGTTCCTGTCGCTGCCGATCGCGGTCGACAACAGCACCAAGAACCAGACCTACAACACCCCGGCGATCGGCACGCTGCTACTGATGGCCGAGCAACTGGACTGGCTCAACGGCAACGGCGGCCTGGACTGGGCCGTCAAGCGGACCGCGGACTCCTCGTCGCGGCTGTACTCCTGGGCCGAGGCCGCATCGTTCGCTACGCCGTTCGTCGCCGATCCGGCGCTGCGTTCGCAGGTGGTGGGCACCATCGACTTCGCCGACGACGTGGACGCGTCGGCGGTGGCGAAGGTGCTGCGCGCCAACGGCATCGTCGACACCGAGCCGTACCGCAAGCTCGGCCGCAACCAGTTGCGGGTGGCCATGTTCCCGGCGGTCGAGCCCGATGACGTGAGCGCGCTGACCGCGTGCGTGGACTGGGTCGTCGAGAAGCTGTAGCGCAACAACCCCGCGATCTGTTCAGACAAACCACGATCTGTTCAGACAAACCACGATCTGTTCAGTAGTCCCTGCGAATTCCACTCGCACTTCTTGTCCGTGACCGCTCAACAGATCGGCTGAGGACCGCGGAAATGTGACGAAAGTGACAGCTGATCACATCGTGAGTCGGCGGGCCGCCGGAAAACCCGAAATGCGCAGGCCCGCGGCCCGCGTGTCAACCCCGGATGGGCGTTCGGCCCGCGTAGGGTGCCGCATCAGGTGGGCTCGGCGCGGTAGCCCAGAGGAGGTCGTCATGCGGGAACTGAAGGTTGTCGGACTCGACGTCGACGGCGAGCACGTGTTGTGTGAGGACGACCAACCCAACCGGTACCGGCTGCTGGTCGACGACCAGCTGCGGGCGGCCGTCCGCGGCGACGGCGTCCGCGTCCGGCACACGCCGGCCGAGCCGGAGGCAAAGACCGGGCTGCGCCCGCGGGACATCCAGGCCAGGATTCGCGCCGGCGCCTCCGTCGAACAGCTGGCGCACGCCGCCGGAGTGGACATCTCCCGGATCGCGCGGTTCGCGAACCCGGTGCTGCTGGAACGCGCCCGTGCGGCCGAGCTGGCCTCGGCGGCGCACCCGGTCCTCGACGACGGGCCTTCGGTGCTGACTCTGCTCGAGACCGTCACCGCTGCGCTGGTGTCCCGCGGACTGGACCCGGACGACACGCAGTGGGACGCGTGGCGCAACGAGGACGGCCGGTGGACGGTCCAGGTCGCCTGGAAGGCGGGCCGCTCCGACAACTACGCGCACTTCCGCTATACGCCCGGCGCCCATGGCGGCACGGTGACCTCGGTCGACGACGCGGCCGGCGAGTTGGTGAACCCTCGTTTCGAACGCCCGTTGCGGGTGGCGCCGATGGCCCAGCCCGCGATCCCGGAGATGGTCGTCGTCGAGGAGCCGGTCGATGTTCCGGAGCCGGCGCCGCAGCCGGAACCGGAGGCGCCGTTCGTGGAGACCGTCGAGACAGAGCTGGACACGCAGCCCGACCTCTTCGCCGACGAGCCCGAGCCCAGTGCGCAACGGGTGGCCCGCGGCGTGCGAAACAAGCGGACCCACCCGGCCGTTCCGGGGTGGGAGGACGTCCTGCTCGGGGTACGGTCGGCCGGCGACCGGTGAGGCCTACCGGACTCCGCTGAGTCCCAGCGCCAACAGCACTACCCATCCGACCGCCACGCCGACGAAGGCGCCCAGGCCGAACCAGCGCTTCACCGGAATCGACCGCCAGCCCCAGACGGTCGGGGCCAGACCGCCGGCGGCGACGAGGTTCAGACCGATCGCGAGCAGGGGGTGCACCCGGATGAGGCCGAGGCCGAGCACCACCACCGCTGCCCCGAGGACGGCCGCGACGAAACCGGACACGGTCAACCCGGTGGCCCAGGGTGTCGGCTCTCGGATCACGGCGCGAGCCTAATGCGTTCGTAGAACGCCAGCGCCGTCGCGGTGGCCACGTTGAGCGAGTCGGTGCCGCGCGACATTGGAATGCGGACGCGCATATCGCTGGCGCGCATCGCCGTCTCGGTGAGTCCGGGTCCTTCGGCCCCGACCAGGATCGCCAGTTTGTCGTCGCCGACGGCGGCCACGGCCTGCGCCAGCGGCGTCGCCTGAGCGCTGGGCGTCATCGCCAAGACACGAAATCCGTTCTCTCGCAATGTGTTCAGCGATCCGGGCCAGTCCGCCGCGCGCGCGAACGGAACCAGCAGCGCATGGCCCATGGAGACCCGGACGGCCCGCCGGTACAGCGGATCGGCGCAGCCGGCACCGAAGATCACCCCGTCGACGCCCAGTCCCGCGGCGTTGCGGAAGATCGAGCCGAGGTTCTCGTGGTCGTTGACGCCTTCGAGAACCGCGACGGTGCGCGCGCCGGCCAGGACATCGGGCACCGTCAGCTCGGCCGGTCGCCGCGCGGCCGCCAGCACACCGCGGTTGAGGTGAAAGCCGACGACCTCCGCCATCACCTCGGCGCTGGTGCGGTAGTAAGGGGCGTCCGTCGCTTGTAGATCCGGCCCGAGTTCCGTGCACCGCCGGTCCGTCCCGAGCATCGCGTGCGGGGTGAACCGCGAGGCCAGCATCCGCTGCACCACCAGCACACCCTCGGCGATCACCAGACCCTTGCCGGTCGGCAGATCCGGCCGGCGGTCGACGCTGTTGAGGTCGCGGAAGTCGTCCAGCCGCGGATCGGCCGGGTCGGTGATATCTACGATGTTCGTCAAGATCGGCAATGTCGCTGTGACTGCGGCTGGTCAAGCACTTTCGTCGATCAAAGCAGAGATGAGTCCGGCCGCGCGCAACAGGGTGTCGCGCTCGTCGCGGTCGAGTTCGGCCAGCCGGCGTTGCAGCCACTCCTGACTCGCGCGTTGTTCGGCCGCGACGAACTCACGTCCCGCCTGTGACACGGAGACGAGAACCTGGCGGCCGTCCATCGGGTCCGCGCAGCGTTCGACGAGGCCCTGTTCGGCCAGCGCCGCGATCACCCGTGTCATGGACGGCGGCCGGACCCGCTCCCGCATCGCGAGTCCGCCCGGCGTCAGGGGACCTTCTTTCTGCAATGTCATGAGTACGGACAATTGGGACAGCGATATCGCCGATTCGTCGCGTCGAAAGCGCAATTGCCGCGCCAACCTGACAACCGCAAGTGAGAGGTCGCTAGCAAGCTGATCATCGACGTCTCTCACGCCACGAAACAATACGCACTTTCGATGTCCGGCACCTCCGAATCCGGCCACCGAGTTCGATGGGTTACCTTGGACCGCAATGACTCCCGAGAGCCCGCTGAGCGGGCCGGAAACACCCGTGCCGCCACCGCTGCCGCCCGGCCTGCTCGAGCCGTGGCGGGTGATCGCGGTTGGCGCCGCTGCCTGGCTGGTCGTCACCGCTTTGGCGTTCCTCGTCCCGGCTCTGGAGAGCTGGCGTCCGGTGAGCCTGGCCGGTCTGGGCACCGGGCTGCTGGGGACGTCGATCTTCGTGTGGCAGCGGCGCGCGGCCCAGCGTGGTTCACGCGGAGCGCAAACAGGCCTCGCCGTTGGGGAAAAGCGCAATAAAACGTAAATTCAGCAAATTGACTTCGCCGTCATGAATAGAACGAGGAGCGAGAAATGGCAGCACCCCTTTTGCGGGCCGAAGTAGATATTGACGCCCCGCCCGCGGAGGTGTGGAAACTGATCAGCGACTTCGGCCGGATGCCGGAGTGGAGCCCGCAGTGCCGCTGGATGAAGGCGCTGGGGCCGCTGCGCCCGGGCACCCGCACCATCAACTTCAATCGGCGCAAGAAGCTGTTCTGGCCCACCACGTGCACCGTCACCGAGGTGATCCCGCAGAAGAAGCTGGCGTTCAGGGTCGACACCAATCGGACCGAGTGGATCTACGAACTCGAGCCCACGGCCACCGGCACCCGCGTTGTCGAGAGCAGGCGCGCCGACCGGCCCATTCCGGCTGTTCCGGCGTTTCTGGCCGAGCATGCGCTCGGCGGCACCGGCAACTTCGAACAGGAACTGGTGGAGGGGATGAACGCGTCACTGGCCCGGATCAAGGCGGCCGCCGAGCGACGATGACGGCGCTCCGGAACGGCTCCACCCGATCTGTTCAGCCGCCAGTGCGAGGTCTACTCGCACTCCGTGTCGGTAGCCGCTGAACAGATCCCGGAATCGGGCGGGCTGTCGTCGATCTCGATGACTTCGTCGACCTCGGCGGCCGGCTCCTCGGTTTGGACCTCAGGCAGCGGGTTGTCGGCGACCTCGAGAACCCCGTCGTCGTAGGGGTCGTACAGCGGTGAGCCCGCACCGGCCGGCGCGGGAGTGTCGGAATGCGCACCGCAGCCGTAGGTGAAGTCGACGACGTGACCGTCGGCGGCGAATTCGTTGGCGCAGACGCCGAACATCGTGCCCAGTGTTCCGGCGAGCGGCAGCAGGTAGCCGCAGTCGCGGCAGACCCGCCGGGTGGCACGGGCCATCGCCGAGTCGGGACCGTATTCGCCGTCGTGCCAGCGCTGCGCGGCGTCCGCGCGGCCCCATTCGCTGAGCACCCGCCGACGGCCGAAACCGACCTCGGTGGCGACGTCGTCGACGGCCGGGTCACCGCTGAGCACATACCCCGGGACCAGCCGCGGGTCGTCGGCCGGCGGGGCGAGCAGATCGCCGGGGCCCAGGTCGCCGGGCTTGATCCGCTGATCCCAGGGCACCCACTGCGGAGCCAGCAACGCCGTCGGGCCTGGCACCAGCACCACTTCGCTGATCGTGGCGTGGTCGGAACCGGGATACGCCGCGACCACCACCGCCCACTGCCAGCCGCCGTAACCGGGGACGTCGGCCAGGAACCGGTGCGTGGCCGCGGTGGTGTCCTCAAAGGTGACACCGAGGTACTCGCCGACCGTGTCGCCGCTGAACTCGACGACCGCCGCCCGCGCCGCATCGACGGCCGCGGTCAGCACGGCGACCAGATCCTGCGACTGCGGGTCGGACCTGGTGTCGGCGTCGGGGGTTGCGGTGTCCATCGCCACACATACTGCCTGAACATCACCGCCGTCAGCCACACCGGTCGCCGATACCTGCCGTCGTCGTCGGATAGGGAAGAATTGACCACGTGTCAGGACCGCGGCGAGGACGACCGGACCCGGGCCAACGCCCCGGGGCGCCGCCGCGTGCCGCCCGCGAGCATCCGGGCATGGCGAACTACCCCAGCGCCGAACCAACGCCGAGCGCCAATCGCTACCTGCCGCCCCTGGACGAGAACCGCCGGAGCCGCCAGGACCCGCCGGACGACCGTCGCCGCGACGACGACGGCCCACCCCGCATCACCGTGACCCGCGCAGCGGCCTACCGCAGCCGTGAGATGGGCTCCAAGATGTACGACCTCGTCCAGCGCGCGGCCACAGCCGACGGTGCCGACAAGTCCGGGTTGACGGCGTTGACATGGCCGGTGGTGGCCAACTTCGCCGTCGACGCGGCCATGGCGGTGGCGCTGGCCAACACGCTGTTCTTCGCGGCCGCCACCGCCGAGAGCAAGGGCAGGGTCGCCCTGTATCTGCTCATCACGATCGCGCCGTTCGCCGTCATCGCGCCGTTGATCGGGCCCGCCCTCGACCGGCTGCAGCATGGCCGGCGGGTCGCCCTGGCCGCCTCGTTCGGGATGCGCACCGTGCTGGCCGCCGTGCTGATCCTCAATTACGACGGCGCCACCGGCAGCTTCCCGCCGTGGGTTCTCTACCCGTGCGCGCTCGGCATGATGGTGCTGTCCAAGTCGTTCTCGGTGCTGCGCAGCGCGGTCACTCCGCGCGTGATGCCGCCGACGATCGACCTGGTGCGGGTCAACTCGCGGCTGACGATCTTCGGGCTGCTGGGCGGAACCATGGTGGGCGGCGCCGTCGCCTCCGGCGTCGAATTCGTCTGCACCAAGCTGTTCGGCCTGCCGGGGGCACTGCTGGTCGTGCTCGCCGTCACCGTCGCCGGCGTGTGGCTGTCGATGCGGATCCCGAGCCGGGTCGAGATCACCGCGGGCGAGGTCCCGACGACACTGAGCTATCACGCCGGCGCCGGGCGACCGGGCCGGGCGCCGGATTTCACCGGCATCGCACCCGGGAACGTCCGGCAACCGTTGGGCCGCAACATCATCGCGGCCCTGTGGGGCAACTGCACCATCAAGGCGATGGTCGGTTTCCTGTTCCTGTTCCCCGCGTTCGTCGCCAAGACCCACGACGCCACCGGCTGGGAGCAGCTGCAGATGCTGGGGCTCGTCGGCGCCGCCGCGGCCCTCGGCAACTTCGCCGGCAACTTCACCGCGGCGCGGCTGGAGCTGGGCCGGCCCGCCGTGCTGGTGGTGCGCTGCACGATCGCGGTGACGCTGCTGGCTCTGGCCGCGGCGGTGTCGGGCAAACTGCTCGTCGCGGCGCTGGCCACCCTCGTCACCGCCGGTGCGAGCGCCATCGCGAAGGCCTCCCTGGACGCCTCCCTGCAACACGACCTGCCCGAGGAGTCCCGCGCGTCGGCGTTCGGCCGGTCGGAATCCGTGCTGCAGTTGGCCTGGGTGCTCGGCGGCGCATTGGGGGTCCTGGTGTATCCGGTGCTGTTCATCGGCTTCACCGTCGTGACGGCCCTGCTGATCCCGGGACTTGCCCAGACCATCCTCAGCTACCGCGGCGCCTCGCTCATCCCGGGGCTGGGCGGCAACCGGCCGGTCATGGTCGGTCAGGAAGTCGATCCGCGGCAGCACCCGACGACGGCGATGCGGAAGCCGTGAAGCGAAAGGTCGCGGCCATCACCGCCGCTGTGGTGCTCCCGGCGTCCGTCGCGGCCGGGGTCGGCGCCGCGGCCTGGGCGCGGCACAACGGATCGGACCTGCCCCAGATCAGTGCGTTCTCGAACGGCCACTCGACGCGGGTCGGACCGTACTTCTACTGCAAAGTGCTGGATCTCACGGATTGTCAGAACGCCGGCACCCAGGGCGAACTCGCGGTCGACGAACGCAACGCGATCCAGTTGTCGGTGCCGTCGCCCATCGGCGCCTCCCCGTGGCGGCTGATGCTCGTCTACGACGATCCCGCCGACACGACCACCCAGGTCTTCCGGCCCGATACCCGGCTCGCCGTCACCATCCCGACCGTCGACCCCCAACGCGGCCGGCTGCAGGGCTTCGTGGTTCAGCTGATGACGCTCGGGGTCGACGAGAAGGGCGAGGTGCGTGAGCTGCCGCATGCCGAATGGTCGGTCCGCACCGCCTGGCGCTGACGGAATCAGTTCTCCCGCAACCGCTTTCGTAGAAAGGCCAGATCAGTCAGATGACCCTCTGCCGGGGTCTCGATGATCACGTCGCAGCCCGCGTCCCGGCACACCGCCGCGATCAGCTCGGAGTCGAAGGTGCCGGCGTCGAAGTTCGCGTGCCGGTCCGCGCCGGAGTCGAATGCGTCGCGCGAGTTGTTGGCGTGCACCAGGTCGATGCGTCCGGTGATCGCCATGACCCGGTCGACGATGTCGAGGAGTTCCTCACCACCCGCCCAGGCGTGGCAGGTGTCGAGCACGAACCCCGGTTGGTAGTCGCCGACGGCGTCCCACAGCATCGCGAGCCGGTCGAATTTGCGCGCCATGGCGTTCTCGCCGCCGGCGGTGTTCTCGATGAGGATCGGCAGCGGAAAGCCTCCGGTCTCCTCGGCGCGTTCGAAAACCTTGCGCCAGTTGTCGATTCCGACCTTGGGATCTTCGTTCGAACTGACGTGCCCGCCGTGCACCACCAGGCCCCTGGCGCCGATGCCGGCGGCCGCCTCGGCGTGCTGCTGCATGATCTTGCGGCTGGGAATCCGGATCTTGTTGTTGGCGGAGGCGACGTTGACCAGGTACGGAGCGTGGATGTAGATCGCCAGGTCGGTCTCGCGCAGCTCGTCGGCGAACTGGTGCTCGACGGGTTTCTTCCAGCTTTGCGGGTCGCCGAGGAAGAACTGGATCGCCTCGGCGCCCGCCGCCGCGGCCGCGTCCAACGGGTCCGCGGAGTCGACGTGTGCACCGATCAGAGCGGTGTGGCGGGCCATGCGCGCGAGCTTAGTCACGCGCCGTGGTCGACGGGCACCCGCTCCCCCTCGCGCGGCGGCCCCGGCGGTGTTCCGTCACCGAAAGGATTGCCGCCCAACACTTCCCGGCCGTGGGGCGTCAGCCAGTTGGTCAGATCCGGGCCCTTGGGCACGATCCGGGTGGGGTTGATGTCGGCATGAACGACGTAGTAGTGCTGCTTGATCTGCACGAAGTCGACGGTGTCCCCGAAGCCCGGCGTCTGGAACAGGTCTCGCGCATAGGCCCACAGCACCGGCATCTCGGCGAGCTTCTGCCGATTGCACTTGAAGTGGCCGTGATAGACCGGGTCGAACCGCGCCAGCGTGGTGAACAACCGGACGTCGGCCTCGGTGATGGTGTCCCCGACGAGATAGCGCTGGGTCGCCAACCGGCCCGAGACCCAGTCCAGTGCGGTGAACAGCCGGTCGAAGGCGGCGTCGTAGGCCCGCTGGGAACCGGCGAACCCGCAGCGGTACACGCCGTTGTTGATCTCGGTGTAGATGCGCTGGGCCACCTCGTCGATCTCGGCGCGTAACGGTTCCGGATACAGCTGCGGGGCGCCGGGCCGGTGAAACGCGGTCCACTGGGTGGAGAAGTCCAGCGTGATCTGGGCGAAATCGTTGGTGACGACAGCGCCCGTGCGCACGTCGACGATCGCGGGCACGGTGACGCCCTTGGGGTAGTCCGGGATGCGTTTGTCGTAGGCGTCGCGCAGCCAATGGATGCCGAGCACCGGATCGACGGCGCCGGGATCCAAGTCGAACGTCCAACTGCGGGCGTCGTGGGTCGGTGCGCAGAACCCGATGGAGATCGCGTCCTCGAGACCCAGCAGCCGCCGGACGATGATCGCCCGATTCGCCCACGGGCAGGCCCGGGCGACGATCAGCCGGTAACGGCCGGCCTCGACCGGGTAGTCGTCACGGCCGTCGGCGGTGATGCGGGTGGTGATGTAGTCGGTGTCGCGGTTGAACTCGCCGCCGGGCGCTACGTAGGAAGCCATGCCACCAGGGTGCCCGCGGCAGGACAGGTTCAGGCGTCGAGTTCGCGGGCGACGGCCTTGACCACCTCGGAGACGCGGCGCGCCACCTTTCGGTCGGGGTAGCGGCCCTTGCGCAACTCGGGCTGCACGGTGCCTTCGAGCAGGGTGATCATGTCCTCGACCATCCCGTGCAGTTCGTCAGGGCTGTGCTTGTGTTCCGGCGGGCCGGCGGCTTCGCGGCGGGTCCGCGTCAGGCTCGGCGGCGGGTCGATCAGCTTGAGGCTCAGCGCCTGCGGACCACGCCGGCCCGAGGCGAGGCCGAACTCGACGCGCTGGCCGGCTTTGAGATCGGTGACACCGTCGGGCAACGACGACGAACGGACGTAGACGTCCTCGCCCTCTTCCTGGGACAGGAAGCCGAACCCTTTTTCGGCGTCGTACCACTTCACCCGGCCGGTAGGCACTGGTTTCACCTGCTTGTCTGACGGGTTGCCCCGGTCGGGCAACAAAGTTGAGCGCCCCGCCACCGCAGGACGCATCGAGCACAGATCCTACTCGGACGGCCCGGCGACCAGCACCCCCGTTTGCTCGGTAGGCTTACCTCACCGCTGGAGGAAAGATGCGCCTGATACTGAATGTCGTCTGGTCGGTCTTCGGCCATGTCGACAGTGTCCGCGCGGACCGGACCAGGGTGCCCCGGTGACCGTGACCGCGCTGGGCCTGCCGGTGGCCGCCCGGCCCGCGCCCGCGCCGACCGCCGGACCGCTGGTCGACACCTTCGGCCGGGTCGCCACCGACCTGCGGGTGTCGCTGACCGACCGGTGCAATCTGCGCTGCACGTACTGCATGCCCGCGGACGGCCTGGACTGGCTGCCCGACCGACAGTTGCTCAGCCACGACGAACTCGTCCGGCTGTTGCGCATCGCGGTCACCCGCCTGGGGATCACCGCGGTCCGGTTCACCGGCGGCGAGCCGCTGCTCTCCCGGCGACTGGAGGACGTGGTGGCGGCCACCGCCGCGTTGCGGCCGCGCCCGGAGATCTCGTTGACCACCAACGGGATTGGCTTGCGGCACCGCGCGGCCAGTCTGGCCGAAGCGGGCCTGGACCGGATCAACGTGTCCCTCGACAGCGTTGATCCGGCGCACTTTGCCGCCATCACCCGGCGCGACCGACTCGACGAGGTGCTGGCCGGCCTGACCGCGGCCACGGCGGCCGGCCTGGATCCGGTCAAGCTGAACGCGGTCCTCGATCCGGCCACCGGCCGCGACGACCTGGTGCCGCTGGTGCGGTTCAGCCGCGAGGGCGGTTTTCACCTACGGGTGATCGAACAGATGCCGTTGGACGCTGAGCATCGCTGGGACCGCGGCACGGCTCTGATGGCTGACGAGATCCTGGCCATCCTCGGCCGGCATTTCAGCCTGACGCCCGATCCGCGCCCGCGCGGATCGGCACCCGCCCAGTTGTGGCTGGTCGACGGTGGGCCGGCGACGGTCGGCATCATCGCGTCGGTGTCGCGGCCGTTCTGCGGGGCCTGTGACCGCACCAGGCTCACCGCCGACGGTCAGGTGCGCAACTGCTTGTTCGCCTCGACGGAGACGGACCTGCGGACCTTGCTGCGCGACGGCGGCACCGACGACGAGATCGACGCGGCGTGGCGCGCGGCGATGTGGGGCAAGGCCGCCGGGCACGGCATCAACGATCCCGCCTTCGTCCAGCCCGCCCGGCCGATGAGCGCGATCGGTGGCTGACGTGACGGACGTGCAGCACGCCGCGTCCGACATTCCGGTGACGGTGCGGTTCTTCGCGGCGGCGCGGGATGCGGCAGGCGTCGACGAAACGGAGATCCGCCTTCCCGAGGGAGCCACCCTGGCCGATCTGACCGCCGTGCTGGCGGTACGCGAGGGGCCGCTGGGACAGGTGTTGCGGAAGTGTTCTTACCTTCGGGACGGGTTCGCGGTCCGCGATCCGGGCGTTGAGCTGCGGTCCGGTCAGACGATCGACGTCCTTCCGCCATTCGCGGGCGGATGATGTGATTTACCTCACATAACGAGCGGGTAACGGCCCGGCCACGCGCCGGTAGCGGCCGCTCATGAGCAGGAAAAACGCTCGGCCGAAATGGCGATTTAGAGGTCTTTTAAGTTTCGCCGTAGCGAGAATCGGCCGATTTGTCAAAAGATGACGGACCCTCGGCCACCCGATACCGTCACTGCCAAGCCGGCTGCGAGTAAGTCAGCGGCGGGCCTCCCCTCCTTACGCGCCGAACTCCATCCGTAACGGGCAGGGGCAACACCAACCACAGCGGATGGAGGCGGGGGACCCAACCGGTCCACCGAGATCGGACCCGAAGCAACGGTGCTTCCGTTTCTTCTAGGGGTGAAGCCGAGTCGTTCCCTCGGGAGCGTCGCGGCCGGGCAACCTCTCCAGCCCGAACCCGACAGCTGACCTCGCAGGCGTGTGCAGAGAGGATTCGCTGACGTATGAGTGGACGGCATCGCAAGCCCACGACATCGGCTCCGGCCAAGCAAGCCGCCAAGATCGCCTTCACCGGTGCGGTGCTGGGCGGCGGCGGCATGGCCCTGGCAGGCCACGCGGCCGCGGCCACCGACGCCGAATGGGACACCGTCGCGCGCTGTGAGTCGGGCGGCAACTGGGCGATCAACACCGGCAACGGTTACCAGGGCGGCCTGCAGTTCTCGCCGGGGACCTGGTCGGCCCACGGCGGCGGCCAGTACGCATCGGCCGCGAACCTGGCCACCAAGGACGAGCAGATCGCCGTCGCCGAGCGCGTCCTGGCCTCTCAGGGCCGTGGCGCATGGCCGGTGTGCGGAACCGGACTGTCCGGCGCCACTCCCCGCAACGTGACGGTCACCCCGGCCGTGCAGGAAACCCCGAATGAGCAGAACCCGGGCGACGCGCTCAATGTGACGCCGGCCGCGATGGACGTTCCGGCTCCGCAGGCGCCCGCCCCGCTCGACGCCGTCCCCGCCCCCGAGGCTCCCGCGCCGCTGCCGGACGCACCCGCTCCGCTGCCGGCCCCCGAGGCTCC
>CAZTAA010000017.1:41697-59249 GCA_964611465.1 uncultured Mycobacterium sp. | reverse complement strand
CCGGGCGTCGGAGCGGTGTTGAGCGCGGCGATGCTCACCGTGACGGAGATCGGCACCGTCGAACCGTGGCCGTCGCCGGCGATCAGAGTGAAAGTGTCCTGCTTGTCGGCGGCGGGGGCGTTGAGAACTCCGGCTTTCCGGCGAGCGTCATCGGTGGGTTGATAGATGAGTTTCCCTGTGCTGTCGACGATTACCGTGCCCTTAGCGGTGGTGATCGGACTGCCGAAGGTGATGACGTCCCCGTCGGGGTCGGTGACTTTCACGCTGCCGGTGACGACGCCGTTGGCGGCGTTCGGTGAACCCACGGCAGGAGTGGCCGCGGTCAACGGCGCGTTCTTGCCGAGCACCGGCACGGTGACGGTCTTGGTGATTGCCGCGCCCTTGGCGTCGGTGATCGTGACGGTGAATGTGTCCTGCTTGTCAGCCGATGCAGCGGTGGCGGCGGCGTGCCGCGCGGCCTGGGTGGGGGTGAACGTGAACGCACCCGTGCTGGCGTTGATGCTGACCGCACCCTTGGCTGTGGTGGCCGGAGCGGTGTACTTCAGAGCGTCGTTGTCGGGATCGCTGGCCTTGACGGTCCCGGTCACCACGCCCGTCGTCGAATTCGGGGTCGAAGCGGTGAAACTGGCTCCGGTCGGCGCCCTGTTCGGAGCAATGGACACGGTCACCGCCTTGGTGACCGTGCCCCCGGTGTGCCCATCCGCGACCGTGACGGTGAACGTGTCGGTCTTGGCCGGATCGGTTGCGGTGACGGCTGCGGCCGCGGCCTGACGCGCCGCCTGCGTCGGAGTGTACGTGAACGCCCCCGTAGTGCCGTTGATGCCGACGCTGCCCTTGGTGGTGGAATTCGGGGCGGTGTATGTGATGGCGTCGTTCTCGGCGTCGGCACCCTTGATCGAACCGGTGACCACACCGGTGGTCGAATTCGGGGCGCCCACAGTGAGATTCACAACCGGGGCGGTGTTCTTGCCCAAGATGGGCACCGTAACCGTCTTGGTTATCGCTGCACCCTTGGTGTCAGTGATCGTGACGGTGAACGTGTCAGCCTTGTCGGCGCTCGTCGCCGCGGTGAGCGTGGCGGCGTGCCGGGCCGCAGCGGAAGGGGTATAGGTGAACGCCCCCGTAGCGGTGTTCAGGCTGATCGCACCCTTGGCCGCCGTCGCCGGTGCCGAGTACTTGAGGGCATCGCCGTCCGGGTCAGTGGCGGCCACGGTTCCTGTCACGACACCGGTGGTCGCGTTCGGGGTACCGACGGTGACGCCGGCACCGGTCGGTGCCTTGTTCGGGACGATGGCGACCGTCACCGCCTGTGTGGCGGATGCCCCTTTGGAATCGGTGATGGTGACGGTGAACGTCTCGCTCTTGTTCGCGGCCGAAGTCGAGGTCGCTGCGGTCTGCCGGGCCGCCTGGGTCGGGGTGAAGGTGAACTCACCGGTTGACGCGTTGATGCTCAACGCGCCCTTGGCGGTGCTGGCCGGGGTGGTGAATTTCAAGACGTCCTTGTCCGGATCGGTGGCCTTGACCGAACCGGTGACCACGCCCGTGGTCGGGTTGGGCGTATTGACCGTCACGCTCAACGGGGTCGGTGCCTTGTTCGGGGCGACGGTCACCGTGACCGCCTTGGTGACCGTGCCCCCGGTATGCCCGTCGGTGACGGTCACGGTGAACGTGTCGGTCTTGGCCGGATCCGTCGCGGTGGTGGCCGCCCCGGCCGCCAACCGGGCCGCCTGGGTCGGGGTGTAGGTGAACGCCCCGGTGCCGGCGTTGATGACGACGGCGCCCTTGGTGGTGGTCGCCGGTGCGCCGTACGCGAGGGTGTCCCAGTCGGTGTCGGCGCCTTTGACCCAACCGGTGACCACGCCGGTCGTGGCGTTGGGAGTACCCGCACCCATCGTCACGACCGGGGCCGCATTGACCGGAACAAGACTCACTGCAACGGTTTTCGTCGCACTTCCGCCCTTGCCGTCGGTCACGGTGACAGTGACCGAGCCGGCCTTGTCGGCCGGCGTCGCGCCCGTAGCCGACGCGGCGTGACGCGCAGCGGCTGTCGGGGTGTAGGTGAACGCACCTGTCGTGGCGTTCATCGCGACCGCGCCCTTGACCGCGGTGGCGGCGTACTTCACCGTGTCCCCGTCGACGTCGCCGGCCGTGGCCTTGCCGCTGGCAACCCCCGTCGACGGGTTCGGCGTGCCCACGGTCAGCGCCGAGATCACCGGCGCGCTGTTGGGTGCCACCGCAGCAAGTGAAGCGATCCGCATCGTGGCACCCGCGGCTTTAGCGGGCTCCCCGGTGGACACCTGTGCGGCAACCGAGGCGACGGAGTCTGCATCGCTGACGCCGATCTCACGACGCGCGGCCGCGGCAACCACCCACGTCAGCGGTGAATCCGCCCCGGTGTTCCCGCCGCCGCCGATCAGCGACGACACCGCCGAAGTCACCGCACCCACCGACTTCGTCGGCGTTTCCGGCGCACGCACCACCGCGGCGGCCGCCGGCACGGCGACCGCGCGCAGCTGCTTCGCACTCGCCAGCTCGTCGGTCGACGACGAGCCCGTGGCGGAGGTCGACGCCCCGGTTTCCGGGGCCTCGGCCGACTCCGAGGATTCTGCGGATTCCGACGCATCCGATCGAGCAGCTCTCGCCGAATCTCCCGATTCTGATTCAGATTCTGTTGTGATGCTGCGACTCTCAGCAGCGGTGCTACGGCTCGGCCGATTGGAGCGCGCCGACTTGGCGGTCTTCTCTTTCGACGACTCTTCGGACGATCCAGTCTTGATATCGCCCTGCGAACCTTCCGGCGCAGACGGCTCCGATGTGGGACCTGGATCATGAGCCTCTGTCGAACCCGAGGCCGTCGACGTACCCGCGGAAGAAGCCGGCGAACCGCCCGCAGGATCAGACGTGGACGACGAAGAGCCGCCGGTTGCTCCCGCGCTGGTTCCCTTCGCGTCGTCCGCCCAGGCCGTCCCGTGACCCAAGCCGATTGCGACACCTACGCCCAATGCCACCGCAAGACCGCCGACACGACCGATGTAACGACCAGCGCCCACCGACAACCCCCCGAGGATCGGGACCCCAACGTCCGATAATCGAATATTGATCCGGACGCTAAGGGGTCATGCCCCATCCGCGATATAGGGTTTCCCCCACACTTCGAGGTCTGCGGCGCCGAGTTCGTCTGAACGTCCGGAATGCTCGGTCTTCAGGATGAATCGAGCATCTCGATGAGTCTCGAGTACAGCTGCGCCCTCGATCGGATGCCGAGTTTGCGGTAGACCCGCGAAAGGTTCTGTTCGATGGCTTTGACCGACACGAAGAGCTGCGCGGCGATGTCACGATTGGAATAGCCGGCAGCAGCGCGTTCAGCCACCCGCCGCTCCGTTGCCGTCAACGTCAAACTGGGGTTTGACGGCCGCGGTCGACATTCGCGCAACGCCTGTCTTGCCCGGTGTGCCCATGTCTGAGCGCCGAGGGTCTCGAATACGGTCAGAGCGGACTCGAAGCTGGCAGCTGCGGCTTTACGCCGGCGACCGCTGCGATGTAGTTGTCCGATCAGGAATTCCGTTCGCGCCCGCTCGAACGGCATGGGCAATAACTCGTGAGCGGTCGTCGCCCGCTCCGCGCACAGACGGGCAGCCACGAGATCGCCCTTCGCCGCCAGCAGAGCGGCACGGCCGCGGGCGCCGGCAGCGAGCATCCAAGGACGGTCGAGCTGAGTTCCGTTGGCTTCCAAGGCCGCAATCAACGGTTCGGCCTCACCGGAGCGACCCACGGCGATGAGGGCCTCGATCGCATCTGGAAGATAGCCGGCCACCGAGACCTCAGTGTGTTTGGCATCAAATGTCGTCAGCAACGGGTCAAGCACAGCGAGTGCGCCCGCGTGGTCTCCCAGCGAAACCTCGAGGAACGCCAGGCTGGTTAACGGCGCGATCACCATCCGTCGGAACCCGCTGGCATGAGCGGCGTCGATAGCGGCCCGCGCCGCACGGCGGGCCTCGTCGGCCCGGCCGCAGTGAGCAGCTACCGCCGCTCGGCAGGACAGAGCGGCAACCCGGCTGAGTTGACCGCCAGTCAGTTCGGCACTGGCCATCAGCTGATCGGCCGCCGCCTGCGCGTCAGCCAACCGACCCGACCACAGGTCGACCATGACGGCGAAAGGAATCGCCCAGCCGAAGTCGATCTCATCGCCGCGTTCCTGAGACCGTTGCAGCATCGCCGTGATCTTGCTGCGGGCCGATTCGAGTTGGCCGGTCCACGCGCAGATCACCGCTTCCACATTGCTGGGCATCAACGGCGCCGCGGTGGCGCTGCCCCTATCCTCCAGTGCTATCGCGCGACGCAGGGTGTCGGAGTCGACGCCGAGACCACAATTGAACTCGGCCATGACCACTGTCGCCAGCGCCAGACTCTGCAGTGACGGGTCACCAAGCCCGTCTGCCACCGCGACCGCCCGGCGTGCGCAGTCCAGAGATCGTTCGATCTCGCCGCAACGCTCTAAGACGAAGGACAGCAACAATAGACCGCACAATTCCATCGGTGGCTGGTCTGCGCACTGCTCGACGGCAGTATTCAGTGACTCGATGGCCCGCGCCCCGTCACGGTACAGGTGCAATGCGCCGCGAAGGACAAGGGCAAAGGACCGAGCGGCGCCCGCCGGTACCTCGTCAAGCACGGCCGTCAGGTGCATTTCGGCTCGCTCGAACGCACCCGCGCGCAGATGTTGTTCGGCTGCCCTGAGCCGGCGTTCAGCATCGTCACCGCCCAACCGGATGGCCATCTCGAGGAGTTCCGCTGCTGCGCCGCGCGCGCCCCGGGAGGCCGCCGCGATGGCCGCGGTGTCCAGTTCCTGCAGCGTTAGATCGTCGGCCTCAACGGCCGCCAGACCTAGGTGACGGGCCCGGACCTCCGGGTCGTCGACGATCATCGCCATGCGTCGGTGCAATGCACGGCGCGTCGGTGGCTCGACGTGAAAGTACGCGCCGTATGCGAAAAATGGCCGGGTGAAGCGCACGGCGCCGCCGTCAACGGCAACGACGCCCAACATCTCGGCCTCCTCGAGGATCGCGATAACGCGTTCGGGTGCCATGGCCGTTGCCGAGACGACGTCTTTGACGGCTCGTTTCGGCAGGCAGGCGAGGACCATCAGGAGTTCCGCGCACTCCGCGCTCAGGCCATCCAGCTGTGCGGAGACCAGTTGTTGCAGCGAAGCCGGCAGCGGCAACGGGCGGTCGAGCGACCGCTCATCCATGGTGCGGGCAAGCTCGATCGCATATAGCGGATTTCCCCCGGACATCTGGTGGATTCGTTTGGTCAGCGACACAGGCATTGCGAAACCAAGACGGTCTGCAATCAACGCGTGGATCGTGCCACGATCCAACGGCGGCAGGGATATTCGGGGCAGAGAATCCAACCGTGGAACTTGAATCCAGGTCGACGCATCATCGGCGGGGGCGGCTGTGGCCAGGAAACCGACCCGGCCCGTCACTCGGCGCGCCGCGTAACCGATGGCGACCTGACTCGACGGATCGACCCACTGCGCATCGTCGATCGCCAGAATTACCGGAGCCGGACGCCCCATCAACTCGAGAATGGCCACCAGCGCAGCCCCGGCCGCGCGTTCATTCGGCGCGGACTCCAGTTGACGACGTAGCAGGATACGGTCGACGGTGTCCCTTTGGACCGGACCGAGCTGATCCAGTATTGCGTCGTCGACCCCACCGACGAGGTCGGCCAGTCCCGAATACGCCAGCTGAACTTCGGCGGCGTAGCCGCGCGCTGAGAGCACCGCCAACCCGTCGCGCTCGGCCAATTCGATGGCGACGTTCCAGAGCGCCGTCTTACCAATGCCGTGTTCACCAGTTACGACCAGAGCCGCCGGTTCACTTTCCACCGTGTGCAGGAAATGCCGCACCGCACGCAATTCCGCATCGCGACCCCCGAGGCCCCCCATAACTGGCAATTTTTACCAGCAACGAGCCCGCGCGGCATCCCAATCAGCGCAAGACACTCTATGCATACTCGTGCTGTCATTGATAGGAGCGAGCGAACCGCGATCAAGCTCGCGGCAACCGCCCTAAACAGAGGAGTCGAGGTAAGCGCCATTGCGGATGATCCGCTGTGGCGACAGCCTCACGCTGACCCCGTCGGCGGAACCATCCGCCGGGCAATCCAGTTCGTCAACTTCCCCCGAAAGTCGTCGTCTCCGAACCGGTCACCCGGAACCCCTGCGGCGCCCCACCGACCGCGCCAAAGCACGCGACACCGTCGTCAGTGGCCATGCAGCTCGCCCCGAAGGAGTCGATGCGATGCCCGACGGGCAGTTCCTTGACGGCACCCGGATAGTCGGGCGTCGCCAGCCGCGGCTCCCCCGACTTCCGCGTTCCGACCGGGCCGGGCAGCTGCGCGAAGACCTCGTCGTCGCCACCCTCGACACCGGGCAGAACCACCGGAGGTGTTGTGTCACAGCCGATCACACCGCCACTGAACATCGACATCTTGCACGTGAGACCGTCACCCACGGTGAACACCGGAAAGACGTTCTTCGCGCCGGACCCGACGAGGTAGCTCTCGTCGCCGACGACGAAGTCGTTGGGGTCGGGGAATCCGACCGGCAGCCCGGGCGTCGGTGGGCCGACGCTGGAGCTGTCGGGCGTGATCGACAACCACTGCGCGACCGGATTGCCCTTGGTGCAGAACACCTTTCCGTCATCAACCGCACACGTGAAATCTTCGAGCACGATCTTGTGCCCGACCGGCAACACCGCGGCGGCCGCACCGCTGGGCTTGACGAACTGGGGGCTTGCCGTCTGCCGCAGACCGCGGCGGGCCTGATCGGCCGACAGCACGATCTGATTGGCGCCACCGGATCCGCGCGGCAACGGTCCGTCACACCCCGCCATGCCCTGCGCCGGACGGATCGCGCACAACAAACCGTCGGGCGTCTGGAAGTAGGCTTCCCCGCCGTCGACGTACTCATCCGGCGCCACGACGGCATAGCCCGAGAGGTCCGGCGCCTCGGGAGCAGCGGCCACCGGCGCTGCGGCGAGCAGGCCGACGATGCCGGCTGCCGCGAAAAGGATTGCCCCGTAACGCATCAGAAGTTGATCATGTGACCGGCCAGGCCGTGGAAGCACTCCTGCAGCGCCTCCGACAGCGTGGGATGGGTGTGCACGTTGCGGGCGCACTCGTAGGCGGTCAAGTCCCACTTCTGCGCCAGCGTCAACTCCGGCAGCAACTCGGACACGTCCGGCCCGATCAGATGACCGCCCAGCAGTTCGCCGTACTTCTTGTCCGCGATCAGCTTGACGAAGCCGGTCGGGTCGGCCAGACCGTGCGCCTTGCCGTTCGCGGTGAACGGAAACTTGGCCACCTCGACGTCGTAGCCCTCCTCCTTGGCCTGCTCTTCGGTGAGCCCGAAGCTGGCCACCTGCGGCTGGCAGAACGTCGCCCGCGGCATCATCCGGTAGTCGCCCAGCGCCATGGTCTCCGCACCCGCAATGGTCTCGGCGGCCACCACGCCCTGCGCCTCGGCGACGTGCGCGAGTTGCAGCTTGCCGGTGACGTCGCCAATGGCATAGATGTGCGGCACATTCGTGTGCATGTAGTCGTCGATGCCGATGGCCTTGCGGTCGGTCAGCGCCACCCCGGCGGCCTCCAGACCGTAGCCCTCGACGTTGGGCGCAAAACCGATGGCCTGCAACACCTTATCGGCCTTGAGTTCCTCGGACTTGCCGTCCTTGCTGACTCGTACGGTAACCGTTGACCCGTCGTCGTCGATGGACTCGACCTTGGTGCTGGTGAGAACCTTCACCCCGAGCTTCTTGTACTGCTTCTCGATCTCCTTGGAGACCTCGGCGTCCTCGTTGGGCAGCGCGCGCGGCAGGAACTCGACGACGGTGACGTCGACGCCGTAGTTCTTCAGCACGTAGGCGAACTCCATGCCGATCGCACCGGCGCCGGCGATGATGATCGACCCCGGCAGTTCGCGGGTGAGGATCTGCTTCTCGTAGGTGACGACGTTCTCGCTCAGCGAGGTGCCGGGCACCAGGCGCGTCGAGGACCCGGTGGCGATGATCGCGTTGTCGAAGGTGACCGTCTCGGTTCCGCCGTCGTTGAGGTCCACGCTCACGGTGTGGTCGTCGGTGAACCTGCCGTACCCGTCGATCTCGGTGATCTTGTTCTTCTTCATCAGGTAGTGCACGCCGGCGACGCGACCCTCGGCGACCTTGCGGCTGCGGTCGAACGCCGCGCCGAAGTCGAAGGTCACCTCGCCGCTGATGCCGAAGGTCTTGGCATCATTGGTGAAGATGTGGGCCAGTTCGGCGTTGCGCAGCAGCGCCTTGCTCGGGATGCAGCCAACGTTCAGGCACACCCCACCCCAGTACTTCGGTTCCACGATGGCGGTGTTCAGTCCGAGTTGGGCCGCGCGGATCGCCGCGACATATCCGCCGGGACCGGCGCCGAGCACGACAACGTCATAGTGAGTCACGGCTACCCAGCCTAGTGGTGGGACTGCAATATGGGATCTGTTGAGTCATCACTGCGACAAAGGCCGAGTGAGCCTCGCAGGGATGACTGAATAGATTCGCGAGCTGCTCAAGGCCTACCGCTTGGTCAGCCGCAGCCGCCACGCCTCCGGCCCTCGCTGCTCATACCGCACCTCGAGCCGGCCCGAGGTGCGCTCGTCGAGTTGGTGCAGCAGCGGAATCGGGTCATGGTGCGCCACCAACACCAGGGTGCCGCCGACCGGCACGGCATCGAACGCGCCGAACACGGTGGCGTGCCGGATCGAATGCGGCACCTCGCGGACGTCGAGCACCGGATCGTCGCTGTCGTGCTCGCCGCAGCAGCAGGTATGGGCCGGCGCCGCGCCGGCGGGCTGATGACCACCGAGCAGTTCGTGCATCCCGTGGACCACGTCGTGCAGCGAGACCTCGGGATCGGCGGCCACGATCGGCAGGATCCGGTCGTTCTCGTCGGTCAGGTGCGCGTCGAACACCACTCGCAGGGCGTGGCCGCTGCCGGCCGCGCGCAGGGGTGGCTCGGTGCGGATGCGCTCGACGAGCGAACCGATGATGCGATGCACCGCGATCATCGATTCCACCAGCGGCCGGGCCCGGTTGGTGCGGGTGGCCGCCGGGTATAGCCGCTCCTCTTCGGCGGCGGCGTGCGGCAGCAGTTCCCCGGTCAGGAATGCCACGGCCGCGGCGCGGGCCGGTTCGAAGTCGGTGCCGCGCTCGACGGCCGACAGCATCGCATCGGTGAGGATTGCGACCTGCCCCGCGAGTTGCGCGTGATGACTCTTGATGGCTTCGACCGCCTCGGCGTCGGCGGCTGTCGACGCGACGATCACATCATTGGCGGACATGGCAGGTTCCTCTCTCGACTAACGTGACTCCAATTTACTACACTAAATTCCGTGGTAAAAGAGTCGGCGGTCCTCGGCCCCGAACCGACGCCGGTCCGTGGGGTTCCGATCGCGCTCTCGGGGCAGCGGCTCAGGGTGCTCGAGTACGTGCGTGCGCACTCTCCCGTCCGGGTCTCCGACGCGGCCGCCGCTCTGGACCTGCACCCCAACACCGTCCGCGAACACCTCGACGCGGTCACCGGGCTCGGGCTCGTCGAGCGCACCACCAAGGCCACACCTGGACGGGGCCGCCCCGCCGGCTTGTACTGGGCGTCGGCCGCCGACCCGGCCGTCGCGGTCCGGGACTACGCGGGCCTGGCGTCCGCGCTGGCCGGTCATCTGGCCCGCACCAGCGCCCACCCGGAGCGCGACGCGCGCGCCGCCGGCGTCGAGTGGGGACATGAACTGGTGGACGAGCACCGCCGGCCCGACGGTGATCCGCGGCAGTATGTCCTCGACGTACTGACCCGCCTCGGCTTCGCGCCGACCGAGGAAGCCGCACCGGACGCGGGCCGGGGCATTGCATTGCGCCGCTGCCCGTTGCTCGACGCTGCCCGCCGCTACCCCGCCATCGTCTGTCAGGTCCACCTCGGCATCGTCGAGGGCGTGCTCGAACGACTCGGCGTCCGCAACCGACAGGGCCTCGATCTCATTCCATTCGCCGAACCCGGCGCGTGCCGGCTGTTTCTGCCCGATCCCGTTGTGCGACATGATGACTGACCGCCGAATCCCGCCCCGGGCGCTGCTGCTGGCGCCCGGTGGGTTCGCACTTCTGGCCGGACTGGACGCCGCACTGGTGCTACTCGGCCTGCCCGCACCGGTCGACGCCACCCGGCTGAGCGCGGTGCACGGCATCTTGCTGGTGCTCGGGTTCGTCGGCACGGTGGTCGCGCTGGAACGGGCCGTGGCCGCGCAACGGTGGTGGGCCTACCTGAGCCCGATATCTCTCGGCGCCGGTGCGGTGCTGCTGGCCACCACGGCGCCCCGCTGGCTCGGCGGTGCGCTGCTACTCGCGGGATCCGCGATGCTGGTCGTGGTGTATGTGCCGCTGTGGCGGCGGTCGGCCGACGTGGCGGTCGTCGTCCAGGCCGCCGGCGCGGTGCTGGCGACCGGTGCGGCGCTGTTGTGGCTGCGCGGCGTGCCGGTCCCCGACCTGCTGCCTTGGCTGTGCGGTTTCGTGATCCTGACAATCGTCGGGGAGCGCCTCGAACTCGCCCGCGTCGCGATGCTCGGCACCCGGGCCGAGGCGCTGCTCACCGTCATCGCCGTGACGATGGTCGCGGGCACCGTCGCCGCGCTGTTGTGGCCGGCGGTCGGGTACCCGTTGCTCGGCGCGGCGCTATTGACGACGGTCGGGTGGCTGGGCCGGTTCGACGTCGCCCGCCACACCGTGCGCGCGACCGGCCTGACCCGCTACATGGCGGTGTGCCTGCTCGCCGGTTACGTATGGCTGCTGGTGCCGGCGTTGGCCTGGTTGCTGGTCGGACCGGTCCGTTCCGGGCCCGGCTACGACGCGCTGGTGCACGCGGTGATGCTGGGATTCGTGCTGTCGATGATCATGGCGCACGCGCCGGTGATCCTGCCGGCCGTGGTGCGCCGCCCGCTGCCCTACATCTGGCCGATGTACGCCCCGGTGGTGCTGTTGCACCTGTCGTTGCTGCTGCGACTGGCGGTCGGTGACGCCCGGGGCGTGCACTGGGCCGTGCAGGTGGGCGGTGTGCTGAATATCGTTGCGGTGCTTGGATTCATCGCCGTCGCCGGCTATTCCGCGACGCGCGCATCCCGTCGGGTGTCGGCATGAACCGCTCGGGATGGCACCTGCGCGCCGGGGCAGTGGTATTCGCCTGGCTGGCCGCGCTGGTCGTCGTGGCGGTCGCGCACCGGTTCGTTCCGTTGTCCGGTTGGCTGCTGGTCCATCTGCTGGCGCTGGGTGCGGCGGGCAACGCGATCCTGATCTGGAGTCGGCATTTCGCCGATGCGTTGCTGCGCAGGCCGGATCCGGCACGGACCGCCGAGGTGTTGCGCATCTCGGCCTTCAACGCCGGTGCCGTCGCGGTGATCGCCGGCATGCTCGGCCGGTGGTGGCCGGTCGTGCTGGCGGGTGGGATCGTCGTCGGCGCCGTCGCCCTGGCGCACGGGGCGACGCTGCTGCGGCAGTTGCGCACCGCGTTGCCCGCCCGCTTCGCCGTCACCGTGCGGTACTACGTCGCCGCGACGGCGTGTCTGGCGGTCGGCGCCGGACTCGGTGTGGCGATGGCGAATTCGTCGCTCCCCGGCGACCTCCACGAGCGGTTCGTCATCGCGCACGCGGCGGTGAACCTGTTCGGCTGGGCGGGCCTCACGGTGGTGGGCACCCTGGTCACCCTGTGGCCCACGATGCTGCGCACCCGGATCGCCGCCGGGGTCGAGGTGGCGGCCCGCCGCGGTCTGCCGGCACTGCTGGCCGCCCTGGCCGTGGCCGCCGGCGGTGCGGTGAAGGGGTCGCCGCCGATCTGCGCTGCGGGTGCCCTCGCCTACCTCGGCGCCGTCTTGTTTGTCCTGTGGCCCCACCTCGACGAGATCCGGCGCAAGCGGCCCGCCGACTTCGCGACCTTGTCGGTGCTCGCGGGCGTGGCCTGGCTGATCGGATCGCTGGCATTGGCTGCCGTCGCACTCGCGACGGCGCCGACCTGGCCGGCGGCCGTCGCGGCGGCCGGCGATCTCACCGCACCCGTGCTCGCCGGCTTCCTCGTGCAGGTGCTCCTCGGGTCAATGACCTACCTGACCCCCGTCGTAATGGGCGGGCCCGCCGCCCTCCTGGCGGCCGCCGCCGAACTCGAGCGGGGTGCGCCGTGGCGGCTCGCCGTCGCCAACGCCGGGCTGCTGCTCTGTGTCCTTCCGACTCCAAGTCTGGTGCGAGTCGGCGCCTCGGTGCTGGTGCTGATTTCCTACACGGCCTTCCTGCCGCTGCTGGTTCGGGCGGTGTGGCGGGCCCGCCGGGAACGGGGCAAGCCGTCGGCCCCGGGCCAGTCAGAAGCGGCACCGCCGCGGCGACGACTCGGTGTCGCCGCCGCCGGACTCGCGGTCGTCGTGCTGACGACCGCCGCCGGTGTGGCCGCCGACCCCGCGGCACTCGGTATCGGCACCTCGCCGCGAGTTGCCGTGGTCGCCACCGGGCACACCACCGCGGTGTCGGTCCGGGTGCAGGGCATGCGGTTCGTTCCGGACGTGGTCGAGGTGCCCGCCGGGGACCGGCTGCAGATCACCCTCGACAACACCGGCACCGACCAACACGACCTGGTACTGGCCAACGGCACCCGCACCGGACGCCTGGCTCCCGGCGAACGGGCGGTCCTCGACGCCGGGGTGATCGGATCCAGCCTCGACGGCTGGTGCGCGGTGGCCGGACACCGGCAGATGGGCATGACGTTCTCGGTCCGGGTCACCGGCACGCCCGCGCCCGCAACGCATCCCGGCCATCACGACCCATCGGACCCCGCGCCGATCACCGCCGCCGACATCGCCCACAGCCTCGGCGCCGACCCGGGTCCGGGCTTCGCCGCGCGGGACGCCGCGCTGCCCCCGGCAACAGCCGATCACCGCATCACGCTGCCGGTGACCGAGGTCGTGCGGGAGGTCTCCCCCGGAATCACCCAGCGGCGCTGGACATTCGGCGGTACCGCACCCGGGCCGACGTTGCGAGGCAAGGTCGGCGACGCCTTCGAGATCACTCTCGTCAACGACGGCAGCACCGGACATTCGATCGACTTCCACGCCGGGGCACTGGCCCCCGACGTGCCGATGCGGACCATCCAACCCGGCCAGCGTCTGATGTACCGGTTCACCGCGACCCGAGCGGGTATCTGGCTGTACCACTGCTCGACGATGCCGATGTCACTGCACATCGCCAACGGCATGTTCGGGGCGGTGATCATCGATCCGCCGGACCTGCCCCGCGTCGACCGCGAGTATCTGATGGTGCAGTCGGAGATGTTCCTCGGCGCGCCCAGCGGTGACGCCGACGCGGACAAGGTCGCCGCGGACAAGCCCGACCTGGTGGTGTTCAACGGCTATGCCCGCCAATACGACCATGCGCCGCTGACCGCCCGGGTGGGCGAGCGGGTCCGAATCTGGGTGCTCACCGCGGGACCGAACCGCGGCACCGCCTTCCACGTCGTCGGCGGCCAGTTCGACACCGTATGGTCCGAAGGCGACTATCGGCTGCGGCCGGGCACGGGCGGCTCGCAGACGCTCGGATTGTTCGCGGCCCAAGGGGGATTCGTCGAATTGACCTTCCCCCAGCCCGGCCACTATCCGTTCGTGTCACACGCGATGGTCGACGCCGAGCGCGGCGCGCACGGCATCATCGAGGTGACTGGGCGCTAGGACTTTTCGCCGAGCCATCGCGCGAGAACAGCGGCCTGACTGTGGTCAACGTCGCGGGTGGCCGTCAGCAACACCACATCGCCCTGGTGCGCGAGTTCCTCGAGGCGCGCGACAGCGCTGCGACGTTCCGGCGATGTCAACTCCGCCAGATAGCGACGCCGGAACTCGGCGAACTTCTCGGGGTCATGCGAATACCACTTACGCAGTTCGGTCGACGGCGCGACATCGCGCAACCACTCGGTGAGGTCGAGCGCTTCTTTCTTCATGCCGCGCGGCCACACGCGGTCGACCAGAACCCGCGCGCCATCAGACGGCGAAATCTCGTCGTAAACCCTGCGATAGGAGATATGACCACTCATGGCTCACCGATCGGTTCAGTAGTCACTGCGACAACGTGCGAGTAACCCTCGCAGGGATGACTGAATAGATGCGCGGGGAACTCAGGGCGAAAGCAGGCCGTACGCGTAGTAGCCATACAGCAGCCCCGCGCCACACGCCGCCGCGAACGGCGTCGACATCACACCCAATGCCACCGCCGACAGCACCGGCCGGTCTTCGATCATCGCGATCAGCAGTGCGGCCACCACGGACACGATCACCAACAGCAGGGCCGCGAACTCCACCCACGTCTTGTCCATCGCGTGGAACCACCAGTAGTACATGCCGGCGCCGGCCGCGGCCCCCACCGCCCACACCCCGGCGATGATCAGCGCCAGTTTCCAGCGCTTGATGGACTCGCCCAGTTCCGGCGAGACCGTCCCGCTGGGGTCGATGTGCACCGGCCCCGCGCCCGGCGGCAGAAAGTCCATTTCGTCCGGGTAGGTCAGCGGCTCCGGATGCGGTCCGGTGTCGAAGATGGGCGCGTGATGCGGTTCGGTCATCGGCAACGACCCCGTGTCCACCACGTCCACGCCGTCAGCCACGGTTCACCACCTGCGTGAGAACCATCACCCCGAACCAGCCGGGCGCGAATGCCAGACAGAACGCGCCCAACGCCGTCACCCACCGACTGCCCGAAACCATCAACATCGCCGCACCCAGCGCCGTCGGCACGACCAGCACGAGTCCGATGGCGACGTCGGGCCGGACCGTCGCCGTGACCAGCATCGTTGCCAGCACCGCACCGACAACCCCGGCCGCCACACCCAGCAGCATCGCGCTGGTGAGCCATCTTGCCCGCGGAAGGGGGATCACAATACAAAACGCTACCGCGCCTCCCGCGGTTAACCGTGGACCCGCGCGGCGTGCCCCGCCGGCAACGTGCACGCGTCGGCGGCCTCGGCGACGACGGCACCGCGCGGTCCGGCCGGACGTTCGCCCCGCTCATAGCGGGCTCCGGTGACCGGATCGTCCGCGCTGAGCTGGCGGTTCTCGTCGTCGGTGAACGCCCGGCCGCGGGACAGGAACCGCACCCCCTCCGGGGCCTCCAGGCTGAAACCGCTGCCGCGGCCCGGCACCAAGTCGATCACCAGCTGGGTGTGTTTCCAAGCGTCGAACTGCGGGCCGGAGATCCACACCGGAACACCGTCGGGCTGGTCGTCACAGACCACGTCGAGCAGGCCGAGCAGCACGTCGCGGTCTCCGACCAGGAAATCGCCATCGGGATAGCACATCGGCGAGGATCCGTCGCAGCAGCCGCCGGACTGGTGGAACATCAGCGGGCCGTGCCGGCGCTGCAGCGTCGCCAGCTGGTCGGCGGCGCTGCGGGTGATCAACACGCGGGCGGGGACCACCATGACGGCCACCCTACGCGGATGGCAAGAATGACGGCATGCCCGAACAGCGCAGCACCGATCCGTTCCTGTGGCTCGAGGACGTCACCGGGGACGACGCCCTGGACTGGGTGCGCGCACACAACGAGCCGACCATCGCAGAGTTGTGCGACGACTCGTTCGAGCAGATGCGCCTGGCGGCACTGGAGGTGCTCGACACCGACAGCCGCATCCCGTATGTGCGGCGCCGCGGGGACTACCTGTACAACTTCTGGCGCGATGCCACCAACCCGCGCGGCCTGTGGCGGCGAACCACGCTGGACAGCTACCGCACCGACGAACCCGACTGGGAGGTGCTGATCGACGTCGACGCCTTGGCCGCCGCCGACGGCGAGAACTGGGTGTGGGCCGGCGCCGACGTCATCGAACCGGACCTGACGCTGGCGTTGATCAGCCTGTCGCGCGGCGGCGCCGACGCCACCGTGGTCCGCGAATTCGACCTTCGGACAAAGGAATTCGTCGCCGACGGTTTCGAACTTCCCGAGGCCAAGACGTCGGTCACCTGGGAACGACCGGATTCGGTGTTGCTGGGCACCGATTTCGGGCCCGGCTCGCTGACCGAATCCGGCTATCCGCGGATCGTGAAACGCTGGCGCCGCGGGGAGCGGTTGGCCGACGCCGCGACACTGTTCGCCGGTGAGGTATCCGATGTCAGCGTGGGCGCAGGTTACGACCCGACCCCCGGCTACGAGCGGCTGTTCATCTCGCGGTCGACGGACTTCTTCAACCGCGAATACTACGAACTGCGCGGCGACGAGGCGGTTCGCGTCGACGTGCCCACCGACGCCAGCATCTCGGTGCACCGCGAGTGGCTGCTGATCCGGCCGCGCACCGACTGGCAGGTGGGATCGACGGCGTATCCGGCCGGATCACTGCTGGCCGCCAAGTACGACGAATTCGTTTCCGGGACCGCCGATCTCGCCGTGGTGTTCGAGCCCGACGCGCACACCAGCCTGGAGTCGTACTCCTGGACCCGGGACCGGCTGATCCTGCTCACTCTCGCCGACGTCGCCAGCCGGCTGGAGATCGCCACCCCCGGAACCTGGGAGCGCGAACCGGTGGCCGGAATTCCGCCGAACACCCACACGGTGATCGTCGACGTCGACGCCTACGGCGACGAGATCTTCGTCGACTCCAGCGGATTCACCGCGCCGTCGCGCCTGCTGTGGGGGCATGCCGGCCAGCCGCTGACCGAGATCAAGAGCGCGCCCGCCTTTTTCGACGCCTCCGACCTCGAGGTGTCGCAACACTTCGTGGCCTCTGATGACGGCACGATGATTCCCTATTTCGTTGTGGGGCAGCGTGATTCACAAGGCCCGCGTCCGACGCTGCTCGGCGGCTACGGCGGATTCGAGAGCTCGAACCTGCCCGGCTACGCCGGGGTGCTGGGCCGGCTTTGGCTGGCCCGCGGCGGCACCTACGTGCTGGCCAACATCCGCGGCGGCGGCGAGTACGGGCCGCGCTGGCACACCCAGGCGATGCGCGATAACCGCCACCTGGTCTACGAGGACTTCGCCGCCGTCGCACGCGATCTCGTCGCCCGCGGCATCACCACCGTGGCGCAGCTGGGCGCCCAGGGCGGCAGCAACGGCGGTCTGCTGATGGGCGTCATGCTGACCCGCTACCCGGAGTTGTTCGGCGCGCTGGTGTGCAGCGTGCCGCTGCTGGACATGAGGCGCTTCCACCAGTTGCTGGCCGGAGCGTCGTGGGTGGCCGAGTACGGCGATCCGGACAATCCGGACGACTGGGCGTTCATGGAGCCGTTCTCGCCGTACCAGAACATCTCGGCCGACGCGCACTACCCGGCGCTGCTGATGACGACCTCGACCCGCGACGACCGCGTGCACCCGGGGCATGCCCGCAAGATGACCGCGGCGCTGGAAGCGGCCGGGCACCGGGTGCGCTACTACGAGAACATCGAGGGCGGCCACGCCGGCGCGGCCGACAATGCGCAGACGGCGTTCAAGACGGCGCTGACGTACGCGTTCCTCTGGCGCGTGCTGGGCCGC
>CAZTAA010000017.1:31154-41597 GCA_964611465.1 uncultured Mycobacterium sp. | reverse complement strand
GACGGCGTTCAAGACGGCGCTGACGTACGCGTTCCTCTGGCGCGTGCTGGGCCGCTCGTCCTGATACTTCGGGGCCGCCACGCCCAATGTGGGGGTTCTCGCGAAATATGTTGCCCGAAAACGCAATAACCCACACAGTCACCGTCAGCCGCCGATCGGCCGACGTCAGCTCGGTTCTCGCACCGTACGACGCCCGATGCCGCCAAGCAGCGCGACCACGACTCCCAGGATCACCAGAGCCCCGCCGCCGGCCAGCGCCAGGTTCAGCCATTGATGCATGCTCGACATCGCCTGCTCGACAAACGATTCGGCGATTTGACGCGGGTTCCCGGAGACGGATCCCAATGCACCGTCGAGGTAGCTGCGGCCGATTTCCAGGCCGACCCAGCCGGCCGCGCCAATCAAAAGCAGCGAAACACCCAGGGCCGCAACAGCTTTGCCGCGTCGACGGGCCGCCGCGACGGTCAGTAGCGCACATACTCCAGCCAGCGCGGCCAGGCCGACACTGACCCACGGCCCCCAGGTCGCCACCCGCTGCAGCTGACCCGGGCGCACCGCCGCCGGCACGTTCTCCGTCAGCGGCACCGGCAGCGTCTGCGGAACCTGGATGTGATAGGTGTTCAGCGTCTGCTGGAATGAACTGTCGGCGAGCATCGGCGCCAGGTCCACCACCCAGCGCCCCTGCGAATCGAGTTGGGATTGAACGCTGTTGGTGAACATCCACCGGTGCGCAAGACGGTTCGCCTGCGCGAATTGTCCGGGAAACGCCGAACTGCCGGTGTAGCTCGACGCCAGTGCGCCCACTACCGCCGTCGGTACCTCGGTGGACGCCAGATTGCCGATCTGGCTGGTCAATTCGCCGGCCACCGCCTGCTGCAGCGCCGGGTCAGACGCGGCCCGCTGAGCCAGCGCGGCGTAGCCGTCGACGTCAACGACGTTGTGCTGCAACCACATCACCGGCAATGCCAGCACCAAAGCGGCCGTGGTGAGGAGCCACATCAGCGCCGTCAGCACGAACCGCACGCCATCGCCTCCTCACCCTGACTGTCGAACTAGTCGGTCAGCGCACGCCCCACGATTTGCGGATCGGGCTCGCCGACGATGTCGAAATTCTTGTTGTCGTAGTCGAACTTACTCAACACGTAGCGCATCGCGTTGAGCCGGGCGCGCTTCTTGTCGTTGCTCTTGACCACTATCCACGGCGCTACATCGGTGTCCGTCTTGGCGAACATGTCTTCCTTGGCGTAGGTGTAGTCACCCCACTTGTCCAGCGACGCCAGATCGGTCGGCGAGAGCTTCCACTGCCGCACCGGGTCGACCATCCGGATGGTGAAGCGGGTGCGCTGTTCGGACTGCGACACCGAGAACCAGAACTTGATCAGGCTGATCTCGTCGTTGACCAGAATCTGCTCGAACAGCGGCACCTGTTCGATGAACTCGTCGTACTGCTTCGGCGAGCAGAATCCCATCACCCGCTCGACCCCGGCGCGGTTGTACCAGGAGCGGTCGAACAGGACCATCTCACCGGCGGCCGGGAAGTGTTCCACGTAGCGCTGGAAGTACCACTGCGTGGTCTCCCGCTCGGTCGGCTTCTCCAGCGCGACGACGCGGGCGCCGCGGGGGTTGAGGTGCTCCATGAACCGCTTGATGGTGCCCCCCTTGCCGGCGGCGTCGCGGCCCTCGAACAAGATGATGTGCCGGAGGCCGTTGGCCTGGGTCCACTTCTGCAGCTTGAGCAGCTCGATCTGCAGTTGCCGCTTCTCGTCCTCGTACTGGTCGCGCCTCATCCGCTCGTCGTACGGGTAGTTCTCCCGCCAGGTGTCGACTTCGCGGTCCCCGGGCTGCAGCAGCAGCACCGGGTCGTCGTCGTCATCGTCGCGGACGCTGTACGTGGTGGTCGGCTGGGTCTGCACACCCAGAAAATACCGTTGCCGGCGTACTGGGCAGTAACCGGGAGCTGAACTGACGTCAGCCGATGATGCCCTTGACGTAGGCCGCCTGACCCAGGTGCTGCGCACAGTCATCCAGGATGCTGACCAGCCGCACGCTGGCCGTCACCGGCGGATCCCACCGGGTGTCGACCACCCGGCCGAGTTCGTCGGCATCGACGGTCACGACGTAGTCCAGCGTCATCGCGTGCACGGCCCGGTAGTAGTCGGCCAACAGCTGCGCCGGCGCCCGCACCTTGCCGACGTCGTCCGCGGAGTGGCCGTAGCCGGTGTCGCCGCGCGGCAGATCCAGGCCGAACCGGTCCACCCAGCCGTCGGACGTCCACACCTGCTCGACCCCCGCGATGTCGGCCACCTGCGCGTCCTGCACCCGGGCGCTGTGCCAGAGCAGCCACGCGATGCTGTTGGCCTGCGGCGTCGGCCGGAACGTCGCATCCCGCTCGGACAGCCCGTCGGTGAGGGCGTCGACGTGCTCGATGAGCCGGGTGAACGCGTCGCGCAGCAATTCCTGTACGGCCGGTGCCTCAGCCACGTGGACCACCTCCATGGAAGACCGCCTCGACGTTGTTGCCGTCGGGATCGCGGACGAACGCCCCGTAGTAGTTCTCGTGGTATTCGGGCCACAGCCGTGGTTCGTGCAGCGGTTCGGCGCCCAGCGCCAGCGCGGCGTGGAAGAACGCCTGCACCGCCTCCGGGCCGTTGGCCGCGAACGCGATGTGCACCTCCCGGTTGGGCCCGCCCGCGTCACCGGTGGAGGCGTCGGCGATCCAGAAGGTCGGCTTGCCGTCAGTGCCGTAGCCGATCGCCGGTCCCATGTCGAGGACGCGGCCGTAGCCCAGCACCCCCAGCACCTTGTCGTAGAAATCCCTGGACCTCGCCCAGTCCGAACAGTTGATTCCGAAATGGTCGATCATGTCCCCAACGTACATTCGAGGCATGACCCGCGACACCGTCGTCCGGAGGACGACATTCGACCTCGTCATCCGCAACGGCACCATTGTCGACGGCCTGGGCGGCGAACCGTACCGCGGCGACGTCGGGGTGCGCGACGGCGTGATCGCCGCGGTCGGCCGGGTCGAGGGCTCCGCCGACCGGGAGATCGACGCGACCGGCCTGCTCGTCACGCCCGGCTTCGTGGACCTGCACACCCACTACGACGGTCAGTCGATCTGGAGCGAGCGGCTCACACCGTCGTCGGCGCACGGCGTGACGACGGCGATCATGGGCAACTGCGGCGTCGGCTTCGCGCCCTGCCGGCCCGAGGACCACGACGTCCTCGTCGACGTGATGGCCGGCGTCGAGGACATCCCCGGCGTGGTGATGGTCGACGGCCTGCCGTGGCACTGGGAGACGTTCCCGGAGTTCCTGGACGTCGTCGACCGCGGCCGCCGTGACATCGATGTCGCCGCCTTCCTGCCGCACTCCCCGCTGCGCGTCTACGTGATGGGCCAGCGTGGCATCGACCGCGAACCCGCCACCGCCGAGGACCTGGCGCTGATGCGAAAACTGGCCGCCGAAGCAGTCGAGGCCGGTGCGCTGGGCTTCGCGTCGTCGCGGTTGACTCTGCACAAAACGCTTGGCGGACAACCGATCCCGAGCTACGACGCGGCGTATTCCGAGATCGAGGCGATCGCGCGCGGTGTGGACGACGCCGGTGGCGGGTTGCTCCAGTTCGTCCCCGATCTGATGGCCGGCGACTACGAGGGCGCCCTGGCCGCGGTGTTCGACGTGGCCGCCGAGGTAGGGCTGCCGGTGACGTTCACCCTGGCGATCGGCAACGCCGGACCGCCGATCCACCTCGACGCGCTCGCCATGGTCGAGAAGGCCAACGCGAATGGCGGTGACGTGACGGGGCAGATCTTCCCGCGGCCCATCGGACTGGTACTGGGCCTGGACTTGTCCGGGAACCCGTTCGTCACCTATCCGAGCTATCGGGCGATCGCCGACCTGCCGCTGGCCGAGCGTGTCGCCGAGATGCGCAAACCCGAAGTGCGGCAACGGATCCTGAATGACAAGCCGGCCGCCGACGGACATCCGCTGATGTTCGCCGCACAGGCCTTCGGGTACATGTACCCACTCGGTGACCCACCGAATTACGAACCGGCACCGGAGGATTCGATCGAAGCACGGGCGACAGCGCGCGGCGTGAGCCCGCTCGAGGAGGCCTACGACCGGCTGCTCGACGACGACGGCCATGCCATGCTGCTCGTCACCCTGGCCAACTTCCGGGACGGCTCGCTGGACACGGTGGCCGAACTGATCCAGCGCGACGACGTGGTGCTGGGCCTCGGGGACGGCGGGGCGCACTACGGGATGATCTGCGACGCCTCCTACCCGACCTACCTGCTCACCCATTGGGTCCGCGACCGCGCGACGGGGCGGCTGAGCGTTCCCGCGGTGATCCGCGAGCTGACCTCGGTGCCCGCGCGGGTCGCCGGGCTGGCCGACCGCGGCCGGATCGCCGTGGGTTACAAGGCCGATCTCAACGTCATCGACGCGGCGGCGCTGCGATTGCACCAGCCCGTCGTGGTCAGCGACCTGCCGTCCGGCGGGCGGCGCCTCGACCAGACCGCCGACGGCTACGTCGCTACCATCGTCGCCGGTGAGGTGATCGCCGAGAACGGTGTGCCGACCGACGCGCGGCCCGGGAAGCTGATCCGCGGCCGCCAGCCCGCACCTGCGACCTGAGGCGACAATTCGCGTGTAACGCTTCGGCGATTGCCCAGCACTCCCCTTCTGTAGTCGTTCGACGGATCACCGCCGGACCGCAGTGAAGGGAAACGATCATGAAGACGTTCGCAACGACTCTCGGTATCGCCGCCACCGTCGGATTCGCCGCGCTGGGCTTGGCCGCGACCGCAAGCGCATCACCCGCGCAAACCGACCTGTCCGCAGGCAATCTCACGTCCGTGCACGGGGGATTCGCCAGAGGCAACGCCAGCGACACCCGCTCCGATCACTTCCGCGAGTGCATGGAGCGCGCCCGGATCGCCGGCGTCAGCGGTATGGCGCTGATCGACGCGACGGTGGCGGGCTGCCAGGTGACCGAACTGCCGGCCACCACCGACATCGGCCAGTGACGAACCACCCGACAAAAGCCGCTGCGCTGCTTCGCATTTCCGGTTCGCCGACGGATTCGCAGCGCGTACCATCCTAGGAACATGTCAGCCACAACGGGTCAGGATGCCGATCTCGTCGCCGCGCTCATCGCCGGCGACGAGTCGGTGTTCGCCGAACTGGTCGACCGTCACAGCCCGTCGATGCTGCGTGTGGCGCGCGGATACGTCCACAGTCACGAGAGCGCCGAAGAGGTTGTGCAGGACACCTGGATGGCACTGTTGAAGGGCATCGACGGGTTCGAGGGACGCTCGTCGCTGCGAAGCTGGATCTTCACCGTGCTGATCAATATCGCCAAGACCCGCGGGATCCGCGACCATCGCACCGCCGACGTGGAGGTCCTGGCCTTCGGCGACGGCATCGGTCCGGATCGGTTCAACGGTCCGGGCGAGGAATGGGCCGGCCACTGGAAGGACGACCAGGAGCCGGTGCCGTTCCCGGACACCCCGGAGGGGTCGGTGCTCGGCGACGAGCTGGTGTCCCTGGCGCGCAGCGAACTCGACAAGCAACCGGAGCGACAGCGCACCGTCGTGACCATGCGTGACATCCTGGGTTTCGAGTCGGCCGAGGTCGCCGAGATGCTGGACATCACGCTGGCCAATCAACGCGTACTGCTGCACCGTGGCCGGGCCGCGATTCGACAGGCACTCGAGGACTACCTGAAGGAGGGATCGTCATGACGTCGGAGATCTCCGAGTCGATGAACTGCGACGAGCTCGTCGCATTGGCGACCGCCTACCTTGACAAGGCCCTCGACCTCGAAACCCGGGCGCGGCTCGACCTGCACCTGGTGGAGTGCGGCGGCTGCGAGAACTACCTGCAGCAGTTGCTCTGCACCATCGACACGCTGGGCCGGGTCTCCGATGACGACACCATCGACCCCGCCTTCCGCGAGCGGCTGATGTCGGCCTTCCGGAACCGGCAATGACCGCGGCGGTGGACTTCGAGCGGTTGGCCGACGCGCTGACCGAATACGGTGCCGCGTACCTCGTGACCGTCGGCGAGGACGGCCGGCCGCACACCGTCCAGGTTGAACCGGTGTTGCGCGACAACGTTTTTCACGTCGGCGAGGTGGGATCGCGCACCACCGCCAACGTCGCCGCGCACGACGTCGTCAGCCTGTTGTGGCCGCCGCGCGAACCCGGCGGCTACGCGCTGATGGTCGACGGCCGCGTCGAGTCGGGCGATGGCGTTCGCGTCGTCCCGATCAAGGCCCTGCTGCACCGCAAAGCGGCGCCCGGTTCGCCCGCCGCCGAGAGTGGCTGCCTGCACGACTGCGTGGTCTTCAAGGGCTGATCTATTCAGCGGCAACTGCGAAGAAGTGCGAGTAAGCCTCGCAGAGGACGCTGAACAGATGGAGGAGATCTGCCAGGCGCACGAAAAAGCCCGGCCCGCTGGGGTTTCCAGGGGACCGGGCTCTTTCGTTCGGACGGACTAGAAGTCCATGCCACCCATGCCACCGGTCGGGTCACCGACGGGGGCGGCGGCCTTCTCCGGCTTGTCGGCGACGACGGCCTCCGTGGTCAGGAACAGCGCCGCGATGGACGCCGCGTTCTGCAGCGCCGAGCGGGTGACCTTGACCGGGTCGGCGACGCCGGCCTTGAGCAGGTCCTCGTACTCGTTGGTGGCGGCGTTGAGCCCGGTGCCACCGGCGGAGTTGCGAACCTTCTCGGCGACAACGCCCGGCTCCAGGCCGGCGTTGAAGGCGATCTGCTTCAGCGGGGCCTCGAGCGCGACGCGCACGATGCTGGCACCGGTGGCCTCGTCGCCGGCGAGCTTGAGCTCGTCGAGCGCCGGGGCCGCCTGCAGCAGGGCCACGCCGCCGCCGGCGACGATGCCCTCCTCGACCGCGGCCTTGGCGTTGCGCACGGCATCCTCGATGCGGTGCTTGCGCTCCTTGAGCTCCACCTCGGTGGCAGCTCCGGCCTTGATCACCGCAACACCGCCGGCCAGCTTGGCCAGGCGCTCCTGCAGCTTCTCGCGGTCGTAGTCGGAGTCGCTGTTCTCGATCTCGCTGCGGATCTGGGCCACCCGGCCGGCGATGGCGTCGGAGTCACCGGCGCCCTCGACGATGGTGGTCTCGTCCTTGGTCACCACGACCTTGCGGGCCTGGCCGAGCAGCGAGACGTCGGCGGTCTCCAGGGACAGGCCGACCTCTTCGCTGATGACCTGGCCACCGGTGAGGATGGCCATGTCCTGCAGCATCGCCTTGCGGCGGTCGCCGAAGCCCGGGGCCTTGACGGCGACGGACTTGAAGGTGCCGCGGATCTTGTTGACCACCAGGGTCGACAGGGCCTCGCCCTCGACGTCCTCGGCGATGATCAGCAGCGGCTTGCCGGACTGGATGACCTTCTCCAGCAGCGGCAGCAGGTCCTTGACGGTCGAGATCTTCGAGCTGACCAGCAGGATGTAGGGATCCTCCAGGACGGCTTCCTGGCGCTCGGCGTCGGTCACGAAGTAACCCGAGATGTAGCCCTTGTCGAAGCGCATACCCTCGGTGAGCTCGAGCTGCAGGCCGAAGGTGTTGGACTCCTCGACGGTGATGACACCCTCGTTGCCGACCTTGTCCATGGCCTCGGCGATCAGATCGCCGATGGTCTGGTCGCCCGCGGAGATCCCGGCGGTGGCCGCGATCTGCTCCTTGGTCTCGACCTCCTTGGCCGACTTCAGCAGCGTCTCGGTCACCTTCTCGACGGCCTTCTCGATGCCGCGCTTGAGGCCGAGCGGGTTGGCGCCGGCGGCCACGTTGCGCAGGCCCTCACGGACCAGGGCCTGGGCCAGGACGGTGGCGGTGGTGGTGCCGTCGCCCGCGACGTCGTCGGTCTTCTTGGCGACTTCCTTGACCAGCTCGGCGCCGATCTTCTCGTAGGGGTCCTCCAGCTCGATCTCCTTGGCGATGGACACACCATCGTTGGTGATCGTGGGGGCGCCCCACTTCTTCTCCAGGACGACGTTGCGGCCCTTGGGGCCCAGCGTCACCTTTACCGCGTCGGCGAGGCTGTTCAGGCCCCGCTCGAGGCCGCGACGGGCCTCTTCGTCATACGCAATTGTCTTAGCCATTGCGAAGTGATTCCTCCGGGTCGGGGATGCACGTTCTTGTGGTCGGCGCAGTGCCCGCGACGGACGACCGGACTGTGCTGCCCGGTCTCACCATTCCGACCTAGCACTCACATGTCGAGAGTGCCAACTGCATTCTTAGCACTCGACCATGACGAGTGCAAGGAGATCGCTGTGCGCTGAATCGAGCGTGATGTGACCAGTGGAAGCGCCTTGGATTGCGCCGTCCTTTCTCATCGTTTTCTTACGAAATGTCGGCCCGCACGGCGCGAAAGTTGTCGGCGGTTCGAACTAGTGTTCGAGTCATGGGAGGCAACGCATTCGCTGATCGGGAGACTGTGCTGGCGTGCCTCGACGCCATCGAGGCCGCTTACGACCAGCTACAAGGCTGTTCGTTCGACGGGTTCAGCTCCGAAGAGTTGGTGACGGTCCTGAGTCGTCGCGAAGCGCTGGCCTGGCGAGCGCCGGTCGTGGATCGCCGAATCCTGGCTCGGCTGGCGGCCGACGGCAGTTCCGGCGCCCTGGGAGCGTCATCGCTGACCACCGCGTTGGCCGAGCGGCTGCGGATCAGCACCGCCGAAGCCCGCCGCCGGGTGGACGACGCCGCAGATCTCGGACCGCGGACCACCCTGACGGGTCAGCCGTTGGAACCGCTCCTGCCAGAGTTAGCCGCCGCCCAGGCCGCCGGGCGAATCGGCCCGGAGCACGTCGCCATCGCCCGCAAGGCCTATGCGAAGATCCCGGCCACCGTCTCCGCCGAGAGCCGCGCCAGAGCCGACCGTGACCTGGCGCTGTTGGCCGGCGAGTACGGCCCGCAGGCTTTCCAGAAGCTGGCCGACCACCTGGTGGCCGTCCTCGATCCGGACGGGGATTTCTCGGACCGGGAACGTCGGGCTCGCCGCGGCGCGCGGATGGGCCGGCAAGGGGCCGACGGGATGAGCAGCCTGACCGCCATGATGACCCCGGAACTACGGGCCACCCTCGAACCGCTGCTGGCCAAGCTCGCCGCCCCCGGCATGTGCAACCCCGCAGACGAACACCCCTGCGTCAGCGGAACTCCCACCGAGGCCCAGATCCAGGCCGATGACCGCACGCCTGATCAGCGCCGCCATGACGCACTGCTCGCCGCGGCCCGCGCCGTGCTCGCCTCCGGCGACCTCGGCCAACTCAACGGCCTACCCGTCACGGTCATCGTCACCACCACGTTGGCCGAACTGCACGCCGCGGCCGACTGCCCGGCACCCCAGGCCGAGCAGCCCACGACCACGCCCGCCGAAACACACGTCACGGGCAAGGCGCTGACCGCCGGTGGCAGCTGGATACCGATGAGCGATCTGCTGCGATTGGGCTCGCACGGGTACCACTACCTCACCGTCTTCGACGGTCGCGGTCGCGCCCTGTGGCTGGGTCGAGCCAAACGCATCGCCTCTGCAGACCAGCGCATCGTGCTCCACGCGCGCGACCACGGCTGCACACGCCCGGGTTGCACGGTCCCCGGCTACCTGACCCAGGCTCACCACCTCGAACACGATTGGGCCGCGGACGGCCAGACCGACATCGACCTCCTCGGGTTGGCGTGTCCCGCCGACAACCGGATGGCCAGCCAACACGGCTGGACCACCAAACTCAACGACGCCGGCCGTGTCGAGTGGATTCCGCCACCCGAACTCGAACGCGGTCAACCGCGGGTGAATCCGTACCACTTCATCGAAGACCTCGTCGACTACCACGCCCGGCGCACCAAACCCGGCGGCGGCAGCTGCAACCCATCCGACAAGCGACCGCCGCCGATCGACGAGTGGATCTGGTCGGACGATCCACTGCCCGGCGACCCGGAGTACGACCGCGCCCTCGACAGCCTTGATCGGGCCTTCGAGTCCGCGCAGTAATCGTCGTTTCCTCGCAACGGATTTCGGAGTTCTCCCGTTGCCGTGGCAGTTCCGCTCGTTTCTGCTTCGGCTACGCAGCGTCCGCCGCGACCCCCTCGTTCAGATCCGCCTTGATCTCTTGTCCTTCGCCGTCGGTGGCAGCACGCTGCTCCGACTGGTCGGCGTCCGCTACTGCCCCGTCATTCAGGTCCGCCTTGGTCTGCCCGGGATCCTCCGCTGCACCGTCATTCAGATCCGCCTCGACCTTCGCCGCATCCTCAGCGGTCCCACCATTCAGATCCGCCGGTACCTGCCCGGGATCCTCCGCGATCCCATCGCTTAGATCCGCCTTGGTCACCCCGGTATCCGCCGCCACTCCGCCACTCAGATCCGCCTCGGTCGGCCCGCGATCCGCCGCCACCCCATCGCTCACGTCCGCCTTGGTCGGCCCG
>CAZTAA010000017.1:26125-31054 GCA_964611465.1 uncultured Mycobacterium sp. | reverse complement strand
GGTCGGCCCGCGATCCGCCGCCACCCCATCGCTCACGTCCGCCTTGGTCGGCCCGGCATCCGCGGCGACCCCGTCGCTCAGGTCCGCCTTCGCCGGCCCGGCATCCGCGGCGACCCCGTCGCTCACGTCCGCCTTGTTCTGCTGCCCCTGACAGTTCCAGTGAATCTCACCGTCGGACAGGTACGGACGGGAGTCTCCGGGCTGGTCGTGACGGTGGTATCCGGCATCGACAATCGGGCGCAGAACCGAATCGAGAATGTCCACGAGCGCAGCTGGAACGACCAGACGTAACACCTGCGTCAGGGGGAGGTGCTCGGTCGGTACGAAATAGGTGGTCACCGTCCCGCCCTTCGAATTCCGCTCGACCGTGATGTTCTCAGGGGGGACGTCGGCAGGATCGATGAGCGACGTCTGGCCGTGCACGAAAAACAATGCACCCAGCACCGAGTTGAGCAGCGACACCAGATTCCAAGGACGATCGGGGGGATCGGACCAGCCGTCGTACTCACCGATCACGAGCGTGGTGGGATACGGAGACTCGGGAACTCGGCTGACTCGATAGTTGAGTATCGGAATGTAGGTGCCCACTTTGAAGTACTCCGCGGCACCTGCTTCCGGCGGGGCCATCAAGACGAACCTGATGTTGTCGACCGAAGGAGGATGGGAGCTGTTGGCCAGCTCCACGGCAACCCTGGCGGCGACCATGCTTCCCATCGACTCGCCGATCACCACGACTTTGCCGTCGATTTCGCGAACGGCAGCCATCGCTCGTTTCACCCCTTGGCGAATGGCCCAATTGGAGGCGAGGGGGTTCTGCGAGTAGTCGATAACCTCCGAGTCGTCATCGCCTCGAAAATTGATGCCGATGTTCGGATAGAGGAAGTACTTGTTCAGCGGATAGAAGGGGTTGATGAGCTTGAAGGGCATGGCCCCGGGAATTAACACCGCTTTCTCGCCGCTGGCCGCGTGCGCAACCGTTCCGGTGCCCAGCAGCAAGAAGATCGCCGCGATCGCCGCGATCAGCCGCTTGTACCAACTGACCATCTCATCGCCCCCGATCGCCTTCGGTGTCGCATAAAACTCGACCCAGCCGGCTCTGCCCAAGCCTGTCACAGCGCTGATCACCAGACTCGAACTTCAGCGAAATCGATACCGTTGACCCTCCGGCGCTCCGCCGAACCACTCGAGGACGGTGACGTGTCGCGCGCGCCGCTGCGGGATCGTAATCCGTTGCGCTAGAGTGCTCCCCGACCAGGAAGGAGTCTCGGGTGCGGGCTGACGCAGCGCCCAGCACCCGGGCTTTGCGGGGCTGGCAGCGGCGAGCGCTGGTGAAATACCTGGCCGCCAAGCCGCGTGATTTCCTGGCGGTGGCCACCCCGGGGTCGGGCAAGACCACCTTCGCGCTGCGGATCGCGGCCGAACTCCTGGCCGAGCACACCGTCGAGCACATCACGGTGGTCGTGCCCACCGAGCACCTCAAGATCCAGTGGGCGCAGGCTGCCGCGGCCGCCGGCATCGCGCTGGACCCGAAGTTCTCCAACGCCAACGCGCAGACCTCCTCGGAGTACCACGGGGTCGTCGTCACCTACGCGCAGGTGGCCAGCCACCCGACCCGGCACCGGGTGCGCACCGAGAACCGCAAGACGCTGGTGATCTTCGACGAGATCCACCACGGCGGCGACGCCAAGAGTTGGGGCGAGGCGATCCGGGAGGCGTTCGACGACGCGACCCGGCGACTGGCGTTGACGGGGACGCCGTTCCGCTCCGACGACAGCGCCATCCCGTTCGTCAGCTACACCCCCGAGGGTGACGGCCTGATGCGCAGCCAGGCCGACCACACCTATGGCTACGCCGAGGCGCTGGCCGACGGTGTGGTGCGGCCCGTGGTGTTCATGGCGTACTCCGGCGAGGCGCGCTGGCGCGACAGTGCCGGGGAGGAACATGCGGCGCGACTGGGCGAGCCCCTGTCCGCCGAGCAGACCGCCCGCGCCTGGCGCACCGCGCTGAACCCGGCCGGCGAGTGGATGCCGGCGGTGATCGCCGCCGCCGACACCCGGTTGCGGCAGCTGCGCGAGCACGTGCCCGACGCCGGCGGCATGATCATCGCCTCCGACCAGACCGCGGCCCGCGCCTACGCCGAGCTGCTCCGCGAGATCACCGGCGAGGCGGCGACGGTTGTGCTGTCCGACGATCCCGGTTCCTCGCAACGGATTTCGGAGTTCTCCGCGTCGTCGTCGAAGTGGTTGGTGGCGGTGCGGATGGTGTCCGAGGGGGTCGACGTGCCACGGCTGGCGGTCGGCGTGTACGCCACGAGCGCGTCGACGCCGCTGTTCTTCGCCCAGGCGATCGGCCGGTTCGTCCGGTCCCGGCAACCGGGTGAGACGGCCAGCATCTTCCTGCCGTCGGTGCCCAACCTGCTGCAGCTGGCCAGCGAGCTCGAGGAGCAGCGCAACCACGTGCTGGGCAAGCCGCACCGGGTGTCCGAGGAGGATCCGCTCGACGAGGAGTTGCGCGAGCAGCGCCGCGACGAACCCGGCGAACTCGACAACGGTTTCGAATCATTGGGCGCGCAAGCCGAATTGGACCAGGTGATCTTCGACGGTTCGTCGTTCGGCACCGCCACGCCGGCGGGCAGCGAGGAGGAGGCCGACTATCTGGGCATCCCCGGGCTGCTGGACGCGGGGCAGATGCGCGATCTGCTCTCGCGGCGCCAGGACGAACAGCTGCAGAAGCGCACCGCCTCCGGCGAGGTGCCGCCGCCGTCGACACACGGGCAGCTGCGCGAATTGCGCCGCGAACTCAACGCTTTGGTGTCGGCCACGCACCACAAATCCGGTAAGCCGCACGGCTGGATCCACAACGAGCTGCGCCGGCGCTGCGGCGGTCCGCCGGTGGCCGCGGCCACGCGGGACCAGTTGCAGGAGCGCATCGTGGCGATCCGGGTGCTGCACCGCGAACTGTAGGGACTACAGCCCCAGCAACTCCGGCAAGTCGGCCACCGAGTCGATGACATGGTTCGGTTGCATCGCGAATTCGTCTGCGGCCCAACGGTTCAGCGTGTCCTGACGAAACTTCCCGGTGCGCACCAACACCCCCGTCATGCCCACCACCTGACTGGCGATCACGTCGTTGGTCAGGTCGTCGCCGACCATGTACATCTCGTCGGGCTCGACACCCAGCCGCGCCGCCGACGCCAGGAATCCCTCCGGTGCGGGTTTGCCGACGGCGGTCGCCTTACGCCCCGACACCTCCTCCATGCCGAGCAGATACATCCCGGTATCGATACGCAGACCGTCGGTGGTGGTCCACGCGGTGCTGCGGTGCATCGCCACCACCGGCACGCCCTGGGCCATCCAGTCGTACACCCAGCTCAGCGTCACATGGTCGTACTCCGGGCCGGCCCCGCCGAGGATCACCACATCGGGGTCGTCGGGCATCGGACCGCCGTGGGTGTCCACCGAGGAGACGACGTCGACGCCGGGCATGTCGGCGGCGATGTCGCCGCTGTTGACCAGAAAGCACCGCGCGTCCGGATACCGGTCGCGGATGAAGTCGGCGGTCAGCACGGCGGCGGTGACGACCTCGTCGGGAGTCACCGCCATGCCGGCGTCGGTCAGCAGCTCGGCGATCTGCACCCGGGTGCGGGTGGTGGTGTTGGTCAGATACGACCGGGCGATCTGATGTTCGGCGAGCGTCGCCAGGGCTTCCGCGGCGCCGTCGATCGGCATCCACGAGGTCACCAGTACCCCGTCGATGTCGAACAGCACGCCACCGATCGCCATGGTGCGACAGTAAACGCCGTTGCTGGGCGTGCAACTCGGGGCGTGACGACACCACCGCCACGTATGTTCGGACACATGAGTGCGCACAAATGGAACGAGAACGACATCCCCGACCAGACCGGCCGCATCGCGATCGTCACCGGCGCCAACACCGGCCTCGGCTTCGACACCGCCCGCGCGCTGGCCGAACACGGCGCGCACGTCGTGTTGGCGGTCCGCGACATGACCAAGGGCAACGCCGCGGCCGGCCGGATCGCCAAGGCGGCGCCCAAGGCCAGCGTCAAGGTGCACAAGCTGGACCTCGGTTCGCTGGAGTCCATTCACACCGCGGCCGCCGAACTGGCCGGCGAGTACCCGCGCATCGACCTGCTGATCAACAACGCCGGCGTGATGTACCCGTCCCCGCGGCAGACCACCGCCGACGGGTTCGAGCTCCAGTTCGGCACCAACCACCTCGGCCACTTCGCGCTGACCGGCCTGCTGCTGGGCAACCTGCTGCCGGTCGAGGGCTCCCGCGTGGTCACCGTGGCCAGCAACGCCCACAAGCAGGGCGGCGAGATCCACTTCGACGATCTGCAGTGGGAGCGCCGGTACAACCGTGGGCTCGCCTACAGCCAATCCAAGCTGGCCAACCTGCTGTTCACCTACGAACTGCAGCGCCGGCTGGCCGCCGCGAAGGCGCCGACGATCTCGGTGGCCGCCCATCCCGGGCTGGCCGCCACCGACCTGATCCGCCACATCCCCGGTGTGTTGAAGCCGTTCGTCCCGTTCATCGCGCAGTCCGCCGAGCGCGGTGCGCTGCCGACGCTGCTGGCCGCCACCGACCCGGCGGTGCAGGGCGGGCAGTACTACGGCCCCGACGGCATCGCCGAATGGCGCGGCGACCCGAAGCTGGTCCATTCGAACGGCAAGTCCTATGACACCGAACGGCAGCGCCGGCTGTGGACGGTCTCCGAGGAACTCACCGGCGTCAGCTACCCGGTGTAGCGGTGCGCAGCGTCGAGGAACACCAGCGCATCGTCGCCGGGCTGATCACCGCGCGTCCCGCCGCGACCCTACCGCTGGCCGACGCCGAGGGCCTGGTGCTGGCCGCCGACGTGATCGCCCCGAGCTCGCTGCCCGGGTTCGACAACTCCGCGATGGACGG
>CAZTAA010000017.1:15676-26025 GCA_964611465.1 uncultured Mycobacterium sp. | reverse complement strand
CCGACGTGATCGCCCCGAGCTCGCTGCCCGGGTTCGACAACTCCGCGATGGACGGCTACGCCGTGCTGGCCACCGACGTGGAGGGGGCGAGCCCCGACCGTCCGGTGAAACTTCCTGTGGCCGAAGACATTCCGGCCGGCCGCACCGACCAATTGCGGTTGGAACCCGGCACCGCGCACCGGATCATGACCGGCGCGATGCTGCCGGCCGGCGCGACTGCCGTCGTTCCGGTGGAACGCACCGACGCCGGCACCGAAACCGTCACGATCTCGGCGGCGGCCGCGCCCGGCCAGCACATCCGGCGGGCCGGCGAGGACGTCACCGCGGGGACGACGGTGCTGCGCGCCGGTCAGGTCGTCACGCCGGCCGCGCTCGGCCTGGCGGCGGCCCTGGGTGTCGCCGAGTTGACGGTCCGGCCACGGCAGCGGGTGCTGGTGATGTCGACGGGCACCGAACTCGTCGCCCCGGGCACCCCGCTACAACCCGGCCAGATCTACGAGTCCAATGCCGTGATGCTCGCCGCCGCGGTGCGCCAGGCCGGCGGCGAGGTGGTGGCCGCCCCGATGTGCGGTGACGACGTCGCCGAATTCCGCGGCGTGCTGGAGCGCCATCGCGGGCAGGCCGATCTGATCGTCACCACCGGCGGGGTCAGTGCCGGTGCGTACGAGGTGGTCAAAGATGCCCTCGGCGGTGAGGTCGAATTCGTCAAGGTGGCGATGCAGCCCGGTATGCCGCAGGGCGCCGGGCGGGTCGACGGCACACCCATCATCACGCTGCCGGGCAACCCGGTCAGCGCGCTGGTGTCCTTCGAGGTGTTCCTGCGCGCTCCGCTGCGCGCCGCCATGGGGCTGCCCGCATCGCAGCGTCCGCGGCGCACCGCCACCCTCACCGAGTCGCTGACGTCGCCGGCGGGCAAACGCCAGTTCCGTCGCGGGGTGCTGGCGGACGACCTGGTGACCGGTTACGGGCCGCCGGCGTCGCATCACCTGCGCTGGCTGGCGTCGGCCAACTGCCTGCTCGAGATCCCCGAGGACGTGACGGAGATCCAGGCGGGAACGGCCGTACTGGTGTGGGATCTGTCTACATAGAATGACGCAGTGGCCCGACGCCCCCGCACGTCCGACGCTTCATCCCTCGACCCCAGACATGTCGCGCAGCTGATCCGCTCCCAGGTTCCGCCGATGCACCCGGCGGGTCTGCCGTTCGTCGGCGGCAGCCTGGCGCTGGCCGGCCTCGGCAGACGTCACCGCTGGGCCTGGACCGCGGGGCTGGCCGCGGCGGCCGCCAACGCCGCGTTCTTCCGGCACCCGCGGCGAGTCCCGCCGACCCGGCCCGGTGTGGCCGTCGCACCGGCCGACGGGCAGATCTGCCTGATCGAGAACGCGGCGCCGCCACCCGAACTCGACCTGGGCGACACCCCGCGGCCCCGGGTCAGCATCTTCCTGTCGGTGCTCGACGCGCATGTGCAGCGCGCCCCGGTCGGCGGCGAGGTGGTCGCCGCGGTGCACCGGCCCGGCCTGTTCCTCAGCGCCGACCTGCCCGCCGCCAGCGCCGACAACGAACGCAACAGCATCGTCATCCGCACCCCGGAGGGGCATGACGTCGTCGCCGTGCAGATCGCCGGGCTGATCGCCCGGCGCATCGTCTGCGACGTGCGGGCCGGCGACAAGGTGAACATCGGCGACACCTACGGACTGATCCGGTTCGGCTCCCGCCTGGACACCTATCTGCCCGAGGGTTCGCAGGTGCGGGTGTCGACGGGTCAACGGGCCCTCGCGGGCGAAACCGTCCTGGCCGAGCTGCCATGAGGCGGGGTGCCCCCGACGGCGCGTTGCGGTTCCTGCCCAGTGCCATGACGGTGCTGGCGATCTGCCTGGGCCTGACGTCGATCAAGTACGCGCTGGACGACCGGCCGACGGAGTCGATGGCGTTGATCGCGATCGCGGCGATTCTCGACGCGCTGGACGGCCGGATGGCCCGGGTGCTCAACGCCACCTCGAAGATGGGCGAGGAGATCGACTCGCTGGCCGACGCCATCAACTTCGGCGTGGCGCCGGCCTTCATCGTCTGGGCCCTGCTGCTGGACGGCACCCGGGTGGGCTGGATCGTGGTGCTGCTCTACGCGGTGTGCATCGTGCTGCGACTGGCGCGCTACAACGCGCTGATCGACGAGGACCTGCCGGCCTACACCAAGCAGTACTTCGTCGGGATGCCGGCGCCGGCCGGGGCCATCGGCGCGATCGGGCCGCTGGCCGCCAGAATGCAGTGGGGCGACGGCTGGTGGACCTCGTGGTGGTTCGTCTCGCTGTGGATGATCGCGGTCTCACTGCTGGTGGTCAGCCGGATCCCGATGCGCAAGATCCACACCTTCGCCGTGCCGCCGCGACTGGTCGCACCGCTGCTGGCGCTGCTGGCCATCGTCACCGCGGGAGCGTTCGTCTTTCCCTATCTGACCATCCTGGCGATCATCGTCGCCTACGTCTGCCACATCCCGTTCGCGGTGCGCAGCAAGGCCTGGCTGGCCGCGCACCCCGAGGTGTGGGAGGACCAGCCCAAGGCGCAGCGGCAGGCCCGTCGCGCCATCCGGCGCGCGCAGCCGTCCCGGCGCACCGGCGCGGCACGGCGCTCGGCGGCACGACTCCGACTCAGACGCCCGGGAGGCGATTCGTGAGCCAGTTGACCCTGACGGCACGGTTGAACACCGCGGCGCTCGACTCGCGCCGGGGCGTGGTCCGGTTGCATGCGGAAGCCGTTGCGGCCCTTGGCATCCGCGAATGGGACGCGGTGTCCCTGACCGGGTCGCGCACCACTGCCGCGGTGGTCGGGCTGGCCGGTCCGGACACGCCGGCGGGCACCGCACTGCTCGACGACGTGACGCTGTCGAACGCGGGGCTGCGCGAGGACACGACGGTGATCGTGGCACCGGTGACCGTCTACGGCGCCCGGTCGGCGATCGTCACGGGCTCGAACCTGGCGTCACGGTCGGTGCCCCCGGCCACGCTGCGTCAGGCCCTGCTGGGCAAGGTGCTGACCGTCGGCGACACCGTGTCGCTACTGCCGCGCGACCTCGGGCCGGGAACGTCGACGTCCGAAGCCAGCAAGGCGCTGGCCACCGCGGTCGGAATCACGTGGACCTCGGAATTGCTCACCGTCACGGCCGTGGACCCCGCCGGACCCGTCAGCGTGCAACCCAATTCGGCGGTCAACTGGGCCAACAGCAAGGACGCACCCGCGCCGGCGCCCACGGTGTCACCCGCGCAGCCCAAGGAAGTACCGGCGACCACCGTCACCGAATCCGGCGAATCGACGATCACCTACGACGACCTCGAGGGCAGCCACCTGCAGGCCAGCAAGCTGACCGAGTGGCTGAAGCTGTCGCTGGACGAGCCGCAGCTGCTGAAAACCCTTGGCGCGAGCCCATATCTGGGTGTTCTGGTCACCGGACCGCTCGGCGTCGGCAAGGCCACCATGGTGCGGGTGGTGTGCGCGCACCGGCGACTGGTCGAACTCGACGGCCCCGAAATCGGCGCGCTGGCCGCGGAAGACCGGCTGCGCACCATCAAGAACGCGGTAAGCACCGTGTGCGACGGCGGCGGCGTGCTGCTGATCGCCGACATCGACGCGCTGCTGCCGGCCACCCCGGAACCCGTTGCGTCACTGATCCTCACCGAGTTGCGCACCGCGGTCGCCAGACCCGGGGTGGCGTTCATCGCGACCTCCGCGGTGCCCGACGCGCTCGACGCGCGACTGCGCGCCCCCGACCTGTGCGACCGAGAGCTGAGCCTGACCCTGCCCGACGGCGCCACCCGCAAGCACCTGCTGGAGGTGCTGCTGCGCGACGTGCCCGCCGACGGGCTCGATCTGGAGGAAATAGCCGGTCGCACACCGGGATTCGTCGTCGCCGACCTGCAGGCGCTGGTGCGTGAGGCGGCGCTTCGGGCGGCTTCCCGCGCCAGCAGCGAGGGCGGTGACCCGAAACTCGTCCAGGAGGATCTCACCGGCGCGCTGTCGGTCATCCGCCCCCTGTCGCGGTCGGCCACCGAGGAGGTCTCGGTGGGGGCGGTGACGCTGGACGACGTCGGCGACATGGCCGCCACCAAGCAGGCGCTGACCGAAGCGGTGCTGTGGCCGCTGCAGCATCCGGACACCTTCGAGCGCCTCGGCGTCGACCCGCCGCGCGGTGTACTGCTCTACGGTCCGCCCGGTTGCGGAAAGACGTTCGTCGTACGCGCGCTGGCCTCCTCCGGCCGGCTCTCCGTGCACGCCGTCAAGGGCGCCGAGCTGATGGACAAGTGGGTCGGCTCATCGGAAAAGGCTGTGCGCGAACTGTTTCGGCGCGCCCGGGACTCGGCGCCGTCGCTGATCTTCCTCGACGAGATCGACGCGCTGGCGCCACGGCGCGGCCAGAGTTTCGACTCCGGGGTGACCGACCGCGTGGTGGCGGCGCTGCTGACCGAACTCGACGGGATCGAGCCGCTGCGCGACGTCGTGGTGCTGGGTGCGACGAACCGGCCGGACCTGATCGACCCGGCGCTGCTGCGACCCGGCCGGCTGGAGAAGCTGGTGTTCGTCGAGCCGCCCGACGCCGAGGCGCGTCGGGACATCCTCAAGTCGGCGGCGAAGTCGGTGCCGCTGGCCTCCGACGTCGATCTCGATGCGCTGGCCGGCGAACTGGACGGCTACAGCGCCGCCGATTGTGTGGCGCTGTTGCGCGAGGCCGCGCTGACGGCCATGCGCCGGTCGATCGACGCGGCCGATGTGACGGCGGCCGACGTCGCGGCCGCCCGTGAAACGGTGCGCCCGTCACTGGATCCCGTTCAGGTGGAGGCACTTCGGTCGTTCGCCGACGACCACTAGCTTTTCGATCTGTTCAGAATCCTCTGCGATGTTCACTCGCACAACGTCGCAGTCACGGCTGACCAGATTGGGAGGAGGACGTTTCCGCCAGGGCAGCCAGTCGGTCCAGCGAGCGGCCCAGGCGCTCCGAGGTGGTTGCGCGAGCCCGTTCGAATCGCTTGGGGTCGTTGAGGTTTGACCAATCGTAGGTGTGGGTCACGCGGGTGTGTCCGTCGTCGATCGGCTCCAGCTCCCAGCGCCACAGGTGCCCGGGCGGTTCGCCACCCGGCTCCGATGGCAGCCAGGCGATCAGTCGCCCTTCGCCGAACTCCACGATGCGGTTGACCCGGTCGGCGCCCTTGGTGGTTGTGGTGAGGAAGGTGTCGCCGACGGCCCGCACCCGTTGGCCGGCGGCCGCTGCGGCCAGGTTGTCGTTGCCGTCCCACGCGATCTGCTCGGCGGGGTCGGCGATCAACTCGAAGATCACCGCGGCGGGTGCGGCGATGTCGCGACTGGCGCTGACGATTCTCGGCTCGGTCACTTCTGCCATGCCACCCATCAAACACGTCGACGCCGGGAGGGGCAGCGTTCCCCGTAGACTGCCTACCGACCTAGCCCTCGACGGCTGACACCCCGACGGTTCGGAGTGCCATGCTCGCCATCCTGATCGCCCATGCGATCGCCACCGCGGCCGCCCCGCTGCTGGTGTACCTGTGGGGGCGGCGGGCGTTCTACCCGCTGGCGCTCGTCCCACTCGGATCGCTGTACTGGGCGGCCGCCAACTGGCCGGCGAACCAAGCCGGCAGCCACACGTCCCGGCTGCACTGGGTGCCGCAGCTGTCGATGGACATCGACCTGCGCTTCGACACCCTGACCGCGATCATGAGCGTCCTGGTTCTGGGCATCGGCGCGCTGGTGCTCTTCTATTGCGCCGATTACTTCCACCATCATGACGGCCACACGGAGAAACGCCTGCCCAGCTTCGCCGCCGAACTCGTCGCCTTCTCCGGCGCCATGTTCGGGCTGGTCGCCAGCGACAACATGCTGGTTTTCTACGTGTTCTGGGAACTGACGTCGGTGCTGTCGTTCCTGCTCGTCGGCCACTACGCCGAACGCGCCACCAGTCGCCGCGCCGCCACCCAGGCGCTGATGGTCACCACGCTCGGCGGACTGGCGATGCTCGTCGGCATCGTGGTCCTCGGCCAGTACAGCGGCACCTACCTGCTCTCCGAACTGGTGGCCCGGGCGGCCCGGGACGGACTGGGCGGCACCGCCGTCAACGTCGGACTGGTACTCGTCCTGATCGGCGCGTTGTCCAAGTCGGCGATCGTGCCGATGCATTTCTGGCTGCCCGGCGCAATGGCGGCGCCAACCCCCGTCAGCGCCTACCTGCACGCCGCCGCCATGGTGAAGGCTGGCGTCTATCTGGTGGCCCGGCTGACCCCCGGTTTCGCCGACGCGCCGCCGTGGCGGCCGATCATCGTCGGCCTCGGCCTGCTGACCATGCTGCTGGCCGGCTGGCGCGCGGTCCGCGAGTACGACCTCAAACTCATCCTGGCGTTCGGCACCGTGAGCCAACTCGGGCTCATCACGGTGTTGGTCGGGTCGGGCGGCGGCGACCTGATGCTCGCCGGGCTGACCATGCTGTGCGCGCACGCGATGTTCAAGGCCGCGCTGTTCATGGTGGTCGGCATCATCGACCATGCGACCGGCACCCGTGACATCCGCCGGCTGGCCTGGCTGGGGCATCGGCTGCCCTGGTTGTTCGCGATCGCCGCCGGCGCGACCGCGAGCATGGCCGCGCTGCCGCCGTTCTTGGGCTTCGTGGCCAAGGAAGCCGACTTCGAGACGCTGCTCTACAGCCCCTCGCTGGGACCGTGGGCGCCGTGGGTGCTCGCCGGTGTCGTGCTCGCGTCGGTGTTCACCACGATCTACAGCCTGCGTTTCCTCTGGGGCGCCTTCGCGCGCAAGGGTTTACGCGAACCGAGCGCCCGGGTGACGAAGCTGCACCGGCCCTCGGTGGGCTTCCAGTTCGCGCCCGCGGTGCTGGCCGCCGCGGGCCTGCTACTCGGCATCGTGCCGGGGCTGCTGGAAAACCTGATCGACCCGTACGCCGAGTCCCTGCCCGGCGGCGCGCACTACCACCTGGCGCTGTGGCACGGATTCAACCTGCCGTTGCTGCTATCGGCGGCGGTGCTGCTGGTGGGCACCGCGTCGTTCGTGGCCCGGGCGCGGCTGCCGCGGGCCGCGGGCGGCTGGCTGCCCCTGGGCAACGCCGACCGCATCTACGACGCGACCCTGCGGGGCATGGAGTTCGTCGCCTTCAAGGTGACGGGGGCGACCCAGCGCGGTTCGCTGCCCGCGACGCAGTCGGCGATCCTGCTGACCCTCGTCGCCCTACCGGTGACGGTGCTGGCGCTGGGCGCGCGCGACCAACCCGAACTGCGGCTGTGGGGAGGTCCGCTGCAGCCGGTCGTCGCGCTGCTCATGGTCGGCGGGGCGCTGGGCGCCACCGTGATGCGCAACCGCCTGGCCGCGGTGCTGCTGGTGGGTGTGACGGGGTACGGCTGCGGCGCGATCTTCGCCTTCCACGGCGCGCCGGATTTGGCGCTCACCCAGTTCCTGGTCGAGACACTGACGTTGGTGATCTTCGTGCTGGTGCTGCGGGTGCTGCCGGCGGAGGCCGACGCGGAGAACATGCGCCGCTTCCGCGTGCCCCGCGCGCTGCTGGCAATCGCGGTGGGCGCCGGCGTCACCGGCCTGGCGTCGTTCGCGATGGCGGCCCGCCACACCGCGCCCATCTCGACGCTGCTGCCCGACGCGGCCTACACGCGGGGCCACGGCGCCAACACCGTCAACGTCATCCTGGTCGACATCCGCGCCTGGGACACCCTCGGCGAGGTCTCGGTCCTGGTGGCGGCCGCCACCGGGGTGGCCTCGCTGGTGTTCCGGCACCGGCGGTTCGGCGCGGCGCCCCGGGTCCCGCTGGCCGGAGCGCAACCGGGGGTCTCGTCGGACACGCCCTACAGTCCGGCGGTCGGCGACATCACCTGGCTGCGCGGCAGCGACTATCGCGACCCGCGCTACCGGTCGCTGGTGCTGGAGGTGGCCACCCGCATCATCTTCCCGGTGATCATGGTGCTGTCGGTCTACTTCTTCTTCACCGGGCACAACACGCCGGGCGGCGGTTTCGCGGGCGGCCTGACCGCGGGGCTGGCGCTGGTGTTGCGGTACCTCGCCGGCGGGCGTTACGAACTCGGCGAGACGCTGCCGCTGGACGCCGGCAAGATCCTCGGCGCCGGCCTGGGGCTGTCGGCGGGCACCGCGATCACGTCGCTGCTGCTCGGGGCGCCGGCGTTGTCGTCGGCGTTGATCGAACTCGACGTTCCCGTGCTCGGGCACGTGAAGTTCGTGACGGCGCTGTTCTTCGACCTGGGCGTGTATCTGATCGTCGTCGGCCTGGTGCTCGACGTGCTACGCAGCCTGGGTGCGCGCATCGACGAGGAGATGGTGGCCTCCCGCCGATGAACACCGTCCTTTCCGTGCCGCTGGCTTCCCTGATCCTCATCGGGGCGCTGATCAGTTGCGGGGTCTACCTGTTGCTCGAACGCAACCTGACCCGAATGTTGTTGGGCCTGTTACTGATCGGCAACGGCATCAACCTGCTGATCCTGACCGTCGGCGGGCCGTCGGGCAATCCACCGATCCGCGGACGAACCAGCAATGGCAACACCACCACCGCCGACCCGCTGGCCCAGGCGATGATCCTGACGGCGATCGTCATCACCATGGGGGTCGCGGCCTTCGTGCTGGCGCTGACCTACCGTTCCTACCGGTTGAACACCGACGAGGAGGTCGACGACGACGCCGAGGACGCGCGGATCGCCGAAGAGGCCCCCCGCGACGAGCCCGACTTCGACGAAACCGGCGGCGCCGCAACGCGTCCGGACTCCGACGAACCCGACGAACTGGATGCGCTGCCCGGGCATGAGGGCTCACGATGACCTCGACACAGCTGGGACACACGCTCACCGCGCTGCCGGTGCTGGTGCCGATGATCGCGGCGGCATTGACGTTGGTCGGCGGGCGCCGGCCCCGGTTGCAGCGGTTCATCACGCTGACGGCGCTGACCGCGGTGGCCGTGGTGTGCGCGGTGCTGTTGTACCTGACGGACCGGTACGGCACGATCGCGCTGCAGGTCGGTGGCTGGGGTCCCGGCGAGCCCGGCTTCGGACCGCTGGGCATAACCCTTGTGGTGGACCGCCTTTCGGCGCTGATGCTGGTGGTGTCCTCCGTCGTGCTGCTGGCCGTGGTGTTCTACGCCATCGGGCAGGGCATCCGCGACGGTGACGAACGCCAGCCGGTGTCCATCTTCCTGCCCACGTATCTGGTGTTGTCGGCCGGCGTGTGCAACGCGTTCCTGGCCGGCGATCTGTTCAACCTGTTCGTCGGGTTCGAGATCCTGTTGACCGCCAGCTTCGTGCTGCTGACACTCGGCGCCAGCAGGGACCGGGTCCGGGCCGGCATCGCCTACGTGATGGTGTCGATGGTCTCGTCGCTGATCTTCCTGTTCGGCATCGCTTTGGTGTACGCCGCGACCGGGTCGCTGAACATGGCCCAGATCGCGGTGCGCATCGACGCCGTGAGCCCCGGCACCCGGACCGCTGTGTTCGCGGTGCTGTTGGTGGCCTTCGGGATCAAGGCCGCGGTCTTCCCGTTGTCGGCCTGGCTGCCCGACTCATACCCCACCGCGCCCGCACCCGTCACCGCGGTGTTCGCCGGCCTGCTGACCAAAGTCGGTGTGTACGCGATCATCCGGGCCCATTCGCTGCTGTTCCCAGGCGGCGCGCTCGACGACGTGCTGATGGTCGCCGGACTGCTCACGATGCTCGTCGGGATCCTGGGCGCCATCGCCCAGACCGACATCAAACGGCTGCTGTCGTTCACCCTTGTCAGCCACATCGGCTACATGGTGTTCGGGGTGGCCCTGTCCAGCCGGCTGGGGATGTCCGGAGCGATCTACTACGTCGCACACCACATCGTCGTGCAGACCACCCTGTTCCTGGTCGTCGGTCTCATCGAGCGGCAGGCCGGCGCGTCTACGCTGCGGCGCCTCGGCGGCCTGGCGGCGGCCAGCCCGATGCTGGCCTTCGTGTTCGTCGTGCCTGCGCTCAATCTCGGCGGTATTCCGCCGTTTTCGGGTTTCATCGGGAAGGTGGCACTGCTGCAGGCCGGCGCGCAGAGCGGCTCGGTGCTGGCCTGGGCTCTGGTCGCCGGTTCCGTGTTGACCAGCCTGCTGACCCTGTACGTCGTGACCCGGGTGTGGACGAAGGCGTTCTGGCGGGCCCGGGTCGACGCACCCGAGGGTGAAGTCGCCGATGCCGCTCCCGTCGCGCTGCTGGCGGACGACTCGGGCTCTTCGGACATCGCCTTCGCCGACCGTGACGACGTCGGCCGCATGCCGGCGGGCATGCTGATCCCGACGTTGGGCCTGATCGCCGTCGGCCTGGCGC
>CAZTAA010000017.1:0-15576 GCA_964611465.1 uncultured Mycobacterium sp. | reverse complement strand
ATGCCGGCGGGCATGCTGATCCCGACGTTGGGCCTGATCGCCGTCGGCCTGGCGCTGACGGTGGCGGCCGGACCGATTTTCGCCTACAGCGAGCGGGCCGCCGCCGAGATCCTCGACCGCGGCCAGTACATCGACGCGGTGCTGGGAGGTGCGGGACGGTGAGGCGCGACATGCGCGCGGTCATCCTGCGGGGATGGGTGCTGATCTGGCTGACGCTGGTGTGGATCCTATTGTGGGGCAACGCCTCGGCGGCCAACATCCTCAGCGGGCTGGCGGTGGCGCTGCTCATCACCTACCTGCTGCCGCTGCCGCCGGTGCCGGTCGAGGGCCGGGTCCACCCAATCGCCCTGGCGCGCTTGGTGATCCTGGTCGGCTGGTATCTGCTGTGGTCGAGTCTGCAGGTGGCGTGGCTGGCGATCAGACCCGGCCCGCCGCCGCTGACCGCCGTGTTGCGAACGCGGTTGAACATCAAGTCCGATCTGGTGCTGGCGCTGGCGGTCAACATCGTCAACCTGATCCCCGGCTCCATCGTGCTGGAGATCGACCAGGTGCGCCGGCTGATCTACGTGCACCAGCTCGACGTCGGCTCCGACCGGTCGGTCAAGCAGTTCTACCACCAGGTGCATCAGGTGGAGCGGCTACTGGTCGCGGCCTTCGAGCGGGACAGCGAATGGCACCCGGCCGGAACGGAGCGCGCATGAATACCGTCTGGGTCGTCGCGGCCGTCATGCTGGTCCTGGCCGCCGGCATCACGATGTTCCGCCTGCTGGCCGGGCCCAGCACCCTGGACCGCCTGGTCGGTCTCGACACGCTCATCGCGGTGACGATGTGCGGCGTGGGCACCTGGGCCGCTTACAGCCTGGACACCACCGTCACCTACAGCCTCGCCGCGCTCGCGTTGATCAGCTTCGTGGGTTCGGTGAGCATCGCCCGCTTCCGGGTCCGCGACGTCGACCGTAAGGGAGATGCGTGATGCTCGACATCATCTGTGCCGTCCTGATTCTCGGCGGTTCCGCGCTGGCGCTCACCGCCGCCATCGGCGTCGTCCGCTTCCCCGACACGCTGTCGCGGATGCACTCGGCGACCAAGCCTCAGGTGCTCGGGCTGCTGCTGGTCCTCGCGGGTGCCGCCATCCGGCTGCGGGGGCATCCGGACGTCGGGATGCTCATCCTGACGGGGCTTTTCACGCTGATCACCGTGCCGGTGGTGGCTCAGCGTGTCGGGCAACTGGCCTACCGCGAGCAGAATGTGCAGGATTCGCTGACCGTCGACGAATGGCGTTCGCCGCCAGAGGAATAGGTCTCAGTCCTCGGACAGCTGGAACCGCACCATCGCCGTGACGGTCTCGACCGCCTCGCGTAAGGCCGCCAGCCGTTGCACCGGTCCGGGTGCGGCCAGCACCGCGTACTTGTCCGCCGGCCCGATGGGCACCCGGGTGGCCAACGCGTACAACCGCTCCCCCGGGTCGTCGGGCAGATCGCCGAGGATCTCGTCACGGGCACGCAGCCGGATGTCGCGGGCACCGGCGATCAGCTCCAGCAGGCCCCACACGTCGTCCTCGAGCGCGAAGACGTCAGCCGACGCCACGTCGCCGGGTTCGTCGGGCCAGTCCTGCAGCACGGCCCGCGGGTACGGATTGTCCGGTAGCCACTCGGCGACCCGGAATCGTTCCCGCACAACGCATTTGAGTTGATAGCGACCGAGTCCGTGCTCGGCGAACTCCACGATGCGGGCCAGCGCGCCGACGTCATGCCGCTCGTCGCCGCCGCCGACCTCACGGCCGCGGGCGATCAGCACCACCCCGAAGGCCGGGTCCCCGGTGGCCAGGCAGTCCTCGACGAGCGCCCCGTAGCGCGGTTCGAAGACCCGCAACGGCAGCGCTTCACCCGGCAGGACGGCCGACTGCAGCGGGAACATCGGGATGGGAACGCCGAAGTGATTAGACATCGAGTTCGGCCACCAGGGCGTCGACCACCGCGCGCAGATCGCCGTCGTGTTCCTCGGCGACCCGGCGCTGCCGCTGATAGGACGCCCCAAGACGCGGGATGTCGGCGACCCGGGAGAGTTCGTCGACGCAATTCAATGACCGCGCAACGGGTTCCAGCCGGGTCAGCATGTCGCCGAGGTCCTCGGTGACCAGCCGCTCGTTGCTGTCGGCGTCCAGGATGATGATCGCGTCCAGGCCGTATCGGGCCGCGCGCCACTTGTTCTCCTGCACATGCCAGGGCGGCATGGTGGGCAGCGACTCGCCGGCCTCCAGCCTGCGGTCCAAGTCGACGATCAGGCAGTGGGTCAGTGCGACGAGCGCCGAGAGCTCCCGGATGTTGGACACCCCATCGAAGATGCGCACCTCGATGGTGCCCAGATGCGGGGAAGGCCTGATGTCCCAACGCACTTCGTTGATGTGGTCGATGATGCCGGTCTTCTTCTGGTCGTGCACGAAGCCTTCGAACTCGGCCCAGGTCTGGAAGTGGAACGGCAGCCCGGCGGTGGGCAGCTGTTGGAACATCATGGCGCGGTTGCTGGCATAGCCGGTGTCCTCGCCCTCCCACCACGGCGACGACGCGGACAAGGCCAGCAGGTGGGGGTAGTAGTTGAGCATCGAGGTGATGATCGGCATCACCTTGTGCGCGCTGGACACCCCGACGTGCACGTGCACACCCCAGATGAGCATCTGGCGGCCCCACCACTGGGTCCGCTTGATCAGCTCGGCGTAGCGCGGCGCGTCGGTCAGCTTGGCGGCGGACCACTCGGCGAACGGGTGCGTGCCCGCACAGAACAGCTTCATCCCGCGGTCCTCGACGACCTGCCGCACGGTGCGCAGGGTGCCGGCGAGGTCTTCCATCGCCTGGCCGCTGTTCTCGCAGATGCCGGTGACGATCTCGACGGTGTTGCGCAGCAGTTCCTTGTGCACGTGTGGGTGCTCGCCGAGTTCGGCGATGACCGCGGGCGCCTCGTTGCTCAGGTCCCGGGTGCTGGCGTCGACGAGAGCGAACTCCCACTCCACACCGAGGGTCGGCCGGTAGGAGCCGGCGAAGTCGATGTGCGCCGGATCAGCCGCCGGAGATGACACCGCACGCCACGCGCTTACCGGCGTCGCCGGTCGACATGGTGGTCTCGTCCGGTCCCGGCGCGCCGTTGGACTGGGTGTAGCGGTCTTTCGGGATCTCCGCGAAGTTGTCGGCCTTCTCGTGGATGACGATGGCCGTCTTCTGCCCGGAGGTCAGCTGTTCCTCGGTGAAGGCGTCGGTGGTGGTCACCATCGTGCCCGAACCGTCGGCGAGCACCTGCAGCGGCGGCAACTGGCCGCTCATCTCCGCGCCCTCGCCGGTGTGCCCAGGTGCGTTGAAATGGCCACCGGCGGAGAGGAAGTCACCCGGCGCGCCGCCCGTGGGGGCTACGGAGTTCGCCTCGCACTTGCCCACCGAGTGGATGTGCATGCCGTGGAAGCCCGGCGTCAGCTTGCCCGGACCCGAGGTCTGCACGGTGACGGTGGCGTGGCTCTCGGTGAAGTCGAATGTGGCCGTGGCGACCTGCTGGCCCGCGGCGTTGAGCATCGGGATCTCGAGCTTGCCCGTCTCGGTCTCGACGGTGGCGTGCTCCTGGCCACCGGCCGTCGCGCCCGGGGCGGACGGCCCCGGCGAGCCGGTCCAGATCGGCGGATTGGTGCCCGAGGTGGTCGACGGCACCTGCCCGGGCGGCGCACACGCGCTCAGCAGCGCGACGGGTGCGGCGAACAGGACGGCGGCGGCAGTTTTCGCGAGCGGCGTGACCATGCGCAGAAGCCTAGAGGATGTCACACGGCCGACGGCAGTCGACTATGTGATCTGTCCAGCGGTGGCTGCGACAACTTTCGAGAGACCTTCGCAGCTGAAGCTGAACAGATGCAATCGGGGATCAGCCTGTGACCAACACGACGACGCCCGGTGGCTGCTCGGCAACCTCGGGGATGCGCGGTTCGACCGGCGCATCCAGCAGTTTGCCCACCGCTTCGGCCGACTGCTTTTCGCCCTCGGCCTCGCCGAAGTACACCGTCGTCGCGGTGACGTTCGGCGGGGCCGCCAGGTTGCCGGTCTCGGTGACGGTCCAGCCGTCGTCCCGCAGCCGGCCGGCGGCGCGGTCCGCGGCCCCCGCCACGTCGGAGATGTTGAACACCCGGACCTCCGCGCGGGGCGCCGGCGTCGCGGAGGTGGTCGGAGCCGCGCTGGTCGCCGACGTCGCCGGCGCACTCTCGCCGCCGGAGTCGCCGCCGACGGCTTGCAGGCCGACCAGCAGGAAGACCACGCCGAGGAACAGCAGGACCATGACCATGGCGCGCAGCGGCAGCCGGGACGAGTCGGGAACACGATCGTTCATCGCGTTGAGCCTATCGGGCCGGGTCAGGTGACCTCAAAGCCGAGCCTGCGGGCGGCCTTGGCCTTCTGCCGGCTGGCCCGCTGCCGACGCAGCCGCTTGACCAGCATGGGGTCGGCGGCCAGCGCCTCCGGGCGGTCGACGAGCGCGTTGAGAACCTGGTAGTAGCGGGTGCCCGACATGCCGAAGAGCTCCTTGATGGCCTCTTCCTTGGCCCCGGCGTATTTCCACCACTGCCGCTCGAAGGCGAGGACGTCGCGCTCCCGGCGCGTCAGCCCGTCGGTGACCTCGGCGTCGTCCTCCACCCGCTCGGCCCGTGCCATGGCGCCGTCCATATCTCTGCTGGGCCCTTTCGCCGGCCTGTGCAACGCGTCGTTCGGCGATATTCAACCACGCCGGAAACATCTGGGACGGCAGCCGAGTCCGCGCGTCGGCTGACTTAAGCTTGCCGACCATGGCTGTCAGACCAATTGTGATCGTGGGGGATCCCGTCCTGCACGAGCCGACCCAGCCGGTGCCGGTCGGTGACGACGGTTCGCTGCCGGCGGATCTGGCCGGCCTCATCGCCGACATGTACGAGACGATGGACGCCGCCAACGGTGTCGGACTGGCGGCCAACCAGATCGGGGTGCCGCTGCGGGTGTTCGTCTACGACTGCGCGATGGACCGCGGTTCCACCGAGCGGCAGCGCGGGGTGGTCGTCAACCCGGTGCTGGAGACATCGGAAATCCCGGAGACGATGCCGGACCCCGACAACGACGACGAGGGCTGCCTGTCGGTGCCCGGCGAGTCCTTCCCGACCGGTCGCGCCGGCTGGGCGCGGGTCACCGGCCTGGACGCCGACGGCAATCCCGTCACGCTGGAGGGCACCGGCCTGTTCGCCCGGATGCTGCAACACGAGACCGGGCACCTCGACGGCTTCCTCTACATCGACCGTCTGGTCGGCCGGCACACGCGGGCCGCCAAGCGCGCGGTGAAGGCGAGCGGCTGGGGCGTGCCGGGCCTGTCGTGGATGCCCGGCGAGGTGCCGGACCCGTTCGGGCACTGATGTTGCCCGCGATCGGTAGCCGGGTGTCGCTTCGCTACCGCTCCGGACCAGCCGAGCACACCGACGTCATCGGCGTCCTGGAGGCGACCGTGCCGGCGCTTCGGATCCGCACCAAGTCCGACGGACTGGTCCACGTCGACCCCGCCGACGTGGTCGGCGTGCGGGAGATCCCCTACCGACCGGTGCGAACCTCCGAGATCCGCGCCCTCGAGCACGCGGCCGCCCTGGCGTGGCCCGGCGTCGAGCGGCAATGGCTCGGCGGCTGGCTGGTGCGGGCCGGTCACGGCAGCACCAGCCGGGCCAACTCCGCTGTCCCACTGGATGTTTCGGCCGACCTGCGGACGCTGCCGGGAATCGTCGAGTGGTATCGCGCCCGCGGCCTGCCGGCGTGGCTGGCGCTGCCGGAGCGGCTGCTGCCGGTGCGGGCGGCCGGGGTCAAACCGACCCGGGTACTGGTGACGGACCTCGACGACCCCGTCGGTGACGGCGCCGTCACGTTGTCTGGGGTTCCCGACGCGGACTGGCGGGCGGTCTACGACCGCGACGTGCCGCTCGACGTGCTCTGCGCGGTCGTCGACGGCGATGTCGTCTTCGCGTCGCTGCCCGGGATCGCCGTCGGGCGCGGCGCGGTGACCACCGCCCCGGACGGCACGCGGTGGCTGGGCCTCGCCGCGGTGCGGGTCGCCCCCCAGTTCCGCCGGCAGGGTCACGGCCGCCGCATCTGCGCGGCGCTGCGGGCCTGGGGCGCCGGGCACGGCGCGCAACGGGCCTACGTGCAGGTGCTGTCGGACAACCCGGCCGGCGCGGCCCTGTACACCTCGACGGGTTTCCGGCTGCACCACACCCACCGGTACGTCGAGGCCGGACAACTGCTGCCCCCTACCATCTGACTCATGCGCCTGGCCACCTGGAACGTCAACTCGATTCGCACGCGGGTGGACCGGGTCGTCGACTGGCTCGAGCGCGCCGACGTGGACGTGCTGGCGATGCAGGAGACCAAGTGCACCGACGACCAGTTCCCGACGATGCCGTTCGCGGCACTGGGCTACGAGGTCGCTCACGTCGGGCTCAACCAGTGGAACGGGGTGGCCATCGCATCCCGCGTCGGACTGCAGGACATCGACGTCGGCTTCGACGGCCAGCCGACGTGGAGCGCCAAACCGGATGCCGAAGCCACCGCCGAGGCCCGCGCCCTGGGTGCCACCTGCGGCGGCGTACGGGTGTGGAGCCTGTACGTCCCCAACGGCCGCACACTGGCCGACCCGCACTACACCTACAAGCTGGATTGGCTTGCCGCACTGCGAAATACGGCCTGCGGTTGGCTCGCGTCGGACCCGGATGCGCCCATCGCGCTGGTCGGTGACTGGAACATCGCACCGACCGACGAGGACGTCTGGGACATGGCGAGCTTCCGGCACAGCACCCACGTCTCCGAGCCGGAACGGGCCGCGTTCCGGGCCCTCAACGATGCCGGATTCGCCGACGTGGTGCGGCCTTTCACGCCGGGGCCGGGCGTCTACACGTACTGGGACTACACCCAACTGGCGTTTCAGAAGCGCCGCGGCATGCGGATCGACTTCATCCTCGGCTCACCGGGCCTGGCCGCCCGGGTGACGGGCGCCGAGATCGTCAAGGACGAGCGGCGGCCCAAGAAGGGCACCATCGCGCCCAGCGATCACGCGCCGGTGCTGGTCGAACTCGCCTGAACAGTCCTCACAGCGCCGCCGCGCAGAACGTGAGCAGAGTGTGACCGACGGGCAATCCAGGGAAAACTCGACGCAATAGGCCGAACCTACGGTGGGACCCATCGTCCCCGGCAACGACGGCGTGGGAGCCCTTCGAGGACCGGGAGCGTCGCCCTGATGGCCGCCTACACGTACACGCGCAAGCACCACATCACCGGATGGAATCCCGAGGACCGGGAAGCCTGGGACAACGGCGGCGCCGCGATCGCCAGGCGCAACCTGATCTGGTCAATCATCTGCGAGCACATCGGCTTCTCGATCTGGTCGCTGTTCTCGGTGATGGTCCTGTTCATGTCGCCCGCCTACGGCATCTCCCTGGACCAGAAGTTCGTCATCACCGCGACCGCGACGTTCGTCGGCGCCTGCCTGCGGATCCCCTACACGCAGGCGACCGCGAAATTCGGCGGCCGAAACTGGGCGATCTTCTCCGCCGTCGTCCTGGTCATCCCCACCGCGCTGGTGATGATGCTGATGTCGAACCCCGGCAGGTTCGGGTTCGGCTGGTTCCTGGCCGTCGCCGCGCTGACCGGGCTGGGCGGCGGCAACTTCGCCTCGTCGATGACCAACATCAACGCGTTCTACCCGCACCGGCTCAAGGGCTGGGCGCTGGGCCTCAACGCCGGCGGCGGCAACATCGGCGTGCCCGCGATCCAGCTGATCGGGCTGCTGGTGATCTGGCTGGCCGCCGACCGACCCGAAATCGTCTGTGCCATCTATCTTTTCGCACTGGCTCTGGCCGGGTTCGGCGCGGCGCTGTTCATGGACAACCTGGACCACCAGACCTCCAGCTACCGCTCGATGGTCGACTGCCTCAAGTTCCGGGACACCTGGCTGATCTCGCTGCTCTACATCGGCACCTTCGGATCGTTCATCGGGTTCAGCTTCGCCTTCAGCCAGGTGCTGCAGATCAGCTTCAAGTCCGCCGGCAGCACCAACCCGGCGCTGGCGGCGGCCCAGATCGCCTGGATCGGTCCGCTGCTCGGTTCGATCGCGCGGCCCTACGGCGGCAAGCTGGCCGACCGGTTCGGCGGCGGCCGGATCACGACGATGTGCTTCGGCGCGATGATCGCGGCGTCGGCCGTCCTGGTGGCGGCCGGCACGATCGCCGACGGCCACGCCAAACACCGGATCGACAGCGCGCAACTGACCGCGTTCGTCGCCGGCTTCATCGTGCTGTTCCTGGTCTCCGGAATCGCGAACGGTTCGGTCTACAAGATGATTCCGACCGTCTTCGAGCACAAGGCGCGCGCCCGGCAGTCGCTGTCGGCCATGGAGAAGGTGATCTGGTCGCGAAAGATGTCGGGGGCGCTCATCGGTATCGCCGGCGCGGTCGGCGCGCTCGGCGGGGTCGGCATCAACCTCGTGCTGCGCACCAGCTACAAGGCCAACCAGTCGGCCACCGCGGCGTTCTGGGTCTTCCTCGGGTTCTACGTCGTCGCCGCCGCCATCACGTGGATGTTCTACGCCCGGCGGGAGATCATCCTGCACGCCCACGACGCGCGGACGGCGTTGCCCACCGCGGCCGTGCCGGCCTGAGCGCGGAGCGAATCAGCCATGCGGACAGGGAAAGCCACGCGGAAAACCGTCGTCGTCGCCGGACACGGCATGGTCGGCCACCGATTCGTGCAGGAGCTGCGCGACCGGGACCTCGCTGAGACTCACAACGTGGTGGTGCTCAGCGAGGAACCGGTGGCCGCCTACGACCGCGTCGGCCTGTCCGGCTACGTCGGGGCATGGGATCCGGCGGCGATGGCGCTGCCCGGAAACGACTATGCCGGTGACGATCTCGTCGACCTGCGGCTCGGGCAGGCGGCGGTCGCCATCGACCCGGCGGCGAAGACCGTCATCACCTCCACCGGCGACCGGATCGAATACTCCACGCTGGTGCTGGCCACGGGCTCCTACCCGTTCGTCCCCCCGGTCGACGGCAGCGACAACCCGCGGGCGTTCGTCTACCGGACCCTGGCCGACCTCGACGCGATCCGCGCCACCGCGCAGGCCGCCGGGCCGGGCGCACCGGGCGTGGTCGTCGGCGGCGGGCTGCTGGGCCTGGAGGCCGCCAATGCCCTGCGCCTGCTCGGGATGTCGCCGCACATCGTCGAATTCGCGCCCCGGCTGATGCCGCTGCAGGTCGACGACGGCGGCGGTGCGGTGCTGGCCAACCTGGTCACCGCGCTGGGCCTCTCGGTGCACACCGGGGTGTCCACCACGGCCATCGCCGACCGGGACGACACCGGCCTGCTCGCCGTCACGCTGTCGGACGGCACCGTGCTGGACGCCGCGCTGGTGGTGTTCTCCGCCGGTGTCCGCCCCCAGGACGCCCTGGCCCGGCAGGCCGGCCTGCAGGTCGGCGAACGTGGCGGCGTCATCGTCGACACGGCCTGTCGCACAAGCGATCCGCACATCTTCGCGATCGGCGAGGTGGCCGCGGTGGAAGGCCGGTGCTACGGCCTGGTGGCTCCGGGTTACACGATGGCCGAGATCGCGGCCACTCAGATCCTGGCCCACGGCGACACCCGGTTCCCGGGCGCCGACATGTCGACCAAACTCAAACTGCTCGGCGTCGACGTCGCCAGCTTCGGTGACGCCATGGCCGTGACCGACGGGGCCCTGGAGATCGTCTACTCCGATCCGGTGGCCGGCACCTACAAGAAACTCGTCGTCGCCGACGACGGGCGCACCGTGCTGGGCGGCATCCTGGTCGGCGACGCCGACGCCTACGCGACACTCAAACCGATGGTGGGCCGCGAACTCCCGGGCGACCCCAGCGCGCTGATCGCACCGGCCGCAGGTACCGAGTCGGGCCTGTCGGCGCTGCCCGACGACGCCGAAATCTGTTCCTGCAACGGCGTTTCCAAGGGCGCCATCTGCTCGGCGATCGCCGACGGCGCCGGCACGGTCGCCGATGTCAAGGCGTGCAGCGCGGCGGGCACCACCTGCGGCGGCTGCGTGCCGAGCATCACCCGGCTGCTCGCCGACTCCGGCGTCGAACTCTCGAAGTCGTTGTGTGAGCACTTCACCCAGTCCCGGGCCGAACTGTTCTCGATCGTCGCCGCCACCGGCATCCGCAGCTTCAGCGAACTGCTCACCCGGTTCGGCACCGGCGCCGGCTGCGAGATCTGCAAACCCACCGTCGCCTCGATCCTGGCGTCGACGTCCAGCGATCACATCCTCGACGGCGAAGCCGCGGCACTGCAGGACACCAACGACCATTTCCTGGCCAACCTGCAGCGCAACGGGACGTATTCGGTGGTGCCCCGGATGCCCGGCGGCGAGGTCACCCCGGACCAGCTGATCGTGATCGGGCAGATCGCAAAGGATTTCGGCCTCTACACCAAGGTCACCGGCGGCCAGCGCATCGACATGTTCGGCGCCCGGGTCGAGGAGCTGCCGCAGATCTGGCGGCGGCTGGTGGACGCCGGAATGGAGTCCGGGCACGCCTACGGCAAGAGCCTGCGGACGGTGAAGAGTTGTGTCGGGTCGACCTGGTGCCGGTACGGGGTTCAGGACTCGGTCGGGATGGCCGTCACGCTGGAGCGGCGCTACCGCGGGCTGCGCTCACCGCACAAGCTGAAGCTGGGCGTCTCCGGGTGCGCGCGCGAATGCGCCGAGGCGCGCGGCAAGGACGTCGGGGTCATCGCCACCGAACAGGGCTGGAACCTCTACGTCGGCGGCAACGGCGGCCAGAGCCCCAAGCACGCCCAGCTATTGGCGTCGGGGATCGACGACGACACCCTGATCCGCTACATCGACCGCTACCTGATGTTCTACATCCGAACGGCTGACCGGCTGCAACGCACCGCGCCGTGGCAGGAGTCCTTCGACGGCGGGCTGGAAAAGTTGCGGGCCATCGTCTGTCAGGACAGTCTTGGCATAGCAAGTGACCTGGAAGCGGCCATGGCCAGGCACGTCGCGGGCTACCGCGACGAATGGGCCGCAGTCCTCGATGACGCGGACAAGCTGCGACGGTTCGTCTCTTTCGTCAATGCCCCCGATACCCCCGATCCGACGATCGCCTTCGACGAATCGTCGGGGCGCAAGGTACCCGTGTTGCTCGGCTCGCCCAGCGTCCGAGCCAGTGAGGAGTGATCATGACCATTTTGGAGACCGACCGGCATGCCGGTGATACCGCCGGCGAGCCTCATGCCGACGGGGACTGGGTCGCGGTGTGCCCGCTGACCGACCTCACCCCGGGCCGGGGCGTGGCCGCGCTGCTCGACGGGGAGCAGGTGGCGGTGTTCCTGCTCGGCTATCCCGACGGCTCCGCCGACCTGCGGGCCGTCGGCAACATCGATCCGTTCGCCCGTGCCGCGGTGATCTCGCGCGGCCTGGTGGGAGCGCGGGGTCCGGTGCCCACCGTCGCCTCCCCGTTGCTCAAGCAGGTCTTCTCGCTCGACACCGGTGAGTGCCTCGACGACTCGTCACACGCCCTGCCGGTCTATCCGATCCGGGTACGCGCCGGTGTGGTGGAAGTCACCCGATGGGCGGATGCCGCTTGACGATCACGCCCGATGACCGCGATCGACCCCTGACCGGTTTCACCGTCGGCGTCACCGCCGCGCGCCGGGCCGAGGAGTTCGCGGCCCTGCTGGAACGGCGCGGGGCCGCGGTGCTGCACGCGCCGGCGATCCGGATCATCCCGCTGGTCGACGACGAGGAACTGCGGCACGCCACCGAGTCCGTCGTCGCCGAGCCGCCCGACATCGTCGTCGCCACCACCGGCATCGGGTTCCGCGGCTGGATCGAGGCCGCCGACGGCTGGGGACTGGCCGACGACCTGATCGACAAGCTCGCCGGCACCCGGCTGCTGGCCCGGGGCCCGAAGGTCACCGGGGCCATCCGGGCCGCCGGACTGCACGAGCAATGGTCGCCGCCGAGCGAGTCGTCGTCGGAACTCATCAGTGAACTGCTCGACGAGGGGGTCGACGGCTTGCGGGTCGGCGTGCAACTGCACGGCGCGACCACCGACTGGGAGCCGTTGCCCGACCTGTGCGAGGTGCTGCGGGAAGCCGGCGCGACGATCATCCCGATCCCGGTCTACCGCTGGGTTCCCCCGGACGATCCCACCCCGATGACGGCGATGATCGACGCCATCGTCGGCGGCGGCCTCGACGCCGTCACCTTCACCAGCGCGCCGGCGGTCGCTTCGATGCTCGGCCACGCGGACAAGCTGGGGGTGCTCGACGGGCTGCTGCACGCCCTGCGCGTCGCGGTTCCGGCGATGTGTGTCGGCAACGTCACCGCCGGACCGCTGCACGCGCTCGACGTTCCGACGTTGCAGCCCAACCGTTTCCGGCTCGGCGCGCTGGCCCGCCTGGTCGCCGACGAGCTGCCCCGGCGGGCGCAGCGGCTGCGGGTGCGCGGACACCAGCTGAGCGTGCACGCGGCCGGCGCCGTACTCGACGGACGGGCCCTCACGCTGTCGGCCTCGGGCCTGGCGCTGCTGAAGGCGCTGAACGCGGTCCCCGGACAGGTCGTCAGCCGGCAGCGCCTGCTCGAACAACTGCCCGGCGGCGGCACCGACACCCACGCGGTCGAGATGGCGGTGACCCGGCTGCGCGGCTCACTGGGCGATCCCAAGATGATCCAGACGGTGGTCAAACGCGGCTACCGGCTGGCCGTCGACCTGGAGCACGACGACGAGGACGACGGTGACCATGCCGCACACTGACTTCCAGCCGATCCTGGTCGCACACGGCACCCGCTCACCGCATGGCGTGAATACCGTTGCGCGGCTGGCCGATCTGGTCGCCGACCGCATCGGGCCCACCCGGGTCGCCTTCGTCGACGTGCTCGGCCCGTCGCCCACCGAGCTGCTGCGGCAGACCGAGCGGCCGGCGCTGATCGTCCCCGCCTTCCTGGCGGCGGGCTACCACGTCCGCACCGACATCCCCCGGCACGTCGAGGCCAGCGCGCACCGGCAGGTGACCGTCTGCGACAACCTGGGTCCCGATCCGGCGCTGGCCGCGGTCATGCACGACCGGCTGCGGGCGGCGGGCTGGCGGCCCGGTGATGCGGTGGTGCTCGCCGCGGCGGGATCGTCCGATCCGGTGGCGCTGACCGATATCGGCACGGCGGCAAGACAATTGGGTCGGCTCGTCGGCGACGAGGTGCCGGTCGGTTATGTGGCCACCGGCCGGCCGCGGGTGACCGACGTGGTCGCCGCGGTACGGCGGCGACGCCGCCGCCGCGTGTTCCTGGCCTCGTATCTGCTGGCGCCCGGCCTGTTCCACACCCGGCTGAGCCGGTGCGGCGCCGACGGAGTGGCCGCCCCGCTGGGCGCCGACAGCCGGATCGCCGAGGTGATCGTCGACCGGGTCCGTACCGCGCCGGGCCTCGCCGCACCGGTCCACGCACTCACAGCACCCTCATGAACCCGACCGGCACCGTCGACTCGCTCTGTGCCTACTGCGGAGTGGGCTGCGGCCTGGTGTTGCACGTCGACACACTGTCCGGGTCGGCGCTGCCGGTGATCACGAAAACCACCGGCCGACAAGATCATCCGGCGAACTTCGGCCGGCTGTGCACCAAGGGATCGACCACCGCCGACCTGCTGGCCGCCCCGGGCCGGATGGCCAAGGCGTCGCTGCGCACCGAGCGGGCCGGCGCGCGGGAGTCGGCCGCCCTCGACGAGGTGATCGCGCACACCGCCCGCCGCCTGCGGGACATCGCCGACGAGCACGGACCCGACTCGGTCGCCCTGTACGTCTCGGGCCAGATGTCGCTGGAGGCACAGTATCTGGCCACCAAGCTCGCCAAGGGCTTCCTGCGCACCGTGCACATTGAATCCAACTCACGGCTGTGCATGGCAAGCGCCGGAACGGGATACAAGCAGTCACTGGGCGCCGACGGCCCGCCTGGGTCGTATCAGGACTTCGACCACGCCGACCTGTTCCTGGTCGTCGGCTCCAACATGGCCGACTGCCATCCCGTCCTGTTCCTGCGGATGATGGAGCGGGTCAAGGCCGGCGCCAAACTCGTCGTCGTCGACCCCCGCCGGACCGCCACGGCCGCCAAGGCCGACCTGCACCTGCAGATCGCCCCGGGCACCGACCTGGCGTTCCTGAACGGTCTGCTGCATCTACTCGTCGAGGCCGACGCGGTCGACCATCGCTTCATCGCCGAATACACCGAGGGTTTCGACGATCTGCTTCCCCTGTTGGCCGACTATCCGCCGACCGAGGTGGAGCGGATCACCGGCATCGCCGAGGCCGACCTGCGCCGCACCGCTGAGTGGATCGCCGAGGCCGATGACTGGATGAGCTGCTGGACCATGGGACTCAACCAGAGCACCCACGGCACCTGGAACACCAACGCGCTGTGCAACCTGCACCTGGCCACCGGCGCGATCTGCCGCATCGGCAGCGGGCCGTTCTCCCTGACCGGCCAGCCCAACGCTATGGGCGGCCGCGAGATGGGGTACATGGGACCCGGCCTGCCCGGGCAACGCGCGGTCACCTCGGCCGCCGACCGTGAATTCACCGAGGCGGCCTGGGGTTTGCCACCCGGCACCATTCGCGCCGATGTCGGTACCGGCACCATCGACATGTTCGAGCAGATGTCCGCGGGTGAGATCAAGGCCTGCTGGATCATCTGCACCAATCCCGTTGCCAGCGTGGCCAACCGTGTCACCGTCGTCGACGCCCTGCGAAGCTGCGAGCTGGTCGTGGTCCAGGACGTGTTCGACGACAACGAGACACTGCGGTACGCCGACGCCGCGCTGCCGGCCGCGCTGTGGACCGAATCGGTTGGCGTGATGGTGAATTCCGAACGCAACCTCACCCTGCACCAGCCGGCGACGGCGCCGCCCGGCGATGCGCTGCCGGACTGGGAGCTCATCGCGCGGGTCGCCATCGAGATGGGGTACGGCGACGCGTTCGCATACTCGTGCGCCGAAGAGGTTTTCGAGGAACTCAAGGGGTTCTGGAACCCGGCGACCGGGTGGGATCTGCGCGGCGCATCGTATGACCGGTTGCGCGGCACGCCGCTGCAGTGGCCCTGCCCCCCGGACGATTCCGCCGACCGGCATCCGTTGCGCTACCTCAACGACGGCCGCAGTCAGACCAAGCTGATCCGCGCCGACGGATCCGAACCTGCCCTGGCGTTCCCGACGCCCAGCGGCCGCGCGGTGTTCCACGCCCGGCCCCACCTGCCGCCGCGCGAGATGCCCGACGGCGAGTTCCCGATGCTGCTCAACACCGGGCGACTGGCCCACCAATGGCACACGATGACCAAGACGGGGCGGGTCGACAAGCTGAACAAACTCAATCCGGAACCGTTCGTGGAGATCCATCCGGAGGACGCCGTCGCCCTCGGGATCACCGAGGGCGATTCGGTGCGGATCTCCTCGCGCCGCGGGCAGGCGACACTGCCGGCCGTGCTGACCGATCGGGTCCGGCCGGGCAACTGCTTTGCGCCCTTTCACTGGAA
>CAZTAA010000016.1:4288-62134 GCA_964611465.1 uncultured Mycobacterium sp. | reverse complement strand
CCGTGCTGACCGATCGGGTCCGGCCGGGCAACTGCTTTGCGCCCTTTCACTGGAACGACATGTTCGGCGCGGGCCTGGCGATCAACGCGGTCACCAACGATGCCGTCGACCCGGATTCGTGGCAGCCGGAACTCAAGGCCTGCGCGGTCGCGCTGACCCGGGTTGGCGCCGCTCCCCGTGCCTCGGACCTGGCCGGCGCCCTGGGACTTCCCGACCGGCCGGAACCGCCGGTGCTGGATTCCCTCGCCCGGCAGTACCTGCTCGGACTGATCACCGGACTGGACAGTCCCGGGGCCGCGCCCGGGGTGCCCGCCGTGCCCGCGGATGCGCCGCTGGACGCCGCAGCCCGGGCCTGGGTGAACGGCGTGCTGGCCGGCATGTTCTCACGGACCGTCGACGGGCCCGAAAACGCCTCGGCGCCAACGGATAACGCGACCGTGGAGGTGCTGTGGGCGTCGCAGACCGGCACCGTGGAGGACTTCGTCCCCGCCGTCACGGAGTCACTCGGCAAGGCCGGAATCGCCGTACGGGCGCGCTCGCTGGACAGCGCCGGACTGCCGTCGCTGACCGGTGGCGGCACGGTGCTGATCGTCACCAGCACCACCGGTGACGGTGATCCACCCGACAACGCCGCCGCGCTGTGGCATCGCCTCAGCGCCGACGATGCGCCCGCGCTCGACGGACTGGACTACGCGGTGCTCGCGTTCGGCGATCCGAGCTACGACGAGTTCTGCGGCTTCGGACGAAAGCTCGACGCCCGCCTGGCCGAACTCGGGGCTCGGCGCATCGCCGACCGCGTCGACTGCGAGCCGGACTACCGGCGTCCCGCGGACGGCTGGCTGGAAACGGTGTCGGCCGCCCTGTGCGACCGGGCGACGCCGGCTCCCGCGTCGTCCACTCCGACCGACGTCGGCTACGGCCGCAAGAATCCGCTCTTCACCAGGATCTCCCGCAACGTCCGGCTCGGCACACCGTCGTCCGGCAAGGACGTCCGCCAGATCGGCTTCGAACTGCCCTGCGGCGCAATCGATTACGAGGTCGGCGACGCGCTCGCGGTGCGGCCGCACAACGACCCGCGCTATGTCGAGCACTTCTTGGAGCTGACCGGCTTGGACGGCGAACAAGCTGTCGAGGTCGACGGAGATACGATCCCGCTGCGCGGCGCGTTGCACGAACACCTCGAGATCGCCAAGATCACCCCGAGCCTGCTCGAGTTCGTCGGCAGCCGGCACCCGGCCGCCGACCTGGGCGCCCTGCTGCGACCGGAGAACCGCGCGGCGTTGGGCAGCTGGCTGTGGGGCCGGCAACCGCTGGACCTACTCGACGACTATCCGGTCTCGGCGTCCGTGGCGGACTGGCTGTCGGTACTCAAATCGATTGGGGCTCGGCAGTATTCGATTTCGTCCAGCCCCAAAATCGACCCGCGCGAGGTGCAGGTGACGGTGTCGGCCGTGCGGTACAGCCGGAACGGCGCCGACCGCCGCGGGGTGTGCTCGACATACCTGGCCGATCGGGCCGGGGATGCGCCCGTCGGAATCTGGGTGCAGCGCTCGGCCCATTTCAAACCGCCCGACGATCCCGACGTCCCGATGATCATGATCGGGCCCGGCACCGGCATCGCCCCCTTCCGCGGATTCCTGCACGAACGCCGGGCACTCGGCCACACCGGCAGGAACTGGCTGTTCTTCGGTGAGCGGCACGCGGCGAGCGACTTCTACTACCGGGAGGAGATCGAGGCGTTCCACTCCGACGGACTTCTCACTGAACTGGACCTGGCGTTCTCCCGCGACCAGGACGCAAAGGTGTACGTCCAGCACCGGATGCTGGAAAAGGGACCGCAGCTGTGGGCGTGGCTCAACGAAGGCGCCCACGTCTACGTGTGCGGTGACAAGGAACGGATGGCCAGGGACGTCGACGCGGCGCTGACCCGCATCGTCGCCCAACACGGCAGGCTCGCCGGTCCCAGCGCCGAGGCCTACGTCAAAGCCCTTGCCGCGGAACGGCGTTACGTCCGCGACGTGTACTGAGCTTTCAGGAGGCGTTGTCGGCGCCCGGTTCCGTGCCGTAGCGGCCCGGATTGAACAGCGAGGCCAGCGCGCCGATCAGCATCATCACCGCCGCCGCGCCGAACACCACGGTCAGCCCGGAATGGAACGGTTCGGTGATCAGTTCGGGGAAGAAGGTCTGACCGGTCAGCACGTCGGCGTTGACGCCGGGCATGTGCAGCGCGCCGGACGGAGCCAGCAGTTCGGCGATCGGGTTGTAGCCCAGGAACGCCGCGAACAGGCTGCCGACCGGCGGCAGGTTGGCGATGTCATGGGCCACATTGGCCGGAATCCCTTGGGCCGTAAGCCCGTTGCTCATCGCGGTGGGCAGCGTGTGGGCCAGGCCGACGATCATCAGCGAGAAGAAGATACCGATCGAAAGCGAGTTGCCGCCGTTGAAGAACGTCGAGCGCACGCCGGACGCCGCGCCGCGCTGCTCGGCCGGCACGCTCGACATGATCGCCGCCGTGTTGGGGGCGGTGAAGATGCCGCCGCCGAGTCCGTTGAGGAACACCAGCACGGCGAAGATCCAGTAGTCGAAGTTCACCGGAATCATCAGCAGCGCAATGAACGTCGCCGCCATCAGCAGCATCCCGCCGACCGTGAACGGGCGGGCGCCGTACTTGTCGGACAACGAGCCGGCGATCGGACCGGCCACCAGGAAGCCGACCGTGGCGGGCAACAGGTAGATGCCGGCCCACAAAGGGGTCGATTCGAAGCTGTAGCCGTGCAGCGGCAGCCAGATGCCCTGCAGCCAGATGATCAGCATGAACTGCAGGCCGCCGCGACCCATGGACGACATCAGCCCGGCCAGGTTGCCCATGCCGAACGACTTCGACTTGAACAGCCGGATGTCGACCATCGGCTGGGCCACCCGCAGCTCGACGAAGCAGAACACCACCAGTAGCAGGAGACCCCCGGCGATCGCGCCGAGCACCGTGGGATTGGTCCAGCCGGTGCTGTGGCCGCCGTAGGGCTGGATGCCGTAGGTGATGCCGACCAGCAGGATGGTCAGACCGAGCCCGAACGTCAGCGTGCCCGCCCAGTCCAGCTTGCCCGGCGACCTGGTGCCCAGTTCCTTCAGCGAGCGCAGGCTCCAGATGCTGCCGATGATCCCGATGGGCACGCCCACCCAGAAGATGGCCTTCCAGTGCCACTCGGACAGCAGACCGCCGATCAGCAGGCCCAGGAAGGACCCGGCGACCGCGACCACCATGTTGACCCCGAGCGCCATGCCGCGCTGATTGGCCGGGAACGCGTCGGTCAGGATCGCCGAGGACGAGGCCATCAGCATCGCCCCGCCCACGCCCTGGACCACCCGCCAGGCGATCAGCCAGACCGCCCCGCCGCCGAGGTGGAACGGGTCGAACGACAACGCGATCGCGGCGAAGGTGAACACCAGGAAGCCCAGGTTGTAGATGCGCACGCGGCCGACCATGTCGCCGAGGCGGCCGAAGGGCACCACCAGCACCGCGGTGACGACGAGATATCCCATCAGCATCCACAGCAGGTAGCTGACATTGGCGGGTGCCAGTGGGTTCAGCCCGATACCGCGGAAGATGGCCGGCAGTGAGATCAGCACGATCGAGGCGTTGATGCTAGCCATCAGGATGCCCAGGGTGGTGTTGGACAGGGCGACCCACTTGTAGTGCGGGTGGTCGTGGTCCATGCGCACCCGGCGGCGAGCCGTCGCGGCCTCGGCGTCTTCGGCGCCCCCAGCGCCCTCGGCTCGTTCGATCTCAGTCGTCATTCGTCATCCAGTCAGCGTTTCGCGGCAAGAAACTTATGTTAGCTATACAAATCAGCATCAGGCAATTCGCATTCCCCGCGACTCTTCACTCTGCTCAGCGGTGCCTGCGAAGTCCACTCGCACGATGTCGCACCACGCGCTGAACAGATCGGGTGGGTTAGGTTGGACAAGGTAAGCCACGGGAGCGCGCGCCGAGCGTGCTGAGAGGACGGCTGGGGCCGTCGACCGTATGAACCTGTCCGGGTAATGCCGGCGTAGGGAGTGAGCGATGAGTATTTCCGTTGGACCGATCTCCGGCAGCACCAAGGTGTACCGGGACGGCGTCCCGTTCCGGCGGGTGCAACTGAGCAACGGCGAGCACCTCGACCTGTACGACACATCCGGGCCCTACACCGACCCGCACGCGACCATCGACCTCGACGCGGGCCTGCCGCGACGGACGAGCACCCACAACCGGGGCACCCAGTTGCAGCGCGCCCGCGCCGGCGAGGTCACCGCGGAGATGGCATTCATCGCCGAACGCGAAGGCGTGTCGACCGAACTGGTGCGCTCGGAAGTCGCCCGGGGCCGCGCGGTGATCCCGGCCAACCACAACCATCCCGAGGCCGAACCGATGATCATCGGCAAGGCCTTCGCGGTGAAAGTCAATGCCAACATCGGCAATTCGGCCGTCACCTCGTCCATTGACGAGGAGGTCGACAAGATGGTCTGGGCCACCCGGTGGGGCGCCGACACCATCATGGACCTCTCCACCGGCCGCGACATCCACCGGACGCGCGAGTGGATTCTGCGCAACTCCCCCGTGCCGGTCGGGACCGTGCCGATCTACCAGGCCATGGAGCAGGTGGGCGGCGATCCGACCGCGCTGACGTGGGAGGTCTACCGCGACACCGTGATCGAGCAGTGCGAGCAGGGTGTCGACTACATGACCGTGCACGCCGGCGTGCTGCTGCGCCACATCCCGCTGACGGTCGACCGGGTGACCGGAATCGTGTCCCGCGGCGGATCGATCATGGCGGCATGGTGCCTGGCGCATCACCGGGAGTCGTTCCTGTACACCAACTTCGACGCCCTCTGCGAGATTCTGGCCCAATACGACGTCACCTTCTCGCTCGGCGACGGACTGCGCCCCGGCTCGATCGCCGACGCCAACGACGAGGCCCAGTTCGCCGAGCTGCGCACGCTGGGTGAGCTGACGAAGATCGCGAAAGGCCATGGCGTGCAGGTGATGATCGAAGGCCCGGGCCACGTGCCGATGCACAAGATCGTCGAGAACGTCCGCCTGGAAGAGGAACTGTGCGACGAGGCGCCCTTCTACACTCTCGGTCCGCTCGCCACCGACATCGCCCCGGCCTACGACCACATCACCTCGGCGATCGGCGCGGCGATCATCGCGCAGGCCGGCACCGCGATGCTGTGCTACGTCACGCCGAAGGAACACCTCGGCCTGCCCAACCGCAAGGACGTCAAAGACGGTGTGATCGCCTACAAGATCGCCGCCCACGCCGCGGACCTGGCCAAGGGCCATCCGCGAGCACAGCTGCGCGACGACGCGCTGTCGAGGGCGCGGTTCGAGTTCCGCTGGGAGGACCAGTTCAACCTGGCGCTGGATCCCGACACCGCCCGGGCGTTCCACGACGAGACGCTGCCGGCCGCACCGGCCAAGACCGCGCACTTCTGCTCGATGTGCGGGCCGAAGTTCTGCTCGATGCGAATCGCCCAGGATATGACGGGCGACATCAGGGAGGCCGTCCGCGCTGGTATGGCGGAGAAATCGCAGGAGTTCGCCGCACACGGCAACCGCGTCTATCTAGCCTTGGACTCGTGAACTACCTACCGCTGGCCGCGCCCGGCCAGACACCGCTGCGGGTGCTGACCATCGCCGGATCCGACTCCGGGGGCGGCGCCGGGATCCAGGCCGATATGCGCACCTTCGCGATGCTCGGGGTGCATGGCTGCGTCGCCGTCACCGCGGTCACGGTGCAGAACTCGGTCGGCGTCAAGGGTATCCACGAGATCCCGCTCGACGTCGTCGCCGGGCAGATCAGTGCCGTCACCGAGGACATCGGCATCCAGGCCGCCAAGACCGGCATGCTGGCATCCGCGGAGATCATCGCCACCGTCGCCGAGACCTGGCGCGCGGAGGGATTGACCGTGCCGCTGGTGGTCGACCCGGTGTGCGCGTCCATGCACGGCGACCCGCTGCTGCACCCGTCGGCACTGGATTCCCTTCGCACCGAACTGTTTCCGTTGGCCACGCTGGTGACCCCCAACCTCGACGAGGTCCGGCTGCTGGTGGACGTCGACGTCATCGACGCGGACACCCAGCGCGAGGCGGCCCGCAGACTGCACTCACTGGGACCGCGGTGGGCGCTGGTCAAGGGCGGGCATCTGCGGTCCTCGCGGGACAGTCCCGACCTGCTGTACGACGGCGCCGAATTCCACGAGTTCGACGCGCCGCGGGTGGACACCGGCCACGACCACGGCGCCGGCGACACCCTGGCCGCGGCGACGGCCTGCGCTCTGGCACAAGGCTTTTCGGTTCCCGACGCGGTCGCGTTCGGCAAGACCTGGATCACCGAGTGCATCCGCAACGCCTACCCGCTGGGCCACGGCCACGGCCCGGTGAACCCGCTCTTCAGGCTCGCCGATGGAGATTGAGACTCTCGCGGGCATCGCCCATCGGCCCGCCGGGACACCGACGGGAACGGTGGTGCTGACCCACGGCGCCGGCGGCAGCCGGGAATCCCCGATGCTGGTCAAGATCTGCGACGAGTGGGCGCGCCGCGGCTGGCTGGCGGTGCGCTACAACCTGCCGTACCGGCGACGCCGGCCGAAGGGTCCGCCGTCCGGGTCGGCCGCGACAGACCAAGCCGGCATCGTCGAGGCCATCGAGTGGGCTCGCGACCTGGACCACGGCCCGGTGATCGCCGGCGGGCACTCCTACGGTGGACGGCTGACGTCCATGGCGGTCGCCGACGGCACCCCGGTCGACGTACTGACCCTGTTCTCCTATCCGCTGCACCCGCCCGGTAAGCCCGAGCGGGCCCGGACCGAGCACCTGCCGCGCATCACCGTCCCGACCGTGTTCACCCACGGCAGCGCCGACCCGTTCGGCACCCTCGACGAACTTCGCGTCGCCGCGGCCCTGGTCACCGGGCCGGTCGAGATCGTCGAGATCGCCGGCGCCCGGCACGACCTGGGTTCGAAGACGCTGGACGTTCCCGCGCTGGCCGTCGACGCGGCGCTGCGGCTGCTTCGATAACCCGATCTGTTCAGCGCCGGCTGCGACGTCCACTCGCACAACGTCGCAGTCAGGACTGAACAGATCGGAGTTGGGGGAAGCGACGTTGGTTTCTGCTCTCAGGGCCTGTCGGGCGCCCTGGGCATCCGGTACCAGCGGTATCGTGTCCCACATGACTGCGGAGCAATTCGACGTCGTGATCGTCGGCGCCGGTTTCGGCGGGATCGGCGCGGCCATCCAGCTCAAACGCCTCGGATACGACAATTTCGTGATCCTCGACCGCGCGGACGACCTGGGCGGCACCTGGCACGCCAACCACTACCCCGGCCTGGCGTGCGACGTCCCGACCACCACCTACTCATACTTCTTCGAGCCGAACCCGAACTGGTCACGGATGTTCACCCCCGGCCCGGAGATCAAGCGGTACGCCGCCGACGTCGCCGACAAATACGACGTGCGCCGGCACATGCGGTTCAACGTCACCGTCGACGGCGCCCGCTGGGACGAGGAAGCCAAGCACTGGCAGGTCAACCTCGCCGACGGCAGCATCCTGACGACGCGGTACCTGATCACCGCCACCGGTTTCCTGTCCCAACCGAACACCCCGGACATCCCGGGTATCCACGACTTCGACGGCACCGTCATCCACACCGCCGCCTGGGATGACGCCTACAACCCGGCCGGGCGCCGCATCGCAGTCATCGGCACCGGCGCCACCGCGGTGCAGTTGATCCCGGAACTGGCCAAGACCGCCGGCGACCTCACCGTCTACCAGCGCACCCCGATCTGGGTGGTGCCCAAGCCGGATCTGCCGCTCGGGGCGTTGGTCCATCGTCTGTTCGCGCGCGTGCCCGGGACGCAGCGCGCGCTCCGCGCCGTCACCGATGCGATCTACGAGTGGATGGTCAACATCGGCGTGGTGAACTACACGAGATTCCGTGGGCGCGGAAACATCTCCGCGGCCGATCTCGCCAAGATGCACCGGTTCGTCTCGATCCGGGACAAGGAACTTCGCGCCAAGCTGACACCGGACTACGAACTCGGCTGCAAACGCCCGACATTCTCCAACAGCTACTACCGCACCTTCACCAAGCCGAACGTGCACCTGCAGACCGACGGCATCGACCACATCACGGCCGACGGCATCGTCAACAACGACGGCACCACCACCGCGATCGACACCCTGGTGCTGGCCACCGGTTTCGACCTGTGGGAGGCCAACATCCCGGCCATCGAGGTGATCGGGCGCGAGGGTCGCAACCTCGGAAAGTGGTGGCGGGAAACCAAGTTTCAGGCCTACCAGGGTGTCAGCATGCCGTACTTCCCGAACTTCCTGAGCCTGGCGAGCCCGTTCGCATTCCTGGGCCTGAACTTCTTCAACACCATGGAATATCAGATGCGGCACATGGACCGGTTGTTCGGCGAGGTGCACCGGCGCGGGGCCACGACGTTCGAGATCACCGAGGACGCCAACACCGCCTACCGCGACCGGATGACCGAGTTGCTCGGCAAGACGGTGTTCGAGCGGGGCAACTGCGCGTCGGCGCGGTCCTATTACTTCGACCCGGCCGGCGAGGCCACGCTGCTGCGGCCGATGACCCTGCGCGACGCCCTCGACGAGGCGTCGCATTTCCCGCTGTCGGACTACCGAATCAACTGAGAGGCAACATCTTCCAATGTCCGCTGACGTAACCCGGAAGTCCCGGTTCGCGCGGTTCGCCGCCCTGGCCGTCGCCGCCACTGGGTTGACGCACCTGATCAAACCGCAGGCCTGGGAGCCGCTGACCAAGCCCGCGTTCCCAGACAACACCCGTCAGCACGTCTACACCAACGGCGGGATTGAGACCGCTCTCGGCCTCGGTCTGCTGAGCAGGCGGACCCGCAAGGCCGCGCTCGGCGGCTTTCTGGCCTACGGGGCGTATCTGGGCGCGAACACTTTGCGAAATGGTCGCTGAGACCGGAGAATCGTGATTAACATAGCGGCATGCTGACCAAGGTCCGACAGCTCCTGAGCTACGAGTTCACCGTCGCCGAACTGATCGGCCTGGCGCTCATCGTCGGTGCTCCGTACCTGGTCATCGGGGCGATCTGGTCGGTCACCCACACCGAGCACCTGCGCAACATGCACGGGCTGGACCTGGTGGTGTCCTTCCTCGGCTCCATCGTGTCGTGGCCGGTACTGCTGTTCGCGAACGTGTGCATGACATGAGCGCGGGCGCCCGGCCGTTGGCCACCGCCGACACCCGGATCCAGATCTCCCGGCGGGCCGCCCGCTGGGACGACCGGCCCGTCACCGTCGCCGACGCGATCGACTTCTGGTCGTTCGCCGGCGCGGCGGCCAACGTCATCATGCAGCTGGCGCTGCCCCCGGTCGGCCACGGCGTCGCGGAGAGCACCGTGACGTCCGGCAGCCTGCTGCACCATCCGTGGAAGCGCGCGCGCACGACGCTCAGCTACCTGGCCGTGGCCATCCTCGGAACGCCGGAGGACAGGGCCGCCTACCGCGCGGCCGTGGACCGCGCGCACCGTCAGGTCCGTTCCACACCGGACAGCCCGGTGAAGTACAACGCCTTCGACCGCGACTTGCAGATGTGGGTTGCCGCTTGCCTTTTCGTCGGCCTGGAAGACACCTACCAGCTGCTGCGCGGCGAGCTTTCCGCCGAGCAGGCCGAGGAGTTCTATCGCTCGGGTTTCACGCTGGGCACCACCCTTCAGGTCACCGAGGATCAGTGGCCGCCTACCCGTGCGGCGTTCGACGACTACTGGAACGCGGCCTGCGAGAAGGTGTCGATGGACGACACCGTCCGGGGCTACCTCACCGACCTGATCAATTTGAAGATGATCACCCCGCTGCTGCGGCCGGGCAACCGGATGTTGCTGAAGTTCCTGACGGCCGGGTTCCTGGCGCCGGTGTTCCGGGACGCGTTGGGAATGAAGTGGTCGCCGGCCCGGCAGCGGCTGTTCGAGTGGCTCTTCCTGTTCGTGTCATTCGTGAATCGCTTTCTGCCGCAATTCATCCGGCAGGGCGGCAGCTATCTGCTGCTCTACGACATCCGCAGCCGGGTGCGGCGCGGCAAGGCGCTGATCTGAGCATCATCGCCGCTGGGTGTCCAGCGTGGGCGACATCGCCCCGGCCAGAACCGCGGCGTCACTGCTGGCCAGGGTCAGGCCCCGCCGGGCGGCCTGTGCCACCAGCATCCGGTCGAACGGATCACGGTGCGGCCAGGGCAGGCCGCCGGCCATGATCGCGTCCGCGGCGGTGACGTCGATGTCCTCGGCGCGGATGCGCGACAACGTCTCGTCCCACCCCGCAAGGAGCGCCTCACCGCCGGGGAGCTTGCCCGCGCGCGTCTTGATCGCCACCTCCCAGGCCGTGACCGCCGACACGATCAACCGGGTCGACGGCGCGGCCAGGTGGTCACGTACCTCTGGCGCGATCTGGTCGGGATCCACCAGTAACCACAGCAACGCGTTGGTGTCCAACAGCACCGCGCCTGTGGTCACTCGCCGCCTTCCCAGAGTGCGAGCTCAGTCGGGTCGAGCGGGGCGTCGAAGTCGTCCGGAATGGTGACTTTCCCCGCGAGCTGGCCGAATCGGCGCGGAGTCGGGGTTGCGGGCGACAGGATGGCCACCGGTTTGCCGTGGGTGGTGATCGTCACGGGCTCACCGGTGGCCGCCACCTCGGCGAGCAGCGCGTTCAACCGCGCCTTCGCTTCGGTGCTGGTCGTGGTTCTCATAGCGCCAGCGTACAGACATTTGACTAGCCGGACTAGTCCGAATAGTCAGCACTCAGGCCGGCGATCAACCGGTCGCACACCGCGTACATGTCACGGCGCGCGACGTCCGGGTCGGCTGCGCGGGATATGTACAGCGCCGCCTCGTCGAGCGCGCTCAACAGCACGTGCGCGGTGGCACGCAGGGGCTGCGGCGGGACCACACCCTCGTCGACCGCCTGGGCCAGCATGCCCTCGATGATGCCGAGGCCGTATCTGATGCCGACTTCCCGCCAGCGCTCCCAGCCGAGCACCGACGGCGCGTCGATCAACACGATCTGCGCGACGTCCGGCGCCGAACAGTGGTCCAGGAAGAGCCGGGCGCCGAGCCGCATCGCCGCCATCGTGCCGGCCGGCTTCTCGGCCGCGATCGCGGCGACGACGTCGGCGGCCAACTGCTCCTCGACCTGCTCGTAGAGGGCGGCGAACAGGTCCGCCTTGTCCTGAAACTGGTGGTAGAGCGCGCCCCGTGTCACGCCGGCGGCCTCGACGACGGCCTGTGTCGACACCTCGGCAAAACCCTTGGCGGCGAACAGCTTCCGTGCCGCGGCCAGTAACTGCGCACGGGTCGCCGCGGTGCGCTCCGACTGGGTGCGCCGGGTCGGGCTGTTGACTTTCATACAGTCTGCACGTAACTTTCATACCGAGTGTTTGTAAATTCACCGGAAAGGATAGCCGAGATGCCACACGTCACGCTGCCGAAGGCAACCATCGAGTACCGCGACCTCGGCCCGGCCGACTCGGCGTACCCGCCGGTGGTGTTCGTCCACGGCGCCGTCGTCGACTCCCGACTGTGGTCGGCGGTCGCCGCACACCTCGCCGAGCGCGGCTTCCGCTGCATCCTGCCGAACTTGCCACTGGGCGCCCACACGCTGCCCGTCACCGACCGATCCGCGCTGACCCCCGAGGGCGTGGCCGAACTCGTCCATGACTTCGTCACGGCCCTCGACCTGCACGATGTGACGTTGGTGGGCAACGACACCGGCGGCGGAGTGTGTCAGTTCCTGATCGACGCACATCCCGACCGCATCGGCAGGCTGGTACTGACCAATTGCGACGCGTTCGACAAGTTCCCGCCGTTTCCGTTCAACGCGGTCTTCGCCCTGATGCGCTCCACCGTGTCGACGAGGATCCTGGCGGCGGCCATGGGGCCCAAGGCATTGCGTCACTCGCCGGTCGGCTTCGGCCTGCTGGCCAACGACCTGGATCCGGCGCTCACCGCGTCGTGGATCCGGCCGGCCGCCTCCGACTCCCGCATCGCCGGCGACTTCGCCGCCCTGGCCCGCGGCATCGGACGCACCGACCTCACCGAGGTTGCGCCGCGGTTGCAGCGCTTCACCCGGCCCGTCCGACTGGTGTGGGGCACCGCCGACCGCTGCTTCACCACGAAACTCGGCCGGCGGTTGGCCGCACAGTTCCCGGAAGCCACCTTCGTCGAGGTTCCGGGCGCGAGAACTTTTGTCCCCCTTGATAATCCGCGGGCGGTGGTCGACGGAGTCCTCTCGATCAACGGGGTGGCTTCGCGACCCTGACTCAGCGGTCGGGGCGGTTGCGGAACGCCTCGACCGCCGTCGGCAGCGTCGGGAAGATCCGGTCCTCACCGACCCGGTCGATCAGCCCGGCCGCCAACAGGTCGTCCCACAGATCCTGCTTCACCCGCGCCATCGCGAAAGTGATTCCGCGTTCGGCCAATTGACCGCGCAGCTGTTCCATGGCATCGACCGCGGTGATGTCCGGGTCGATGTTGGTCTCACAGTTCAGCACGAACCATTCGACCGGCCCGGTGGCGTCGTCCACCGCACGCATCGCGCGCTCGCGGAAGTCCTGGGCGTTGGCGAAGAACAGCGGTGCGTCATAGCGGTAGACGACGAGACCGGGTACCGGAGTGGCCTCGGGGTAGTCGTCGACGTCGTGCATCCCCGCCATCCCCTGCACGTAGCCGAGCACGGCGTCGTGCGGACGTGCGACCCGGCGCAGAAGGTCGACGATCGACAGCGCGATGGCGAACAGCACCCCGTAGAGCACACCGAGCAGAAGCACCGCGACGGTGGTCGCGATGGCCAGCATGAACTCGCTCCGGCGGAACCGGGCCAACCGGCGAAACTCAGCGATGTCGACGAGACCGACCGCGGCGTAGATGACCAGCGCCCCCAACGCCGCCATCGGAAAGTGTTCCAGCAGACCGCGACCGACGACCATGACCACGAGGACCGTCGCCAGCGCGGTCAGCGAGTAGAGCTGCGAGCGACTGCCCACGGCGTCGCCGAGCGCCGTGCGGCTGCCGCTGGAGCTCACCGGAAATCCGTGGCTGAGGCCGGCCGCGAGGTTGCAGACGCCGAGCGCGCGAAGTTCGGCGTTCGCATTGATGTCCTCGTCCTTGCGGGCCGCGAAGATCCGCGCGGTGAGGGTGTTGTCGGAGAAACCGACCACCGCGATACCCAATGCCGGGATGAGCAGTTCGCGAAGGTCGGCGAGCGCCACCTGCGGCAGTCCGAATGCGGGCAGTCCGGCCGGGATCGCGCCGACCACGTCGATGCCCGTGCGGTCCAACCCGAACACCATCACCAGCGCGGTCGCCAACAGCACCGCGGTCAGCGCTGCGGGCACCCGCGGCAGGTAGTGCTTCAGGGCGAACAACAGCACCAGCACGCCCAGAGCCAGGAGGCTGGTCGACAGGTGAAACCCGCCGACGCCGGCGAGGAACGACCGGATCTGGTCGACGAACTCCTCGCCCTCGACCTCGACACCGGTCACCTTCCCGAGTTGACCCGCGATCATGATGACCGCGACCCCGGCCATGTAGCCGGCCAGGACCGGACGCGACAGCAGGTCGGCCAGGAAGCCCAGCCGGCACAGACCGGCCACCAGACAGATCACCCCGACCAGCACCGCCAGCGCGGCGGCCAGCGCGGCGTAGCGGGCCGGATCGGCCAGTGCCAGGGGCGCCAGGGCGGTGGCCGTCATGATTGCCGTCGTCGACTCCGGGCCGACCGACAACTGACGCGAGGAGCCGAGCAATGCGTAGACGAGCATCGGCGCCAGCGCCGCCCACAGCCCGGCGACCGGCGGCAACCCCGCGACCGTCGCATACGCCATCACCTGCGGGATGAGGTACGCCGCGACCGTCACACCGGCAAGCAGGTCGCCGCGCAGCCACTCACCGCGGTAGTGCCGCAGCGCCGGCCAGCCCGGCGCCCATGTCGCCACGGTGCTCATGGGTATCGATTCGACCACACCGTTGCGGGTGCGCGACGACACAACTTGGTGTGTAGTCGCAGGGTGATCCCGCTGACCTGGACGCCGGTCGGAGCCGGTTCCGACGGCCGCCGCAACGCCGATCTGATCGTCGCTCCCCACGAACGCCTGAGCTGGCCCAGAACCATCGGACTGGGCGCACAGCACGTCGTCGCGATGTTCGGGGCGACCTTCCTGGTGCCGGTGCTGACCGGCTTCCCGCCGGCCACCACATTGCTGTTCTCCGGTATCGGCACCCTGCTCTTTCTGGTGATCACCGGCAACCGGCTGCCGAGCTATCTGGGGTCGAGTTTCTCGGTGATCGCCCCGGTGGTCGCCGCCGTCGCCTCCCACGGCAGCGGCAGCGCGCTGGGCGGACTGGTGGCCGTCGGCGCCGTCCTGATTCTCATCGGTGTCGCCGTGCACCTGGCCGGCACGCACTGGGTCGACGTGGTGCTGCCGCCCGTGGTGACGGGCGCCATCGTCGCGTTGATCGGGTTCAACCTGGCTCCGGCGGCCAAGAGCAATTTCGAGAAGGGCCCGTTGGTCGGGTTGGTGACCCTGGTGCTGTTGGTGGGCGTTCTCGCATTTTTCCGGGGCCTGCTGGGCCGGTTGGCGATCTTCCTGGCGGTCGCGCTGGGTTACGTGCTGGCGTTGCTTCTCGGTGACGTCGACACCGCGGGCATCGCAGCGGCGGCCTGGGTCGGCCTGCCCCACTTCCAAACGCCCACATTCGATCTCGCGGTACTGCCGATGTTCCTACCGGCCGTGATCGCCCTGGTGGCCGAGAACATCGGGCACGTGAAGTCGGTTGGTCAGATGACCGGTGTGAACACCGACCCGTTGACCGGGCGGGCGCTGGCGGCCGACGGGGTGGCCACCGTTCTGGCCGGGATGGGCGGCGGCTCGGCGACCACCACCTACGGCGAGAACATCGGCGTCATGGCCGCCACCCGGGTGTACTCGACGGCGGCCTACTGGGTCGCCGGCATCGTCGCGATCGCATTGTCGTTGTGCCCCAAGGTCGGTGCCGCGATCTCGGCGATCCCGCCGGGCGTCCTCGGCGGGGCGACGATCGTGCTCTACGGTCTGGTCGGCGTGCTCGGCATCCGGATCTGGATGACCAACCACGTCGACCTGTCGTTGCCGATCAACCAGATGACGGCCGCCGTCGCCCTGATCGTCGGCATCGCCGACTTCACCTGGCGCATCGGCGACCTCACGTTCACCGGCATCGCGCTGGGGTCAATCGCGGCGCTGCTCGTCTATCACGGCATGCGCGCACTGGGTGCGCTGCGGGGACGCCATCCGGAGGACATTCCCCGCGACGACATCGTCGGCTGATTCAGGCAGCCCGAGCTTTGAGGGTGCTCGACTGGTCCATCTCGGTGGCAACGCCGGCCGCGACGGTCGGCAGCGACAGGCCCACACCGGAGATGGTGATGAGGCCGACCGCGGTCAGGTTCTCGTAGGCCGTCGCCGAGCCGACCAACTGCAACGTCAGCGAGTCGGTCGCCGACATGGTCTGGGCGATGGCTTCCAGCGACGCTGTCGCGCGGTGCTCCCTGCCGTCGAGGACGACCGATACCGGCGTGACGAGGTTTCCGATCACCAGGCCGGTGTTGTCGTCGATCAGCTGGGCGTAGATGTGCGTGGCCGTGCCCAGCCCGGAGTAGGTGAACGTCAACTGCGGTGAGCCGACGATCTGCGCCGCGCCGCCGGGTTCGACCGGGACGTTGACGGCGATACTCGCCACTTCGCCGTCACCGATCGAGTAGGGGAACGCCACATGGGTGGACGGCCCCGAACCGCCGATCAGCGGGATGATCGGCAGCACACCGCCGCCGCCCGTCACGTCGACGGAGTGCCCGTGGAACGTCTTGTCGGTCGGCAGCACGTTCGACGAATAGTACTGGCCGTTCTGGTCGATCCACTCGAACTTCGGCCCGGTGTCGACCGTCGTCCGTCTCATCACCCAGCGGTCCAGCCACGCCATCGTCGCGGCGCGGATGGCCGCGTTGTCGTCGGCCGGGGTTTCGCAGTCACCGTGGCCACCGCAGAACCACACCATCTTCACGGGAACCCTTGCGGCGTCCAGCATCTGGGCGTTGGTGACGGCTTGTTGCAGCGGGAACAGCACGTCGACGGTGCCCTGCAGCAGCAGGGTGGGCGCCGTGATGCGCTTGACGAGGTCGCCGGGCCCGCTGCTCGCCAGGATCTTCTGCTGCTCGGCGGTCAGGGCGCCGGTCAGCGCGCCGCTGATGATCGCCGGATAGATCCTGGGGTCGACGCTGGCGGCGGTGGTGATCAGACGCAGCATCAGCAACAGCGCATACCCCGTCCGGAAGGCGTTGTCGCGGTACAGCGAGCTGTTGAGGGTATGCCAGGCGATGCCGGGCACGATCGCGTCGACCCGGTGATCCGTTGCGGCCGTGACCAATTGGATGCCACCGCCGTAGGAGAAGCCGACCATGCCCATCCGCGGATCGCCGGGGCCGTCCCGCAGCGCCTCGGGCCGCCGGGCCAGCCAGCTGATGATCCCGGAGACGTCCCGGGCTTCGTACTGGGGGCTGTCCAGTTGCAGCACACCGCCGGACGCGAATTCGCCGCGCGGGTCCCAGGTGACCACGTTGTAGCCCGCCGTCCGGAATGTCCCGACACCGAATCCGATGCTGTTGCCGCCGTCGCCGAACGGATTGGTGTCGCCCGGCATGGCCAGTCCGGGCCCGTCGAAGATGGTCGGCGCCCGCTCGCCTTGGCGTAGCCCGACAGCCGGGAAAAAGTTGGTGCTGATCAAGGCCCCGTCGACGGGTGATCTCACCATGGTGGTGAACGCGATCGGGACGTCGCGCGGGACGATCTGACCGATATGCACCGCGACGGGCACGACGATCGACACGCCGATGATCGGCGCCAGCAGTTGACCGACCACGGGCACCTCGCGAAGGAAGACCACCACCGGTTGGACGAAACCGCCCAGCAGCGGCGCGGTTTGCAGCGCGGCGACGATCGGTGTGAGTTCGGAGACCCGCACCTGGAAGGTCTCGGTGCCGCGCCTGCTGACCACCGATTCGTCGGGCAGGAAGGTGAAGGTGCCCTTGGCCGCGTCGAGGATCACCTTGCCGCCGGCGTCGGGCTTGCCGAGGACCTCGTAGCTCAGGGTGTTCGTCGCGGTGGCGTCCTTCGCGTTGACGCCGCCGGTGATCACCTGATCGGTCAGGCCGACGTTGACATGGGTGGTGATCGGCGCGGGCGACACCCCGATTTCGCGGCGGGCCACGGCGGCCTCCGCCCACTGCGCGGGCGAGTCCGATGGAGTGGCGGGGGTGCCGTTGGAGAACGGGTCCGCCAGGTCTTTGACGGTGTCGACGACGACGTCGACGGCCCTGGCCGCGGGCGCCGCCGTCGCAGTGGCCGGCTCGGGCGCGACGACGTCGCTGTCCACCGTGTCGGGTTTCGGCGACCTTGTCCGGGCCGGGCGGACGGACGGTTCGGATGCCGACCCGTCGTCGGCCGATGCCGGCTCGTTCCCGGTGCCGGTGTCCGGAGCGCCGGCGTCTTCGTCGTCGCCGGCGGTCGCCGCACCCGACTGCTGGTCCGCTACGGTCTGAGGCTTGGCCGGTGTTGGAACCGTGGGCTTGTCGACCGCGGCGGCCGGTGGGCCGACCGATGCCGACGACGACGCGGCCGAGCCGTCCGCCGGACTCTCGGACGCCCATGCCACGCCCGCTCCGGTGACCACCGCGGCGCCGAGACCGACGGCCACGGCCAACGTGCCGACGTGTCCGACATACCGTGAAGATCCGCTGTATTGGGAAGATCGCATTGCCGCTCCTCGACCGCGCGGTGGCCCCGACCAGCACCCCGGCCGACCATAACCCCGTGCGGCCGGACGACTGGGCGGATTGCCTGAAAACCGTCCGCGGGATCGCTCAGGCCGGGCCGATGCGCTCCGAGTCGTACACCAGCAGCCTGCCGTTGGCGGAGACCACGCTCAGCCACCGGTCCTCGGTCTCGACGCGGCCGTCCTTCATCACATAGCGCAACCGCACCGTCACACTGTGGGCGTCGCGCGGTGTCACCGACAACACCGTGACCGACTGAGCCGTCGACCAGAAGCCCACGAAGTCGTTCAGCCCGGCCCGGTTCTGATAGTTCGGATCGAATTCAGCCCACGCCGACATCGGGTCGCCGGGCAGTGCGCCGTAGACCGACAGCACCAGATCGCGCATCGCGTCGAAGCCGACCGGCGCCGACGGCGTCGTCGTGGCCGACGTGATCGACGACGTGGTCGGTGACGTCGTTGCGGTGGCGGCCGTGGTGGTCGCCGTGGTGGCCGGTCCCGCGCTGTCATCGCTTTCCCAGGGTCGCTGATACACCACGAAGGCGATGAGAAAGAGCAGCGCGGCCAGGACGGCGGCCGAGATCAGCCACCGCTTGGACGTCGTGGCGGCCCCTGGGACCGCGGCCGGCGCGGGGAGATACCCGGAATCGGGCCGCGGCGCATCCACTGGCAGCTGCGCGGTGTGGTCCAACGGCGGGCGGCAGGCCGGACCCTGTCCCCCGGATGTCGGAAACGGTTGCCCGACAGCCGGATTGGCCAGCGCCCGGGCGAACTCCGCGCAGCTGCGGAACCGGTCGGCCGGGTTCTTGGCCAGCGCGCGGGCCAGCACCGGGTCCAGGTCGGCCAGGTCGGGTCGTCTTCCGCCCAGCGGGAGCGGCGGCGAGTTGAGATGCCGGCCGATCACCACGGCCGGATTCGGATCGGCGAACAGCGTTGTGCCCGAGAGCAGTTCATACGCCGTCGCGGCCAGTGCGTACTGGTCCGCGCGGCCGTCCAGCGGCTGACCGGTGAGCTGCTCGGGTGCGGCATAGCTGACGGTGCCGAGCACGGTGTTCGTCGCCGTCAGCCCGCTGGTCTCGTTGACGTTGCGCGCGATCCCGAAGTCCGCCAACAGAACTCGCCGCGTCCCGGCATGCTCGCCGGTGAGCAGGATGTTGGCGGGTTTGATGTCGCGGTGCAGCAGACCCTGGCGGTGCGCGTAGTCGAGCGCATCCGAGACCGCGGCGACGATCTCGACAACCAGGGCCCGGGGCAGCCCGCCGGGAAAACGTTCCCGCATCAGCCGGCCGGCGTCGGGGCCGTCGATGAAGTCCATCGACAGCCAGAGTCTGCCGTCGGTCTCGCCGCGGTCGTGGACCCCGATGATGTGCGGGTGGTACAGGGTGGCCACCAGGTCGGCTTCGCGGTTGAACCGGTCCCGGAACTCCCGGTTCGCCGACAACTCGACGGGCAGAATCTTCAGCGCGTCGCGGCGCGGCAGCCTCGGGTGCTGGGCCAGATAGACCTCGCCCATGCCGCCGGCGCCCAACAGCCGCAGGATTCGGTACCCGGCGAAAACCTCGCCGTTGGCCAGGGGCATGGCGGGAATCCTACGGTCAGGGCCGGATGCGGTCTGGGGCGTCGGGCATGATGAAGCGATGTCGGTCACCCCTGACGTCTCGTTGAGGCGGTGGTGGAACGACCCCGGCGAGTACGGCTGGCTGGTCGCGTTCCTGGAGGCGCGCGGCCTGTCGACCGCCATGAAACGGATCGTGGCCGTCATCGGGGCGGTTCTGGCGGCGCTCGCCGCGGTGATGCAACTCGGGCCACGCGTGAACGAGGATCCCCTCTCGCGCATCCTGCTGGTCGTCGTCGTCCTGTTCGGAACGGCGTGGGCGATCCGCTGGTGGCGCTGGGACTGGCCCCGGTCGGTGCGGGCGTCGATGCTGCTGCTGGCCGCCGGCGACATCGGCATCGCGCTGGCCGCCCTGGTCAACAGCGACCCGCTGGCGGGTCTGGCGGGCACCCCGCTGTTCGCCATGATGGGCGCCTACATCACCTTCTTCCACACCCCCAAGGTGCACGCCTTGCACATCGCGCTGCTGACGGCCACCATCGCCGTTCTGTCGGCCTGGCTGGCGGTCCAGCAGGGTCACGGCGGCGGTTGGTTCGCCGCGAGCAAGGGCGGCATCGCACTGGTGGTGAGCATCGGACTGCTGCCGCTGCTGCACTACGGGTTCTGGATCATGCAGCGCAGTTTCGTCGACTCCCTGACCGATCCGCTGACCGGGCTGGCCAACCGGCGCGGCCTCGAGGAGGCCCTGCGCAGCCTGCGCACCGACGTCGATCCGGAGCATCTTCTGACCGCCGTGTGGGTCGACCTCGACGGTTTCAAGTCGATCAACGACAAGCACGGCCACCTCGCCGGTGATGCCGTCCTGATCCGCACCGCGCGGTGCATCCAGGACTGTGTCCCCCCGCGCGCGGTGGTGGCCCGGCTCGGCGGCGAGGAGTTCCTGGTCATGGTCGCGCTGTCGCGCGCCGAGGCCGCTTCGGTCGCCGAACGCATCCGGCGTGCGATCGCGACGCCCACCCATCCAGGGGTCACGGCCAGCATCGGCGTCGCCACCGCGGAACCGGGAACCGACGGTCACTTCGACGTTCTGCTCAAGTGCGCCGACGACGCGATGTACGAAGCCAAGCGGCTCGGTGGGGATCAGGTGGTTCAGGCTGCATGAGCCGCGGTGGGTCGGGCTTATTTCGGTTCGACCGTGTGGCGGGTCCGCTCATCCCGCGGCGGCATCCCGGTCCGACCGGTGATGTCGGTGGCGTAGAAGCCGACGGCGTAGCCGACGCCGGCGCCCTGGATGGCCAGTGCGGTCTGGTCGATGTGCTCGATGGTGTCGGTGGCCTTGTGGTAGTTCGGGTCGAACGGTGCGCCGGCCCGGCCGTTCCACAGTTTGGCCTGCTCGTCGTTCATGTTCTCTTCGGCGCCGGCGAACAGCCCACCGGACGGTATGCCGGCCAGCGTGAACGCGTCGTAGTCGGAGCGGCCATCGAACCCGGTGTCCTCCGCGGTCTTCCCGGCCGAGTGCAGGTAGGCGACCAGCAGCCGCTCGATGGCGGCCGAGCCCTCCGGGACCCGCGGCACCCTTTCGTCACGCGGCAGCTTGGTCGACTGATCGCCGTCGTAGGTGAAGTAGCCGGGATTCGGCGAGCCGAGCATGTCGAAGTTGAGGTACAGCGCGATGTCCCGTAATTCGTCGACGTTGAGGGACTCGATGTAGCGGTCGGAGCCGACGAGCCCGCTCTCCTCGGCGCCCCAGAACGCGAACCGGACGGCGTTGCGCACCTGCGGCGACGGCCCCAGCTGCAGCGCGGTTTCCAGGACGGCGGCCGTGCCCGACCCGTTGTCGTTGATCCCGGGCCCCTGCTCGACGCTGTCCAGATGCGCACCGGTCATCACCACGTCGGCCGTCGAGCCCGTCTTGGTCTGCGCGATCACACTGCGGACCGGAACCTCACGGTCGTTCACGGTGAGCTTGACCGTCACCGGCCCGGTTCGGCCCCGCAGCGCCGACCCGTCGGCCTTGGTCACGCCGACGACCGGGATCTTCACCTCGGTGCTGGACCCGAGATTCCCGCCGAAGTCCTTCTCCTCGGTGTTGTCGGCGACGATCAGCGCGGCGGCGCCCCGCGACACGGCGACCTTCAGTTTCTCGGCGAACTCGCATTCGCCGCGGTCGACGAGCACCACCGCGCCCTGCACGGGCAGGCCGTCGTAGTCCGAGGCGGTACAGCCCGGCGAGTCGTCCCCGGCCGGCGCGGCGACCAGGGGCCCGGACACCCCGTCGGGCGGCGTGCCCATGCTGTACATCAGTCCGGTGGCCTTGAACGCGTCGGGACCGGCGTTGACGGTGCCCGGCTCGGCGTCGAACTGCCGCACCTTGAATTCCGGGGTCTGCACGTCGAAACCCTTGTCCCGCAGGGCTTTCGACACGTATTCGACGCTCGCCTGGTATCCGGGCGTGCCGATCGCCCGGGTGTTGCCGTTGGCGTTGGCGATGTCCTGCAGCTTGTGCAGGTGCCCCATCATCGCCTCGACGGTGATCCGCTTCTGCAGGTGCGTCCCGAACGCGTGCGCCGCCGGCGCGACGGCCTGCGCCGAGTCGGCGGCTCGGGTGCAGCCGCCGACCGCGAGAACCACCGCGAGAACCGCGACGAATCGCTTGCCCGTGCGGCGCCGGATCAGTGACACAGGACCACCGTAGACGGTGCCCACGGTTGGACGGACACGAGCGCGGGCACACTGAACGCATGACTGCCGAGCGTGTGGTGTTCGTCCGGGCCGTCAACGTCGGCGGGGCCAAGCTGCCGATGTCCGAACTGCGTGAACTGGCCGAAGACCTGGGTGCGACCGACGTGTCCACCTACATCGCGTCGGGCAATCTGCTGTGCACGCCGAAGGGTCCCGCGGTGGCGTTCGACCGCGCCCTCGAGAAGGCGATCGAGGACAGGTACGGCTTCTTCCGGGAGGTGATCGGCCGCACCCCGGCGCAACTGCGGGCGGCCCTGGATGCGCACCCGTTCGACGTGGTCGAGGACCGCTTTTCCTATGTGTACTTCCTGACCGGCAAGCCGACCGCCAAGGCCGTCAGGGCTTTCGAGGGCATGGACTTCGGCGGCGACGAGGCGAAGGTGATCGGCACGGATCTGCACATCCGCTATCGCGACGGCGCGGGGAGATCCGACCTGGATGCGAAGACCATCGCGAAGGCGCTCGGCGTGCAGGGCACCGGGCGCAACCTCAACACCGTCCGGAAGCTGATCGCCCTGGCCGCCGACTAACCGGATCTGTTCAGCGGCCACTGCGAGGTCTACTCGCACAACGTCGCAGCCAAGGCTGAACAGATTCGGATGTGGCCGCGTTGGCCGCGGACTCAGAGCGCCGGGCTGGACGCCTGCGCCCAGAACCGTTTCGGGATCCGGCCCGCATGCCGGGCCAGCCAGCCGGCGGTCACGGCGGCGGCCATCGCCGCGGCCATCGCCGGCGGGTCGACCGCCCGGGTCACCGCGCTCGCCAGAAGAACTGCGTCACAACCCAATTCCATCGCCAGGGCGGCATCACTGGCCGTCCCGATACCCGCGTCGAGAATCACCGGCACCCCGGCGTCGGCGACGATCATCTCGATGTTGTGCGGGTTGGCGATTCCCAGACCCGTGCCGATCGGCGACCCCAGCGGCATGACCGCGGCGCAACCGGCATCCTCGAGACGGCGCGCGAGCACCGGGTCGTCGGTGGTGTACGGCAGCACCGTGAAACCGTCGTCGACGAGTTGTTCTGCGGCGCGCACCAATTCGACCGCATCGGGCAGCAGGGTGCGCTCGTCGGCGATCACCTCGAGCTTGACCCAGTCGGTCTGCAGCGCCTCGCGGGCCAGTTGCGCGGTGAGGACCGCCTCCGCGGCGCCGCGGCAGCCGGCGGTGTTCGGCAGCGGCGTGATGTTCAACCGGGCCAGCAGATCCAGCACGCCGGTGCCGCCGCCGGCGTCGACCCGGCGCATCGCGACCGTGGTGATCTCGGTGCCCGACGCGATCAGCGCCTCCTCCAGCACGGTGAGGTTGGCCGCCCCGCCGGTGCCGAGGATCAGCCGCGAACCGAACGTCCGCCCGGCGATGGTCAGCATCGGCTCAGCCACCCTGCACCGCCGTCACCACCTCGACGCGGGATCCCTCGCGCAGCAACGTGTTCCATTGCGAGCGCGGGATCACCGCCCAGTCGACGGCCACCGCGATGCCCTTGTCCGGGAAGCCGAACTGCGTGAGCAGCTCGGCCACCGTGAGGTCGTCGGCCACGTCGGCCTCTTCGTCGTTCACCAGAACCTTCATCGCAGCGCTCCGCCCACGGCGACGGCCCCGAGTTCGGCCGCGATGCGCTCGGCCGTCCACGGCGCCAGCAGAAAACCGGAGCGGCCGTGGCCGGTGGCCACCAGCGTCCGCTCGTCGAGCCGGCCGACGATGGGCAGGTTGTCCGGCGTCGCCGGCCGCAGACCGGCGGCGCATTCGGCGAACTCGTACTCGCCCAGTGCGGGCATCACGGCGCAGGCGTCGTCGAGCAACTCGCGGACCCCGGAGACGGCCGGGGCGGTGTCCCGGCCGTGCTCGTACTGGGTGGCGCCCACCACGACGCCGTCGGCCCGCGGCACCAGATACACCTGCCGGCCACGCACGCGGGCACGAATCACGCGCTGCGGCAACGGCATACAGCCCTTCCGCCAGCGCAGCCGCAGCACCTCGCCCTTGACCGGCCGCACCGGCAGGCCGGGCCACAACGACGGGGCGTCGATCCCGTTGGCGATCACCACCACGTCGCCGGACACCTCGGCGAGGTCGGCGACCGCACCGGCCCGCGTCACTCCCAGACCGTCGCACACCTCGGCGAGCGCCTCGACGAGCCGGCGGTTGTCCACCGCGAGTTCGGTGACCGCCCGGAAGCCGTGCCGGATGCCTTGCGCCAGAAGCGGTTCGATGTCACGGGCGGCGGAGGTCACGGTGACCGGATGACCTTGCGCGGCCAGCCAGTCCGCGACGGTGCGCAGGTCTTCGGCGTCGGCGCGGTCGACGGCGACCACCAGCGACTCGCGGGCGGTCACCACGTCGGCGGGCAGCCCGGTCAGGTACGACCGGTGCCACAGGTCCAGCGACTCCAGCCCGATGCGCAGCAGTTCCGCCTCACCCGGCCAACCCTCGCTGTGCGGCGCGAGCATGCCGCCGGCCACCCACGACGCGCCGCGTTCGCCGGTGTCGTGCACGCGGACCGTCCACCCGTCCTGCGCGGCCCGGCGCGCGACGGACAGTCCGATGACGCCGCCACCGATGACGGCCAGTGTGCCCATTCGAGGTCCTCCCTTCGCCGGCATGACCCGGATCAGGTGCGACGGTCAGGGCCTCCAGCCCACTCTCAGCCCGGTTCGCCGGGCTCCCGCGATGTCCAGTCCAGGGTACGCAACCGGCTAACGTTGGCACGTGCACCTCCCCGAGCCCCCTGCAGCGCTACCGCTGGACCGGCTGGCCACCGCGCGGCTCTACCTGTGCACCGACGCCCGCCGGGACCGCGGCGACCTGGCCGAGTTCGCCGACGCGGCGCTGGCCGGCGGCGTGGACATCATCCAGTTGCGCGACAAGGGCTCGGCCGGTGAGCAGAAGTTCGGCCCGCTGGAAGCGCGTCAGGAGCTCGAAGCGTTGGAGGTCCTCGCGGATGCGGCCCGCCGGCACGGCGCGCTGTTCGCGGTCAACGACCGCGCCGACATCGCCCGCGCGGCCGGCGCCGATGTGCTGCACCTGGGCCAGGACGACCTGCCGCTGCAGGTGGCGCGCGACGTCGTCGGCGACCGGCCGGTCCTGGGCCGGTCCTGCCACGACGTCGCGCAGATGGAATACGCGGTCCACGAGCCTGCGGACTACTTCTGCGTCGGCCCGTGCTGGCCCACACCGACCAAACCGGGCCGCCCCGCGCCGGGCCTGGACCTGGTCCGCGCCACCGCGCGGCGCAATCCGGCCAAGGCGTGGTTCGCCATCGGCGGCATCGACGAGGCGCGACTGCCGCAGGTGCTCGAGGCGGGGGCGACGCGCGTGGTGGTGGTCCGGGCGATCACGGACGCGGACGATCCGCGGGCTAGTGCTGCCCGGCTGGCGGCTGCGCTGGACCGGACGAGACCGGCATAGCGGCCGTCACGGCCCGCAGCCGCTGCCAGCTGGCCGCGAATCCGGGATGCAACGGCAGATCGGCCACCTCGTCCTCGGCCACCCAGCGCAGTTCGGAGCTCTCCCGGTTGGGCACGGTCTCCAGCAGGCCCGGGGCGTCGGCGATGACCGTCGTGTAGGACCAGTACGTCTCCCCGTCGGCCGAGCCGACCTCCGCGGTCACCACGCTGGTGCGCACCCGGACGTGCTCGGCGGGCAGCCCCGCCTCCTCATGGGCCTCCCGCACGGCCGCCTGCTCGGCGGTCTCGTGGCTGTCGCGGGCTCCGCCGGGCAGCGCCCAGGTGCCGCCCTGATGACTCCAGGGCGCGCGGTGCTGCAGCAGCACCGCCGCGCGACCGTCGGGCCGAAGCGCGCGCAGCAGCAGTCCGGCCGCACCGTGCCGACCCCAGTAGTGGGCACCGGATTCGGCGATCACCCAGCCGTCCCCGTCACCATGCACGCGTTCAGGATAAGGGCGCGGGGCGGCGACCGGTCGAAGTCCCGCGGTGATCCAGCCACATCCGTCCCACGAATGCTCTTAGTATTTGCTTATCCCACTGAGTGAAGGCGGTCCGCAGAGGTGACGGTCGAACTGGCGCACCCGTCGACCGAGCCGCTGGCGTCCCGGTCACCCACGGGCGCCACGCAACCGCGCTGGGCGTTCCTGTGGACCACCCCGGGCCGCATCCTGACGATCGGCGCCATCCTGGCCATCCTCGGCGTGGTCAGCGCCGTGGCCACCTCGACGACGATCAACGAACGCCAGCAGGCCCTGACCACCGTGCTCGACCACACCGAGCCGCTGTCGTTCGCGGCCGGACAGCTCTACACCAAACTCTCGGTCGCCGACGCGGCCGCGGCCACCGCGTTCATCGCCGGCGCGGAACCCCGCCCGGTCCGCCAGCGGTACGAACAATCCATCACCGACGCCGCGGTCGCCCTCACCCGCGCGTCCAGCGGGCTGACCGACGAGCCGATGCAGGAACTGCTCGGCCGGATCAGCGCCAACCTGGCGGTCTACACCGGGCTGATCGAGACGGCCCGCACCAACAACCGGGCCGGCAACCCGGTGGGCTCGTCCTATCTGGCCGAGGCGTCGGCGCTGATGCAGGAGACGATCCTGCCCGACGCGCAGCTGCTCTACAAGGAGACGTCGTCGCGGGTCGAGACCGAGACCACCGCGTCGACGCGGATCCCGGCCCCGGTCATCCTGGTGCTCGCGACGACGATCGTGTTCGGGCTCTTCGCCCATCGCTGGCTGGCCCGCCGAACGCGCCGGCGCGTCAACATCGGGCTGATCGCCGGCGGGCTGGCGATCATGGTGATGGTGGTGTGGGTCGGCACGGCGCTGGCGGTGTCCACCGCGACCAGCCGCCGGGCCCAGGACACCTCGGCAGACTCGCTGAAGACGATCACCAACCTAGCCATCACCGCGCAGCAGGCCCGGGCCGACGAAACCCTGTCGCTGATCCGCCGCGGCGACGAGACCGTCCGCAAGCAGTCCTACTACCAGCGCATCGACACGATGCAGCAACAACTTTCGGCCTACCTGGACAGCAACCGCTCCCCGGAACGCGCCGCGCTGGGCGACGCCGAGACGCTGCTGTCGAAGTGGCGCGCGGCCGACGAGCGGATCAACGCCTACATCTCGGTGGGCAACTACCAGGCCGCCACCCAGGTGGCGCTGGGCACGGGCGAGGACGATTCCACGCCGGCCTTCGACAAGCTCGAGGAGGCGCTCGACGAGGGCATCCGGGCCAGCCGGGACCAGCTGCGCTCCGACATCCTCAACGCCCGCCGGATGCTGTCCGGCACCACTGTCGGCGGAGTCGTGTTGTCGCTGAGCGCCGCCCTTGCCGTCGCGCTGGGACTGTGGCCGCGGATGAGTGAATACCGATGAGCCGCACCCTGTTTCGCCTCTGCGCTCTGCTCGCGACCGCGACGTTGACGGTGGCCGGATGCGGACAGGCGGTGCCCGCGCCGACGTCGCCCGGGCTGACCCTGGCACCGCCCACCCCGGCGGGGATGACCGAGGTGCAGCCGCAGCGGGCGGCGCAGCAGGATCCCGACGACGACTGCGACCGCACCGCGAGCCTGCGCCCGTTCCCCACCCCGGCGCTGGCCGCCAAGGCGGTGGAGAACATCCGCAACCGCGGCCGGCTCATCGTCGGGCTGGACATCGGCAGCAACCTGTTCTCCTTCCGCGATCCCATCACCGGCGAGGTCGCCGGGTTCGACGTGGACATCGCCGGGGAGGTGGCCCGCGACATCTTCGGCAGCCCGACCCAGGTCGAGTACCGGATCCTGTCCTCGGCCGATCGGATCAGCGCCCTGCAGAACAACCAGGTGGACATCGTCGCGAAGACCATGACGATCACCTGCGAGCGGCGCGCGCTGGTGAACTTCTCGACGGTGTATCTGACCGCCTACCAACGCATTCTGTCCGCCCGCGACTCTCCGATCACCTCCGCTTCGGACCTGTCGGGCCGACGGGTGTGCGTGGTGCCCGGCACGACGTCGCTCGACCGCGTCCGGCGGATCAACCCGGCGCCGGTCATCGTCTCGGTGGTCACCTGGGCCGACTGCCTGGTGGCGATCCAGCAGCGTCAGGTCGACGCGGTCTCCACCGACGACACCATCCTGGCCGGCCTGGTGGCCCAGGATCCCTACCTGCACATCGTCGGTCCCACGATGAGTCAGGAGCCCTATGGCATCGGCGTCAACCTGACCAACACCGGCCTGGTGCGGTTCGTCAACGGCACCCTTGCCCGCATCCGCGCCGACGGCACCTGGGCGGCGTTGTACCGCAAGTGGTTGTCGGTCCTCGGGCCGGTGCCCGCTCCCCCGGTCGCACGGTACGCGAGCTAGCGACATGACCGAACCGCTGCACCCCGAAAGCCCAGAGGACGAGGGACCCGGCACCCAGCCGGCCGAACTGTTCTACGACAGCGCGTCCACGGTGCGGCCGATGGCCACCCAGGCGGTGTACCGACTCGAATTCGACGACGAGGACGGCGATTCGGGGCCCACCGCCGGTACGGAGCCCGAGGACCACCCGACGGCGGAGACCCAGGCGGTCTCCCCCGCCCGCCGGCTCGGCGGCGGCCTGGTCGAGATCCCCCGGGTGCCACCGATCGACCCGCTGGCCGCCCTGATGACCAATCCCGTTGTGGCCGAATCGAAGAGGTTCTGCTGGAACTGCGGGAAACCGGTCGGCCGCGCCAGCGAGGATGGCGAGGCGCTCTCCGAAGGCTGGTGCCCCTACTGCGGCAGCGGGTATTCGTTCCTGCCGCAACTGGGTCCCGGCGACATGGTGGCCGACCAGTACGAGATCAAGGGCTGCATCGCCCACGGCGGCCTGGGCTGGATCTACCTCGCCGTCGACCACAACGTCAACGAGCGACCGGTGGTGCTCAAGGGTCTGGTGCACTCCGGCGACGCCGAGGCACAGGCGATCGCGATGGCCGAGCGGCAGTTCCTGGCCGAGGTCGCCCACCCGTCGATCGTCAAGATCTTCAACTTCGTCGAACATCCCGACTCCCACGGCGAGCCCGTCGGCTACATCGTGATGGAATACGTCGGCGGCACGTCGCTGAAACAGAAAGGCAGCCAACGCCTTCCGGTCGCCCAGGCGATCGCCTACATGCTGGAGATCCTGCCGGCGCTGGGCTATCTGCATTCCATCGGGCTGTGCTACAACGACCTCAAACCGGAGAACCTGATCCTGACCGGGGAGCAGCTCAAGCTCATCGACCTCGGCGCGGTGTCGCGGATCAACTCGTTCGGATACCTCTACGGCACACCGGGTTACCAGGCGCCGGAGATCGTGCGGACCGGTCCGACGGTGGCCACCGACATATACACCGTCGGCCGCACCCTGGCGGCCCTGACCCTCAAGCTGCGGACCCACAAGGGCCGCTACGTCGACGGCCTGCCCGAGGACGACCCGGTACTGCGCCAGTATGACAGCTTCGCGCGACTGTTGCGCCGCGCCATCGACCCCGACCCGCGCCGGCGGTTCCGCAGCGCGGACGAGATGTCGGGTCAGCTGCTCGGGGTGCTGCGCGAGGTGGTGTCGCAGGACACCGGGACGCCCCGTTCGGGTTTGTCGACGGTGTTCAGCAGGGCGCGTTCGACTTTCGGCGTGGACCTGCTCGTCGCGCACACCGACGTCTACCTCGATGGGCGGCCGCACTCGGAGAAACTGACCGCCGCCGAGATCGTCAGCGCACTGCCGGTGCCACTCGTCGACCCCAACGACGTCGGCGCCAACATGCTCAGCGCCATCGTGCTGTCCCAGCCGATCCAGACACTGGACTCGTTGCGGGCCGCCCGGCACGGAACCCTGGACGCCGAAGGTGTCGACCTCAGCGAGTCCGTCGAACTGCCACTGATGGAGGTCCGCGCGCTGCTCGACCTCGGGGATGTCGCCAAGGCGACCCGCAAGCTCGACGACCTGGCCGAGCGGGTCGGCTGGCGCTGGCGACTGATCTGGTTCCGCGCCGTCTCCGAACTGTTGACCGCCGATTTCGAAGCGGCGACAAAGCATTTCACCGAAGTGCTGGACCATCTGCCCGGGGAGCTTGCGCCCAAGCTGGCTTTGGCCGCCACCGCGGAACTGGCCAGCAGCACAGCCGAGGAGCCGTTCTACCGGACGGTGTGGAACACCGACAACGGCGCCATCTCGGCGGCCTTCGGGCTAGCCCGCGCACAGTCGGCGCTCGGCGAGCGCGAGGCCGCCGTCCGCACCCTCGACGAAGTGCCGCCGTCGTCACGGCATTTCACCACCGCGCGGCTGACCAGCGCGGTGACACTGCTGTCAGGCCGATCCATCAACGAGGTCACCGAATTGCAGCTGCGCGAGGCGGCCCACCGGGTGGAAGCGCTGCCCAGCAGTGAGCCGCGGGTGCTGCAACTCCGCGCCCTGGTGCTGGGAACCGCGCTGGACTGGATCGCCGACCACGAGGCGTCGAGCAACCACATCCTGGGCTTCCCGTTCACGCCGCACGGGCTGCAGCTCGGCGTCGAGGCGTCGTTGCGGGCCCTGGCCCGGATCGCGCCGAGCCAGGCACACCGCTACGCGCTGGTCGACATGGCCAACACGGTACGCCCGATGAGCACCTTCTGACCTTTCTCCCGGCGACGGCACGTTGGCCCGACACCCAGCTTCAGTGCAGCGCGCCCAGACACGCCCGGGCGATGGCCAGCTCCTCGTTGGTCGGTATCACCAGGACGGTGATCGGCGAGTTCTCCGCGGAGATCACCCGCGGGCCGTTGGCCGGGCTTTCGTTGAGGTGCTCGTCGAGCTCGATGCCCAGCGGCGCCAGCCCGGTCAGCGCATCGCGTCGCACCATCGCGTCGTTCTCCCCCACCCCGGCGGTGAACGAGATGACGTCGGTGTTGCCCAGCACCGCCAGGTACGCGCCGATGTACTTGCGCAGCCGGTGGATGTAGACGTCATAGGCGAGTCGTGCTGCGGCATCGCCGTTTTCGATGAGCTTGTGCAGTTCCCGGAAGTCGTTGTGACCGGCGAGCCCGAACACCCCGGACCGCCGGTTGAGCATGTTCTCGATGTCCTCGGTGGCCATCCCCGCGGTGCGCCCCAGGTAGAACACGATGCCGGGATCGACGTCGCCGCTGCGGGTGCCCATCACGAGGCCTTCCATCGGGGTCATCCCCATCGAGGTGTCCACCGGTCGGCCGCCCACGATGGCGGACGCCGAGGCGCCGTTGCCCAGGTGCAGCACGATCTGGCTGATGCCGGCCGGATCCACCCCGAGGAAGGCCGCGGCCTGCTCGCTGACGTACTGATGCGAGGTGCCGTGAAAACCATACCGGCGCAAGCCCCATGCCTCGGCGACCTCGCGGTCGATCGCGTAGGCGGCCGCCGCGTCCGGCAGGTCGTGGAAGAACGCCGTGTCGAAGACCGCGACCTGAGGCAGGTCGGGCAGCAGCCGGCGGGCCACCTCGATCCCCAGCACGCCGGGCGGATTATGCAGGGGCGCAAGGGGTGCCAGCTCCCCCAGCCGGGCGATCAGGGCATCGTCGACGACCGTCGGCCGGTAGAACTCCCGCCCGCCGTGCACCACGCGGTGGCCCACCGCGACCAGGCCGAGTGTCTCCAGATGGCCGCCCGCCTCGGCGAACATCTCGAACGTCAGGCGCAGCGCGGCGTCGTGGTCGGTGACGCGGCGTTCGCGGCTGACCTTGAGTCCGCCGTAGGCCAGCGTCGCCAGGGCATGGTCGCTGCCGATCCTCTCGACGATTCCGTGCGCCACCGAGGTTCCCGGATCCGGTTCCACCAGACTGTATTTCAGCGACGACGAACCGCAGTTGAGAACCAGGACGGCGGGTTGCACGCTAGTTCTCCTGGGCCTGGATCGCCGTGATGGCGACCGTGTTGACGATGTCGGACACCAGCGCCCCCCGGGACAGGTCGTTGACCGGTTTGTTCAGTCCCTGCAGCACCGGCCCGATCGCCACCGCGCCCGCGCTGCGCTGCACCGCCTTGTAGGTGTTGTTGCCGGTGTTCAGGTCGGGGAAGATCAGCACCGTGGCGCGGCCGGCGACCGGCGAGTCGGGCATCTTGGTGACCGCGACCGACGGCTCCACCGCGGCGTCGTACTGGATGGGTCCCTCCACCAGCAGATCGGGAGCGCGCCGGCGCACCAGATCGGTTGCGGTGCGGACCTTGTCGACGTCGGCGCCGCTGCCCGAACTACCCGTCGAGTACGACAGCATCGCGACGCGGGGTTCGATCCCGAACTGCGCGGCGGTGCGCGCCGAGCTGATCGCGATGTCGGCGAGCTGCTCGGCGCTGGGATCCGGCACGATCGCGCAGTCGCCGTAGGCCAGCACCCGATCGGCCAGGCACATCAGGAAGATGCTGGAGACCGTCGACACCTCGGGACGAGTCCGGATGATCTCGAACGCCGGCCGCACGGTGTGCGCGGTGGTGTGCGCCGCACCCGACACCATGCCGTCGACGATGTCGTTGTGCACCAGCATGGTGCCGAAATAGGAGACGTCGTGGATGGTTTCGCGGGCCTGCTCGAGGGTGATGCCCTTGCTCTTGCGCAGTTCGGCGTACTGCTCGGCGAACTGGTCGCACAGTTCGGAGGTGCGCGGGTTCAGGACGGTGGCCGCCGAGATGTCGACGCCGAGTTCGGCCCCGCGCGCCCGCACGGCGGCCTCGTCGCCCAGGATGGTCAGGTCGGCCACCTCGCGGCGCAGCAGCCGGCCCGCCGCCTTGAGGATGCGGTCGTCGTCGCCTTCGGGCAGCACGATCCGCTTGCGGTCGGCGCGCGCCCGCTCCAGCAGCTGGTATTCGAACATCTGCGGTGTGGTGACGGTCGGGATCGGGATGGCCAGCTGGGCAAGCAGATCCGCGGTGTCGACGTGCCGGTCCATCAGCGCCAGCGCGGTGTCGATCTTGCGTTGCGAGGTCACCGTGACCGGCGCGCGGGCGGTGGCTGCCGCACTGGCCGTCTCGTACGTGCCCAGATCGGTGGCGATGATCGGCAGTCGCAGCTTCAGGCCGTCGACCAGCGCGGCGATCGACGGATGCAGGGGCAGGCCGCCGTTGAGGATGACCGTCGACAGCGACGGAAAGCCTTCGGCGGCATGGGCACTCATCACGGCGAGCACCACGTCGGAGCGGTCACCGGGGGTGATGACCGCGATGCCCTCCTGCAACCGCTCCAACACGTGCTCGGCCGTCATGCCGGCGGCCAGCACGCCGAGCGCCTCGCGGGCCAGCAGCGTCTCGTCGCCCTTGATCAGGGTGCCCCGCACGGCCCGCAGCAGATCACCGACCGACGGCGCACCCAGGAACGGCTCCTCCGGCAGGACATACGATTTCGGGCCGAACCGGGCCAGCTCGTTGGTCAGCTCGGTGACTTCGGCCGGTTCGCACCGGTTCGCGACGATGGCCGCGGTGTGCGCATGCTGCGCGCGGATCTCGGCCAGGCACACGTCGACCATGTGCGCCACCTCCGCCGGTGTGCGTTCGTGGGCCCGCACGACGAGGACGACGGGCGCCTCCAGGTTGGCCGCGATGCGGGCGTTGACGGACAGTTCACTGGGACTGGCGACGTCGGTGTAGTCGCTTCCGACGATGAGCACGGCGTCGCATCCGTCGACCATCCGGTGGAAGTGGTCGACGATGTCGGCGATCGCGGCGTCGGGATCCTCGTGCAGACGCTGGTAGTCGACGCCGACGCAGTCCTCGTAGGACTGCCCGGCGGTGGTGTGGGCCAGCAGGAGTTCCAGGATGTAGTCCCGTGCCTCACCCAGCCGGGTGATCGGCCGGAACACCCCGACGCGGGGCACCATCGCTGTCAGCCGGTGCAGGATGCCCAGCGCCACCGTGGACTTGCCGGTGCCGCCCTCCGGCGAGGCGATGTAGATCGTCGTGGCGCGTTGTCCGTCCGGCACGGCAACCAGCATGCCCTATCCCCGCGCCGAGGAAAACCGGGCCGACCGGCGCGCGGATCTCAGCGCTCGTGGGCCTCCTCCAGCACCGTCCGGCCCAGGTCCGAATAACGCTGCGGGTCACGGTATTTCAGGAACACAGCCCACAGGACGCCGCCGAGGCCGACGGCCGCCACCACCCACGGGATCGCGTGGAAGACCCAGTCCGACGACGCGGTGCCCGCCGCGAACGACGCGTTCTCGGCCAGCAGATAGATGACGTAGAGCATGCCCACCCCGCCCAGCAGCGGGGCCAGGAACGTGCGGAACCAGTGGGCGGTCTCGGGATGCCGGTTGTCCACATGGAAATAGGCAATCACCGAGAAGGCGGCCAGCGCCTGGACGATCATGATCGCCGTGGTGCCCAGCAGCGCCATCAGGCCGTACAGACCGGTGTACGGATCGCGCCCGGTCAGCGCGAAGAACCCGACCACGACCGCCGCGAACGCGCTCTGCGCGAAGCCGGCGATGTGGGGCGAGCCGTGCAGCGGATGGGTGGCGCCGATGGTCCGGCGCATGCCCGGGACGACGTTCTCCCGGCCCACCGCGTACAGGTAGCGGGCCGCACAGTTGTGGAACGCCAGGCCGCACGCGAACGAACCGGTCATCAGCAGCACCTTGAACAGGCCCACCGCCCAGTGGCCGAGATGCTCGCGCACCGGGGTGAAGAAGATGTCCCCGGCGGTGGACGAATCCTGCGCCAGCGCAACGGCGTTCAGCGGGCCGGTGCCAACGATCGCCAGCCACGACACCAACACGTAGAACACGCCGATTCCGACCACCGACGACACCACGGCGACCGGGATGATCTTCTTGGGGTTGCGCGACTCCTCGCCGTACATCGCGGCCGATTCGAACCCCACCCAGGACCAGAAGGCGAAGAACAGCCCGACGCCGGCCGATCCGGCCACCGCGACGGCCGATCCGCCCGGCCCGGGCACCACGGTGTCGAGACCGTGAAAACCGTTGAGCGGGTTGAGGGATCCCCACGACCAGCCCTGCGGCCCGGCACCGGTGAACAGCACCGCGCCGGCCATCAGGGCGAGCATCACGACCTCGGTCACCAGGAACACCCCGAGCACCCGGGCCGCCAGGTTGATGTCGAAGAAGGTCAGCACGGCGTTGACCGCCAGCATCGTCACCGCGAACACCGGCCAGGGCACGTGCCGGCCGGACAACGAGCCGAACAGGTCCTCGCCGAAGAACGAGAAGATGCCGACCAGCGAGGCCTCGAAAACCATGTAGGCCAGCGTGGTCAGGAAGCCCGCGCCGAGGCCGACGATGCGCCCCAGCCCGTGCGAGACGTATCCGTAGAACGCGCCGGTGGCGGTGATGTGTCTGCTCATCGCGGCGTACCCGATCGCAAAGAGCGTCAGGACGATCGTGGCGACCAGATAGCCGGCCGGTGCGTAGGCGCCGTTGCCGAAGCCGACCGCGATGGGCACGTTGCCGACCATCGCCGTGATCGGCGCCGCGGTGGCCACCGCCATGAACAGCACACCGGTCAGCCCGACCGCATTGGGCTTGAGGCGCTGGACGGTGGTTTGCGACACGACGGCCTCCCTCATTCCATCAACGGATTCGGCCCGCAGAACGTACCCCACCGGCGCGTTCGGCGCGCAGTGCCGCAAACCCGGCTCACGACACGGGTCGGCGGTTGGCGTCGGCTCGTTCCGGAACGGGTACAGGCTGTGAAACACTTCGAAGGACGAAACGAGCGTGGTGATGACGAAACACCCGAGCCCCGTCGGCGAGGCGGACCGGTTTCCCCCGGATGAGCTGGCGTTACGCCCGCGGAATGTCCACTTTCCACTGGACGACGCCCCGCTGCACTGGATACCGGGCGACCCCTATGCCGCCCATTCGGTGACGGCCCTCAATCTCTTCCTGCCGGCGGCGGAGCGGTGGTTCAGCAAGTTGCTCGCCGACGCCCTGGAGTACGTGCAGGACGATCACCTGCGCGAGGAGATCATCGGGTTCATCGGCCAGGAGTCGGTGCACGCCAGAACACACGACACGGTCCTGGTCGACTATCTGAGCCGGCACGGGATCGACTCGGGCCCCTTCCAGCGTCAACTCGACTGGGTGGCGGGTCAGTACGACCAGCGGATGGCGAACGTGGAGCCGCGCAACCGGCGCAAGGCGCTGGCCTCGGGCACGCACGCGCTGTGCGCCGCGGAGCATTTCACCGGGGTGCTCGGCCACTGGGTGCTCAACAACTCCTGGGACGAGATGGGGGTGGACCCGACGCTGGCCGACCTCTACCGCTGGCACGGGGCCGAGGAGGTGGAGCACCGCCATGTCTCCTACAACGTCGCCAAGTACTTCGACATGGACTTTCTGGCACAGGCCTTCGCGGGCGTGGTGGTGAGCTTCGCGCTGGTCGGCATCGTTCTTCGCGGCACGAAGTTCCTGGTCAACGCCGACCCGACGTTGCCGAACGTGGGATACGCGAGGCTGTTGTGGAAATTGCGCGCGTCCGGCAAGCGCGGCGCCATCCCGACGGGCGGCCTCATCCTGCGGGCCGCGCTCCGACTGTTCCGGCGCGACTACAACCCGGTGACCGAAGGCGACACCGCTCAGGCGGTCGCCTACCTGGCAACCTCCCCGGCGGCCCGCGCCGCGCAGGCGTGACGTGCCGGGAAAGCCGTCGCGGTTGGGCATGCTGAGGCAACGTGCGCGCGGGCTGCTCACGCCCTACACCGGGGAGCCGCCGCCCGGGCTGTACCGGTCGAACCGACCGGACCTGCTGATCCGGGTCGCCGGGATGGCCGTGCCGCATTTCATCTCGGTGGTGTCGCGCCTCGGCGGCGACGCGGCCCTTCCGGATCTCCCCCGGGTCGTCAACCGCATGGCCGTGACGGTCATCGGGCGGCGGTTGGTCGCGACCGACGCCGACGTCGTCGAACTCACGCTCACCTCCACTGACGGCGCGAAGCTGCCCGGCTGGCATGCCGGGGCTCACATCGACGTGCACCTGCCGTCGGGACAGACCCGGCAGTACTCGCTGTGCGGCGACCCGAGCCGCGAGCACGAGTACCGGATCGCGGTCCGGCTGATCCCCGGCGGCGGTGGCGGGTCCGCGGAGGCGCATGGCCTGGCCGTCGGCCAGACCGTGGAGATCAGCGCGCCGCGCAACGCGTTCATGATGCCGTTGCCGGGTTCCGCGTCACGTGCGGACCGGATCCGGTTCATCGCGGGCGGCATCGGCATCACACCGATCCTGCCGATGGCCCGGCTCGCCGAGCGCCTCGGCGTCCCGTGGTCGTTGCGATACACCGGCCGCCACCGCGCGAGCCTGCCGTTTCTGGACGAGCTGCTGGCATTCGGCGACAAGGTGACGGTGCGGACCGACGACGAGCACGGCCTGCCGTCGGCGGCCGAACTGTTGGACGGGGTGGACGAGACGACGGCGGTCTACGTGTGCGGCCCGCCGGCCATGATCGAGATGGTCCGCCGGCATGTCGGCCCGGATGTCGAGTTGCATGTCGAACGGTTCTCGCCGCTGCCGGTGGTGGACGGAATGCCGTTCGAGTTGGAGCTGGCGCAGACCGGGGAGATCGTCGAGGTCGCCGGCGACCAGAGCGCCCTGGCAGCGCTGCGCGCGGTCCGGCCGAACATCGGCTATTCCTGCCAGCAGGGCTTCTGCGGCACCTGTATCCAGCAGGTGCTCGGTGGCGATGTCGAGCACCGCGACAACACGCTGACCGACGACCAACGCGAGCTCGGCCGGATGCTGGTGTGCGTCTCCCGGGCGAAGTCCGCGGGCGGGCGGCTGGTACTGGACCTCTGAGCCGCCCTCAGCCCAGCTTGCGCAGCCGCGGCTCGAGGTCACGTTTGAACAGTTCCAGGAACCGGCGCTGATCGTGGCCGGGAGCATGGAACACCAAGTGGTTCAACCCGTATCGGACGTACTCGCCGACCTTCTCGACGGCTTCGTCGGGATCTGACGCCACGATCCAGCGTTTGGCGACCTGCTCGATGGGCAGCGCGTCGGCGGCCTTCTCCATCTCGATCGGATCGTCGATGGAGTGCTTCTGCTCGGCGGTCAGCGACAGCGGTGCCCAGAACCGCGTATTCTCCAGTGCCAGTTGGGGATCGGTGTCGTAGGAGATCTTGATCTCGATCATCTTGTCGATGTCGTCCGGGCTGCGTTCGGCCAGTGCCGCGCCCTCACGGACGGCCGGCATGAGCTTGTCCTTGTACAGTTCCTCGCCCTTGCCCGAGGTGCAGATGAACCCGTCACCGGCCCGCCCGGCATACTTCGCCACCGCCGGTCCGCCGGCGGCGATGTAGATCGGCACCCCGCCCTCGGGCACGTCGTAGATCGAGGCGCCCTTGAGGTGGTAGTAGTCGCCGTCGAAATCGACCCGGTCACCGCGCCACAGTTCGCGCATCAGCCGCACCGACTCGCGCAGCCGCGCGAAACGCTCCTTGAACTCCGGCCATTCGCCGGCGTAGCCGGTGGCGATCTCGTTGAGCGCCTCACCGGTGCCCACGCCCAGGAAGATGCGCCCGGGGTACAGGCACGCCATCGTCGCGAAGGCCTGCGCGACGACCGCCGGGTTGTACCGGAACGTCGGCGTCAGCACCGAGGTGCCCAGCACCAGCCGCGTGGTGCGCTCGCCGACCGCGGTCATCCACGCCAGCGAGAACGGCGCGTGCCCGCCCTCGTGGCGCCACGGTTGGAAGTGGTCGCTGACCGTGGCGCTGTCCATGCCGTGCGCCTCGGCGGCCACCGCCAGTTCGACGAGTTCGCGCGGCGCGAACTGCTCCGCCGATGCCTTGTAGCCCAGTTTCAGTCCGGGTTTGAGTTCAGCCACTCTCCTTTTCTACCCTCCGCACTTAAAATCGCGGAATGGCGCCTGCAGGGGGAGATCTGGTCCAGATCACCGACGTGGTGCACATCGCGAGGACCGACCTGGTCAACTGGACGGTGGTGATCGACGGCGACGGGGTGCTGCTGATCGACGCAGGCTTCCCCGGCCAGCGCGCCGAGGTGCTGGCCAGCCTCCGACAACTCGGCGTCGCGCCCGGCGATGTGCACGCAATCCTGTTGACCCACGCGCACATCGACCACTTCGGCACCGCCATCTGGTTCGCCGCCGCGCACGGCACGCCGGTGTACTGCCACGCCGAGGAGGTCGGCCACGCCAAGCGCGAATACCTCGAGCAGGCCGCACCGCTGGCCGTGGCGGCCCACGCCTGGCAGCCGCGCTGGCTGCGGTGGGCGGCCGACATCGCCCGCCGCGGGGCGTTCGTCAAGGCCGGCATCCCGGCGGCGCAGGCACTGACCGCCGACGTCGCGGCGGCGCTGCCCGGCAGCCCGATCGCGATACCCACGCCGGGGCACACCGGTGGACACTGCTCGTATCTGGTGGATGGCGTTTTGATCAGCGGGGACGCGCTGGTGACCGGTCATCCGACGTCGTCGCGGCACGGACCGCAGCTGTTGCACCCGGTGTTCAACCATGACGAGGCGGGCTGCGTCCGCAGCCTCGGGGCGCTCGCGTTGCTCGAAACCGACGTCCTGATTCCCGGCCACGGGGACGTCTGGCGCGGCCCGATCCGGGAACTGACCGAGCAGGCCATCGCCGCGCACAGGCGCTGAATTGACAGGTGTAAAGTTCGCCGCCATGGACAGGATCAGGGGCCGGGTCGCCGTCATCACCGGGGCGGCCCGCGGGATCGGCCGCGCCACCGCCGAAGCGCTGCTGGCCCGCGGCGCGCGGGTGGTCATCGGCGACCGCGACGTCAACGCGCTCGACCGCACCGTCACCGAACTGAACCGGGCCGGTCAGATCAGCGGCTATCCGCTGGACGTGACCGACCCCGAGTCGTTCGCGGTGTTCCTCGACAAGGCCCGCGCGGACGGCGGCGGCCGAATCGACATCCTGATCAACAACGCCGGCGTGATGCCGGTCGGGCCGTTTCTGGACCACTCCGACCAGGCGGTCCGCTCGGCGGTCGAGGTCAACCTCTACGGCGTGCTCAACGGGTGCCGGCTGGTCCTGCCGGAGATGGCTAGGCGCCGATCCGGGCACGTGGTGAACATCGCCTCGGTCGCCGGCGTCCTGGCGGTGCCCGGCCAGGCTCTTTATGCCGGAACGAAATTCGCCGTCGTCGGTCTGTCCACGGCGCTGGCCGACGAGTTCGCGCCGCAGGGTGTCGACGTCAGCGTGGTGATGCCGACGTTCACCAACACCGAACTGATCGCCGGCACCGACGCCACCGGCGCCCGCAAACCCGTACAGCCCGCCGAGATCGCCGCGGCCGTGGTCAAGATCCTCGACAAGCCGACGACCGCGGTGTCGGTGCCCGGCCCGCTGCGCCCCATCAGCATCCTGTCCCAGCTGCTGCCGCCGCGGGGCCGGCGCTGGCTGTCCCACCGGCTCGGCAACGACACCGTCTTCCTGACCGTCGACACCTCGGCGCGCGCCGGCTACGAGCAGCGCGCCCAGTCGGCGACGGGTCTGCTCGAGGACTAGCCCGGATCTGTTCAGCCCCCACTGCGAGAAAGTGCGAGAGGACGTCGCAGCCACGGCTGAATAGAACGAGGGTGGCGCCGGATCAACCGGCTCCGGGCGCCCCGGCGCGCATGATCGCCGCCAGTTCCTCGCGCGAGGACGCGCCCACCCGCTGGCAGGCGTGCAGGACATGTCCTTCGACCGTCCGCACCGAGGTGTACAGCCGATCCGCGATCTCCTTGTTCGACAAGCCCACGGCCGCCAGTTCGGCGACCTCGCGCTGCCGCCCGGTCAGCGGGGTCGGGGACACCGGACTGCGGGTGGCCGGCGTGCACAGGCCGCCGCACTCGGCCGCCAGCTGCGCGGCGATCGACGCGGCATACCGGCCGCGGCTGCGCGCCTGCGCTGCGGTCAGCAGCACCGCCGCCTGCGCCGCCGCGTCCGCCGCCGTGCACCGGTCACCGCCGCGCCGGTACTCCTCGACCACGTCCAAGAGCGCCTCACCGTCGCCACGGTTCAGCGAATCAGCATGTGCGGCAACGGCTCTGGCCAATGGCAGATCGAGTTCGCCGGCCAGCTCCCGGGCCCGGGCGGCGACCGCGGCGATCCGGTCGCCGGCGTCCCACTGCGCGGCGGCCTGCAGACAGGCCAGCTCGTGGGTCGGCTGGCCGCGCTCGCGCGCCACCGCCGCCTCGGTCAGGACGGTGTCCACCGCGTCGCTCAGCGCCCCCGCCGCCGCCTTCGCCCAGCCGGCGGCCAGCGCGAAGGCGGACTGCATGAACAGGTAGTCGGCCGGCACCACGGCACGTGCCTTCGCGAGCGTCTGCGCGGCGGCGTCGCCGTCACCCAGCTTGGCGTACGCCTCGGTCAGCGCGAAGTAGCAGGCCGGCCGAAGCGTCGCGACGCCATGCCGTTCGGCCGAGGCGAGCGCCTCGTGCAGCAGCCGCACCGACGCACCGAGTTCGCCGCGCAACAACGCGGCATGCCCCTGCAGGAACACCAGGTTCGCGTAGGGCCGGCCGGGGGCGTCGCGCGCCAGCTCCGACAGCACCGTGGTGGCGCGCTGGCATTCATCGAGGAGCCCGTTGAGCCGGCAGGCCCGCAGATAGACGCCGCCGAACCAGAACCGCATCGGCGCGGTCTCGTACGACCCGGTGGCCCGTTCGATGGCCTCGTAGGCCAGCGGGATGACCTCGGCGGTATGGCCCAGCGCACCGGCCGACATCACCAGGGCCAGCGCGGCCATGAACGCGTTCAGATCCGAGAGCGTTCCGGATTCTATTGCCGCCCTTGCCTTTTCCTCGGCATCGGCACAGCGGGAATTGACGACGTCGACACAGGCCTCGACCGCCAGCCGCGCGGCCTTCTCGGCGCCGGACTCGTGCTCGGTGCCCAGCTCGGCCAGGATGGCCTCGGCGGCGGCCGGCCGGCCCAGCACCCAGATCATGTTGACCGCGCGCATCAGCGCCCACACCCGGCGCTCGGCATCGTCGGCCGGATGCAGGCTCGCCAGGAACTCGTCGGCCTGCTCGCCGCCTCGGGTGGCGAGGATGCAGTGCGCCTGCAGCCGGGCCGCGGCGGCCGGGTCGCCGGCGGCGGCGGCGTCGGCGAAACGTTCGGCCAGGTCGATGTCGAGCATCCGCATCGCGTGCTCGCCGGCGTCCAGGAACAGTTGCGGGTCCGGCGGCAGGTCGGAGTCCAGCGCCAACTGCGCACGCACCACGGTGCGCTGGGGATCGGTGTCGCCCGCCGGGGCATGCTCGGCCAACAGCCGGGCCAGCCGGCCCCGCAGCTTCGAGCGGTACATCTCGCCGGCCGCCGTGCGGCGCAACTCGCCGAACAGGGGGTGGGCGAACCGGGCCAGCAGCCGGCGGCCGGTGCGCTCGACGCGCACCAGGTTCATCCGCTCGGCGTTCTCCAGGTCCTCCCGCGAGACCAGTTCGAGCAGCACGTCGAGATCCAGCGGCTCGCACAGGGACAGCGCGTCGAGAATCAGCGCCTGCTCGGGCGGCAGCTGATCGAGCCGGTTGCCCACCAGGTCGCTCATGCTCTGCGAGACCGCCACGTCACCGTCGTCCCACAGCCACACCCCGGCCACCCGCCGGATCCGGCCGGCCGCGACCTGGTCCTTGACGAGCTGCTGGATGAACAACGCGTTGCCGCCGGTGAGCCGCCAGAACCGCTGCGCGCTGCGCGCGTCGACGGGACCCTCCAGGATCTGCTCGACGACCTCGCGCGTCGCCGTCGCCGACAGCGGCTCCAGGTCGAGCCGGTAGAGCAGCTTGTCCTTCCACAGCGCGGTGACGGCGTCGGGCTCCCCGGTGCCGGTGCGGACCGTCACCACCAGCCGGGCCTCCCGGGTCTGCGCCAGCTGGTGCACCACGTGCGCGGAGAAGCCGTCGAGCAGGTGTGCGTCGTCGACCCCGATCAACGTACGGCCCTGACGTTGCGCCACAAGGGCATTGATCACCCGGCGCACGCTGGGAGCGGCTTCCGTGGCGGCGTCGCCGAGAGTTATCGCGAAGGCGCCCAACGGAATTGGCCGCGCCGACGCGGTTGCGCTGACCCACTTGGTGCGGGTGCCGTTACCGGCGGCCACCCCGACCAGTTCACGCGCCAGCCGGGTCTTGCCCACCCCGGCCGGACCCGCGATCACCACACCGGCGTAGTTTCCGGCACCACCCAGCGCCCGGCGCAGCGCAGCCAGTTCATTGTCCCGCCCGGTCAGCGCGTCACCGCTGGTCACGCGGCGGATTTTACTGCAGACTACCGGTTTCGGGCCAGAGCCTGATCGAGGTCCGCGATCAGATCGTCGGTTCCCTCCAGTCCCACCGAGATCCGCACCACGCCGTCGCCCAGGCCGATCGCGGCCCGGCCCTCGGGTCCCATCGCCCGGTGGGTCGTGGTGGCCGGATGAGTGATGAGTGTCTTGGCATCACCGAGGTTGTTGGAGATGTCGATGACCCGCAGGCCGTCCAACAACTCGAACGCCCGCTGCTTGCCCTGGCCGTCGGGCGCGTCGAGTTCGAAGGTGACGACCGTTCCGCCGCCGGACATCTGCCGCGTGGCGAGCTCGTGCTGCGGGTGCGACGGCAGGTACGGGTAACGCACCCACCGCACCGCCGGATGGCCCTCCAGGAATTCGGCGACGCGCAGCGCCGAGCGGGTGCCGTAGTCCACCCGTACCGCCAGCGTCTCGAGCCCTTTGAGCAACACCCAGGCGTTGAAGGCGCTCAGCGCCGGACCGGTGTGCCGCATCAACGTCTGCACCGGGCCGTCGATGTACTCCTTGTCGCCGAGGATCGCCCCGCCGAGTACCCGGCCCTGCCCGTCGATGTGCTTGGTGCCGGAGTAGACCACCACGTCGGCGCCCAACGGCATGCCCTGCTGCAGCAATGGTGTGGCAAAAACGTTGTCCAGCACCACCTTTGCCCCGGCCGCGTGGGCGAGCTCGCTGACCGCGGCGATGTCCACCAGCGTCTGCATCGGGTTGGACGGCGTTTCGAAGAAGACGGCCTGCGTGGGAACCGAGAGCGCGCGCTCCCACTGCGACAGGTCGTCGCCGTCGACGAACTCCGTCTCGACGCCCCAGCGCGGCAGGATCTCGTTGCACACCACGAAGCACGAGCCGAACAGGCTGCGCGCGGCCACCAGTCGGTCGCCGGCCTTCAGCAACGCACCCAGCGAGGTGAAGACCGCGGCCATCCCGGTCGCGGTGGCGAAGCACGCCGGCGCGCCCTCGATCAGCCGCAGCCGCTCCTCGAACATCGAGATGGTCGGGTTGCCGTAGCGCGAATAGACGTAGCGGTCGATCTCGCCCGTGAACGCCTTCTCCGCGGCGGCCGCCGACTCGTAGACGTATCCCGACGTCAGGTACATCGCCTCGGCGGTCTCGTCGAAGCCCGACCGCAGCAGGCCGCCACGGACGCCGATGGTGGCCGGGCTGACACCGTCGGGCAGCGGCGCCGGAATCCGGACGGACGGAACCGGATCGCTCACGACTGGACCCACGGCAGCCCGACGGCTTTCCAGCCGGTCGCGCCGCGGTGCCGGTGGTCGTCGAGGTCGCCCTCGAACCCGTCGAGCACGTTGTAGGACGGGGCGATGCCGGCCGCCGTCGCGGACTCGGCCGCGCCGATCGAGCGATTGCCCGAGCGGCACAGGAAGATCACCGGACGCTCGCCAGGCGCAACGCCCGAAGATGTCAGCTCGTCGACGAACCCGTCGTTGTGGGAGCCGTCGTTTCGGTTCCACTCGACGTAGACCACGTCGCGGCCCAGTGCGGAAAGGTCCGGTACGCCCACGAAGCGCCATTCGGCTTCGGTGCGGCAGTCCACCAGGACGGCGTCGGGATGTGCCTCGAGCATCTCCCACGCTTGCTCGGGCGTGATGTCACCTGCGTAGCTCACGGTTTCAGAGTGTTCCACACCGCGACGGCCCGCCATCCGGCCGATCACGTCCCCAGCTCGGCGTCGACGTAGCACCAGCGCCACCGTTCGCCCGGCTCGATCGAGCGCATCACCGGATGTCCGGTGGCCTGGAAGTGACCGGTGGCGTGCCGGCGCGGGCTGGAGTCACAGCAGCCGACGTGACCGCACGTCAGGCACATCCGCAGGTGTGCCCAGTTGTTCTCGCCCAGCTCGGCGCAGCCCTGGCAGTCGGCGGCCAGCGGTGCCGGCTCGGGGGCGCCGGCAGCCGCGGACAGATGTGCGCACTGCGGCGGCGGCGCGGGCGGGGTGTCCCGGTGACGACGTCTCACCGGGTGCGCCCGTCATGCAGCATGGTGTCCAAGGATAGGAGGTGCGCCGGACGTGTCTGCCGAACTGTTGGCCGTGCTGGTGTCCGCGGTGCTGGTGTCGGCGGTCGCACGGCGATACAACCTGTCGTCGCCGCTGGTTCTGGTCCTGACCGGACTGGTCTTCGGAATGATCCCGGGACTGCCGCACCTCACCCTGAACCCGGACCTGGTGCTGTTCGTGATCCTGCCTCCGCTGCTGTGGACGGCCGGGCTGGAGAGTTCCTATGTCGCACTGCGGCAGAACATCAAGCCCATCGCGGTCCTCGCCGTGGGCCTGCCGCTGGCGACGACCGTCGCCGTCGGCTTCGTCGCGTACCACGTGGTGCCGGAACTGACACTGCCGGCGGCGCTGGTGCTCGGTGCGATCGTCGCGCCGCCGGACGCGGTTTCGGCCACGGCGATCGGCCGGCGGCTCGGGCTGCCGCGACGCATGATGACCCTGCTCGGCGGCGAGAGCCTGCTCAACGACGCGACGGCGCTGACCGTCTACAAGGTGGCGCTGGCGGCGGCGATCGGCGCCGCACAGAGTTGGGGACACGCGGCGGGGGTGTTCGCCCTGGCGGTCGTCGGCGGCGTCGTGGTCGGCACCGCGATCGGGTGGGCGATCGTCGCGGTCCGGGACTGGCTCGACGACGACCTGTCCGAAAGCGCCATCGGGCTGATCGCACCGTTCGTCATCTATCTGCTCGCCGAGGAGGTGCACGGTTCCGGTGTGCTGGCCGTCGTGGTGGCGGCGCTGATCTCCGGCCGGCGCTCCACCGAGGCCGGTTACGCGACCCGCCTGCAGGACTATGCGGTGTGGCGCAGCGTTCAGTTACTGCTGGAATCGTTGGCGTTCCTGCTCATCGGCCTGCAGCTGCCGCAGGTGCTGCGCGAGCTCGGCGGGGTGCCGCCCCGGGTGGTGGTGCTGTCGTCGGCCGCGGTGTTCGCCACGGTGCTGGCGGTCCGGATCGTCTGGCTGTTCGCGTCCGCGGCGCTGCTGCGGATGCCCGGCCGCAACGGCGGCGCGCCCCGAAGGCCGCCCGCCGCACAGACATTCGTGGTGGCGTGGGCCGGCATGCGCGGGGTGGTGTCGCTGGCCGCCGCCTTCGGCGTGCCGTTGACGACGCTGTCCGGCGCGCCGTTTCCAGGCCGGTCGTACGTCGTGTTCCTGACGTTCGTCGTCGTGGTGGGCACGCTGCTGCTGCACGGCCTGACGCTGCCGTGGCTGATCCGCCGGCTCGGTGTCGGCGGCAGCGACACCCAGGCCGACGCGCTGGCGATCGTCGGCGCGCGCACCCGCGCGGCCGATGCGGCCGAGGCGAAACTGGACGAGGTGATGGCCAGGAAGCGCGGCGCCGGGGTGCCGCTGGACGTGTACGAACATGCCGCCGGTGTGTTGCGGCATGCCAACGACCGTCGCCGCAACAGCGCCTGGGAGCAGGAACTCGGCCGCGGTCCCGACGAACTCGGCGCCAGCCCCAGTGACGCCTACCGCAAACTGCGCCTGGCGATGCTGTCGGCGGAGCGCACCGCGATGATCGGCGAGCGCGACGCCGGCCGGATCGACGACGAGGTGCTGCGGAATCTGCTGCACGAACTCGACCTGCAGGAGGCGGTGTTCAACCGGGGGTAATTCGAGAACTCGATAGCGCCGGGCCTCGTGCTCGCGGAACTACACCGCTCGCCGAACCCGGCGGTTCAGTTGCGCCGGGCCTCGTGCTCGCGGAACTACACCGCTCGCCGAACCCGGCGGTTGGGTAGCTTGATCGAGTGAGTTGGGACCGCTTCGCCCGCGCCGTAACCGCCCGTCACTCCTGGGTCTGGGTGCTGCTCGCCGTGCTGGCCGCGGGGGCGCTGATGGGGCTGGCCGGGGCGAGCGACTCGGCGTCGCAGTCCCCCGTGTCGCTGCCGCCCGCCGCGGAGTCGGCCCGCGCGGCCGAGTTGGCGGCCCGCTTCCCGGGCGGCGACCAGGCCCCGGCCATCCTGGTCGTGACCCGCGCCGACGGCGGCACCCTGACGCCCGAGGACCGGGCGGCCGGCGAAGCCGTGCGGCAGCGGATCGCGGCGGCCCCGCTGGCGGTGTCCGACGACGGCAAGGCCGCCCTGGCCGTGGCGCCGCTGGACCCCGGGTTGTCGGGCTTCGCGCTCCGCGACACCGTCAAGTCGTTGCGCGCCAAGGCGATCGACGGCCTGCCCGACGGTCTGACCGCCCAGATCACCGGTGGGCCGGCGTTCGGGGCCGACATCGCCGATGCGTTCTCCGGCGCCAACGTCACGCTGCTGGCGGTCACGGCGTCGGTGGTGGCGATCCTGTTGATCCTGACCTACCGCTCCCCGGTGCTGTGGCTGGTGCCGTTGCTGGTGATCGCGGTCGCCGACCGGGTCGGTGCGGTGGCCGGCGAGCGCGTCACCTCGGCGGCCGGCCTGATCGCCGACGGCTCGACCGCCGGGATCACCAGCGTGCTGGTGTTCGGTGCGGGCACCAACTACGCGCTGCTGCTGATCTCCCGGTACCGCGAGGAATTGCGTCGCGGTGCGGCGAGCCCACCCGGCGACCATCGGGCCGCCCTGCGTACCGCGGTCCGCACCGCCGGCCCGGCGATCGTGGCGAGCAACGCCACCGTCGTGCTGGCGCTGCTGACCCTGTTGTTCGCCTCGGCGCCGAGTACCCGCAGCCTCGGCCTGCAGGCGGCCACCGGCCTGCTCGTCGCCGCGGTCTTCGCGCTGGTGGTGTTGCCGCCGCTGCTGGCGTTGTGCGGCGTGCGACTGTTCTGGCCGTTCATCCCGCATCCCGGCACCGGCGAAGACACCGTCACGACCGGCGTCTGGCACCGCATCGCCACCGCGGTGGCCCGCCGCCCGGCCTGGGTAGCCGCGACCTCCATCGCCCTGCTGGCGGTGCTGGCCACCGGCCTGCTCGCCACACCGATCGGCCTGTCGCAGACCGAGCAGTTCCGGGTGCGGGCCGAATCCGTCAGCGGCTACGACGCCGTGGCCGCGCACTTCCCCGGCGGGCTGACCGATCCGACCCGGGTGATCGGCAGCGCCGAACGCGCCGCGCAGCTGCAACAGGCCATCACCGGCACCCCCGGTGTGGTGTCGGGAACCGAGTCCGGCCGGACCGATGACGGACTGGTCCAGTTCTCCGTCGTCACCGACGCGGCACCGGCCACCGATCAGGCGTTCGAAGTCGTTGCGGCACTGCGTGATTCGGTCCACGGCGCCGATCCGTCGGCGGTGGTCGGCGGCGCCGACGCGCAGGCGATGGACACCCGCGACGCCGCGGTGCGGGATCGGCTGGTGCTGATCCCGGCGATCCTCGCGGTGGTGCTGGCGGTGCTGTTCGTGCTGCTGCGCTCCGTCGTCGCCCCGCTCATCCTCGTGGCGGTGACGGTGCTTTCCGCGCTGGCCGCGCTCGGCCTGGGCGGCTGGGTCAGCGTGCACCTCTTCGGGTTCCCGGCCCTGGACAACACCACGCCGCTGTTCGCGTTCCTGTTCCTCGTCGCCCTCGGCGTCGACTACACCATCTTCCTGGTGACCCGGGCCCGTGAGGAGACCCGCGACCACGGCACCCGCGACGGCATCGTGCGGGCCGTGTCGGCCACCGGCGCCGTCATCACCAGCGCCGGCATCGTGCTGGCCGCGGTGTTCTGCGTGCTCGGCGTGCTGCCGCTGATCGTGCTCACCCAACTGGGCATCATCGTCGGCCTCGGCATCCTGCTGGACACCTTCCTGGTCCGCACCGTCGTGATCCCGGCGATCTTCACCATGGTCGGGCCGAAAGTGTGGTGGCCCAGTAACTTCGACACCGCCGAACCGCCGTACGGCAGACACGCGCGGCGCTAGGCGACCCCGTCGTCGTGATGCAGGTCGATCACGCCGGACCGGACCAGCGCCAGCACACTGACGAGCAGCACCCAGAACGGGAAGACCAACGCGATCCACATCGACAGGTCGCTGCTAAATAGCAACCCGACCGCCGAGGCGTAGGTGGTGTACACCAGCCAGCGCGGCATCAACTTGGTCTTGAGCCAGATGGTGGCCAGCGAGATCATGAACACCGCGGCCATCCGGACGGCGTAGGTCTTGGTCAGCGACAACACCTCCATCTGACCGAACGCCGCGACGTCGTTCTGCCCGCCCGGCGCGTCGATCAGGTGACCGCTGGCGGCCAGACCCGCGCCGATCGCCGAGGCGCTGAACACCATCGCCAGGAACAACAGGCCGCTGCCGAAGAACACGGTCGCGAAGAACCGGTCCTCGTAGTTGCCCAGGCCGTCGCGCACCACGCCGATGAACCACAGGAACGAGATCCCCGCGAACGGCATCAGCAGCGAGGCGATCCGCAACCGCAGATTGCCGGCCTCGAGCCACTGCGAGCCCGGCGCGGCGCCCTCGGGCAACGCGCCGTGGATCAGAATGATGCTGGCGGCGAACAGAATCGCGAACAGCACACCGGCCAGGCCGGCAGCCCGTGGGGTGGACAGACGATGCGGCGACGACATCCTGTCATTGAATCAGGGCCGGGCCGGAAACCGTCGGACCCGAACGCCGTCGGCGGCGCTCAGGGCTGACCCGGCAGCAGCCGGATCATCAGGCCGTTGGCCTCGGCGAGCAGATTGCCGTCGGGTCCGCGGAGTTCGGCGTTGACAAATGCCTTGCGCCCCTCGGCTTCCCGGATCCAGCCCCGCGCCGTCAGGTCGGTGTCGATCGGGGTGACGGCGCGGTAGTCGACGTGCAGGAAGCCGGTCCGGCTGATCGGCCGGCCGGCGGCGTGGATGACCATGCCGAACACGGAGTCGAACAGCAACGGCAGCACTCCGCCGTGCACGGCGCTGTTGCCGCCCACGTGGAATCGGCTGAACCGGACCCGTAGTTCGACGCCGTCGGGCTCGAACCGGTCGACGAACCACGGCGGCATCAGCAGGCTGCCGGCGCCGGGCAGGTCCGGCACCCGCTGCGCCGGGCCGACGCCCTCGGGCGCCTGGTAGGGATCCAGCAGCGACACCAGGCCCTCGACGCGGTCGGCGGCGTCGACCCAGGTGTCCGGGTCCGGATCGACGCAGACCGCCAGGTCCTGCAGCCGCCGCATGGCGGCCAGGAACCGGCCGAAGCCGGGGCCGGGGTCGGCGGCCTCGAACACCGGGAAGCCGCCGTGGCGGTCGTATTCGGGGTCGACCCGCCGGGGATCCAGCCCGTAGTCCGCCATCAGCGGGATGCCAGGATGTCGCGGCGCACGATCGTCTGCTCCCGCCCGGGGCCGACACCGATGCACGAAACATGTGCTCCCGCAAGCTCTTCCAGACGCAGCACATAGTCACGCGCGTTCGCCGGCAGTTCATCGAAAGTGCGGCACGAGCTGATGTCCTCCCACCAGCCCGGCATCTCCTCGTACACCGGCACGGCCTTGGCGATGTCGCTCTGGGTCATCGGCATCTCGTCGGTGCGTTTGCCGTCGACGGTGTAGCCGACGCAGATCGGCACGGTCTCCAGGGACGACAGCACGTCGAGCTTGGTCAGGAAGTAGTCGGTGATGCCGTTGACCCGGGTGGCGTACCGGGCGATGACGGCGTCGAACCAACCGCACCGGCGGGCGCGCCCGGTGGTCACGCCGACCTCGCCACCGGTCTTCGACAGGTAGACGCCGGACTCGTCGAACAGTTCGGTCGGGAACGGGCCGGAGCCGACGCGGGTGGTGTACGCCTTGAGGATGCCCAGCACGGTGGTGATCCGGGTGGGGCCGATGCCCGAGCCCACCGCCGCGCCGCCGGCCGTCGGATTCGACGACGTCACAAAGGGATACGTGCCGTGGTCCACGTCGAGCAGGGTGCCCTGCGAACCCTCCAGCAGCACGGTCTCACCGCCGTCGAGCGCGTTGTTGAGCAGCAGTCGGGTGTCGGCGATCCGGTGTTTGAACCCGTCGGCCTGACCGAGCAGCCCGTCCACCACCTCGCCGGCGTCCAGCGCCTTGCGGTTGTAGATCTTGACCAGCACCTGGTTCTTGAATTCCAGTGCGGCGCCGACCTTTTCGGCCAGCAGGGTTTCGTCGAGAACATCGGCCACCCGGATGCCGATGCGGGCGATCTTGTCCTGATAGCACGGACCTATGCCGCGGCCGGTGGTGCCGATCTTCTTGTTGCCCATGTAACGCTCGGTGACCTTGTCGATCGCCACGTGGTACGGCATCAACAGGTGCGCGTCGGCGGAGATCAGCAGCCGGTCCGTGTCCACCCCGCGGTCCTCCAGGCCGGTCAGCTCGGTCAACAGGACACCCGGGTCGACGACGACCCCGTTGCCGATCACGTTGGTGACTCCGGGGGTCAGGATGCCCGACGGGATGAGGTGCAGCGCGAAGTTCTCACCGGTCGGCAGCACGACGGTGTGCCCGGCGTTGTTGCCGCCCTGATAACGCACCACCCACTGCACGCGGCCACCGAGGAGGTCGGTGGCCTTTCCCTTGCCCTCGTCACCCCACTGGGCGCCGATCAGGACGATTGCCGGCATCGCGTGACCCCGCTCCACTCCTGGCTTATTGTGACCAGCCGGTGAGACACCCTATCCGAGGATGAACCCCACCCGTATCCAACCCGCGTCAAGGAGCCCTCCTGAACACCCCGCGAAGCGACAGCGACATCCTCGTGGCGCGGTTCGGCGACGCGGCGGTGCCCGCCGAGCTCGCGGACCTGCCGTTCGGCGGGCCGGAAGACGCACCCGGTGCCCGCCGGGTCATCGTGGTCGGCGACCCGGCCAATTCGGACGCCGACCTGGCCGCGGTGCTCACCGCGCTGCTGCGCGCCGACCGGCTCGACGTCGAGGTCGCGCCGCTGCGCCGGACCGGCGCCCGCCGCGCCAGGGTGGGCGGCACCCAGCGCATCCCGCTGATCCGTGACGAAACCGGACAGGTGATCGTCGGCTCGGCGCGATGGTTGCCGCCGGCCGGCGCCCGCACGCTGCACGGCGAAGCCGTCGTGGACGACATCGTGCTGTTCGACGGCGACGTCCCCGAAATCCGGATCGAGCCGACCCGCACCCCGCCCGGCCTGCGGGCCCGGATCCGGACCGGCCCGCTGCGCCGGGGCCGATGGGTCAGCGGGCGCGCCGCGCAACTGGGCACCACCGGCGCGCGGGTGATCCGGGACGGCGTCGAGGCCCCACGCGAGGTGCGCCGCTCCACGTTCTACCGGAACACCGAGGGCTGGCTGCTGGTCACCGGGTAACTTCGTGACCGTGAACATTCGCTCGATCGGGAACCAGGCGGCGGTGCGGCCCAGCCCGGTCTTCCTGCTCCTGCTGGCGGTGACGGCGGCCGGCGGAGTCCTGGCCTGGCTGGCCGGGGAGGCCACGCTGGACAACAAGCCGATCGCCTACGCCGGTGTCTTCATCCTGGTGATCTGCGGCTGGGTGGTCTCGCTGTGCCTGCACGAGTTCGGGCACGCGTTCACCGCCTGGCGATTCGGCGACCACGACGTCGCCACCCGCGGCTACCTGAGCCTCAATCCGTTCAAGTACACCAGCCCGGTGTTCTCCATCGTGCTGCCGCTGCTGTTCATCGCGATGGGTGGCATCGGCCTGCCGGGCGGCGCGGTCTGGGTGCGGACGGACCGGCTGACCAAAGGACAACGGAGCGCGGTCGCACTCGCCGGGCCGGTCACCAACCTGATCCTGGCCGTCCTGCTGCTCGGCGCGGTCCGGCTGTTCTATCAGCACGACCACGGCGTGTTCTGGGGCGGTGTCGCCTTCCTCGGGATGCTGCAGGTGATGGCGGTGGTGCTCAACATCCTGCCGATCCCGCCGCTGGACGGGTACAACGCGCTCGAACCGCACCTGAGCCCGAACCTGCAGCGTTCGCTGGCGCCGGTCAAGCAGTACGGCTTCTTCATCCTGCTGTTCGTCCTGATCGCGCCGCCGCTCAACCAGTGGTTCTTCTCGTTCGTGTTCAAGATCTACGGCCTGCTCGGAGGCATCGACATGCTGGCGTCGATCGGGTACGGGCTGACGCTGTTCTGGCAACGCTGAGGTCTTTGGACCCCTTGCCCCATATGCGGCGCTACGCATAGATTCTCGATCCATGGGCGCGGGACACGATCACCAACACGGCGGCGAGACCCGCGTCAGCCGGATGCTCATCGCGGCGGCCATCCTGACCACGTTCTTCGCCGTCGAACTGGGCACCGCGCTGTGGATCTCCTCCATCGCCCTGCTGGCCGACGCCGGGCACATGCTGACCGACCTGGTCGCCATGTTCATGGGCCTGACGGCGGTCCTGCTCGCCCGGCACGGTCCGGCGTCGGCGGCGCGCACCTACGGTTGGCATCGCGCGGAGGTGTTCACCGCGGTGACCAACGCCGCGCTGCTCATCGGTGTCGGCGCGTTCATCCTCTACGAGGCGTACCGGCGGCTCGGCGACGCACCGGAGATCCCCGGCGTGCCGATGATCGTCGTCGCACTGGCCGGTCTGGCGGCCAACCTGGTCGTGGTGCTGCTGTTGCGGTCGGACGCCGAGCGGAGCCTCGCCGTCAAGGGCGCCTACATGGAGGTCGTCGCCGACACCGTCGGCAGCATCGGCGTCCTCATCGCCGGCATCGTCACCGTCACCACCGGCTGGCCGTACGCCGACATCGTGGTGGCCGTCCTGGTGGCCCTGTGGGTGCTGCCCCGGGCCATCGCACTGGCGCGACAGGCGTTGCGGATCCTGTCCGAGTCGTCGCCGAGCCACATCGACGTCGACGAACTGCGCGCCGCGCTCGAGAACGTCGACGGCGTGACGGGTGTCCACGACCTGCACGTGTGGACCCTGGTGCCGGGTAAGGACATGGCCACCGCGCACCTGACGAGCACCGCCGATTCGGCCCGGGTGCTCGACGAGGCACGCGCGGTGCTCGCCGCGCGCGGACTGGAGCATGCGACCGTCCAGGTCGAGCCGCCCGATGTGGCCGACGACTGCGCGCAGCACACCGACTGGTAGCCCCCTTTTCACCCGTTTCTGCAATCTGTTCAGCCGCTGCTGCGAGGCGCACTCGCACAATGTCGCAGCCGGTGCGGAACAGATGCCGCTCGAGCTAGGCCAGACCGAGTTCGCGGCGCCCGTCCGGATCGCAGTCGTCGAGCAGGTCCAGGCAGCGCTGGTGCTCGTCGGTTTCGCCGATCGCGTCGGCGGCCCGGGCCAGCGCCGCCACGCAGCGCAGGAAGCCCTGGTTGGGTTCGTGCGCGAACGGCACCGGCCCGAAACCCTTCCACCCGTTGCGGCGCAACTGATCCAGACCGCGGTGGTAGCCGGTGCGGGCGTACGCGTAGGCCGTGATGACCTTGTCGTCCTCGAGCGCATGCTCGGCCAGCGTCGCCCAGGCCACCGAAGCGGTCGGATGCGCGGCCGCGACGACCGCGGCCTGCTCCCCCGCCGCCAACTTCGCCTCGGCCTGTTCGTCGGCCGGCAGCAGCACCGGATCCGGCCCCAGCAGATCACCCATCCGTGTCATGACGATCATTGTGCCTCTACGCTCGACGGGAGACGCCAACGGGAGAACCGGAGCGGGAGGACGCCAACACCGATGTCGAACCCTGACGGGCCAGGGCCGGATCCGGAACCCGGCGCCGAGCCCGACACCCTGGCCGCCGAGCAGTACGCCGCCGACTTCGAGACCGAGGTGATCAGCACCCCGGACGCCGACGCCGAGACCGCGCAGCCTGTCGTGGTCCCAGGCGAGCGCCGGTTCACCGCACCGTCGGGGATGGACGCCGGATCGACCCAGGTGATCCGGCGCAACCCCGATCCGGCCACCGAGATCATCGACATGGGCGCGGCCGGCTTCGTCGCCGAGGACATCATTGCCCATCCCAGAACCGCTGCGCCCCAAGCGATTCCACCGCGCCGGACGTCGAAGATACCGATCCGCTCGGGTAGGTGGGGCTGGGTGCTGGCGGTCCTGCTGGTGATCGCCGCACTGGCGGCGGTGGCCGTTCTGGGCACGCTGCTGCTCAGCCGCGATCACGGCTCGAAGGCGTCGCAGGAAGACCTGGTTCGCGCCACGATCCACGACTTCGACGGCGCGATCCAGAACGGCGACCTGGCTACGCTTCGCGGCATCACCTGCGGCGAGACCGCGGACGGCTACAACAGCTACGACGACCGGCAGTGGACGGACACCCATGCCCGGGTGGTCGCCGCCCGGCAGTATCCGGTGGTCGCCAGCATCGACGAGGTCGTCGTCAACGGCGACCACGCCGAGGCGAACGTGACGTCGTTCATGGCGTCCGACCCCGACACGCGTTCGACGCGCAGCTTCGACCTCGAGTTCCGCGACGAGAAGTGGAAGATCTGCCAGTCAGCCGGCTGAAACCGACCGGCCCGCGCTGTGCAGGTCGTTGCAGGCCTCCACGACGCGCTCGCTCATCGACGCCTCCGCCTTCTTCAGGTAGCTGCGCGGGTCGTAGACCTTCTTGTTGCCGACCTCGCCGTCGATCTTCAGCACGCCGTCGTAGTTGCTGAACATGTGCGCGGCGATCGGCCGGGTGAACGCGTACTGCGTGTCGGTGTCGACGTTCATCTTCACCACGCCGTACTTCAGCGAATCCTCGATCTCGGACTTCAGTGAACCCGACCCGCCGTGGAAGACGAAGTCGAAGGGCTTCGACCCGGCCGGCAGGCCGAGCTTGGCCGTGGCGACCTGCTGGCCCTCGGCGAGCACCTCGGGCTTGAGCACGACGTTGCCCGGCTTGTAGACGCCGTGCACGTTGCCGAACGTCGCGGCCAGCAGGTACTTGCCGTGCTCGCCCGCGCCGAGCGCCTCGATGGTCTTCTCGAAGTCTTCCTTGCTGGTGTAGAGCTTCTCGTTGATCTCGGCCTCGACGCCGTCCTCTTCACCGCCGACGACGCCGATCTCCACCTCGAGGATGATCTTGGCGGCCGCGGCGGCCTTCAGCAGCTCCTGTGCGATCGACAGGTTCTCGTTGATCGGCACCGCCGAGCCGTCCCACATGTGCGACTGGAACAGCGGGTCCTGTCCCTTGGCCACCCGCTCCGCCGAGATCGCCAGCAGCGGGCGCACGAAGCCGTCCAACTTGTCCTTGGGGCAGTGGTCGGTGTGCAGCGCGACGGTGATCGGATACTTCGCGGCGATCACATGCGCGAACTCGGCCAGCGCCACCGCGCCGGTCACCATGTCCTTGACGCCCAGGCCGGAACCGAATTCGGCTCCGCCAGTGGAGAACTGGATGATTCCGTCGCTGCCGGCGTCGGCGAAGCCCTTGATGGCGGCGTTGATGCTCTCGGAGCCGACGCAGTTGATGGCCGGAAACGCGAAGGAGTGCTCCTTGGCACGGCCCAGCATCTCGGCGTAGACCTCGGGCGTGGCGATGGGCATGTGACCTCTCCTTAAGCGTTGCAGCTTCGACAGATGCTCCGCAGTATCTCAGGAACCGGCAGCCGATGACACCGGTGGTCGCGAAACGGTCGTCAGTGCCAATAGCCGACATGGCTTCGGGCCGCCTCGTCTTCGAGGAGTGGCCCGACCACCGCGACGGGGCGGCTGCCGTGCTGCACGATGTCGCGGCAGGGCAGGGCGAACGACGTCTGCCCCGGCTTGTCGCCGGTGAACTCGAACAACCGACGATTCGACATGCCGTAGACGACCCTGCCGATGCCGGTCCAGTACGCGGCGCCCGCGCACATCGAACACGGCTCGGTGCTCGCGTAGAGGGTGCCCTGGGCCATGCCGTCATAGCCCAGCGTCCGCCACGCGGCCGCGGTCGTCACCAGTTCGGCGTGCTGGGTCGGGTCGCCATCCGTCAGCGCGGAGGTGTTGCCCTGTTCCGCGACGACGTTTCCGGCGGCGTCTGCCACCAGCGCGCCGTAGGGCGACCCGCCGATCCGGCGGGCCTCGTCGGCCAGGGCGAAGGTCCGCCGGAGCAAGGTGAGGTCGACATCCGCTGCGTCGGCGTCCGGCTCGCTTCGGGCCGCGGGGATTCCGGCGAACCCCGATCCGGCGAGGCCGGCCAGCACACCGGCGCCCACCAGCAGCGTGCGCCGGTCCAGACCTGTCATGGCGCCGGCGCGGAACTACCGCTCGCCGCGGGCACAGTTGGGGTCGGCCGGCTTCGTCGGCCAGGTGCACACGTCGAGGTAGGTCTTGTTGTCGTATCCGCCGCCGTCGAACACGCCGTACGCGGCGCCGTTGGTACCAGTGTAGGTGGCACCGCCGCCACCGCCGTTGTCGGAGGTGACGATGGTCGTCACGTCCCAGCCCTTGCCCTCCAGGTCGATCTTGAAGGCGTCCATCACCTCTTTCGGAGCGCCGTTGACCTGAAAGTGAAGGTGCACACCGTCATTGGCGATGGCATCGGGGCCCTTGGTCTCCGCGGTGTTCGCCGGTGTGGGCACGAGTGACTTCACGTCGGCGGGCTTCGCGGTGGTTGCGGCGGCCGTGGTGGTTTCGGCGGCCGTGGTGGTTGTGGCCGCCGACGCCTCCGTCGTCGTGGTGCTGCTCGTCTCCTTGGTGGTCGAACACCCGGAGGCGACG
>CAZTAA010000016.1:0-4188 GCA_964611465.1 uncultured Mycobacterium sp. | reverse complement strand
CTCCGTCGTCGTGGTGCTGCTCGTCTCCTTGGTGGTCGAACACCCGGAGGCGACGAGGCCGGCCGCAACCACGACGGTCGCGGCCGTCAGAGCGCTGAATTTTCGAACAATCGCCATTCGAGGACCCCCTTACTCGGATATCGCCGCACCGTATCAGCTACATGCCGTAGCGGTGCCGGAAAACTGCACAGTCTCGCGTGCGGAAGGAGCGCCGGTACCCTTGGGGCCCGTGAACACCCTCGCGCTCATGCCGGACTTCCTGGACCCGGTGAAACTCATCGGCTACTTCGGGCCGTGGGCCCTGATCGGCCTGCTGGTCGTCGTGTTCATCGAATCCGGGGTGCTGTTCCCGGTCCTGCCGGGCGACACCCTGCTGTTCGTCGCGGGCATGCTCGCGGCCGGCACCGCCGCCGCCGCCCACGAGAACGCCAATTTCCAGCTGTGGCAACTGCTGCTGTTCATCCCGATCGCGGCGGTCCTCGGCGGTCAGGCCGGCTACTTCATCGGCCGCTTCATCGGGTTGGAGATGTTCAAGCCGGATGCGCGCTTCCTGAAGCAGAAGTACCTCGACGAGGCGCACGCGTTCTTCGAGCAGCGCGGCCCGTTCGCGATCGTGCTCGGCCGGTTCGTCCCGATCGTGCGGACGCTGGTGCCGCTGACCGCCGGCGCCGCCAAGATGAGCTACGGCGTGTTCACGTTGTTCAACGTGATCGGCGCGGTCGTCTGGAGCACCGTGCTGGTGCTGCTCGGCTACTTCCTCGGCCAGTTCGCCATCATCCAGAAGCTGATCGAACCGATCTTCATCCTGATCGCCGTGCTCTCGGCGCTGCCGATCTTCTTCGAATGGCGCAAGCGCCGCCGCGCCGAGAAGTCCAAACCCGCCGAGACGGACGTCTCGCAGGAGAACGTCGAGTAGACCCCGACTACCCGTTCAACCCCAGCGCCGCGGCCAGGTCCCGCAGCGCGGGCCGCGGGTCGGCCGTCGGATTCTCCCCGAGCGCCTGGATGACGACGTGGTCGGCGCCGGCGTCCAGATGCGCGCGGACCACGGCGGCCGCCTGCTCGACGGTTCCCATGCCGACCAGGGCGCGGGCCAAGCGGTCGGAACCCCCGCGCACCAGATCGGACTCGTCGAACCCTTGCCGCAGCCACGAATTCCGGTAGTTTGGCAGACCGCTGTACACGTCGAGATGCGAATGTGCGCGGGCCAATTGGTCCTCGTCGTCACCGCCGATGGCGACCGCCTGCTCGGAGACCACCCACTTGTCCGGGCCGAGGATCTCGCGGGTGGCGCCGGTGTGTTCGGGTGTGACGAGATACGGGTGCGCTCCGTCGGCCAGTTCGCCGGACAGCTCGATCATCTTGGGCCCCAACGCCGCAAGCAGCCGGGGCGGTCGGCCCACCCCCGGTTCGATCTGCGGCGGCACGGCCGCCATCCGCTCCAGATAAGAACGCATCGTCGCCAACGGCTTCTGGTAGACGCCGCCCAGGCCGTGCTCCACCAGTGGGCCATGACTGACGCCCAGGCCGAGGACGAACCGTCCCGGGTGCAGCGCGGTCAGCGTGCGCGCCCCGGACTCCGCCGCCGACGGCACCCGGACGTGGATGTTGGCGATGCCGGTACCCACCACGAGTCGTTCGGTGGCGGCCAGGAAGGCCGCGGACTGCGTCAGGCACTCCTTGCCGACGACCTCCGGGATGAACAGCGAGCCGAAGCCGAGTCCTTCGACGTCCCGGGCCACCTGCTGCGCGTCGGGCATCGCCCAGGTGTCGCCGGCCCACCAGACACCGATGCGGGACGGGAAGTCGATGGATGCGCGCGTCATGACCGCGATGCTATGCCGATCCGTGAACATACGCCTTGACCGCCTAGTGTATGGTCTGGCTGAGACCCCGATCACAGCACCGGAGGCCCCGTGACCAGTACGCTCGACCGTCCGTTCGACTTCGTCGACCCCGACATGATGCAGCGCGGCCTGCCGCTCGCCGAGTTCGCCGAACTGCGCCGCACCGCCCCGGTGTGGTGGAACGCCCAGGAGCCGGGCACCGGCGGCTTCACCGACGGCGGCTTCTGGGTGATCAGCCGGCACGCCGACATCAAGACGATCTCCCGCGACAACGACAACTGGTCGGCGAACGAAAACGGCGTGGTGGTCAGCTTTTTCGACGGCATGGAGCCGGCGGTGGTCGAATCCACCAAACCGCTGCTGATCAACCACGACCCGCCGGAGCACACCCGGCTGCGCCGTATCGTCTCCAAGCTGTTCACCCCGCGCGGGGTCGCCGACCTCGAGGACAAGCTGCGCGGCGCGGCGTACGCGATCGTCGAGGAGGCCCGCGAGAAGGGCGCCGGGAACTTCATCGACGACGTCGCGGCCAAGCTGCCGGTGCTGGCGATCGCCGACCTGATCGGCGTGCCGGAAACCGACCGGCAGGACTTCTTCGACTGGGCCAACTCGTGCATCAACTACACCGATCCCGAGGCACAGACCATGGATCCGGCCATGGCCAGCGTGCAGCTGCTGGGCTACGCGTACAACATGGCCGACGACCGTCGGAAGAACCCCAAGGACGACATCGTCACGATGCTGGTGCAGGCGGACCAAAAGGGGGAGGGCGGGGAACAAATCACCGAGGAGGAGTTCGGCTTCTTCGTCATGCTGCTCGGCGTGGCCGGCAACGAGACCACCCGCAACGCAATCGCCCACGGCATGAACGCCTTCCTGGACCACCCGGACCAGTGGGAGCTCTTCAAGCGCGAGCGGCCCAAGACCGCGGCCGACGAGATCGTGCGCTGGGCGACGCCGGTGACGTGCTTCCAGCGCACCGCCCGCAACGACGTGCGGCTCGGCGAAACGACGATCCGCAAGGGCCAGCGCGCCGGGCTGTTCTACGCCTCGGGCAACTACGACGAGGACGTCTTCGACGCCCCGACCACGTTCGACATCCTGCGAAACCCGAACCCGCACTTGGGTTTCGGCGGGAACGGCACCCACCACTGCATCGGCGCGAATCTGGCCCGGATGGAGATCGCGCTGATGTTCGACGCCATCGCCGACGTGATCCCCGACATCGCCAAGGTGTCCGATCCCACCCGGGTCCGCTCGCCCTGGCTCAACGGGCTCAAGACGTTCGCGGTCGAGTACCGCTGACCGCCGTTCCGACCCACCGGCCCAGGTAACGCCGGAGTTCGGCGCCGCGGGCCGGCGGGTCACCGGGGTCGACGATGAACGACTGGAGCGTGCGCAACACATACTCGGTCAGGTCGTCGAGCTCGGCGTCGCCGTAACCGCTTGCGCGCCAGTCGACGTCGAACCTGTCCAGCATCGACCGGCCGAACGTGCGGGCCTGCCCGGAGGTGACGGCCACCGAGAACTTGTTGGGCCGCAACGGGGAGAGCAGCAGACCCATGTGCGGCGGCAGCGTCTCGAGGACATACGCCAGCCCCTCGGTGACCGCGGCGGCAGGATCGGTGACGCCGGCCAGGTGCGCCTCGATGCGGTCCAGAAAGGCACCCACCGACGCGACGGCGGCAGCCTCCATCAGCGCTTCGGTGTTGGGGAAGTACCGGTAGACGGTCTGGCGGATCACGCCGAGCGAGCGTGCGACGTCGGCGATGCTGATCTCCGCACGGGTCTGGTCGATCAGCGCGACGGCCGCGTCGACGATGCGCGCGACGGCCTCCTCGTCGGTTGCGGGCGGGGATCCGCCCCAGCCGTGTCTGCGCGCCACCGCTCAACCTTGCTCGCGGGCGTGCGTGCCGGTCCGCCGACACGCCGCGCGGGCCGCGATTTCGCGCACGCTCGCGCGCTGTCAGTCGAGCTTGAACCGCCCGGCGAAACCGCGCAGCGGAAGGTCGGCACTGGTGATCAGCCCCGGTGGCGCCGCGACGACGGCCTTGATCGAGTTGAGCGCCGGCAGGCCCGTCACCGTCATCCCGATGGAGGCGAAGTTGTCCGGATCCGACAAATCCACACCGGGTTTCGGGAAGATCATGTGCTTGTTGTAGACACACGGATCACCCTTGATCTGAGTGATGTAGCAGCCCTTGATATCCCAGTTCGGTTCGGTGTGCGGCGTCATCTGCCACTCGAGGTGTGTCTCGACCCGCGGCACGCCGTCGACCATGCCCTGGTACTTGATGTAGTTGCCGCCCAGCGACCCCTTCGGCAGGACATACCAGCCCAG
>CAZTAA010000015.1:18000-63193 GCA_964611465.1 uncultured Mycobacterium sp. | reverse complement strand
GGTCGTCGGTCTTGACCAGGACGCCCGGTTGCTCGGTTGCGAGTTGGACCATGGCACGGACGGCGTACTCCGCCTTGGCCGACATGCGCATGCGGCAATTGTGTCATTTTGGGCCGGATTGGTCAGGAATGTTGTCCACAGTTCGGGTTTCATCCACAGCCAGCCGTTGAGCGGGCTGTTCTCGAACGTTTGTGCGAATACAGTGGGGTCATGGCTTCCAGTCCCGCGTACCTGCCGCCCGGGGTGGCGCGCGAACGGGTGCGGGAGGCACTGGATGTGATCGATGCGGCGCTGGCGCGGCTGCGGGAGTGCTCCACCGATCAGGTGGGTACCGCGTTCCGGGTTGAGGTGGCCGACCGGCTGGAGACCCAGCAGCGGCTGAACCGCGGGTTGATGTACCGGGTGTTCGGGCAGATCGCCGAACCGCCCGACGGCCCCGATGACACCGGCCTGCCCTCGGGGGTCAAGGTGCGTGATCTGCTGCGGACCCGGTTGCGGATCACCGCCGCCGAGGTGACCCGGCGGATGAAGGTGGCCGCCCGGATCTGCCCGCGGCGCTCGCTGTCCGGCCAGACCCTGCCCGCTGAACTTTGCGCGTTGGGGGCGGCCGTGGAGGCCGGCGCGCTCGGCGAGGACCACCTCCGGGAAGTGTGCAAGACGATGGATCTGCTGCCCAAGGTCGTCGACGCCGACGGCCGGGCTAGGGCCGAGACGATCCTCGTCGCGCACGCCCGGGTAGAAGATCATCAGTTCGTCACCGCGGTGGGCCGGATGCTGGCTGAGGAACTCAACCCGGAGGGATTCTTCGACGACACCGACCGGCAGAACCGCCGCGGCCTGGTGCTCGGCCCGCAACGACCCGACGGCATGAGCAGACTGTCCGGTGACCTGACCCCGGAAGCCCGCGCCTACGTCGAGGCCATCGCCGCGGCCGTGCGGCCGGGGCATCACCTGCCCGACTCCGACCAGACGGTGGTCGACGGCGCAACGGATACCCGGACCAAGTCCCAGCGCCTGCATGACGCGTTCGCCTGGGGGTTGCGGACCGCGCTGGCCTCGGGCCAGTTGGGCAGCCACCGCGGCCTGCCGGTCACCGTCATCACGACCACCACGCTGGGCGAGTTGGAGCAGGCCGCCGCCGCGGTGGCCGACCCGTCGCTGCCGATGCCCGGCCCGGCGCGCACCGGCGGCGGATCCACCCTGCCGATGCGGGACCTGATCACCATGGCCGGCAACGGCGCCATCCATTACCTGGTGGTGTTCGACAACCACTCGGCCCGGCCGCTCTATCTGGGGCGCAGCCACCGCCTGGCCACCCCGGATCAGCGGATCGTCTGCTACGCACGCGATCACGGGTGTACCCATCCGCGCTGCGACGCACCCGGTTACCACTCCGAGGTCCACCACGCCCCGGTCGATTTCGTCGACGGCGGCCCGACCGACGCCGACAAACTGTTCTTCGCCTGCGGCCCCTCCCACAAAGCCGCCACCGACGGCACCTACACCACCGAAATCACCGACCAGGGCCGGCTGGCCTGGACCGACGGCACCGGCCCACCCGAAACCAACCGCCTCCACCACCCCAAAGAACTACTCGCCGACGACGAACACCTCACCGACGACGAAAGTAGTTGAACTCGAGGTTATCTCGTGGTGGGCGTGGCCGGAGCCAGCGACAGGCCGGGGTATATCTCGTCGAGGATCGCGGGCAGCATGGCGTTTGCGGTGGTGCGGCCGTCCGGCGCCAGCGTCAGGTCCGTCCAGATCACCAGCGACACATCGTTTTCCGGGTCGTATCCGATGAACGAGTTGAAGCCGGGCAGTTCCCCGCCGTGGTAGTACATCGCGGCGTGCGGGCCGAACCGCTGATACGAGATCCCGTAGCCGTACTTCTGACCGTCGGGTTGCGCCGGGTCCTCGGCTTGCGGGCTGGCAAGCCACTGCTGTTGGTAGTCGGCGTTGAACACTTGCCCCGACACCAGCGCGCGGATCCAGGTCGCCATGTCGTCGGCGGTGGAGATGGCCCCGCCGGCGGCGGTGGCATAGGAGGAGTTCTGCGCGGTGTAGTCGAGGGGGCGCAGTGTTCCGGCACTGGCCGCGGCCTGGATGTCGGCGGCGTAGTCCACGTCAGCGAGCGCAAAACGCGTCGCGCCGTACATGTATCCGTGGGAGTAAGGCGCGGGGATGACGCCGGCGTCGGCGGCGGCCGGCAGCGAAGTCTGGTCCAAGCCGAGCGGGCGAAAAAACCGGTCCTGGAACTGCTCGGCCAGCGAGCGGCCGCCGGCCTTCTCCGCTACGAGCCCCAGCAGCGCGTAGTTGGTGTTGCAGTAGTCGTAGGAGGTACCCGGGCCGGATCGAGGTGGCTGCCGGAAGGCAATCGCGAGCACCTCCTCGGGCGTCCAGACTTTGGCCGGGTCGGCGTCCAGCGTGGCCGCGAAGTCAGGGTCGGCGGTGTAGTTGTCCAGTCCGCTGCGCATGGTGAGAAGTTCGGCGATGGTGATGTCGTTGCCGTTCGGCACATTTGGCACATAGTCGGCGACCGGATCGGAGAACCGCAGTCTGCCGTGCTGAGCCAGCAGCACGATCAGCGCCGCGGTCATCGTCTTGGTGTTCGACGCGATCCGGAAATGGGTGGCCGCGGTCGGCGGCACCTGGGTGTCCAGTTCGGTGGTGCCCACCGCCGCGGTGAAGTCCCCTTGCGGGGTACGCAGGACGACCACCGCGCCGGGAACCCGCATCTGCTGGGCCAGTCTTTGCACGACATCACGGAAGCCGGCGGCGACGATGGTCTTCAGAGCCGAATGCGCGGGCGCCGTCGTGGGGGTGGTGGTGGCGGAAGGACCGGTGGGAACATCGGCCGCGCAGCCCGCGAGTGCCACCACGATGCCTGCGGCCAGACACGCGCTCCCGCCTCGGACACGGCGCATATCGATCAACCCAGCGTCGCGGCGGTCATCGCCTCAAGCTACGCCGGTCGGGTCGCGTTCAGCACCGCCTCGGCGTATTCGGGCCGGCACACGATCAGATCGGGCAGCTTGGAGTCGGCCTGGTTGTAGACCAGCGGCGAGCCGTCGATGCGCGAGGTGTGCAGTCCCGCTGCGCGGGCCACGGCGACCGGAGCGGCCGAATCCCATTCGTACTGACCGCCGGCATGCACGTACACGTCCGACAGTCCCTGTACCACCGAGGCGACTTTGGCTCCGGCCGAACCCATTTCGACCAGTTCGCCGGCGAGAGCATCGCGGACGGCCAGCGCAATGGCCGGGGGGCGGGTGCGCGACACCACGATCCGCGGCGTCGCGGGTGCGGGCGGCGGTGCGGCGACAGTCGGAGTCGCCAACGTCACCCCTTGGGCGGGCAGGGCCACCGCACCGGCGACGAGTTCTCCCGCCTGCCACAGGGCCACGTGCACCGCCCAGTCCTCGCGTCCGAGTTCGGAGAACTCGCGAGTGCCGTCGAGCGGGTCGACGATCCAGACCCGTTCGGCGCTCAGCCGCACCGGGTTGTCGACACCTTCCTCGGACAGCACCGCGTCGCCCGGCCGCTCGGCTTCCAGCGCGGCCATCAGGAAATCGTGGGAATGCTTGTCGCCGGCTGCCTTTCGCTCTTCAGCGGTGGCGTCGGCGAACTCGTCGCGCACCTTGAGCAGCAGTTCCCCCGCGGCGGTGGCCAGCCGCGCGGCCAGTTCGTGGTCACTCACCCGTGGACTCCAGCAGATCGACCACCTGCTGCGCCAACTCATCCGGCCCGTACGCGGGCGTCAGCCGCAGGTCCGGATTCTTCGGGCGCTGGTACGGACTGTCGATCCCGGTGAAGTGGGTGATCTCCCCCGCTCGGGCTTTGGCATAGAGGCCCTTGGGGTCTCGCTTCTCGCAGTCCTCAAGAGGCGTGTCGACGAACACCTCGAAGAACTCGATCCCCGCGTCGGCGTGCACCTTGCGGGCCAGTTCGCGATGTTCCTCGAGCGGGCTGATCGCGGGCACCATGACCGTCAGCCCGGCGTCGGCCATCAGCGTGGCGATGTGCGCGAGCCGGCGCAGGTTCTCCGCCCGGTCGGCCATCGAGAAGCCGAGATCGGCGTTCAGTCCGTGGCGCAGGTTGTCGCCGTCGAGAATGTATGCCGGACAACCATGTTCGAGCAGCTTCTGCTCCACCAGGACCGCGATCGACGACTTGCCCGACCCGGACAGACCGGTGAACCACAGGGTGCGGCCCTTGGTCAGCCGGTCGCCGGCGGTCACCAGCGACTGGTGGCGCACGGTGTTCGGGGTGGCGGCGCGGGTGGCGGCCGGCGCGGTGTCGCGGACCATGCCTGCGGCCACCGTCACGTTGGTGTCGGGGTCGATCAGGATGAACGATCCGGTCGCGGAGTTGCGCGAGTACTCGTCGAGCAGCAACGGCACCTGGGTGCGCAGCGTCACGCGGCCGAGTTCGTTGAGCTTCAACGCCGTTGCGCTCTTGTCGCGGTGCAGGGTGTTGACGTCGAGGCGGTAGCCGAGTGCGACGACGCGGGCCCGGGTGGTCCGGGTGGTGTGCTTGACGACGTAGTCGCGGCCGGGCTCGAGCGTGGCATCGTCGGCCATCCAGCAGACCGTGGCGTCGAATTCGGTGCTGGCCACCGGTTGGTTGTGGGGGCGGGCCAGCATGTCGCCGCGGGAGATGTCGATGTCGTCGGCCAGGCTGATCGACACGGCCATCGGCGGGAACGCCTCACCGACGGGGCCGGACGGGCCGTCGATCGTGGTGATGTGACTGGTCTTTCCGCTCGGCAGCACCACGACCTCGTCGCCGGGGCGCATCACGCCGGACGCGACGGTGCCGGCGTAGCTGCGGTGGTCGGCATGCTCGCGGGTCTGCGGCCGGATCACGTACTGAACGGGGAACCGGACGTCGACCAGGTTGCGGTCGCCGGCGATGTAGACCTCTTCGAGGTGGCTCAGCAGGGCGGGGCCGTCGTACCACGGCGTCTTGTCCGACTTGGTCACCACGTTGTCGCCGTTGAGGGCCGACAGCGGAATGCTGGTCACATCGTGGATGTCCAGGCGGGCGGCGAACGCGTGGAACTCCTCGCGGATCCACTCGAAACGCTCACGGTCCCAGTCGATCAGGTCCATCTTGTTGACCGCCAGCACGATGTGCTGCACGCCCAGCAGCGACGCCAGAAAGGCGTGCCGGCGGGACTGCTCGAGCAGCCCGTGCCGGGCGTCGACGAGCACGATGGCCAACTGCGCCGTGGACGTGCCGGTCACCATGTTGCGGGTGTACTGAATGTGCCCGGGGGTGTCGGCGATGATGAATTTCCGCTTGGCCGTGGCGAAGTAGCGGTACGCCACGTCGATGGTGATGCCCTGTTCGCGTTCGGCGCGCAGGCCGTCGGTCACCAGCGCCAGGTCGGTGTAGTCGTTGCCGCGCTCGGCCGACGTCCGTTCGACGGCGGCCAGCTGGTCCTCCATGACGGCCTTGGAGTCGTACAGCAGCCGGCCGATGAGCGTTGACTTGCCGTCGTCGACGGAGCCGGCGGTGGCGATGCGCAGCAGTGTGGTGTTGGCGCTCATCAGAAGTAGCCCTCCCGCTTGCGGTCTTCCATGCCGGCCTCGGAGATACGGTCGTCGGCGCGGGTGGCGCCGCGTTCGGTCAGCCGCGACAGCGCCGTTTCGGCGATCACCTCGTCGACGGTGGCCGCGGTGGACTCCACACAACCGGTGCAGGTGACGTCGCCGACGGTGCGGAACCGCACCGAGGTCTCGAACACCTCCTCGCCGGTGCGCGGCTGCATGAACTCGTGCACGGCCAGCAGCATGCCGTCGCGCCGGAACACCGGCCGGGTGTGGGCGTAGTAGATGCCCGGCAGTTCGATCTGCTCGGCCCCGATGTAGGCCCAGATGTCGTACTCGGTCCAGTTGCTCAGCGGGAACACCCGGATGTGCTCGCCCTTGCGGTGCCGGCCGTTGTACAGGTTCCAGAGTTCGGGCCGCTGCGCCTTGGGGTCCCACTGCCCGAACTCGTCGCGGAAGCTGAACACCCGCTCCTTGGCGCGGGCCTTCTCCTCGTCGCGGCGCGCGCCGCCGAACGCGGCGTCGAACCTGTTTTCCCGGATGCCGCGCAGCAGCGTGACGGTCTGCAACGGGTTGCGCGACGGCCCGTTGTCGACCACGCGGCCCGCGTCGATGTCGTCCTGCACGCTGGCGACGACCAGGCGCAGGCCGTAGCGCTCGACCAGGGCGTCGCGGGTGGCGATGACCTCGTCGAAGTTGTGACCGGTGTCGACGTGCATGACGGGGAACGGCAGCCGGCCCGGAGCGAACGCCTTGATGGCCAGGTGCAGCATGACGATCGAGTCCTTGCCTCCGGAGAACAGCAGCACCGGCCGCTCGAACTCGGCGGCCACCTCGCGGATGATGTGGATGGCCTCGGCCTCGAGCGCGCGCAGATGGCTCAGCTCGTATTGGCCGGCGGCCGGCTGGCCTACCGCGGCAGTGGTCATAGTTTCCCCGTAAAGTTGGTTAGATTTACCAGATTAAGATGTATAACCCGGTATATAACCAGCTCGGGCGTGCTCCGTCAACCGTCGTCCGGCCTCCTCAGGGCGCGAGCGTGCACGGTTGTGCATTCCTACGGCCATGGAATGCACAAGGGTGCACGTTGACGGCGGGAAACTAGAGGCTGACCTCGTCGAGCTTGCCGGTCGCCACATCGAAGATGAACCCGCGCAGCGACTCGTGCTTGGTGACGAACGGGCTGGCCTCGATCCGGCGCAGCGACTGACGGACGTCTTCCGCCAGATCCGGGAACGCCTCGGCCGCCCACTTCGGTTTGATGCCGGTCTCGTCCTGGATCGCCCTCTTGAATTCGTCGTCGGTGAAGGTCAGCATGCCGCAGTCGGTGTGGTGGATCAGGATGATCTCGCGGGTGCCCAGCAGTCGCTGGCTGATGGCCAGCGACCGGATCTCGTCGTCGGTCACCACCCCACCGGCGTTGCGGATGACGTGCGCCTCACCGTCGCGCAGTCCGAGGATCCGGTACACGTCGAGCCGGGCGTCCATGCAGGCCACCACCGCGACGTGCTTGCTCGGCGGCAACGGCAAGGGCCCGGTGAAAGATTCGGCGTACTTCGCGTTGTTGGCCAGGTATTCGTCGGTGACAGTCATTCTTCGACGCTACTCAGCAGCCGATCCCGCGGCAGCGACTCCGGTCAGCTTGAGCGAAACTCCCGGGTCCATCTCATACCCTGTGCGGATGCAGCACTCTCGGAGCGGCGCGGGATGACGCGGTTCCTGGTGCGCCGGCTGCTCAACTATCTCGTGCTGCTGGCCCTGGCATCGTTTCTGACGTTCAGCCTGACGTCCCTGTCGTTCACGCCGCTGGACAGCCTGCTGCAGCGCAACCCGCGGCCCCCGCAATCGGTCATCGATGCCAAGGCCGCCGAGCTCGACCTCGACAAGCCGATCCCGCTGCGTTACGCGCACTGGGCGTCCGGAGCGGTGCGGGGTGACTTCGGCACCACCGTCACCGGCCAGCCCGTCTCCGCGGAGCTGGGTCGCCGGATCGGGGTGAGCCTGCGCCTGCTCGTCATCGGCAGTGTGCTGGGCGCGACCCTTGGGGTGCTGGTCGGCGCGTGGAGCGCGGTGCGCCAATACCGATTGTCGGACCGGCTCATCACGGCGGTGTCGCTGTTGATCCTGTCGGCCCCGACGTTCGTCATCGCCAGCCTGCTCATCCTCGGCGGCAACAAGGTCAATTCCGTTCTGGGCGTGCGGCTTTTCGAGTACATCGGCGAGACCTCGCCGGATGCCATCGGAGGTGTCTGGGACCAGTTCGTGGACCGCATGCAACATCTGGTGCTGCCGACCACGACGCTGGCGCTGGGTGCGATCGCCGGCTACAGCCGCTACCAGCGCAACGCCATGCTCGACGTGCTCGGCCAGGACTTCATCCGCACCGCGCGCGCCAAGGGCCTCACCCGGCGGCAGGCGTTGTTCAAGCACGGCCTGCGCACCGCCCTGATCCCGATGGCGACGCTGTTCGCCTACGGCGTCGCCGGATTGGTCACCGGGGCGGTGTTCGTCGAGAAGATCTTCGGCTGGCACGGCATGGGCGAATGGGTGGTGCAGGGCATCGCGACGCAGGACACCAACATCATCGCCGCGGTGACGGTGTTCTCCGGTGCCGTCATCCTGCTGGCCGGCCTGCTGTCCGACGTCATCTACGCCGCGCTCGATCCGAGGGTGCGGGTGACATGACTGAGCCGGCCGTCTTCTCGTCCCGAAACGCCTTGGTGCTGCGCCGGTTCCGGCGCAACCGGCCCGCGGTGGTGTCGCTGCTTCTGCTGTCGCTGCTGTTCGTCGGCTGCTATGCGCTGCCCGCGGTGCTGCCGTGGTCCTACACCGATCTCGACTACTACGCCCTGCAGCAACCACCGAGCCCGTCGCACTGGTTCGGCACCAACGCGCTGGGGCAGGACCTGTTCGCGATGACGCTGCGCGGCATGCAGAAGTCGATGCTGATCGGGTTGTGCGTGGCGCTGATCTCGACGGTGATCGCGGCGACGGTCGGATCGGTGGCCGGATACTTCGGCGGCTGGCGCGACCGCGCGCTGATGTGGCTCGTCGACCTGCTGCTGGTGGTGCCCAGCTTCATCCTCATCGCGATCATGACGCCGCGGGTCAAGCAGACGGGCAGCGTGATCCTGTTGATCGTGCTGCTGTCGCTGTTCAGCTGGATGATCAGTTCCCGGATGATCCGCGGGATGACGTTGAGTCTGCGGGATCGCGAATTCGTCCGCGCCGCACGGTATATGGGGGTTCCCAGCTGGCGGATCATCGCCCGGCACATCCTGCCCAACGTCGCCTCGATCCTGATCATCGACACCGCGCTGAACGTCGGGCTGGCCATTCTGGCCGAAACTGGGCTCAGCTTCCTGGGTTTCGGCGTGCAGCCGCCCGACGTCTCGCTGGGCACCCTGATCGCCGACGGCACCAAGTCGGTCACCACCTTCCCGTGGGTGTTCCTGTTTCCGGCCGGCGTGCTGGTGACGATCGTCTTGTGCGCCAACCTGATCGGTGACGGTCTGCGCGACGCCGTCGACCCCGGTTCGGTGACGCTGCGACGGCTGCGGGGTGGCCGGTGAGCCTGTTGCAGGTGAGCGATCTGCACGTCACCTTCCCCACCGATGCCGACCCGGTGTGCGCCGTGCGCGGAATCGACCTGCAGGTCGAACCGCGCGAGGTGGTCGCCCTCGTCGGCGAGTCCGGCTCCGGCAAGTCGGCGACGGCGATGGCCGTCGTCGGCCTGCTGCCCGAGTATGCCGACGTGTCCGGCTCCGTCCGGTTGCACGGCGACGAACTGCTGGGCCGCTCGGACGCCGACATGTCACGCATCCGGGGCGTTTCGATCGGCACCGTGTTCCAGGACCCGATGTCGGCGCTGACGCCGGTCTACACCGTCGGCGACCAGATCGCCGAGGCGATCACGGTGCACCACCGGCAGGTGGGCCGGGCGGCGGCCCGCCGGCGGGCGATCGAACTGCTCGAACTCGTCGGCATCAAGCAGGCCGAGCGGCGCGCGCGGGCGTTTCCCCACGAGTTGTCCGGCGGTGAGCGCCAGCGGGTCGTCATCGCCATCGCCGTCGCCAACGACCCGGATCTGCTGATCTGCGACGAGCCGACCACCGCGCTGGACGTCACCGTGCAGGCCCAGATCCTCGACGTGTTGCGGACCGCGCGCGACGTCACCGGCGCCGGGGTGCTGATCATCACCCACGATCTCGGCGTGGTGGCCGAGTTCGCCGACCGGGCCGTGGTGATGTACGCCGGGCGCGCCGCCGAAACGGCACCGGTGCACCGGCTGTACGCGGACCGCCGAATGCCTTACACCGCAGGACTGTTGGGCTCGGCGCCGCGACTGCACGCCCCGCAGGGCACCCGGCTGGTGCCGATCCCGGGCACGCCGCCCGCGTTGACGGCCCTCGATCCGGGGTGCCCGTTCGCGCCGCGCTGCCCGCTGGTCATCGACGAATGCCGGACCGCCGAACCGCCGCTGATACCGGTGGGCGAATCCCATTCCGCCGCATGCATCCGGACCGCCGAGGTATCCGGCCGCAGCGCCGCCGACATCTACGGCGTGTCGACCGAACCGCCGCGCGCCGCGCCGCCATCGTCCGGCGAGGTGGTGGTGCGGGTACGCGACCTGGTGAAGACCTTCCCGCTGACCCGGGGCGTGGTGTTCCGCCGGCGCATCGGCGAGGTTCGTGCCGTCGACGGCGTCAGTTTCGAACTGCACCGCGGCCAGACGCTGGGCATCGTCGGGGAATCCGGCTCCGGCAAGTCGACAACGCTGCACGAGATCCTGGAATTGCGGACACCGCAGGCCGGCAGCATCGACGTGCTCGGCAACGACGTCGCGGTCCTGGACGGCGCGGGCCGCCGATCGCTGCGCGGCGATCTGCAGGTGGTGTTCCAGGACCCGGTGGCCTCGCTGGACCCGCGGCTACCGGTGTTCGATATCCTGGCGGAACCGTTGCAGGCCAACGGGTTCGACAAACCCGCGGTGGCCGCCCGGGTGTCGGAGCTGCTGGACACCGTCGGACTGCGCCATGCCGACGCCGCGCGGTATCCGGCCGAGTTCTCCGGCGGCCAGAAGCAGCGCATCGGCATCGCGCGGGCGCTGGCCACCAAACCGAAGATCCTGGCCCTCGACGAGCCGGTGTCGGCACTGGACGTCTCCATCCAGGCCGGCATCATCAACCTGCTGCTGGACCTGCAGGACGAGCTCGGGTTGTCGTATCTGTTCGTCAGCCACGACCTGTCCGTGGTCAAGCATCTGGCGCACCACGTGGCGGTGCTGAACGCGGGCCGCATCGTCGAGCAGGGCCCCGCCGACGCGGTGTTCGGGCAACCACGCGACGAGTACACCCGGCGATTGCTCGCGGCGGTTCCGCAGGCGGAATCGCCTCGGCGCTGACCGGCGCAGCTACCATCGGTGGCCATGACGTTGCCCAAGACGCTTCGCTACCTGCTGATCGCCGTCCTCGTGCTGGCCGGGTGCTCCGGCGGGACGACACCGCCGCCGGTGGGCGGCAACGCCGAGGTGGGCAACAGCAGCGACATCAACCCGCAGGACACCGCGTCGCTGCGGCAGGGCGGTGCCCTGCGACTGGCGCTGACGTCATTCCCCTCCAACTTCAACAACCTGCACGTCGACGGGAACACGGCCGACTACGGCAACCTGCTGAGGTGGACGATGCCGCGCGCGTTCCGGGTCGCCTCGGACGGCTCGACGACGGTCAACACCGACTACTTCACCAACGTCGAGCTGACCTCAACCACCCCCCAGGTGGTCACCTACACGATCAACCCGAAGGCGGTCTGGTCCGACGGCTCGCCGATCACCTGGGAGGACATCGCCGCCCAGGTCCACGCCACCGCCGGCAAGGACAAGGCGTTCCAGATCGCCGGCTCCAGCGGCAGCGACCGGGTGGCGTCGGTGACCCGGGGCGCCGACGACCGTCAGGCCGTGGTCACCTTCGCCAAGCCGTACGCCGAGTGGCGTGGCATGTTCGCCGGCAACGGGATGCTCTTCCCGAAGGTCATGACCGCGACCCCGGAGGCCTTCAACAAGGGCTTCCTCAACGGCCCGCCCCCGTCGGCCGGCCCGTTCATCGTCACCAACGTGGACCGCACCGCACAGCGAATCACGTTGGCCCGCAACCCGAAATGGTGGGGCACCGCCCCTCTGCTGGACTCCGTCACCTACCTGGTGCTCGACGACGCCGCGCTGATCCCGGCGCTGCAGAACAACACGATCGACGCGGCCGGCCTGGGCTCGCTGGATGAGTTGACCACCGCCCGTAACACCGCGGGCATCAGCATCCGCCGGGCGCCCGGCGCGAGCTGGTACCACTTCACCTTCAACGGGGCGCCGGGATCGATATTGGCCGACAAGGCTCTTCGGCTGGCCATCGCCAAAGGCATCGACCGGCAGGCGATCGCCGACGTGACGCAGCGCGGGCTCGTCGACAAGCCGGTCCCGCTGAACAACCACATCTACGTCGCCGGCCAGAAGGGCTACCAGGACAACAGTGCGGTGGTGGCCTACGACCCGGAAAAGGCCAAGGCCGAACTCGACGCGCTGGGCTGGAAGCTCAACGGCCAGTTCCGCGAGAAAGACGGCAAGCCGCTGGTGATCCGCGACGTGCTGTACGACGCGCAGAGCACCCGGCAGTTCGGCCAGATCGCGCAGAACAACCTGGCCCAGATCGGCGTCAAGCTCGAACTCGACGCCAAGCCGGGCAACAACTTCTTCAGCCAGTACATCAACACCGGCGACTTCGACATCGCCCAGTTCAGCTGGGTCGGCGACGCGTTTCCGCTCGGCGGCCTGACGCAGATCTTCGCCTCCGGCGGTGACAGCAACTTCGGCAAGATCGGGTCGCCGGAGATCGACGCCAAGATCGAGGCGGTGCTCGACGAACTGGACCAGGACAAGGCCCGCGTGCTGGCCAACCAGCTCGACGAAATGCTCTGGGCCGAAGGCTTTTCGCTGCCGCTGACGCAGTCGCCGGGCAATGTCGGCGTCCGCAGCACGCTGGCCAATTTCGGGCCGGCGGGCGTCGGCGACATCGACTACACCAAAGTCGGCTTCGTCAAATAGGTTTCGCGCCCGGAATCATCCGCTCGAGCGCGGCGGACACCGTGATCAGCCACACCATCAGTCGCACAACGGGATTGCCGGGCAACGCGTCGAGTTCGTCCGCGCGCGCCGGGAGGTCGCCGGCTCGGCCGTCGACCACCGACCGGGCGATCCGCAGCGCGGCGGATTCGCGGGTGTCCAGCGCGCTATGTGCGGCGGTGCGCAGTTTCACCAGCACCGCACCGGGAATCAGGGCGGCGATCCGTTCGGCGACGGCCGGCGGCGTGGTCATGTCACGTTGCCCGGAGATGACGACGGTGGGCCAGTCGAAGCGGGGCATCTCGGCGACGAGGTCGTACGGCTCGCCCTCGAAGTCCGGTATCGGTCCCCCTCCGGCCACCGTCCGCAGGGCCTCGGCGGGATCCAGGGGCAGGCCGTCGGGCTCACCGGCGTAGTCGAGTTCGCGGAAGGCGATCCGGTTGACGAGGTCAACCTCGTTGCGGTAGGGGATGTTTCGCATACTGCGCTTGGCGACGTGGCGCATCGCGCGCCACAGCAGTGTGTGTCCGGACAACCGCAGTTCGAGCAGCCGGCCCAGCAACGGCGGTCCGCCGTATTCGTAGGCCGTGGCGGCGACCTGCCCGTACAGCGAGTCGAATTTTCCGCTGCCGACCAGCATCTGCATCTTGGCCGCCAACGGCTCGGTACCCGGTTGGTCGCCGTCCAGCAGCAGTCCCCGGACCGCCCGGCGGGCATCCGCGATGTCGCCGACGGAGAGCAACGGCGAGTCCAGCACCATGGCATGGATCCGATCAGGATGGCGGACGCCGAGCCCGGCCGCCAGGTAGGTGCCGTACGAGGTTCCGTAGACGATCGCGCGCTCGGCGCCGATGTCGTCGAGCACCGCGTCCAGGTCGTCCACCGCCTGATCGACGGTGATGGCCGCGGCGGGCAGATCGTTGCCGGCGTCGTCGTGCCGCGACATGCCGACTCCGCGGTGTTCGACCATCACGACGTCGAGTCCGGGGGCGGTCGCGTGGCGCCGCAGGGTCTTGTAGGTCTGGATCGAGGCCATGCCGGGACCGCCGGGAATGAGGAGCAAGGGGTGTGGTGACGGCGGACCGCTGCGGACGTAGTAGAGGTCGAACTCCTCCGCGCCGTCGGGCGTGACGGGGCGGCGGATGGAGCCGACGCCGGGCTGCGCGGCCAGTCTGGCCTCCAACTGCCGGCGTCCGGGGCTGAGGTTCATTGGGGGGCCATTCTAGATGTGGGTCGAGTGGGTGATTCCGGCCGTGCTCTGCCCTGGGTACCCACTCGGCGCCACTAAGTATACGTATGTAAAGTTATCCGGGTGGCCACACCGATCCGCCGACGCAACGCCCGCGGTAGCGGCGCGCTGCTGCGGGAAGAGATCCTGGCGGCGGCCACCGACCTGCTCGATCGCGCCGACACCGAAGCCGATCTGACCCTGCGGGGCATCGCCTGCGCCGCGGGCATCACCGCACCGGCCATCTACGCCCACTTCCCCGATCGCGACGCCATCCTGACGGCCCTGGCGGAACAGGCCTGGCGCGACGTCGTCGTCGAGATCCGCGAAGCCGCCGCACCCGGCGCCGGTCCACGCGACCGACTGCACCGCGGATGCGCGACCTACGTCGCCTATGCGCAGCGGCACCCGCTGCGGTACGCGATGATGACCCGCGCCGGCGCACTGACCCCGGCCGCCGCCGAGGCGCTCGGCGTCGTGACACGCGGACTGGCCGACTGCCGGCTGAATCCGGACGGCCCGGTACCGGCCGAGCTACCGCGGATCGCGGCCGCCCTGTCCACCGCTTTGCACGGCGTCGCCATGCTCAACCGCACCGGCACACCGTCGATGTGGCTCAGTGACGTCAGCCCCGCCGACGTCATCACGACGCTGGTCGACAGCGCCGTGGACCAACTCAACCGCGCCGAGGAGAACACGTGAACGCTTTCGACACCGGGATCGCGATCGAACCGGTGGAACCCGGACTCATGCGGGGGCGCACCGACCCGGAATGGGCGAACATGGTGGGACCCTTCGGCGGAATCACGGCGGCCACGCTGCTGCACGCCGTCCAGTCGCAGCCCGACTGCCACGGTCAGCCGGTGGCGCTCACGGTCAACTTCGCCGCGCCCGTCGCCGACGGTGAGTTCGACATCGCGTTGCGCGCCGCGCGGACCAACCGGACCAATCAGCACTGGATCGTCGAACTGACCCAGGACGGCGAGACGAAGACCACCGCGACCGCACTGTTCGGCCTTCGCCGGGAGACCTGGGTGTCGGAGGAAGCCGTCATGCCGGTGGTTCCCGCACCGGAAGACGTTGCCGTTCCAGGGTTTCCGCCACAGGTTCGGTGGACGAGAAACTTCGAGATGCTCTTCGTCGAAGGAGCGGTTCCGCAACCGGAGTCCAAGCCGGACCCGTCGTCGACGACCACGCTGTGGATGCGCAACACCCCTTCGCGGCCGATCGACTTTCCTGCGCTGACCGCGATGTGCGACCTGTTCTACCCCCGCGTCTACAGGCGCCTGGGCCGCGTGGTGCCGGCCGGCACCATCTCGATGAACATCTACTTCCTCGCCGATCAGCACCAACTCGACGCCGTCGGCGGTGATTTCATACTGGGCACCGCACACGCGAACCGGTTCTCGCTGGGCTATTTCGACCAGAGCGCGGAGGTCTTCGGCCGCGACGGCACACTGCTGGCGACCTCGCAGCAGATCGTCTACTTCAAGGGCTGACCCGGCCGGCTACGAGCTCGCCAATTCGACGGTGTGCGCGGCGGACACCCCGCGGTAGCGGTCCGGCACGCAGGTCAGCACGATCACCTGCGCGTCGGCGCCGACCGTGTCGAACACCGAGCCCATCTTGGCCAGCCGCTCCGGATCACTGAACCCGAGCGCGTCGTCGATCATCACCGGCACGGCGTCGTGCGTGTCGACGAGGGCCGCCACCGCCAGCCGGGCCAGGATGCCGAGCTGTTCCTTGGCTCCGCCGGACAATGACTCGAACGGCACCGTCCGGCCGTCGAGGGTGCGGTTGCGGATCTGCAGATCGCTGTCGATCTCGACTTCGAAGGTGGAGCCGAACACGGTGCGGCCCAACCGTTCCAGTTCGGTCCGGAACGGCTGCACGTAGCGCTGCCGGGTGGTGTCGCGGTGGCGCTCCATCACCTCGCGCAGCATCCGCGCGGCGTGCGCGCGGCGTTTCACCCGGTCGTGTTCCACGGTCACATGTTCGCGGCGGATCTTGGCGGCGTCCAGCTTCCCGGTGCGGCCCTCGGTCCCGATGACCGACAGCTCGACCGCGATGTCGTGCAGTGCCCGCTCGACCTCGCCGTGCCGGCGGGTGAATTCCTCGGCGGCGGCGCGGGCCGCGGTCAGTTCCCCGGCCACCGCCTCCGGGTCGGCCTGTGCCATCCGTGCCTCCAGGGCGGCAACCTGCGCGGCGGTGCACACGGCCGCATCGGCGGCGGCCTGTGCCCGCACCGCGAGGTCGTCGTCGCCGGCCTCGGCCTGCTGTGCGGTCAACCGGTCGACGACGACCGTGTGCTCGCGCCGGGCCGCGGCGGCCTTCTCCTGCAGAGCTGTTGCCGCGAGGTCCCTTTCGGTCTTCTGCGTGGTCGCCGCGTCCACCAGCTTCCGATGCGTCTCGTGCTCTTTGACCGCGATGCCCCACGCGGCGTCGGCGGTCGCGGCCTCGGCCCGCACCGTTGCCGGATCGGCCGGTTCGCCCTCCGGGCACTCCGCCCGCAGCGTGTCCAGCCGGTCGCGCAGGTCGGCCGTGACGTCGTCACCCAGCAGCCCGGTCAACGTCGCCGTCAGCTGATCGCGCCGGGACAGCAGCTCACGACGGGTTGCGTCGACACGGCGCGCCTCCTCGACGTCGGCCAGACCGGGCCCGACCAGTGACTCGGACAACCGACGCCGGGCCGCCTTGAGTTCCGCCTGGACGTCGGCGCCGGACGTCACCGACAGCGTGCCGATGCCGGGCAGCCCGATCTCCGCGCCCTCCGTGACGGTCACGGTGTGAGTCTGCCCGGCGCCCAATACGATCCGCTCGCCCCCGGCGATCAGCTCCACGTCGGACTCCGCGGTGAACTGCACGGACGGGGCCGACACCGCGGCGTGGGCCTCGGCGAGTCCCAGAGCGGTGGCCGCGGCCTCGATGTCGCGGAAGGCCCGCTCGGTCAACGGGATGTCGCGCAACGCGGCGGCCACCTCGCGCAGCTCGGCCTCCGCGGCCTCGATGCGTTCCAGCCGCGGCGCCAGTCGGTCGGCTTCCTCGCGCGCCGAGAGTTCGGCGAGGCTGCGCCGGGCGGCCTCCGCTCGGGCCTGCGCTTGCTGCAACGCGGCGGTGGCATCGTCCGCGAGGCGTCGGGCCTCGGCGAGCACCTCCGCTCCGGAGGCCGCGGCGGCCGCGGCTTCGGCGGAAGCAGCGTCGGCGGACTGCACCTCCTCGGCACGGGCGGCCACGTCGGCGCGCAGCCGCAACCGCTCCCGGTGCGCCGCACTGGCGGCACTGCTGGTCGCCGTAGCGGCGGTGTCCGCGGCCCGGGCGGTACGCAGTTCGTCGGCGAGCGCGTCGACGGCCGCGGCCGCGGCCTCGGCGGCGGCCACACGTTCATCCAAAGCTGCACCGCCGCTGCTCAATTCACCGAGCTCGGCGGCGAGTTCGACGTGCCGGAGCACCCGGTGCTCCACCTCTGCGATGGCCGCCTCGCATTCGACGACCTCGGCATCGGCGGCGTCCAGGGCCGCGCGCACGGCGGCCCACTCCCCCGTCGGTCGCCCCGTCGGGGTGAAGTAGCGGCCAAACTCGGCGTCGATCCGCTCGATGAGCAGCGGCTCGGTCCCCGACAGCCCGGCGAGGTCCTCGGCGTCGCCGGCGGCCACGTCGAGGGCCCGGGACAACGCGTCGCAGGCGGACAGGTCGACCGCCGCCGTGGAGGCGGCCTGCAGCACCCGCTGGGCCTGCCACAAACCGGTGTCGACCGTCTCGGCCAGCATCGAACGCACCCGGTCGTGCGCTTCGTCGCCGGTGATCTGCTCGCGGCGCGGCGCGAGGATGCTCAGCTCGGTTTCACACTTCTTGTGGAAGCGTTTGCGGTACACGAATCGGTAAGGGCCCGTGCTGATTTCGGCGGTGACCTCCGACCCGACGTCGGCATGGGTGGGCTTGACCTGCTTGACGTCCTTCTTCGACGACCGGTCCTTGGACTCCAGCAGCAGGTCGAGCGCCTCGATGAGCGAGGACTTCCCGACCTCGTTGGGCCCGCTGACGACGGTGACACCCCGCTCCGGGAAGTCGATCTCGCGGTACGTGATTCCGCGGTAGTTGGACAGGACGAGCCGGTGCAGTCTCATGCGGCACCGCTTCGCGGTCCGGCCAACCGGAGCAGCAGGGCCAGCGCGCCCTGGGCGTCCAACGCCGCCTCATCGTCGGAGGCCGCTTCGGAGCGGGCTTCCGAACGGGCAAGAGCCACCAGTTCGGCCACCGCGGACGCGGCGAACCCCCCGATGCCCAGGTCGGTGAACTCGCCGTCGCCGGGAACCACCGCCAGGTCACAGTGCCTGTCCCACAAGCCGATCCACGCGAACAGCCGGGAGTACTTGTCCAGGCAGCCGTCGAGAGCGGCGCGGTCGGTGACCGACAGCGTCCCCGTCAGGACGAGTTGCACGACGGTGCGGTCCTTGTCGGGTATCAGGTCGAGGTTCATGTCCAGATCGGCGACGTCGCGGTCGTTGTCGAGCTGCGAGCGCAGCGTGGTGAACCGCCAGCGGCCGATCCGGCGGCTGTCGACGGCGGCCCGGCCGTCGGCGTCGATGTCGACCAGCAGCACATGGCCGGGATCGGATTCGATGTCGTCGTAGTTGGTGACCTCCGGCGAACCCGAGTACCAGATCCGGCCGCAGTCGCCGACCCGGGTCCGCGAATGCCGGTCCCCCAACGCCACATAGTGCACGGCGCCACGATCCAGCGCGTCGCGCAGCGCCGCCAGCCGGATGGTCGACGGCCGGTTGGGGTCGGGGTCGAGGATGTCGACGGCGCCGTGGGCGACCAGCACCCGGATGGTGCCGTCGGCGGGCAGATCGGCCAGCGCCTCGGCGGCCAGATCGGTGGTGGGCCGTTTCGATCGCCACGGCGCGGCGACGATCTGCAGCCCGGGCCGCACCTCGTGCACGCCGGCGCGGTCCAGGACGGTGACGTTCGGCGGGCATTCGGCGCGGAACAACGCACTGGTGTACACCGACGCCGCATCGAGCGGGTCGTGGTTGCCGGGCAGCAGATACACCGGAATGCCGATGGCGCGCATGGCTTCCAACGACTGGCTGACGACGCGCGGGTCGAGCTGGTTGTCCTCGAACACGTCGCCGGCGACCACGACGAACTCGGCGCCCGACTCCGCCGCGACGGCCCCCAGCCCGGCGACCGCGTCCCGCCGCGCGGCGGCGTAGCGCGGCTGCGCCTCGCCCTGCAGGAAGTGGCGCGTCATGCCGAGCTGCCAGTCCGCGGTGTGAATGAACCTCATCCCCGTTTCCCCCGTTCACGATGGTTGGTTCGTAGTCGAGGGCGAGTGTATGACCGGGTGCCGACAAGTTCGGGGATGCGGCCCGGCATGTAGCGATACGGTGCACGTGGATATAGGAGAGACACGTGACCGACCATCACCGCGTCCTGGTGCTGCTGCGACATGCCAAGTCCGACTACCCGGCGGCCGTCGCGGACCACGACCGTCCACTGGCTCCGCGCGGCGAACGCGAAGCGGGGCTGGCCGGTGACTGGCTGCGCTCCGGGGCCGTCTACCCGCCCATCGACGCGGTGCTGTGTTCGACGGCCACCCGGACCCGTCAGACGCTGGCGCGCACCGGGATCGACGCGCCGGCGCAGTTCCTCGAGCGGATCTACGGCGCCACCCCCGGCGCCATCATCGACGAGATCAACCGCGTCGACGACGCCGCCCGCAGCCTGCTGGTGATCGGTCACGAGCCGGCCATGTCGCAGTTGGCCCTGGGCCTCAGCGGCGCCGACAGCAATCAGGCCGCCGCCGAGCGGATCATGACGAAATACCCGACCTCGGCGATGGCGGTGCTGCGGGTTCGCGGATCCTGGAACGCGCTGGAACTCGGCGGCGCGGCGCTGACGACGTTCTACGTGCCCCGCTGAGCGCTCGGCACCGAGATCAGGAGCTGGTCGCCAGCGTCAGTTCCATCAGCTTGGTGGCCTGGCCGCACGCGTCGATGCCCGGCGCCTGCGGATTGACCCACCAGCCGACGACGCCGCCGGCGTCGCTGGCCACCCCGCAGGCGTCACCGGAATGCATGACGATCGACGGGACACCGGCGATGTTGCGGGTCTCGACCTGGTAGTTGAGCGCCGCGGCGACCTTCTTCTCGTTGTCGAGGCTGCCCTGCTCGAACCAGAACCGGGTGATGTCGACCAGACCGCCGGGATTGGCCGCCTGCCAGCGGCACACCGCGCCGACGAAGGTGCTCTGGATGTCGGCCGGATCGGCGCCGACGGTCTTGGCGATCACGTCGGCGGTCAGGACGTCGCATTCCTTGAGCAGGTTCGGGTAGGTCTGCTGGGAGTTGTTGTTGCGCGGCCCGGCGCCCTCGCGGGCGGCGGTGCCGTCGACCACTTTCGAACAGCCGGTGACCACGCCGAGCGCGGAGACGGCCAGGACCACCCCGGCCAGCAGGCGCCGCCGCACGGGGGCGCTCACTTGATGTTCCTGATCGACTGCGCGGCCAGTTGCTTGGCGACGTCGCACGGCGGCGGGAAGCCCTGCTCGGCGAAACTGACCGACCACTCGATGAAGTCGTCGTCGAACTGGATGCCGACCTCGCACAGGTTGTCACCCAGCGTCGGGTCGGTGCCGACCGCGATGAATCCGCTGTGGCCCTCGATGTTCACGTCGTCGACCCGGGTCCGGGACAGTTCCTCGGTTTTGCGTTCCCGGCCGATTGGGCTGCCGCGGAACCAGGTGAACGAGAAACTGGGGCCGACGATGCCGCCGTTGACGAGCCACTGGCAACCGACCGAGTTCTTCGCGGTGTTCACCAGACCGTTGACCTGGGTGAGCTGCTGGACGGTCTGATCGCTGACCCCGCCGCATTCGGGAAACATCGGCCCGTGCTTGGCGTTAGCACCGGGGGCCGGTGTCGACGGCGCGCCGGGCTGCGGGCCCGGGGAGTCCGAACTGGAGCACGCGGAGATCATCGGAACCGCCGCGATCCCGGCAAGGGCGGCGCCCAGACTCACTCCAAGCGCTCTGACATTGCGGTTCATCGGTCCGCACACCCGTTGCTCGTCACAGCATGCACTGTAGCGGCAGCGTCTGCAGTGCAGCGCCGACACGCCTATTGACCTGCACTTTTGTTCAGGTTGGGAGATGTGCGACAGTAGCGGAATGCTCCTGGCACTGCTGCGACAGTACGTGCGGCCGTACCGGGGACTGGTCGCGACGGTGATGCTGCTGCAGGTGGTCAGCACACTGGCGTCGCTGTATCTGCCGACCGTCAACGCCGCCATCATCGACGACGGGGTGGCCCGCGGCGACACCGCGACGATCATCCGCCTCGGCGGCGTCATGCTCGGCGTCACCGCGCTGCAGGTGGTATGCGCCATCGGCGCCGTCTACTTCGGTTCCCGGGCCGGGCTGGGCTTCGGCCGCGATGCGCGCGCCGCGATGTTCCACCACATCACCACGTTCTCCGAACAGGAGACCGCCCGGTTCGGCGCGGCGACGCTGCTGACCCGCAGCACCAACGACGTCCAGCAGATTCAGATGCTGGTGCAGATGACGTTCACCATGCTGGTGACCGCGCCGATCATGTGCGTGGGCGGCATCATCATGGCCGTGCACCAGGACGCCGGCCTGTCGTGGCTGCTGTTGATCAGCGTGCCGGTGCTGGCCGTGGCCAATGGGTGGATCATCCGCCGCATGTTGCCGATCTTCCGGAACATGCAACGGCTGATCGACGGCGTCAACCGGGTGATGCGCGAGCAGCTTTCCGGCATCCGGGTGATCCGCGCGTTCGCCCGGGAATCGTTCGAGCGGAACCGTTTCCGGGTCGCCAACACCGACCTGGCCGAGACGGCGCTGGCGGCCGGCCGGTGGCAGGCGCTGATGCTTCCGGTGACCACGCTGACCATCAACATCTCGTCGGTGGCGCTGATCTGGTTCGGCGGCAAGCGAATCGACGCCGGCCACATGCAGGTCGGCTCCCTGATCGCGTTCCTGTCGTACTTCATGTTGATCCTGATGGCCGTCCTGATGGCGACGATCTTCTTCGTGATGCTGCCGCGCGCGTCGGCGTGTGCCGAACGGATCACCGAGGTGCTGACGACGACCCCCTCGATCGCCGAGCCGGCGCGGCCGCGCGAGCCGGCCGGACCCCGGACCGGTCTGGTCGAGTTGGACGGCGTCACCTTCCGGTATCCGGGCGCCGAACAGCCGGTGCTGCGGGATGTTTCGTTCACCGCCCAGCCGGGGACGACGACGGCCGTCGTCGGCAGCACCGGCTCGGGCAAGTCGACGCTGGTGTCGTTGATCTGCCGGCTCCACGAGGTGACCGGCGGCGCGGTGCGTCTCGACGGCGTCGACGTGCGCGACTACCCGACCGAACGGTTGTGGTCCGGCATCGGCCTGGTGCCGCAGCGCGGATACCTGTTCTCCGGGACGGTGGCCGAGAACCTGCGGTACGGCCGCTCGGACGCGACCGACGACGACATGTGGGAGGCGCTGCGGGTGGCCCGTGCCGACGATTTCGTCGGCGCGCATCCGGACGGTCTGGCGATGCGGGTGGCCCAGGGCGGCGCCAACTTCTCCGGCGGCCAGCGTCAGCGGCTGGCGATCGCGCGCGCGGTGATCCGCAAACCGGCGGTGTACGTGTTCGATGACGCCCTGTCAGCGCTCGACGTGCACACCGACGCCGCGGTCCGCGACAATCTGCGTCGGGCCGCCGCGGACGCCACGGTCATCATTGTGGCCCAACGTATTTCGACCGTGATACACGCCGACCAGGTGATCGTCCTCGACGGCGGACGGGTGGTGGGCCGGGGCGATCACCAGACGTTGCTCGCCGACTGCCCGGCCTATGCGCAGTTCGCCGAGTCGCAGTCGCTGGTGGCCGCGGCGGGAGAACATCCGTGAGCGCCCCGATGCGCGGTGCGCTGCGGATGCAAGAGGCGCCCGCCGAGCGCTCGCGGGACTTCCGGGGCACTGCCTCCCGGCTGTTGCGCCGGCTCACGCCCCAGCGCGGCCTGACCCTGGCGGTGCTGGTGCTGGCGGTGCTGGGAATCGCGATCGGCGTGATCGGCCCGCGGATCCTGGGGCATGCGACCGACCTGTTGTTCAACGGCGTGATCGGCCGCCGGCTGCCCGCGGACATCAGCAAGGAACAGGCGATCGCCGCGGCCCGCGAGCGCGGCGACAACACGTTCGCCGACCTGCTGTCCGGGATGAACGTGATCCCCGGCCACGGGGTGGACTTCGCCGCCGTCGGCCGCACCCTGTTGCTGGCGCTGTCGCTGTATCTCGTTGCGGCGCTGTTCGTCTGGATCCAGGCCCGGCTGCTCAACGTCGCGGTGCAGCGGACCATGGTCACCCTGCGCGCCGACGTCGAGGACAAGGTGCATCGGCTTCCGTTGGCGCACTTCGACACCCGCCAGCGCGGTGAGCTGCTGAGCCGGGTGACCAACGACGTCGACAACATCCAGACCTCGGTGTCGATGACGATCAGCCAGCTGTTGACCTCGATTTTGACCGTGCTGGCGGTGCTCGTGATGATGCTGAGCATCTCCCCGCTGCTGACGCTGATCGCGGTCATCACCGTGCCGCTGTCGCTGTGGCTCACCCGGGTGATCACCCGCCGGTCCCAGAAGATGTTCGTCGCCCAGTGGCGCAACACGGGCCGGCTCAACGCGCACATCGAGGAGACCTACAGCGGTTTCACCGTCGTGCGCACCTTCGGGCACCGGGCGGCCGCCCGGGAGAAGTTCGGCGCCCTGAACGACGACGTGTTCAACGCCGCATTCGGAGCGCAGTTCTTCTCCGGATTGGTCTCTCCGGCAACGATGTTCGTCGGCAACCTCGGCTATGTCGGGGTGGCGGTCGTCGGCGGCCTGCACGTCGCGACCGGCCAGATCACCCTCGGCGCGATCCAGGCCTTCATCCAGTACGTGCGCCAGTTCAACCAGCCGCTGACCCAGGTGGCCGGGATGTACAACACGCTGCAGTCCGGAGTCGCCAGTGCCGAACGGGTTTTCGAGTTTCTCGACGAACCCGAGCAGTCCGCCGAGCCCGCCGCCGAACTGCCCGTGGCCGCGGGTCCGCCGCGGGTTCAGTTCGAGGACGTCATGTTCGGTTACGCCCCGGGCACGCCGGTGATCGACCACGTGTCGCTGACCGCCGAGCCCGGACAGACCGTCGCGATCGTCGGGCCGACCGGCGCCGGCAAGACCACCCTGGTCAACCTGTTGATGCGGTTCTACGAACTGGATTCGGGCCGGATCCTGATCGACGGCGTCGACACGACCACGGTGCGCCGGCAGTCGCTGCGGGCCCAGATCGGGATGGTGCTGCAGGACACCTGGCTGTTCACCGGGACGATCGCCGACAACATCGCCTACGGCCGTCCCGACGCCAGTCGCGACGAGGTGCTGGCCGCCGCGCGGGCCGCGTACGTCGACCGGTTCGTGCAGACCCTGCCCGACGGCTACGACACCGTCGTCAGCGACGACGGCGGTGCGGTGAGCGCCGGGGAGAAACAGTTGATCACGATCGCCCGGGCCATCCTGGCGCGCCCGCGACTGCTGGTCCTGGACGAGGCCACCAGTTCGGTCGACACCAGGACGGAGCTGCTGATCCAGCGCGCGATGGCCGAATTGCGCAGGGACCGAACGAGTTTCATCATCGCGCACCGGCTCTCGACGATCCGCGACGCCGACCTGATCGTGGTGCTGGACGCGGGCCGGATCGTCGAGCGGGGCACCCACACCGAACTGCTGGCCCGTCGCGGCGCCTACTGGGAGATGGTGCGCGCCTGACTGGGCCGACTACAGTCCCGGGCCCTCGTCGCGCAGTTGGTCGACCTCGGCCATCGCGTCGCGCAACTTGGTCAGCCACTCGTCGGCGTGCTCACCGACGAGCTTGACCGACCACGCCAGGGCGTCGGAGCGGGACCGCGCCACGCCGGCGTTGACCAGCGTGTCGAGCACCCGACGCTCGGGCTGCCGCAACCGGGTCATCACCGGCACGGCGAGATGGGTGAACATCACCCGCTCCCCGTCGGGTCCGGTGCGCACGCCCCAGGACACGGTGCGGCCGAACCGATCCTGCGCCTCGTCGGCGATGTGCATCCGTTCGGTGCGGGTGTCCTCCCGGAACCGTGACACGCGCCCGGCGGCGCGGGACTTCGATTCCGGAGTCTCGTCCGCGGCCGGCAGCCGGCCGACGACGGTGATCTCCTCACGGTCGACGGTCACCTCGGGGTCCCCGTCGAACCAGGTGTCCGGCAGGCGTCCGGCGAACCATTCCGGGGCCTCGGCGATGTCATGTTTGGAACCATGCTGTCTACTCATGCTTACACAATTACATAATTACGAACCAGATGGGAGCGTCGTTCACCGCCGGCGAACAGAGGGAAACCGCCGATCAGCGCTTGCGCAGCAACCAGACACCACCGGCCGCCAACAGGGCGACCGCCAGCAGAAACGCCCAGCCGCCCCCGGCCAGCCACCACACCAGGCCGACGACAACGATCGCCGGCGACACCGCGAACAACACCATGCCCGGATGCTGTTTGACGACGTCCAGCGCTCCGCGAGCCCGTTCCCGGTCGATCTCGTTACCTGCCATGCATCCAGGATGCGGGGTGGCGGCGACGACGGCAACGGTTTGTCAGGCTGGGTGCCGGCGCGCCCGGTAGAGCTTGGTGTCCCCGGTGAGCCCTTTGAGCCGGCGGCTGCCGGCGTAGGACCACATGAATTCCGCGTCGTCGTCGATCGCGTCGACGAACGCGTTCGGTGACGAGGACGGTGCCCGGCCGGGCGGCGGCGGTGACCCGGCTGGCCCGGTTGACCGGGCTGCCGAACCAGTCCCCGGCCCGGCTCACCGCATCGCCGATGGCGACCCCGACCCGCAACCGCGGGAAGGCAGGGTCCGCATCGGCTTCACCCGCCAGCCGCAACATGGCATCCAGCAGTGGGGCGGGTTCGGGGCTGACCAACATCACCGCGTCGCCGATCGTCTTGACGAAGCGCACGGGCGGCTCGGCCACGTCACGCGCCAACGTGGCCAGTCGGTGCGACAGCGCCTCCAGTTTCTCCGGCTCGACGGCCTCACCGAGTCGGGTGAAGTCGACCATGTCGGCGAACGCGACGGCGATCCGCCGGGCGCCGGGCACCGGGACCCCGGACGCGCGCTCGGAGGCGTTGACCGCCTCGTTCTGCATCGCGTGCCGAAGCTGCACCAGCAGCATCTCCCCGACCATCGGGGCGATCAGCGGCGCCACGGCACCGACCACTTCTTCTGAACCCTGGGCCATCTGGAGTTCGGTCGCGCCGGGATGCATCACGGTCGCCAATGCGGTGGACCGCATCAACTCCGCGGCGTTCGACAGCCCCTCGGCCAGCGTGCGCATTCCCTCCAGGAGCAGATCGGGGTCGAATCCCATCTTGATGAAGGTGAGGGCGTGCACGACCGCTTCACCGTCGGCCTGTAGGTAGACGGCCTCGTCGACGTCCTCCTCGATGGGCAGGCCGACGGCCCGCTGCGCCCGGTGCACCATCTCGATGTCGGCGCCGGACTCGTCGGCGATGTCCTGGGTGGAGACGTAGGTGCCGTCGTCGCCGATCAGCCGCCGCGACGCCAGCAGCACCGGCGAGAACGAACCGGCGATCTCCTCGACCGTGAAGCCCTTGCCAAGCAGCCAGGTGACGAGTTCGGCCCGCTCCTCGCGCTCGGCGCCCTCCAGACCGTCCAACAACCCGGAAGCCTCGATGTCTGGCTCATCCACATGCGTCACAGTACATTTTCCCGGGTGCCGGACAACGAGGTGACCGGGCTACCGCCCATCGTGGGTCGGCATCCGGTGGCGCTGTTCCTGGGGAACGCGCCCAGTGTGCAGTCGCTGGCCAAGCGCCAGTACTACGGCAATCCCCGCAATGCGTTCTGGCCCATCATGGGTCAGCTCGTCGGTTTTGCGGCCGACGCCCCATATCCCGAACGGACGGCCGCTCTGGTGGCGGCGGGGTACGCGGTCTGGGACGTCCTGGCCTCCTGCCGGCGGGCGGGCAGCCTAGATTCGGCCGTCGAGCGAGACAGCATGGTGGCCAACGACTTCGGAGCGTTCTTCGCCGAGCATCCGTCGATCGAGACGGTGTTCTTCACCGGTGGCGCGGCGCAGGCCAACTACCGGCGGCTGGCATTCGTGTCCCCGACGGTGCGGTACGTCCGACTGCCCTCGACCAGTCCGGCGCACGCCGTGCCGTTCGCGGTGAAGCTGGCGGCCTGGCGGGCGGCGCTGAGCTGAACCTACGACACCGGGGGGCGGCGGTGCGCCCAGGGCCGGTCGGCCTCGATCTCGGCGGCCAGCGACAACAACGTCGCCTCGTCGAAAGGCCTGCCCACCAACTGAATCGACAGCGGCAGCCCGTGCCGGTCCAGACCCCACGGCACGACGGCGGCCGGTTGACCGGTGGCGTTGAACACCGCCTGGTACGGCACCCGCGCCGACACCAGCGCCAGCGTCGACACGCCACCGCGTTTGCGGTAGGCGCCGATCCGGGACGGCCCGGTCGCCGCACCCGGGGTGATCACCACGTCGCAGTCGTCGAAGATCTGCAGCACCCTGGCGGCCATATTCGCCTCGGCCGCGCGGATTTTCGCGATCCGGGAGTCGGAGATCATCCGGCCGATGTTCGCCATTCCGCGGGTCCGGGAGTCGAGGCGCTCCTGGTGTGGCAACACCCGAACGGAGTCGTAGACGCCGCGGAACATCCGCGGCAGCACCTGGCCGTACACCGCCGTCGGCGGGTAATCGATATCGCGTGCCACGACGTCGTGGCCGAGTTCTCGCAACACCTGACCGGCCTGGTGCACCGCGGCTCGCTGCTCCGCGTCGCGGTGGGCCGTCATCGGCGGAGGAACCTTGGTGCTCAACGCGATTCGCAGCCGGTTCGGTGGACGGGAGGCCGCCCGGACGAATCCGCCGTCCGGCCCGGGCATCGACTTGTCACACGTCACGTCGAGGAACAACGCGGCGTCCTCGACCGTGTGGGTCAGCGGGCCGTTCACCGAAAGTCCGCACCAACCGTCGTCCTGCGGAGCCATCGGAACCCGGCCCCGTTGTGGTTTGATCCCGAACAAACCGCACCAGGTCGCCGGGATCCGGATCGAGCCCGCGCCGTCGGATCCCAGTGCCCACGGCGCCAGACCCGCGGCCACCGCCGCGGCGCTGCCGCCGCTGCTGCCGCCGGGCGTGCGGGCGAGGTCCCACGGGTTGTGGGTGGCGCCGTAGGACACGGTTTCGGTGAACGGCCACAGCATCATCTCCGGCACCGCGGTCTTGCCCAGGATCACCGCACCGGCATCGCGCAGCAACCGCACCACTTCGGCGTCCTTGGTGGGCGCCGGGCCGTGCGCGGTGCCGCCGTAGGCGGTGACCTCACCGGCGACGTCGCTGTCGTCCTTGATCGCGATCGGGACACCGAGCAGCGCCGCCCGCTCCCCCGCATCCAGCCGCTGCTGCGCATCGGCGGCGGCCTTTCGTGCGGCCTCGGCGAACACGACGCGGTAGGCCCGCAGTTCGCGGTCCAGGCGGGCGATGCGCTCCAGGTACAGCTCGGTGAGCGCGGGCGCGGTGACCGTCCCCGCCGCCAACATCCGGGCCTGCTCGGCGGCGCCGGCGAACGCCAGGTCGATGGAGTCCATCGGCGAAGCGTATCGACAGTCGGTAGCGTGGCGGGATGTCCTGCGTGTTCTGCGCCATCGTCGACGGGTCCGTGCCGGCCGTCCGGATCTACGAGGACGACGAGTACGTGGCCGTCCTCGACATCCGGCCGATCGTCCGCGGACACACGCTGGTCATCCCGAAAGACCACCACGTCGACCTGACCGACACCCCACCGGACGTCGTCGCGGGCATGATGAAACTCGGCCAGCGGATCGCCCTGGGGGCGCGCGCGTCCGGACTGCACGCCGACGGCACCAACATCGTCGTCAACGACGGCAAGGCCGCCTTTCAGAGCGTGTTCCATATCCACCTGCACGTGGCGCCGCGCCAGGCCGGGGACAAGCTGTCGTTCGCGAAAGGTCTGCTGCTGCGCAGGGACCCGGACCGCGAAGCGACCGGACGTATCCTGCGCGACGCGCTCGCCCAACTCGAGGAACGACCGTCATGACACTCGTGGAGCGGTTACTCACCCGGTTCCTGCGCGTCCACGACGCGGTGTACCAGAAGACCAACGGGCGCATCGGGCGACGCCTGCCCGGCTTCGCCCCGGCGCTGCTGCTGCACACCGTCGGCGCCAAGTCCGGGCAACCCCGGACCACGTCGCTGAGCTATTCCAACGACGGCAACGACTATCTGATCGTGGCGTCCAAGGGCGGCGATCCCCGGGCGCCGGGCTGGTACTTCAACCTCAAGAAGCAGCCGAACGTCGAGATCAACGTCGGGCCGAGGCGGTTTCCGGTCACGGCGCACATCGTGATGCCCACCGATCCGGACTACGGCCGGCTGTGGGACATCGTCAACCGGAACAACCGCAACGTCTACCGCGAGTATCAGGAGCGGACCAGGCGGCCCATCCCGGTCGTGGTGCTCTCGCCGCGGTAGCAGCTTTTCGTTGACTGAGGACCTGCGCAGACGTTGTGCGAGTAGGTCCCTGCGACGTTCCTCGCTCGATGACTCAGAACAGTTCCTTGGCAAGCAGTTCCAGTGTCTGCTCGCGGGCCGGCGCGGTCGCCGGATCGGTGCCCCGCCGAGCCGCGGCCACCGGATGGACCATCACCTCGTCGACGGCGAATCGCGCTGCCAGAGAACGTAATTGCTCCGCGGCTTCCGCGGGTTCGCCCAGCACGGTCTTGGCCGCCACGGCGTCGATGATGTGCTGTTCCTGCGGGGTGACGCGGGCGCCCTGTGCGTCCTCGACGAGGTCCAGCGGGCGGAGCGGCTGCCCGGTGCGCAGCCGCGCCATCGACTGCAGATTCGGCAGCAGCAGCGCCTCGGCTTCCTCGCGGGTGGGCGCCACCGACGCGTTGACCGTCAGGAATGTCACCGGCTCGGCGCACAGGTCGCTGGGCCGGAACTCGTCGCGGTAGATCGCCAGCGCCTCCGCGGTGCCTTGACCGGAGAAATGGTGGGCGAACACATACGGCAGGCCCTTGGCGGCGGCCAGGTGGGCCGAGTACATCGACGAACCGAGCAGCCACAGCCGCGGCTCACCGACGGCGGCGGGAGTGGCCTTCAGGACATAGTCGGGCTGTCGCGGCCGGGGCGGCAATTCGACACGCACACCGGCGGGCCTCATCATGGCCGCGATCTCGTCGAGGTGACGCGGGAAGTTGTCGACGGCAACGTCTCCCGCATCGTCCCGGCTACCGCGCAGCATCACCGACGTCACCGGGTCCGAACCCGGCGCACGGCCGACCCCGACGTCGATGCGTCCCGGCGCGGCGGCCTCGAGCAGGGCGAACTGTTCGGCGACGGCCAGCGGCGCGTGGTTGGGCAGCATGACGCCGCCGGAACCCAGCCGGATGTTCTCGGTGCATCCCGCGAGCAGGGCGATGAGCACCGGCGGGCTGGTGGCCGCGACGGCCGGCATGTTGTGGTGTTCGGCCAGCCAGTAGCGGGTGAACCCCAGCCGGTCCGCGGTCTGGGCCAGCCTCGTCGTCGCCGCCAGCGCGTCCGACGTGGTCTGGTCGGTGCGCACCGGGACGAGGTCGAGGACGGAAAGTCGCATGCCGTCCTCAACGCCGTCCGCCGGCCCAACGTTCCCGGGGATTCGGGTGCGTTTTCCGTCGCTCAGCGCCGCTCAGTGCACCGAAATCCCAGGGTCAGGCCATCTCGGGGACCCTCAGGTGCGCCAGGGCCAGTTCGAACTCGCCCTCGTCGAGTTCGGTGGCACCGGCCTCCCTCGTCTTCTCGGCCTTCAGTTCGTCACCTCGCCGCCTCGCCTGTTCCATCGCCTCGCGGCTGTCGAAACCGACCGACGACACCGCACTTCCGGTGGACCGGTTGACCATCAGGCTGGCGCTGCAGAACCCCTCGATCTCCTCGAGTTCCGGCAGAACGGAGGCCTTGAACAGTTCGATGCCACCGTCGATGAGGTCCTTGTCGACCTTCATCCAGGTGACCCGCACGCAGGCACCGTCGCCGGCGCGGTGGTCGCGGTGCAGGGCGGCGATCTCCCAGTGCTCGACGGTCCGGTTGCCGCCGAACATCTCCGCGGCCCGGTTGCGCAGCGGCACGACCCGGTCCTCGCTGCCGCGCATCGCGTCATCGGTTTCCCAGGCGCTGGTGACGATGCTGCGGCCGGACTCCCGGTCGACGAGTAGCGAGACGCCGATGCAGCCGTCCATGGCCTGCACCGCCGGCATCACCTTGTCGCGGACGAACTCGATGCCCGCGTCGATCGACGACCGTTCGGCCTGAATTGTGGTTGAGCGCGCATACACGAGACACCTCATTCCTGTCGGGGCGGCGCCCCGGTGGCGCCACCGGTTTGATGCGCGGGCCCTCAGACAATTTCGGGGACCCGCAGGTGGGCCAGTGCCAGGTCGAACTCCGCTTCGTCGAGTTCGGCCGCACCGGCCTCGCCGGTCTTGGCGTTCTTCAGGGCCGTCGCCTGTTCCCTGTTGCGTTCCATCGCCGCGCGGCTGTCGAAGGTGACCGACGAGACCGCGCGCCCGGTCATCCGGTTGACCATCAGGCTGGCGCTGCAGAACCCCTCGAGGTCGGCCAGGGCGGGCAGCACCGACGTCTTGTACATCTCGATTCCGTCGTCCATCCGGGCCGGATCGACCTGCACCCAGGTCGCCCGGACACACGCGCCGTCACCGGCGTGGTGGTCGCGGTGCACGGCGGCGATCTCCCACTGCTCGGCTTTCCTGAGGCCGCCGAACATGTCCTCCGCGCGGGCGCGCATCGGCTGCACCAGTTCCAGGCCCGAGCGCAGCGCCTGCTCGGTCTCCCACGCGCTGGTGAAAATGCACCGGCCGGACTGCCGGTCGACCAGCAGGGAGACGCCGACGCAGCCGTCGACGGCCTGGACCTTCGGCATGACCTCATCGCGGACGAATGCGATGCCCGCGTCGATCGCCGAGGGTTGCGATCGAATTGTTGTGGAGCGTGCGTACACGACTACCCCCTTGCTCGGGGCAGCGCCCCGGTGGCGCCACCGGTCACTGCCTACTGTCCTCCAATTGCCCGGCGGCCGCTACGATTTCGGCGGGCTGGAGATGCCGAGCGCCCGAGATCCCGCTAGATGCGGGCGCGGCGCCGGGCGTCGGCAAACACGTCGTCGAGCATGGCCGGAGTCAGCCGCCCGGTGAACATGTTCTGCTGGCTGGGGTGATAGCAGCCGATCAGTTGCAGACCCGACGGCAGCGCGACGGCGACCCCGTGCCCGAACTTCGGTCTCGGGCCGGCGGGCAACTGCTCGGCCAGCAACCCGAGCGCCACCTGCCAGGCGAACCCGCCGAGGGCCACGATCACGCGCACCGACGGCGCGACCATCGCCCACTCGGCGGCCAGCCACGGCGCGCAGGCCATCCGCTCCGCCGGCAGCGGTGCGTTGCCCGGCGGGGCGCACCGGACCGGAGCGCTGATCCGAATCCCGTTGGCCCGCAAGCCATCCGCGGCATCCACACTGTCGGGGCGGTTGACCAGGCCGCAGCGGAACAGCGCCGCGAACAGCTGGTCGCCGGAGCGGTCACCGGTGAACACCCGCCCGGTCCGGTTGGCGCCGTTGGCCGCCGGGGCCAGTCCGAGGACCAGCACCCGCGGCCGCTCCGCGCCCCAGCCCGGGACCGGCCGACCCCAGTACGGCTCACCGGCGAAGGCGCGGCGTTTGAGGACGGCGACCTCCTCGCGCCAGGCCACCAGCCGCGGACAGGCCCGGCACACGCTGATCTCCGCGTCGAGCTCACGCACCGAATCCGCCGCGGCGGCGAGCCGGCGCACCGCGGCGGCATCGCGCGCCACCGGAGTGCGCTCGGTCGCCGGGTCACCGGGCCACCCGGTCCCCGGCGGCACCGGCGACGGGAACTGCCGGCCGGTCCGCGGATGAGGCAGCATGGCTCCATCGTGACGGATCGGCCATCGCGCGCCGCCCGCGGCTTACGATTCTCCCGCCATGCTCAGCCGCAAACGCGTCCCGCTTTTGTTGATCCTGTTCGCCGCCCTGATGGCCGGCGCGGGCAACGGCATCTCGATCGTCGCGTTCCCGTGGCTCGTGCTGCAGCTGACCGGGTCGGCCCTGGACGCCTCCGTGGTGGCGATGGCCGGGACACTGCCGCTGCTGGCCGCGACCCTCATCGCCGGCACGGCCGTGGACTACCTGGGCCGGCGCCGGGTGTCGATGATCTCCGATGCGCTCTCGGCGATGTCGGTGGCCGCCGTCCCGATCATCGCGCTCGGCTTCGGCGCCGACGCGATCAACGTCGCGGTGCTGGCCACCCTGGCGGCGTTCGGTTCGCTGTTCGACCCGGCCGGAATGACGGCACGGGAGTCGATGCTGCCCGAGGCCGCCAACCGGGCCGGCTGGACCCTCGACCACGCCAACAGCGTCTACGAGGCCGTCTTCAACCTGGCCTACATCATCGGCCCCGGCATCGGCGGTCTGCTGATCGCCGCCGTCGGCGGAATCAACACGATGTGGGTCACCGCCGGGGCGTTCTGCCTGTCGATCACGGCGGTGGGCTTTCTGGGGGTGCTTCGTCTCGAGGGTGCCGGACGACCCGACCACGCCCAACTTCCCGACGGTGTCTGGTCGGGCATCGTCGAGGGCATCCGATTCGTGTGCAACAACAAGGTGCTCCGCACGCTGGCGTTCATCGACCTCGCCATCACCGGCCTGTACATGCCGATGGAAAGCGTGTTGTTCCCCAAGTACTTCACCGACCGCAACGAGCCCGCACACCTGGGCTGGGTCCTGATGGCACTGTCGGTCGGCGGGCTGATCGGCGCGCTGGGCTACGCCGCCCTGAGCGGCCGGATGAAGAAGCGCACCACCATGCTGGTCGCGGTGCTCACCCTCGGTGTCGCGATGACCGTCATCGCGTTCCTGCCGCCGCTGCCGCTGATCCTGGTGCTGTGCACCGTCGTCGGCCTGGTCTACGGCCCCATCGCGCCGATCTACAACTACGTCATGCAGACCCGCGCCCCGCAGCACCTGCGCGGCCGGGTGGTCGGCGTGATGGGCTCGCTGGCCTACGCGGCCGGCCCGCTGGGCCTGATCCTGGCCGGGCCGCTGGCCGACTCGGCCGGACTGCAGAGCACCTTCCTGGCGCTGTCGCTGCCGATGCTGTTCATCGGAGTCATCGCACTGTTTCTGCCGTCGCTGCACCGCCTCGACGACGCGCCGTCGTGATCGTCCCGCATGCCTTGGCGCCGTTGCCTTTTCGACAACGCCGCCTGCCGCCGGGCTAGGTCCGTACGATCAGGGCATGGCTTCCGCAGCGATCGACGGCCTGACCGCCGCACTTCCCGAGGGCACCGTGGTCACCGACCCGGACATCGTCGCGGGCTACCGGCAGGACCGCGCCGCCGATCCGCAGGCCGGCACCCCACTGGCGGTGGTGCGCCCGACCTGTACCGAGGACGTGCAGACGGTGCTGCGCTGGGCCACAGCCAACCGGATCCCGGTGGTGCCGCGCGGTATGGGGACGGGGCTGTCCGGCGGGGCCACCGCCGTCGACGGCGGCATCGTGCTGTCCACCGAACGAATGCGCGACATCACCGTCGACCCGGTCACCCGCACCGCCGTCGTCCAGCCGGGCCTGCTCAACGCCGAAGTCAAGAAGGCCGTCGCCGACCACGGACTCTGGTACCCGCCGGACCCGTCGTCGTTCGAGATCTGCAGCATCGGCGGCAACATCGCCACCAACGCCGGCGGACTGTGCTGCGTGAAGTACGGCGTCACCACCGACTACGTGCTGGGTCTGCAGGTGGTGCTGGCCGACGGCACCGCGGTCCGGCTCGGCGGTCCGCGCCTGAAGGACGTCGCCGGGCTGAGTCTGACCAAATTGTTCGTGGGCAGCGAGGGCACCCTCGGCGTGATCACCGAGGTGACGCTGCGCCTGCTCCCTCCGCAACACCCGTCGTGCACCGTCGTCGCGACGTTCCCGACGGTCACCGGGGCGTGCGACGCCGTCACCGCGATCACCGCGCGGATCCGGCCGGCGATGCTGGAGTTCATGGACGTCGTGGCGATCAACGCCGTCGAGGACCAGCTGCGGATGGGCCTGGACCGCACCGCGGCGGCGATCATGGTCGCCGCCTCCGACGACCGGGGCCCGGCCGGTGCCGAGGACGCCGAGTTCATGGCCACGGTGTTCGCCGAATGCGGTGCCACAGAGGTGTTTTCGACGTCCGACCCGAACGAGGGCGAGGCGTTCGTGGCGGCCCGGCGGTTCGCAATCCCGGCCGTCGAGGCCAAGGGGTCACTGCTGCTCGAAGACGTCGGGGTGCCGCTGGCCGCGCTGGCCGATCTGGTGGCCGGCATCGAGAAGATGGCGGCCGACAACGGGCTGATGATCTCGGTGATCGCGCATGCCGGCGACGGCAACACCCACCCGCTGATCGTCTACGACCCCTCTGACGCCGAGATGACCCGGCGCGCCGAGAAGACCTTCGGCGACATCATGGACCTGGCCATATCGCTGGGCGGAACCATCACCGGCGAGCACGGGGTGGGCCGGCTCAAGAAGCCGTGGCTGGCCGATTACCTGGGGCCCGACGCGCTCGAGCTGAACCGGCGGATCAAGGCGGCGCTGGACCCCGACGGCATCCTCAACCCGGGTGCGGTGCTGTAGGCCGGCGAGCACATGGTTGACACACGCCGCCATGTGTCGTATTCATAAGACATGACTGCGACAATGTCTCACCCGGTCGAGCCGCGCTTCAAACTCTGCGAGGCCGACACCTGGGCCGATCCGTGGCCGATGTACCGGGCCCTGCGCGACCACGACCCGGTCCACCACGTCGTTCCCGCGTCCAACCCGGAGCACGACTACTACGTGCTGTCGCGGCACGCCGACATCTGGTCCGCCGCGCGCAACCACGAGGTGTTCTCCTCGGCCCAGGGCCTCACCGTCACCTACGGCGAGCTGGAAATAATTGGGATGCAGGACAACCCGCCGATGGTGATGCAGGATCCGCCGGGGCACACCGAGTTCCGCAAGCTGGTCTCCCGCGGGTTCACCCCCCGGCAGGTGGAAGCCGTGGAACCGAAGGTGCGTGAGTTCGTCGTCGAGCGCATCGAGAAGCTGCGCGCCAACGGCGGCGGCGACATCGTCGCCGAACTGTTCAAACCGCTGCCGTCCATGGTGGTGGCGCACTACCTCGGCGTCCCCGAACAGGACCAGGGCAAGTTCGACGGCTGGACCGATGCCATCGTCGCCGCCAACACCACCGAGGGCGGCGTCGGCGGGGCCCTGGGCACTATCGGCGACGCCCTCGGCGAGATGATGGCCTACTTCACCGCGCTGGTCGAACGGCGCCGCACCGAACCCGAGGACGACACCATCTCGCACCTGGTCTCGGCCGGCATGGGCGCCGACGGTGACCTCGCCGGCCTGATGTCCATCCTGGCGTTCACCTTCACCATGGTCACCGGCGGCAACGACACCACCACCGGAATGCTCGGCGGCACAGTACAATTGCTGCACCAGCGCCCGGACCAGCGCCGCCTGCTGATCGAGGATCCGGAACTGATAACGGACGCCATCGAGGAGTTCCTGCGGCTGACCTCACCGGTGCAGGGCCTGGCCCGCACCACCACCCGGGACGTCACCGTCGAGGGCACCACGATTCCCAAGGGCCGGAAGGCGCTGTTGCTCTACGGTTCGGGCAACCGCGACGAACGGCAGTACGGACCCGACGCCGGCGAACTCGATGTAACGCGCCGGCCGCGCAACATCCTGACCTTCAGCCACGGCGCACACCACTGCCTGGGCGCGGCCGCGGCCCGCATGGTGTCCCGCGTCGCGCTGACCGAAGTGCTGGCCCGCTGCCCGGATTTCACGATCGACGAGGCCGGAATCGTGTGGGCCGGTGGCAGCTACGTGCGCAGGCCGTTGGCGGTGCCGTTCACGGTGAAGTGATGGCCGGCAACAACTGGCTGGCCGCCAAACGGACCGAGGTGGCCGCCGAGCGGATCCTCGACGCCGCCGGCGACCTGTTCGCGCACCGGCCGGTCGCGTCGGTGGGAATGAACGAGATCGCCGAAGCCGCAGGCTGTTCCAGGGCGACGCTGTACCGCTACTTCGACAGCCGGCAGGCCCTGCACACCGCCTACGCCCACCGTGAGGCCCATCGTCTGCACGGTCAGCTGCTCGAGAGGCTGGCCGGGATCGATGACCCCCGGGGCCGGCTGGTGACCGGGCTGGTGACGACGCTGGCCCTGGTGCGCAACAGCCCGGCTCTGCGGTCGTGGTTCAGCGTCAGCGACGCCCCGCTCGGCGCGGAGGTGGCCGACCAGTCGGACGTCATCAAGGCGATGGTCTCGGCATTCGTCGTCTCATTGGGCGGTTCGGAGCACGACCGCGCGGCCGTCGACCGCAGGGCCCGCTGGCTGGTGCGGATGCTGACCTCACTGCTGCTGTTCCCCGGGCAGGACGCCGACGATGAACGGGCGATGATCGAGGAGTTCCTCGTCCCGATCGTCGCCCCGGCCTGACACGAAACAGCCTGAGCCACTTGGTTTTTCCCGCCGAAACGAGTTGCGCGTCACTCGGAGCGGACCCGGGTGAAACGGTGCAACAGCCACGCCACGGGGATCGTCAGCGCCATCGTCGCGCCGAACAGGACCGGCATGGAACCCGTGTAGACCTGCTTGTGCAGCACCTCGGTCATGGCGATCTCCATGAGCACCAGATGCACCAGGAAGATCTCGTAGGAGATCTCGCCCAGCCACACCATCGGCCGGCTGCCCAGAAACCTGGTGTACCAGCCGTCGTCGCCGAGCGCCGCGGGCGCGAGCAACAGCGCGGCGACGACCGCGTAGAACACCGTCTTGACGATCGCCTGGGCCAGACCGGTGGGTGAGGTGGTCGGCTCGCCGGCGATCGGTGTCGCGGCGACCAGGAAACTGACCACCGCGACCGGCAGCACCACGAACCCGTAACACCGCACACCGAGCACCTGCAGCACCGTCAGCGCCATGCCGGCCAGAAACCAGAGCAGATAGGTGGGCAGCCACAGCCGGGCGCCGTCGGGCAGCAGATCGGTGTTGTGCACCAACACCAGCCACGCCGGGCTCACGAGTCCGAGCGCCCCGATGGCCGTCAGCAGCAGCCACGGCCGCCACGACCGCCGGCACACCCACACCAGCAGCAGGTACGCCAGCGCGGGCAGCGCGACGTAGAAGGACACCTCGACGGCCAGGCTCCACATCTGGGTCAGGCCCTGGTGCAGATACGCGTAGTTGTACCCGTCGGTGTACAGCTGGGTCAGAGTGAGGTTGCGCAGCAATCCGATCCAGGTGTGTCCGGGGTTCGGCCCGGCGGTGCGGAAGTGGTAGAGCAGGTAGGCGGCCAGCACCGTGACGACGTACGCCGGCATGATGCGCCGGACCCGGTGCCGGGCGTACCGGCGCAATGACGGGGGCGGACCACCGGTCATAGCCGACTTGACCCACGGCCGGAACAACAGGAACCCGGACAGGACGAAGAAGATCGGCACCCCGATCTCCAAGCGCGAGTACACAAGTCCGACATAGCCGCGCGGATATTTTCCGGTGGTGTAGGCCGCGTGGGTGGCCACCACCAGCAGGGCGGCCACCGCGCGGATCCCGGTCAGCGCCGCCACCCGGTTGGCCCCGCCGACTCGTTCCGCTCCGCCGCGCTCGAGCGCCCGCGACACGGTCATCACAGCAGCGTCATTGCGACTTGCGGTGCTTCTTCTTGAACGGCGGCTTGTCCCGCTTGTCATGCCCGCCGCCGTCCCGGCCGCCGCGGGATGCCGGGCCCCGGTCCAGCCGCAGGTTGATCGGCATGCCCTGAATCCGTGTCTTCTCCAGGGCTTTCAGCGTGTCGCGGGACAACTGCGGCGGCAACTCCACCAACGAGAAGTCGTTGCGGATGCTGATGTGCCCGAAATCGCTGCGATGCAGACCGCCCTCGTTGGCGATCGCGCCCACGATCGCGCCGGGCATCACCTTGTGCTGCTTGCCGACATCGATGCGGTACGTGGCGAATTCGCCGTCTCGGCGCCGGGTAGGACGCTCGCCCTTGGCCGGCCGGTCTTCCCGGTGCCGCTTCTCGGGCGGCGGTTCGGGCGCCATCAGAAACTCCGCGCCGTCCCGCGACTGCAGCGCCAGCGCGGCGGCGATGTCCGCCATCGGGACGTCGTTGTCGCGCTCGTAATCCTCGATCATCCGGCGGAACAATTCCAGGCCCGGCGCCCCGAGGGCAGCGGTAATCGAATCGCGGAACTTCGCCACGCGCTGCTCGTTGACGTCGTCGACGGTGGGCAACTCTGCCTCGACCAGCTTCGAGCGGGTGTGCCGCTCGATGGACTTGAGCAGGTGACGTTCCCGCGGCGTGACGAACAGCAGCGCCGACCCGGAGCGGCCGGCCCGGCCGGTGCGGCCGATCCGGTGCACATAGGACTCGGTGTCATGCGGGATGTCGTAGTTGACGACGTGGCTGATGCGTTCGACGTCCAGACCGCGCGCGGCCACGTCGGTGGCGATCAGGATGTCGAGATTTCCGTCCTTCAGCGCGGTGATGGTCCGCTCCCGCACCGCCTGAGGGATGTCGCCGTTGATCGCCGCCGCGGAAAACCCTCGGGCGCGCAGTCTTTCGGCCACCTCCTCGGTGGCCTGCTTGGTGCGGACGAACACGATCATCGCGTCGAACGGTTCGACCTCGAGCACCCGGGTCAGCGCGTCCAGCTTGCGCGGTCCGGCGACCTGGATGAAGCGCTGCGAAATGTTCTCCGCCGTCGCGGTTTTCGCCTCGACGGTGACCTCGACCGGGTCGTGCAGGTACTTGCTGGTGATCTTGCGGATGGCCGGCGGCATGGTCGCCGAGAACAGCGCGGTCTGCTTGTACTCGGGTGTATCGGCCAGGATGCGTTCGACGTCCTCGGCGAAGCCCATCTGCAGCATCTCGTCGGCCTCGTCGAGCACCAGGTAGTCCAGGTGCGACAGGTCCAGGCGGCCCTTCTCCAGATGGTCGATGACCCGGCCGGGGGTGCCGACCACGATCTGCGCGCCGCGCTTGAGCCCGGCCAGCTGCGGGCCGTAGGACGAGCCGCCGTAGATCGGCAGCACCGTCAGCTGCGGCAGCCGCGAGGCGTACCGGCTGAACGCCTCGGCCACCTGCAATGCCAACTCGCGGGTGGGCGCCAGCACCAGCGCCTGGGTGGCCTTGGACTCGACGTCGATCTTGGACAGGATCGGGATCGCGAAGGCCGCGGTCTTCCCGGTCCCGGTCTGGGCCAGGCCGACGACGTCGGATCCGGCCAGCAAGGCCGGGATGGTGGCCGCCTGGATCGGGGACGGCACCTCGTAGCCGACATCGGCGACGGCCTGCAGCACATCCGGGTGAATGTGCAGGTCGGCGAACGTCGCCGGGGCGTCGTCGGGAAGGCCCGGGTCGGCCGGGTCGGCAGTTGTCATCGGATGGCAGTCTAATGCGCCGGAGCGGCCCCGCCTGCCCGGTCGCCACCCGCCCGGCCGGTAGCCTGGCGCGAATGTGGATGTCGCCGATGTGGACCCCCGGCGCCCGCGCCGCGGTCGCCGCGACGCTGCTCGTCGTGCTGACCGCCTGCGGATCGGGTGACTCGACGGTCTCCAAGACGCCGGATCCCGTCACGGTCACCACGACCAGCACAACCCCCCCGCCGCCGCCGCCGACCAGCACGACACCGCCGCCGCCGGACCCGTGCGCGGTCAACCTGGCCGCACCCACAATCGCGCGCGCGATCTCGGAACTGCCCAAGGATCCGCGCAGCGGGCAGCCCTGGAACACCGAACCGATCGCCGGCAACTACAACGAGTGCGCCCCGCTGTCGGCGGTGATCGTCAAGGCCAACACCAACGCGCCGGACCCGAACACCCGCGCGGTGCTGTTCCACCAGGGCAAGTTCATCCCGACGGGCGTGCCGGACACGTTCGGCTTCAACGGCATCGACGCGGCGCAGAGCACCGGGGACACCGTCGCACTGAAGTACACCAACACCCTCGGCCTGGACAGCGTCGTCAAGTTCCGCTGGAACGGCAACGGCGTCGAGTTGATCGGCAACGCCGGCTGACAGTGATTTCGGTGCGATAACCGTCGCTGACCGACGGTTATCGCACCGAAATCACTGGAACCGAACCCCTACAGTTGCTGCTGTGTTCATCGTCGATGATCGCGTGGTCTACAGCGCCTCCGATCTGGCCGCCGCCGCCCGGTGTGAATACGCGCTGCTGCGGTTTTTCGACGCGAAGCTCGGGCGCGGCCCGGCCGTCACCGACGACGACGCGCTGCTGGCCCGCACCGCCGCCCTCGGCGACGAACACGAGCAGCGCCACCTCGACCAACTGCGCGAACGCGCGCCCGACGCCGCTGTCGTGGTCATCGGCCGGCCGATGGCGCCCTACACAACCGCGAGCCTGACGGCGGCCGCCGAGGCCACCGCACGGGCCGTCGCCGACCGGGCGCCGTTGATCTACCAGCCGGCCATGTTCGACGGCCGGTTCGTCGGCTTCGCGGACTTCCTGACGCTCGAAGAGAGCCGTTACCGGGTCAGCGACACCAAGCTGGCCCGGTCCGCCAAGGTGGAGGCCCTGCTGCAGCTCGCGGCGTACGCCGACGCGCTGGCGGCGGCGGGAGTCCCGGTGGCCGACGAGGCCGAACTGGTGCTGGGCGACGGGGCGGCGCCCCGCTACCGGGTGGACGAGATCGTGCCGGTGTACCGGCGGCGCCGGGCCGCGCTGGAACGCCTGCTCGACGGGCATCACGCCGCGGGCACGGCGGTGCGCTGGGCCGACGAGGCCGTCCGGGCCTGCTTCCGCTGCCCCGAATGTGAGCTCATGGTCCGCGAAACCGACGACCTGCTGCGGGTGGCCGGCATGCGGCTGACCCAGCGCGCCCGGCTGATCGAGGCCGGCATCACCACCACCGCGGAGTTGGCCGCCCACCACGGACCGGTCGCCGACCTGCCGGCCCGCACCGTCACCGCCCTGACCGAGCAGGCCCGGCTGCAGGTGCAGGACCGCGAGGACGACCGGCCGCCGTACCAGATCGCCGACCCGCAGCCGTTGACGCTGTTGCCCGACCCGGACCGCGGCGATCTGTTCTTCGACTTCGAAGGTGATCCGCTGTGGACCGCCGACGGCCGCGACTGGGGTCTGGAATACCTGTTCGGCGTGCTCGACCACAACGACGGATTCCAACCGCTGTGGGCGCACGACCGCGCCGAGGAGCGCCGCGCCCTGCAGAAGTTCCTGAAGATGGTTCGCACCCGGCGGCAGCGATATCCGAGAATGCACATCTACCACTACGCGCCGTACGAGAAGACCGCGCTGCTGCGGCTCGCCGGCCGCTACGGCGTGGGCGAGGACGACGTCGACGACCTGCTGCGCAACGGCGTGCTGGTCGACCTCTACCCGTTGGTGCGCAAGAGCATTCGGGTGGGCACCGAGAACTACAGCCTCAAGTCGCTGGAACCCCTGTACATGGGCAAGGACCGGCGCACGGGTGACGTCACCACCGCCGCCGATTCGATCACCCAGTACGCCCGGTACTGCGAGCTGCGCGACGACGGCCGTTGCGACGACGCCGGCACGCTGCTCGAGCAGATCGCGGAGTACAACCGCTATGACTGCCGGTCGACCCGGCAGCTGCGGGACTGGCTGCTGATCCAGGCCTACCAGGCCGGGGTGGTGCCGATGAGCACCCAGCCGGTGCCCGGCCGGGACACCGGCGACATCGACCTCGACGACCCGCTGGAGCACACGCTGACGGCCTTCGTCGGTGACGAATTGGGTTCGCGCACAGCCGAACAGCGCGCCGTCGCGATGATCGCCGCCGCCCGCGGGTTTCACCAGCGCGAGAACAAGCCGTTCTGGTGGGCGCACTTCGACCGGCTGAACAATCCGGTGGACGAGTGGGGCGACCAGACGGACGTCTTCCTCGTCGACAGCGCCAAGGTGCTCGAGGACTGGCATGTCCCGCCGAGGGCCCGCAAGCAGCGCCGGACCGTCGAGCTCACCGGGTCCTTCGCGGCCGGTGGTGTCAGCCGCGACATGTACGCGCTCTACGAACCGCCGTCACCGACCGGGTTGTCCGACGACCCGGACCGGCGGGCCGCCGGCGGCGTCACCGTCACCGAGTGCGACAACGCCGAAGCCCCGTCGACGCTCGTCATCAGCGAGCGGGAACCGAAGAACGGCGGCACCTTCGACCAGCTGCCGTTCGCGCTGACACCTGGGGCGCCGTTGTCCGACAAGGTGTTACGCACCGCCATCGACGCGGCCGCCCGTGACATCGGCGCGGCCCTGCCCGTGCTGCCGCGGACCGCGCTCATCGACATCCTGCTGCGCCGCGCGCCGCGCACCCGGTCCGGCGCCGGGCCGCCCCGGTCCGACTCCTGCGTCGACGACATCACGGCCGCCGTGACCGACCTCGACTCGTCCTACCTCGCCGTGCACGGGCCGCCGGGCACCGGAAAGACCCACACCGCGGCCCGGGTGGTCGCCCGACTGGTCGACGAGCAGGGCTGGCGGGTCGGCGTGGTGGCCCAGTCGCACGCCGTGGTGGAGAACCTGTTCACCGAACTCGTCGAGGCCGGGGTGGACCCACAGCGAATCGCCAAGAAGGACAACAAGTCTCACGCCGCGCCCTGGCAGGAGATCGGCATCGACGCCTACCCGTCGTTCCTCGCCGACAACCCCGGCTGCGTGATCGGCGGCACCGCATGGGATTTCGCCAACCCGCAACGGGTTCCGCCCGGCAGCCTGGATCTGCTGGTGATCGAGGAAGCCGGACAGTTCAACCTGGCCAACACCATCGCGGTCGCCGCGAGCGCGCGCAATCTGCTGCTGCTCGGCGATCCGCAACAGCTGCCCCAGGTCAGTCAGGGCACCCATCCGGAGCCGGTGAACGAGTCCGCGCTCGGCTGGCTGATCGAGGGCGGCCACACGCTGCCGCCGGAACGCGGTTACTTCCTGGACCGCAGTTACCGGATGCATCCGGCGGTGTGTGCGGCGGTGTCCCGGCTGTCCTATGACGGACGGCTGCGGTCCGACGAAAGGGTAACGGCCGCACGCCGTCTCGCCGACTGTGCACCGGGCGTCCGGTTGCTGCCGATCCCGCATCGCGGCAATTCGGTCGACAGCATCGAAGAGGCGCAGGCGATCGTCGCCGAGGCTCGTCGCCTGCTGGGCCGGGACTGGACCGACGAGCACGGCGTCACCAACCCGTTGCGGGCCGCCGACATGCTGGTCGTCACGCCCTACAACGCGCAGGTGACGCTGCTGCGGAAGTGTCTCGACGCGGCCGGGCTGACCGCACTGCGGGCCGGCACCGTGGACAAGTTCCAGGGCCAGCAGGCGCCGGTGGTGTTCTTCTCGATGACCGCGTCCTCGATCGATGACGTGCCGCGCGGAATCTCCTTCCTGCTCAACAGGAATCGGCTCAACGTCGCCGTCAGCCGCGCCCAGTACGCGGCGGTGGTGGTGTGCTCCGACGTGCTCACCGACTATCTGCCGGGCAGCCCGGGGGGCCTGATCGACCTCGGTGCGTTTCTCACGCTGACCGGAGGCGCAACCGCACCACGGTGACGTTTCGACGTCAGGACCCGGCGCCCGGGCCGGTCGCGTCGTCGAAACCGGCACGGCGGTGCCGGCCCGCGCGCGCCTCCGCGTCGAGACCCGCGTCGGACAGGCGGTGCCGGGCCGGCGGTTCGTCCCGCACCGGTTCGGTCGCGGACACCGGGACGGCCGCGGGCTCGGGCGGCACGGGGATCGGTTCGGTGATCAGTTGCCGTACCCAGATGTCGGGCTCGGCCCGGTCTTCGACGAGTTTCTGCCATCCGTCGCTAGTATCGTCGCGCCACTCCGGCACGGGTTCGGGCTCCGGCTCCGCCGCGGCCGGCTCCGGCCTGGGCGGCTCGATCAGGTACTCGACGTAACCGTCTTCGTCGTCGTCCACGTATCCCGCGGGACGCCGGGCGGCCGCCGACGCGCCGGAATACGCACCGGCCGAATCGAAATCGCGATCGAAGTCCTCGTCGAGGTCGATGTCGTAACCGGCTTGGTCGTCGGCGTCACCGCCGTCGTCGGCGCGCGGGGCGGGTGTGCGCACCATGCCGACCATGA
>CAZTAA010000015.1:0-17900 GCA_964611465.1 uncultured Mycobacterium sp. | reverse complement strand
GCGTCACCGCCGTCGTCGGCGCGCGGGGCGGGTGTGCGCACCATGCCGACCATGAACATCGCCGCCACGATGCCGAACAGTGCGACGAACGCCGGCAACAGCATCGACTGCGACAGGGCCGCGGAGAACGGCTCGCGCAGGAACTCGGGCAGCTGCAACGCCGTCGCCTGGCCCGGCGGGCGCGCCGCCGCACCGGGCATCTCGGCACTGATCCGCGACGTCATGAACGCCGCGATGCCGGCACTGCCGAGCACCGAGCCGACCTGCCGGGTGGCGTTGTACACCCCGGAGCCGGCGCCGGCCAGTTGCGGCGGCAGGTTGCGCGTCGCGGTCGCCGCCAACGGCGCCCAGATGAACGCCATCCCGACCCCGAGGAACAGGAACGGCAGCAACAGCCGCCAGATCGGCGTCGCCGGAGCCATCGCCCAGGACAGCCATGTCACGCCGATTGCCAGCACCGAGAACCCGAACCCGATCACCGCGCTGGGCTGGGCACGGTCGACGATCTTGCCGACCAACGGGGCCAGCGCGCCGGACATCACCGCCATCGGCGCGGTCAGCAGCGCCGAACGGGTCGGGGTCAGTCCGCTGACGACCTGCGCGTAGAACATGACCGGCACGATCATCGCGGTCACGACGAACCCGATGACCGCGACGCCCACGTTGGCCAGACTGAAGTCGCGGTCCTTGAAGATGCCGAGCGGGACCAGCGGTTCGTTGCGGTTGACCGACTGCCAGTAGACGAACACCGCCATCAGGACCACGCCGGCGGCGATCGTCAGCCAGATCCACCACGGCCAGCTGTGCGCCTCACCTTCCTGCAGGCCGAAGACGACCAGGAACATCGCCGCACCCGACAGCACCACGCCCAGAATGTCGAACCGGTGCCGGTTGGTCGGCAGCACCGGGATCAACCAGTAACCCAGAGCCAGACCGATGATGCCGATCGGCACGTTGACGATGAAGATCCACTGCCAGCCGAGGTGGTCGACCAGGATGCCGCCGGCCAGCGGTCCGACCAGGGTGGCGACGCCGGCCGTGGCGCCCCACAGGCTCATCGCGGCGCCGCGTCGTTCGGGCGGGAAGATCCGGGTGATCGTCGACAGCGTCTGCGGCGTCAGCAGCGCCGCGCCCAGCCCCTGCACCACGCGGGCCGCGATCAACGTCTCGATGGACCCGGCCAGCCCGCACCACAGCGAGGCCACGGTGAAGACGGACAAGCCGATCAGGTACAGGTTCTTCGGGCCGAACTGGTCGCCGAGCCGGCCCGCGACCAGCAGCGGCACGGCATAGGCCAGCAGGTAGGCGCTGGTGACCCAGATGACGGCGTTGTAGTCGGTCTGCAGCTTCTCCATGATGCTGGGGTTGGCGACCGCGACGATCGTCGAGTCGACCAGGATCATGAAGAAGCCCACCATCATGGCCCACAGCGCGTTCCACGGGTTGGGTGAGGCCGGCGGCGCCGAGCGCGTGATCGGCGCCGACGCGAGCGACGCCGGCCGACGCGGGCCGCGGCCCCTCGGGTTGCGCGGCGGGGCACCGGGACCCCGGCCGCCACGGTCGCGCGCGGGCACGCGGTCCGGCGCGGCCGGGCGCCTCCGCTTCGACGAACTCATATCGCGACCCTTACTCCGACCCTGTTGCGAACGATGCCGTACCCCTCCGACCGATCCCGTTCGACTATTCCATCCGATCCGTCCGACAGCCGACCGCCCCGCCTCCCGGGCACCGATCCCGGTCACCGTTCGTTGTACAAGGACGCACGAGGATTAGCCTCGACAACAAGCGCCGCGGTACTGGCATCGTCCGGGATGGAGACAAACTCATGGGCTTAGGTCGCAGGAAGTCGGCGGAACCGAATCCGCCCGCCACGATCGGCGAGGACGCCGGAGCGTCGGCGCGGGTGCTGTCCAACCTGATCGAGACGGGCGCCCGGGTCCAGGCCCCCGCCATCCACGCCTATGTGGAGCGGCTGCGGCGCAAGTTCCCCGACGCCTCCCCCGCGGAGATGGTCACCAAGCTGGAGAAGCACTACCTGGCGGCGGCGACGGCCAGCGGCGCGGCCGTCGGCTCGGCCGCCCTGGTACCCGGCGTCGGAACCATGATCGCGGTGTCCATGGTGGCCGCCGAGACCGCGCTGTTCCTCGAGACGACGGCGGTGTTCGTCCTGGCGGTCGCCGAGGTGCACGGCATCTCCGTCACCGACCGGGAACGGCGCCGCATGGTGGTCCTCGGCGCGCTGGCCGGCGACGACGGCAAGCACGCGGTGGCCCGGCTGCTCGGCGGCGGCCGCACCAACGGGGCGTGGCTGTCCGAAGGGGCCGCCAGCACCGTGCCGGTGCCGGCGCTGGCGGAGGTCAACGGCAAGCTGATGCGCTACTTCCTGAAGAAGTACACGCTCAAGAAGAGCGCCATGGTGGCCGGCAAGGTCTTGCCCGTCGGCATCGGGGCCGTCGTCGGCGCGGTCGGCAACCACATGATGAGCAAGCGCATCGTCCAGAACGCCCGCCAGGCGTTCGGGACCGCCCCGGCGCGCTGGCCGGGAACGACGCTGCGGGTGCTGCCTGCGGTCGGCGACGGCGACGGCAACTGAGGCCGTCCGCCCCCCGTCGACGATCTGTGACTTATCCCGGATTCACCCTGCTTACGTGGTCTGACCCACTGCCGAAGCGCTAGCCTTTAGTGCGGCGGAAAAACCCCAGACCAGCCCGACGCAGACGATGAATCGAGGCGAGCAACTGCCGTGAGCAGTACCACTTCACCCTTCGGCCAGAACGAATGGCTGGTCGAGGAGATGTACCGGAAGTTCCGTGACGATCCGTCTTCCGTAGACCCGAGCTGGCACGAGTTCCTGGTCGACTACAACCCCGAGCCGACCACCGACGCCTCATCCCCCGCCAACGGCGAGGTCGCCGCGCCGGCCAAGGCGGCCGCACCTGCCGCGCCCGCCGCGCCATCCAAACCGGCCGCACCATCCAAACCGGCCGAGCCCACCAAACCGGCCGAGCCCGCCAAACCGGCGCCCGCACCGGCCGATGCGCCGACCACGGCGCCGGCCGCGGCCAAACCCGCCCCGGCCCCCGTCGCCGCGGCATCCGGCGACGAAACGCAGGTCTTGCGCGGGGCCGCCGCCGCGATCGTCAAGAACATGGACGCGTCGCTGGACGTGCCCACCGCCACCAGCGTGCGTGCCATCCCGGCCAAGTTGATGATCGACAACCGCATCGTCGTCAACAACCACCTCAAGCGCACCCGCGGCGGCAAGGTCAGCTTCACCCACCTGCTGGGGTACGCGATCGTGCAGGCCGTCAAGAGCTTCCCCAACATGAACCGGCACTTCGCCGAGATCGACGGCAAGCCCAACGTCGTCACCCCCGAGCACACCAACCTGGGGCTGGCAATCGACCTGCAGGGCAAGGACGGTAAGCGTTCGCTGGTGGTCGCGGCCATCAAGGGCTGCGAGACGATGTCTTTCGGCCAGTTCATCGCGGCCTACGAGGACATCGTGCGACGCGCCCGCGACGGCAAGCTGACCGCCGAGGACTTCGCCGGCGTGACGATCTCGCTCACCAACCCGGGCACGCTGGGCACCGTGCACTCGGTGCCGCGGCTGATGGCCGGTCAGGGCGCCATCATCGGCGCGGGCGCCATGGAGTACCCGGCCGAGTTCCAGGGCGCCAGCGAGGAGCGCATCGCCGAACTGGGCATCGGCAAGCTGATCACCCTGACCTCGACCTACGACCACCGCATCATCCAGGGCGCCGAATCCGGCGACTTCCTGCGCACCATCCACCATCTGCTGCTCGACGACGAGTTCTACGACGAGATCTTCTTCGAACTCGGCATCCCCTACGAGCCGGTGCGCTGGCGCACCGACAACCCGGACTCGATCGCCGACAAGAACGCGCGCGTCATGGAGTTGATCGCGGCGTACCGCAACCGCGGGCATCTGATGGCCGACATCGACCCGCTGCGCCTGGACAAGAGCCGCTTCCGCATGCACCCGGACCTCGACGTGCTGACCCACGGGCTGACGCTGTGGGACCTGGACCGCGTGTTCAAAGTCGACGGGTTCGCCGGCAAGGAGTACAAGAAGCTGCGCGACGTGCTCTCGGTGCTGCGCGACGCGTACTGCCGCCACATCGGCGTGGAGTACACCCACATCCTCGAACCCGAGCAGCAGCAGTGGCTGCAGGAGCGCATCGAGGTCCGGCACGAGAAGCCGACCGTCGCCCAACAGAAGTACATCCTAAGCAAGCTCAACGCCGCCGAGGCGTTCGAGACCTTCCTGCAGACCAAATACGTTGGGCAGAAACGGTTTTCACTCGAAGGCGCCGAGACCATCATTCCGATGATGGACGCCGCGATCGACCAGTGCGCCGAGCACGGCCTCGACGAGGTGGTCATCGCCATGCCGCACCGCGGCCGGCTCAACGTGCTGGCCAACATCGTCGGCAAACCGTACGCGCAGATCTTCAACGAGTTCGAGGGCAACCTGAACCCGTCGCAGGCGCACGGTTCCGGCGACGTGAAGTACCACCTCGGGGCGTCGGGCGACTACATCCAGATGTTCGGCGACAACGACATTCAGGTCTCGCTGACCGCCAACCCGAGCCACCTCGAGGCCGTCGACCCGGTGCTCGAGGGCCTGGTGCGCGCCAAGCAGGACATCCTGGACAAGGGCGACACCGCCGACGGGTTCTCCGTCGTGCCGCTGATGCTGCACGGCGACGCCGCGTTCGCCGGGCAGGGCGTGGTCGCCGAGACGCTGAACCTGTCCCTGCTGCGCGGCTACCGCGTCGGCGGCACCGTCCACATGATCGTCAACAACCAGGTCGGCTTCACCACCTCCCCCGAGCACTCGCGGTCCAGCGAATACTGCACCGACGTCGCGAAAATGGTTGGGGCGCCGATCTTCCACGTCAACGGAGACGATCCGGAGGCGTGCGTCTGGGTGGCCAAACTCGCCGTCGACTTCCGTCAGAAGTTCAAGAAGGACGTCGTCATCGACATGCTGTGCTACCGCCGCCGCGGGCACAACGAGGGCGACGACCCGTCGATGACACAGCCGGCGATGTACGACGTGATCGACCACAAGCGCGGCGTCCGAAAGAGCTACACCGAGTCGCTGATCGGCCGCGGCGACATCTCGATGAAGGAAGCCGAGGACGCCCTGCGCGACTACCAGGGCCAGCTGGAACGCGTCTTCAACGAGGTGCGGGACCTGGAGAAGTACCAGCCCGAGCCCAGCGAGTCCGTCGAGTCCGACCAGGTGATCCCGAAGGGCATGACGACCAGCGTCGACAAGGCCCTGCTGGCCCGCATCGGTGACGCGCACCTGGCGCTGCCCGAGGGCTTCACGGTGCACCCGCGGGTCCAGCCGGTGCTCGACAAGCGCCGCGAGATGGCCTACGAGGGCAAGGTCGACTGGGCGCTCGCCGAGCTGCTGGCGCTGGGATCCCTTGTCTCCGAAGGGAAGTTGATCCGGCTGTCGGGTCAGGACACCCGCCGCGGCACCTTCACGCAACGGCATTCGGTGATCATTGACCGCCGCACCGGCGAGGTGTTCACCCCGCTGGCCCTGCTGGCCACCAACGAGGACGGCACCCCCACCGGCGGCAAGTTCATGGTGTACGACTCGCCGCTGTCGGAGTTCGCCGCCGTCGGGTTCGAGTACGGCTACTCGGTGGGCAACCCCGAGGCAATGGTGTTGTGGGAGGCCCAGTTCGGCGACTTCCTCAACGGCGCGCAGTCGGTGATCGACGAATTCGTCAGCTCCGGCGAGGCCAAGTGGGGCCAGACCTCGGATGTGGTGCTGCTGCTGCCGCACGGCCACGAGGGGCAGGGACCGGACCACACCTCCGGACGCATCGAACGCTTCCTGCAGCTGTGCGCGGAGGGCTCGATGACGGTGGCCCAGCCATCGACACCGGCCAACTACTTCCACCTGCTGCGCCGGCACTCCCTCGACGGCATCCACCGTCCGCTGGTCGTGTTCACCCCGAAGTCGATGCTGCGCAACAAGGCCGCGGTCAGCGACATCAAGGACTTCACCGAGCAGAAGTTCCGCTCGGTGCTCGAGGAGCCCACCTACGAGCTCGGCATGGGCGACCGCGGCAAGGTCACCCGGGTGCTGCTGTGCAGCGGGAAGATCTACTACGACCTGTTGGCGCGCAAGCAGAAGGACAAGCGCGACGACGTCGCGATCGTGCGGATCGAGCAGCTCTATCCGCTGCCGCCGCGCCGGCTGGGTCGCACGCTGGGCGATTACCCGAACGTCACGGAGTACTTCTGGGTGCAGGAGGAGCCGGCCAACCAGGGTGCGTGGCCGACGTTCGGTCTGGCGCTGCCCGAGCTGCTGCCCGACAAGCTGACCGGGATCAAGCGGATCTCGCGGCGGGCGATGAGCGCGCCGTCATCGGGCTCCTCGAAGGTCCACGCGGTGGAGACCCAGGAGATTCTCGACGAGGCGTTCGGCTGAGCGCAGTCGCCGGGGCGGCCCCAGCATCTGTTCAGCCGTCGCTGCGTCGTCGTGCGAGTAGAACTCGCCGCGGACACTGAACAGATCGGTTAAGACGTGGTCAGTTGCCGAACAGGTTCAGCGCGGGAATCCCGGGCAGCGGGATGGGCGACTGACCGTTGGCCAGCGAGGCGACCGCACCCGGGCAGAAGATCTGGATCGCCAGCCCGGTGAACATGGTCGCCGGACCCAGCGGGCGGCCCACCTCGTCGGCGACCTTGGCCGCGACGTCGGCGATGTCCTGGCCAGGCTGCGCGAGCATCGGGCACACCTGCTGCCCCAGCGAGGCCGCCGTGCCCGGGTCGATACCGGCCAGGCCGATGCTGGACAGGTCGTTGACGAACTGGTCGGTTTTCGGGTCGGCCTGTGCGGGCGCGGCCCCGGCGAGCAGTCCGGCCGTCGCCGCGGCGGATACCAGGATCGACGCCAGCGTCGCGGTGTGGTGTCGCTTCATAACGTGGTCATCGTAGGCAGGACCGGCCGCGTTACCCCAAACCGACTGCTCAGCGTCGGCTGCGACGTTGTCCCAGTGGCTTTCGCGACGAGCGCTGATCAGATCGGCACGGTGACGGACCCCACTATTCGGCGGTACCGCTGGTACTGACTAAACTCGGCGCGGGTCGAACCAGAGGAGTGTGCCAATGAAGGGCTTCGCCGGAAAAGTCTGCGTCGTCACCGGCGCCGGATCGGGTATCGGGCAGGCGCTGGCCGTCGCGCTGGGCCGGTCGGGAGCCAAGCTGGCCATCAGCGACGTCGACACCGAAGGTCTCGCCGTCACCGAACAGCGGCTCCGGGCGATGGGTGTCGAGGTCAAGGCCGACCGGCTCGACGTCACCGAGCGCGAGGCGTTCCTGCTCTACGCCGACGAGGTGAAGGAGCATTTCGGCAAGGTCAACCAGATCTACAACAACGCCGGCATCGCGCACACCGGCGACATCGAGATCTGCGAGTTCAAGGACATCGAGCGGGTTATCGACGTCGACTTCTGGGGCGTCGTCAACGGCACCAAGGCCTTCCTGCCGCATCTGATCGACTCCGGCGACGGCCACGTCGTCAACGTCTCCAGCCTGTTCGGCATCTTCTCGGTGCCCGGCCAGTCGGCGTACAACGCGGCCAAGTTCGCCGTCCGCGGCTTCACCGAGGCGCTGCACCAGGAGATGAAGGTCAACAAGCACCCGGTCGCGGTGACCACCGTCCATCCCGGCGGCATCAAGACCGCGATCGCCCGCAACGCCACCGCCTCCGGCGACGTGGACGCCGGCGAGCTGGCCCACCTGTTCGACAAGCGGCTGGCCAACACCACACCCGAACGCGCCGCCAACATCATCCTGGAGGCGGTCCGCAAGAAGAAGGCCCGCGTCCTGGTGGGCCCGGACGCCAAGGTGCTCGACTTCATCGTGCGCATGACGGGTTCGGGGTACATGAACGCCTTCGCGGGTGTGACGTCCAGGCTGATGCCCAGCAAGCCCTGAGAATCAGCGGCCGAGCGGATTGTCGGCCAGCCATTCGTCGGCTACCACGCGCGGGTCCGCGCCGTCGGCGACCTTCCGGCGAATCTGCGCGAGCGCGGCCGTGTCCAGCGCACCGGCGATCTGGTTGAGCGCCAGCACCTGCTGCGAGGTCAGTTCGTTGCGCCGGTAGAGCGGCACGGCGTTCTCGGCCCGGACCAGCATCGGCTTGCGGTCGACGAGCACCACGAGATCATCGGGTATCGCGGGGTCGGCGGTGCTGGTCCAGGCGGCATTGATCGAGCCCGCCCGCAGGGCCGCGAAAAGTGCTGCGCTGTCGGCGAATTCGTGAGCGGCGGGCAGCTTGCAGCTGCCCACGACGCCGGGCGCGGGAAACCCGGACGTGGCGCCGGGCCGCACCTGGGCGCAGTGCTTGACCAGTGCGGTCAGATCCCGGCCGGTCCCGGCCTTCCAGTCCGCGGCCGTGGCCGGGCTCACCGCGACGGCCGGCTTGTCCTCCGCGGCGGTGGTGTAGTCACCGGCGGTGATTCCCTCCGGCAACGAGCCGAGCAGCGCCTTGTAGACCTGCTCGTCACCGAATCCCTTGCCGGAAGCCGCGTCCGGGGCGAACGTCTGCAACAGCCGTCCGGTGAAGCCCGGCACGACGTCGATCCGCCCGGAGTCGAGTTCGGCCAGCGGATCGGCGACCACCTCGGCGTGCGCCGGTGAGCCGAAGTAGCGCAGCGCGGCGGCATACAGGTTGGCCAGCGCAATCGACTCGGGATCCGAGACTGCGCCGACGGCCAGGTCGGCCGGGCGCTCCGGGCTGACGGCCTGCCCACCGCAGGCGGTCAGCCCGACCAGCAGCAGGGCCGCGGCGAGCCGGCGCAGATTAGTCGTGCGCCTCATCGGAGGCCGCCGCCACCGCCGCGGCCACCGCCGGCGCCACCCGCGGATCCAGCGGGCTCGGCACGATGTAGTCCAAAGCCAGGTCGGCGCCGACCACCCCGTGAATCGCCTCGGCCGCAGCCACTTTCATCCGTTCGGTGATGCGCCGCGCGCCGGCGTCCAGCGCCCCGCGGAACACCCCGGGGAAGGCGAGGACGTTGTTGATCTGGTTCGGGAAGTCGCTGCGACCGGTCGCGACCACTGCGGCGTGCTTGCGCGCGACGTCGGGGTGGATCTCCGGGTCCGGGTTGGACAGCGCGAACACGATTCCGCCCGGGGCCATCGTGGCGATGATCTCCTCGGGCACCACGCCGGCCGACAGCCCCAGGAACATGTCGGCGCCGTCCAGCGCCTCGGCGACCCCGCCGGTGCGGCCGGCGGGGTTGGTCCGCGCGGCCAGCTCGGCCTTGAACGTGTTCAGGTCCTCCCGGCCGGAGTGCACGATGCCCTTGGAGTCGAGCACCGTGACGTCCTCGACCCCGGTGGCCAGCAGGATGTTGGCGCACGCCACGCCGGCGGCGCCGGCCCCGGCGATCACGATGCGCAGGCCCGCGACGTCACGGTCGAGCACCTTGGCCGCCCCGAGCAGGGCCGCGAGCACGACGATCGCGGTCCCGTGCTGATCGTCGTGCATCACCGGGCAGTCCAGCGCCTCGATCACGCGGCGCTCGATCTCGAAGCAGCGCGGTGCGGAGATGTCTTCGAGGTTCACCGCCCCGAACGTCGGGCGCAGCCGGATCAGGGTCTCGACGATCTCGTCGGGGTCCTTGGTGTCCAGCACGATCGGGATGGAGTCCAGCCCGGCGAACGACTTGAACAGGGCGCTCTTGCCCTCCATCACAGGCAGGGACGCGGCCGGGCCGATGTCGCCGAGCCCGAGCACCGCGGTGCCGTCGCTGACCACCGCGACCAGCCGGTTGGCCCACGTGTAGCGCTTGGCCAGGGTGCCGTCGGCGGCGATCGCCCGGCTCACCTGCGCGACACCCGGTGTGTAGGCGATCGACAGGGCGCGCTGGGTGTCCAGTGGGGCCTTCAATTCGATCGACAGTTTGCCGCCCACATGGGCGTCGAAAATCTCTTCGTCCTCGATAACGAGATGGGAAGTCTTCACGGTTTCGGCCACCGCGTCAGGGTACTTCAGCCATGTCGCCGGCGTACGGGTCGGCTGTGCATCGCACGCCGCGACCGGCCCGGGCGCGTAGCATTCACCTGCACCGTTCGGGTGCCGCGGGGCGGGCAGATGCACCCGTTTGCCTCGGGCGACAGAGGAGGCCGGAAGATGCCGTCATTCCGCGCGATACCGCCCGCACTGCTCGGTGTCACGCGGGCCCGGTCCGCTCCGGACGTCAAGCGGATCCATGTGCCGGTCGCCCGCGCGATGGTCGACTGCGCGGTCTACGTCGACGGGTCGCGGCTGCCCGGCAGGTTCACCCACGCCGATGCGCTCGCGAAGGTGCGGGAGATGCGCGACGAGGGACAGTCCGCGTTCGTCTGGATCGGGCTGCACGAACCCGATCAACACCAGATGCAGGCGGTGGCAGAGGTTTTCGGACTTCATCCGCTGGCCGTGGAGGACGCGGTGCACGCGCACCAGCGGCCCAAGCTGGAGCGCTACGACAACACCTTGTTCCTGGTCCTCAAGACCGTCAACTACGTGCCCCACGAATCGGTGGCGCTGGCCCGCGAGATCGTCGAGACCGGCGAGATCATGGTGTTCGTCGGGCCGGAGTTCGTCGTCACGGTGCGCCACGGCGACCACAGCGGCCTGGCCGGCGTCCGGCGGAAGATGGAGGACGAACACAAGCAACTCGCGCTGGGCCCGTATGCGGTGATGCACGCGATCGCCGACCACGTGGTGGACAGCTACCTCGACGTCAGCCGGCTGATGGAGTTCGACATCGACGCCATCGAGGAGGACACCTTCTCGCCGACCGCACAGACCAACGTCGAGCAGATCTACCTGCTCAAGCGTGAGGTGGTCGAACTGCGCCGGGCGGTGTCCCCGCTGTCGGTCGAGTTGGGCAGGCTCCAGTCCGACAGCAAGGACCTGCTGTCCAAGGAGGTCCTGCGCTACATGCGCGACGTTATCGACCACCAGACCCAGGCGGCCGACCAGATCGCCAGCTATGACGAGATGCTGTCGTCTCTGGTCCAGGCCGCCCTGGCCAAGGTCGGGATGCAGCAGAACACCGACATGCGCAAGATCTCGGCGTGGGTGGCCATCGCCGCCGTCCCGACCATGGTCGCCGGTATCTACGGGATGAACTTCGAGCACATGCCGGAACTGCACCAGGTGTGGGGATATCCCGCGGTGCTGCTGCTGATGGCCTGCGTGTGCGGCTTCCTCTACCGGAACTTCCGGCGCAACCACTGGCTGTGATCAGCTCGGCTGGGCCGCGACCCGCTGCGGGTCGGTGACGTCGACGCCGTCCTGGCGCCAGGCCTCCCGCAGCGCATCAACCCCCTTGAGCCGGGCCCACGCCGCTTCGTTGGCGCTGATCGGTGTCGCGGCGAGAAACCGCACCGGGCTGTAGGGCTCACCGAGTTCGAGGTCCGGGATGGCGCCGGGCGAGAGGACCACCGCACTGAACGGCGGCAGTCCGGCCGGCCGCTGCCACAGCGGGGCGCCGAGGTCGATGAGCGCATCGGCGGCCAGGACGATCCCGTCGACGGCGGGCGTGGCCGCCAGGACGGCCACCGTGCGGGCCAGCCCAGGCGTCGGGACGGTATCGCGCACCGTGACCACTACCTCGGCGCGCGGCCCACGCACCGGGTCGACCGCGGCCGCAGCCGGATCACCCATCGGATGCCGGGAGCAGCCCAGTGAGACGTGGTGCAGTTGGTTACCGATCGGGCCGAAGCGCAGCACGTCGATCCGCTCGACGCCGAGGAACGTCACACTGGCCGAGTCCGGTTCGGCGTCAAGACCCTGTGCGGCGAAATGACGGCGCAGGTGCGCGCGGACCGCGTCGAGCACCGGTGTCATCGCGTCGGTTCCGGGCCCGGGTGCGAAATGGCGAGCGCCAGTCCGATTCGCGCCGAGCGCATTTCGGCCGTCACCGCGTTGCTGACGTTCAGATGGTCAGGCGCGAGAGCATGTCCCTGGCGCGCTCGGCGTTCTGCGGATCGCACAGCACGTCGTAACGCCCCGCGACCAGTTGCATGGTCGAACTGAAATCCCTTGTGCCCCTTGCCATTGCATAAGGAATCGCCGAGGTGATCAGGCCGAAGATGATGCCCGCGATCAGGCCGGTCAGCAACGCCGCGGCCTGGTTGCCGCCGAGCAGGCCGAGCACCAGCCCGACGAAGATGCCCAGCCAGGCGCCCGTCAGGATGCCGCCACCGAGAACCTTCGGCCAGGTCAGCCGGCCGGTGACCCGCTCCACCTGCATCAGGTCGACGCCGACGATGGTGACCTGCTGCACCGGAAACTGCTGATCGGACAGGTAGTCGACGGCCTTCTGGGCCTCCGCATACGTCGGGTAGGAGCCGATGGGCCAACCCTTGGGCGGGGTGGGAAGGCCGATGGGGCCACCGCGGCCCGTGCCCGCCGGGCCGACGGGTTGGCCCGGATTCTGGCCGGGCTGAAAAGGACTCGTCATGGGATGGTTCTCCTTTGCTCAGTGCAATGGTACGTACCCACCGCGACCCCACACCCGCGACCAGCGAATACGTTAGATTGACGACATGACATTTCCGTCGGGGGACCCGGGTCAGACGCCACCGGAAGACACCGGCCGGGGTGCCGAGGGCAGCGATGCGGCCTACGAGGCCCCGCCCATCGAGGAGATGCCGGCCGGCAGCTTCGACGTCACACCCGGCTATCCGGTGCCGCCCGTCACGGCCGGCGGCTACCCGGTGCCGCCCGGCGGCTATCCGCCGCCACCGGGATACGGCGCCCAGCCCTACTCCGGCTGGCCAGCACCCGGACAGCCGGCCGGATTCGGCCCGGCGCCCAACCGGACCAACCCACTGGCCGCCTGGTCGGTGGTGTCCTCGATCATCGGCCTGCTGTGCGGGGTCGGGTCGATCATCGGCATCGCGCTCGGCTTCGTCGCCCTCGGCCAGATCAAGCGGACAGGACAGGGCGGCCACGGGCTTGCCGTGGCCGGGATCGCCATCGGGTTCGTCTCGGCCGTTCTCGGGCTGGTCGGCGCCTACTACCTGTCGCGGTGACGTCGATGTCTCCCGTCGATCCGCCACCCGAGGGCCCGTATCCGCCGCCGTTCGATCCGCAAGCGCCCATTGACTATCCGGACTATCCGGGCTATCCGGATCAGCCGGCGTTCGGCGCACCGCCCGGCGCCGCGCCGCCGCCCCCGCCCGTCCCGCCGATGCCGCCCGGCTACGTCCCGCCGACCGGCTATCCGCCGTTGCCCCCACCCGGCTATCCGCCGTTCCCGCCACCCACGGGTCCGGTGTACGACCCGTATTCGCAATATCAATACGGGGTTCCGCCCGGCCAGAACGGGCCGTCGATCGCGGCATTGGTGTGCTCGCTGCTCGGCGTGCCGATGTGTATGTGCTTCCTGCCGTCACTGGCCGCAATCCTGTTGGGAATCATCGGAATCCAGCAGACCGGACGCACCGGCCAATCCGGCCGCGGGTTGGCCGTCGCCGGCCTGGTGATCGGCGCGACCACACTGCTGCTCGGCATCCTGGTCACCTTCGGCGGCGGGCTGACCAGCGTCGTGCGCTGAAAGCGATTGATCCCCAAGCCGATTCGGCAGCCGGACGGTGACCTCAGGCCGGCGGGCTGAACGCCTCGGACTGTCGCGTCATCCCCGCCGCGCGGCCCTTGGCCGACACGACCAGCGCCATCTTGCGGCTGGCCTCGTCGATCATCTCGTCGCCCAGCATCACCGCCCCGCGTGCACCACCGGCGACCGAGGTGTGCCACTCGTAGGCCTCCAGGATCAGCTCCGCGTGGTCGTAATCCTCCTGCCGCGGACTGAAGATCTCGTTGCCGGCGGCGATCTGGTCCGGGTGCAACACCCACTTGCCGTCATAGCCCAGCGCGGCCGCGCGGCCCGCCACCCGCCGGAACGCGTCGACGTCGCGCACCTTCAGGTACGGGCCGTCGACGGCCGCGACGCCGTGCGCCCGGGCGGCCACCAGGATCGTCATCAGCACGTGGTGGTAGGCGTCCCCGACGTCGTAGCCGGGCGGCTGTTCGCCGACGACGAGGGTCCGGGTGTTGAGGCTGGCCATCAGGTCCGCCGGACCGAGGACCAGGGCCTGCACCCGCGGGTGGGCGGCGATCTCGCCGACGTTGGTCAACCCGCGGGCGTCCTCGATCTGCGCGTCGATCGCGATGCGCCCCACCGGCAGTCCGTGGGTGTGCTCGAGTTGGGTCAGCAGTAGGTCGGCGGCCTGCACATGGGACACGTCGGTCACCTTCGGCAGGATCACCACCTCCAGCGTCGGCCCGGCCCCGGCCACGACCTCGATCAGGTCGGCGTGGGTCCACGGCGTGGTCCAGTCGTTGACCCGCACCCCGCGCAACTGGGCCCCCCAGCCCGGCTCGGCCAGCGCCGCCGCCACGGTGGCGCGCGCGGCGGCTTTCGCGCCGGGGGCGACGGCGTCCTCGAGGTCCAGGAACACCTCGTCGGCGGGCAGCCCCTTGGCTTTCTCGATCATCTTGCGGTTGCTGCCCGGAACCGACAGACACGTTCTGCGGGGGCGATACGCGGAATCCACGCCTTCACTCCTACCCTTTGAACCATGGCGTCGATCAACAGGGTGTACGCGGCCCGCCTGGCTGGACTGGTGGTGCTCGGTCCCGACGGCGAGTCGCTGGGCCGGGTCCGCGACGTCGTCATCAGCATCAGCATCGTGCGCCAACAACCGCGGGTCCTTGGGCTTGTCGTCGAATTGCTCACCCGCAGAAGGATTTTCGTCCCCATCCTGCGCGTCACGGCGATCGAGCCGCAAGCCGTGACGCTGACCACCGCGAACGTCTCCCTGCGCCGGTTCGCGCAACGTCCCGGCGAGGTGCTGGTGCTCGGGCAGGTCCTCGACACCCGGGTCCGGGTCAACGACCCCGAGCTTCCCCAGCTCCAGGACCAGGACGTCGTCGTCGTCGATCTGGGCATCGAACAGGCCCGGACCCGCGACTGGCTGGTGACCCGGGTCGCGGTGCGCAGCCACCGCCGGTTGCGCCGCACCTCTGTGCACGTGGTGGACTGGCAGCACGTGCAGGGCCTGACCCCGTCGGGGCTGGCGATGCCCGGCCAGGGCGTGGCGCAGCTGCTGCACCAGTTCGAGGACCAGCGGCCCGTCGAGGTCGCCGACGCGATCCGCGAACTGCCGACCAAACGCCGCACCGAGATCATCAACGCCCTCGACGACGAGCGGCTGGCGGACATCCTGCAGGAACTCGGCGAGGACGAGCAGACCGAACTGCTGCTGAAGATGGACACCGAGCGCGCCGCCGACGTGCTCGAGGCGATGGACCCCGACGACGCGGCCGACCTTCTGGGCGTGCTCAACCCGACCCACGCCGAGGTGCTGCTGGCCCGGATGGACCCGGAGGACTCCGACCCGGTGCGCCGGCTGCTGCAGCACTCGCCCGACACGGCCGGCGGTCTGATGACCCCCGAGCCGGTCGTACTCGCCCCCGACACCACGGTCGCCGGCGCACTGGCCCGAGTCCGCGATCCCGAACTGACGCCGGCACTTTCGTCGCTGGTGTTCGTCGTCCGCCCGCCGACCGCGACCCCGACGGGCCGCTACCTGGGCTGCGTGCACCTGCAGCGGCTGCTGCGGGAGCCGCCCGCTTCACTGGTCAGCGGGATGGTCGACACCGACCTGCCGGCGCTGGCGCCCAACCAGTCGCTGGCCGCCGTGACACGGTATTTCGCCGCCTACAACCTGGTGTGCGGACCGGTGGTGGACGAGGAGGGACACCTGCTGGGAGCGGTCACCGTCGACGACGTGCTCGACCACCTGTTGCCGCACGACTGGCGGGCCAGCGCCGAAGAGCCCGAACTGGACGCCGCCACATGAGCCCCCGCGTCGACGATGCGGGCCGCGGCCGCCTCGACACCCCGCGCACCTCCCGGCGCCCGCAGTTCAGCGTCGATGCTGAGGCGGTCGGAAAGTTCAGCGAGGGCATCGCGCGGTTCCTGGGAACCGGACGCTATCTGCTGTGGCAGTCGGTGTTCGTGGTGGTGTGGATCCTGCTGAACCTGTTCGCGGTGGGGCTGCAGTGGGACCCCTACCCGTTCATCCTGCTCAACCTGGCGTTCTCGACGCAGGCCGCGTACGCGGCGCCGCTGATCCTGCTGGCCCAGAACCGGCAGGAGAACCGCGACCGCGTGTCGCTGGAGGAGGACCGCCGGCGCGCCGAGCAGACCAAGGCCGACACCGAGTACCTGGCCCGCGAACTGGCCGCGCTGCGACTGGCGGTCGGCGAGGTGGCCACCCGTGACTATCTGCGGCGTGAACTCGACGAGCTGCACGAGAAGATCGACACTCTCGCGGCGCCGAAGAAGTCGTCGTCGGACAAGTCCGACAGCGGTGAGCGCCGGCCCAAGAAGTCCGGCTGACGCGCGGGCTCAGGCCCGGGAAAACCGGCTGCGGCGCGGGACGGCCGATTGCCGCCACACGTGACCGAAGCGTTATGTATGGTGACTTCGTTCACTAGGAATGTCCGCAGCGTGTGCGGGCGTCGATGACGAGGACGGGCGAGTGCGCATAAGGCCGGGTTCACAGGCAGACCCGGACGATTCGGTGCCCGCTGAACCCGCGCGCGGCCGGCTGGCGCGGCTCGCCCGCACCCCCGTGTTTCCCGTCGCCGTGTTGTCCCCCTTGGTGCTGGCCGCCGCCGTCGGCGCGGCGGGTCCCTCGACCCCGGTCGCACCGGAGGCCGACGGCGTCATCGAAGTCAGTCCGCTGGCCGCCGTCGCGCCCACCCGCCCCGTCGACATGACCGGACCGACGGTCGTTGCGGTCGCCAAGGCCCCCGACGCGTTCCGGGTCGCCGCGGCCACGTCGTCCGCTCCGCCGCCGGCCGCCGTCGTCTCCGCTCCCGGCGCCCTGCGCATCCCGGCGATCGCGTTGAGCGCATACCGCAATGCGGAAGCGACGATGATGCGGGCGGCGCCCGGCTGCGGCATCAGCTGGAACCTGCTGGCCGGCATCGGCCGGATCGAATCGGGACACGCCAACAACGGCGCCACCGACTCCCGCGGCACCGCGATGAGCCCCATCTACGGGCCCGCCCTCGACGGCACCCTGCCGGGCAACGAGGTCATCGTCTCGGCCAGTCAGCTCGGCCGGGTGACGTACGCCCGCGCGATGGGACCCATGCAGTTCCTGCCCGGCACGTGGTCGCGCTTCGCCTCCGACGGCGACGGGGACGGCAAGGCCGATCCGCAGAACGTCTACGATGCCTCCCTGGCGGCGGCCCGCTACCTGTGCAGCGGCGGCCTGAACCTGCGGGATCAGTCGCAGGTCCTGACCGCCATCCTGCGCTACAACAACTCGATGGCCTACGCCCGCAACGTGCTCGGGTGGGCGGCCTCGTACGCGACGGGCGTTGCGCCCGTGAATCTTCCGCCGATCACCGGGCCCACCCCGCCGATCGCCGACGCGCGACTCGACGCCCACATGGAAGCCAACCCCGAAGGCCTCGGCCCGGGCCTGACGGCCAGCGACCCGCTGCCGGTGTTTAGCCTCACCCAGAGCGGTGTGGCCAACCAGCTGCCCGTACCGCCCGGTCCGGCCGAGGGCACCATGGCGACTCCGCTCAACGCGCCGTGCACCATCTTCTGCATCAGCGACAACACGCCGCTGAGCGACCCGTCCGCCGTCCCGCCCTGGGGCGCGCCGGCGTGGACGCCGCCGTGGATGCAGCCGGGCTGGACCCCGCCGTGGATGCAGCCGCCCGCCCCCGAAGCCGCCCCGGCCCCGCTTGCCGGGCCGCTGCCGGGTGGTCCCGCTCCCGGACCGGTGCCCGCCGCCTCGCCCGAGGTCTCGGC
>CAZTAA010000014.1:61205-64171 GCA_964611465.1 uncultured Mycobacterium sp. | reverse complement strand
TGGGAACTTCGTTGAGTATCTATTGTCTGGACCAATCAAGTGCTAGGGTCACCACCCGTGACCGCACTCCAGTCCGCGCTGCTGCCGTCCCGCTACACCCCGGCCACCCGGCCGGGCACCGCGGCGGGCTGGACCTTGAAGCGCTGCACACCGCCGAGTCGCGTGTTCGGCGCGAACGGTCTGCGGACCGGGCCCGACGGCCGGATCTACATCGCGCAGGTGACCGGCAGCCAGATCAGCGCGCTCGACATCGCCACCGGTGCCGTCGAGACGATCAGTCCCAAGGGCAGCGACATCGTCGCCCCCGACGATGTGGCCTTCGACGATGATGGCCGGTTGTTCGCCACCGAGGTGATGAACGGGCGCGTCAGTGTGCTGGAGAACGGAACGTCGCGGGTGCTGCGTGACGATGTGCCGTCCGCCAACGGGATCACCGTGCACAATGACCGTCTGTTCATCGGCGAATGCCGGCACGGTGGAAGGCTTTTGGAGCTCACCCTGGACGGCGCCGCGCCGCGGGTGATCATGGAGAACCTGCCGTCGCCCAACGCCATGGAGTTCGGACCCGACGGCCTGCTGTACTTCCCGGTGATGGACGCCAACGAGATCTGGCGGGTCGACGTGGACGGACACGACCCCGTAGAGCCTCAAGTGGTGGCCACCGAACTCGGGGTGCCCGACTCGGTCAAGTTCGACGCCGACGGCAGCATCGTCTCCACCCAGGTGTTCAGCGGCCAGGTGCTGCGCATCGATCCGCGCACCGGTGCGAAAACCGTGCTGGCCCAGCTGGATCCGGGCCTGGACAACTGCACGTTCGTGGACGGTCGGCTGTTCGTGTCGAGCTTCACCGGCGCGATCACCGAAATCCTGGGCGACGGCGCCACCCGGTCGGCGCTGCCGGGCGGACTCAACTGGCCACTGGACCTCGCCATCGGCGCCGACGGGGCGCTCTACATCGCCGACGGCACCTTCTTCTACCGCCTGCAGTCGGACGGCGGCAAAGAGGTTATCGGGACGCTGTTCACTCCCGGCTATCCGGGCTTCACCCGCGGTCTGGTCGCCTCGGGCCCCGGTGAATTCGTGGTCACCACCGCCAACGGCGTGGTCGCCCGCTACCGCACCCAGACCAGCGAACACGACGTTCTGGCCGACGGTTTCGATCAGCTCTACGGCGTCGACCTGGCCGCCGACGGTTCACCCGTCGTGGTCGAACAGGGCACCGGCCGCGTGCTGGCCGTCCGGCCCGGGGGGACCGAGGTACTGGCCACCGGGCTCGACACACCGGTCGGCGTGGTGGTCGCTCCGGGCGGCGCGATCCTGGTCTCGGAGGCCGGCCGGGTGGCGACCATCAGCGGCGGCCGGGCCGAAACCCTGGTCGGCGAACTGGAACAGCCGCAGGGCCTGCTGATCCGCGACGGCCGGCTCTATGTCGTGGACTCCGGACTGAAAGCCGTCGTCGAGTTCGACCTGAGCAGCGGAGCGCGGCAGACGATCGCGACCAACCTGCCCGTGGGCGCCCCGCCGGGTGTGGTGCCCAAGCCGCTGCTGGGGATGCCGCCGTTCTCCGGTCCGCAGGGGCCGTTCGCCGGAATCGCCGCCGGCCCCGACGGGATTCTCTACATCTCGGCCGACGCGGACGGCAGCGTACTGGCCCTCGTCCCGACCCAGCCGTGACCGGATGACCGAGACGAGGTCCGCCGATCCGCGCTACCTGCAGGTGGCCCGCGAGCTGCGCCAGGAGATCATCGACGGCAGCTACCCGGTCGGATCCCAACTGCCGACCGAACACGAACTGTGCGAACGGTTTTCGGTCAGCCGGTATACCGTGCGGGAGGCGCTGCGGCGGCTGCGGGAAGACCATCTGATCGAGTCGCGGCCCCGGGCCGGAACCCTGGTGGTGCCGCGGACCAAGACCGGGTCCTACGCACAGGACGTCATGTCGATCGACGACCTGATGGCCTTCGCGACCGGGGCTCAGTTCGTGATCCACGCCAACAAGATGCTCACCATGGACAAGGCGCTCGCCGCCCGCACCGGCCTGCCGATCGGCGAGGAGTGGCTGGCGGTCGGCGGATTCCGTCAGGTCGACGGCGCGCCGAACCCCATCTGCTTCACCGAGTACTACATCAACCGGGCGTTCGCCTCGGTCGGCCGAATCCTGCAGCGGCACAACGGCCCCATCTTCCCGTTGATCGAGGACATGTTCGGCCGCACCATCGTCGAGGTGCACCAGGAGATCGCCGCGGTGCCGATGCGCGAGGACCTGGGCGCCCGCCTCGACGTCGAGCCGGGCACGGCCGCGCTGGAGGTCCGCCGCACCTACACGACCTCCGACGGCGAGATCGCACAGGTCACCATCAACACCCACCCCGGCAACCGGTACCGCCACTCCATGACGATGCGGCGCGTGAAGGGCTAGGCGCCGATGCCCGTCCCGGATCTCTCGACCGCCGCCCGGAATGCCGGCCTCTGGGTGGACACCACCCTGGCCGACGCGCTGCGGGAGGTGGCCGCCACAACACCGCGGCGCGAACTCGTCGTCGACGGCGACGCACGCCTCGACGCGGCGACACTGCAGCGGCAGGCCACCACGCTGGCCAACGCACTGCTGGCCCGGATGCCCGTGGGCAGCGTTGTCTCTTTCATGCTGCCCAATTGGCACGAGGCCGCGGTCGTCTACCTCGGCGCCACGCTGGCCGGGATGGCCGTCAACCCGATCCTGCCCTCGCTCCGGGATCACGAGCTCAGGTTCATCCTCGACGATGTCCAGTCGCGGATGATCTTCGTGCCCAACGAGTTCCGCGGTCACGACTACCCTGGCATGCTCATCCGGGTGATCGGCGGCCTGGCCGAGCCACCCGAGGTCGTCGTGGTCCGCGGGCCGGGACACACCCCGTACGAATCCCTGCTTACCGACGGCCCGTCGGCGCCGCTGCCGGCCCTCGACCCCGACGCGGTCCGGATGA
>CAZTAA010000014.1:40376-61105 GCA_964611465.1 uncultured Mycobacterium sp. | reverse complement strand
ACCGACGGCCCGTCGGCGCCGCTGCCGGCCCTCGACCCCGACGCGGTCCGGATGATCATGTACACCTCCGGCACCACCGGAAGGCCCAAAGGTGTTCTGCACACTCACAACTCGCTGCACGCCCTGATCCGGCAACTGCGGGACAACTGGCACATCGACCCGGGCGACAAGTTCCTGGTGCCGTCGCCCATCGCCCACATCGGTGGTTCCATCTACGCCTTCGAATGCCCGCTGCTGCTGGGGACGACGGCCGTGCTGATGGAACGCTGGGACCCCGACGACGCGGTTGCGCTGATGCTGGCCGAGGGCTGCACCCACATGGCCGGGGCCACCCCGTTTCTCGCCGGGCTGCTCGCCGCGGCCGAACGGGCGGGCACACATCTGTCCGCCCTCAAGGTGTTCATCTGCGGTGGTGCGTCGGTGCCCCCGTCGCTGATCCGCAGCGCCACCGACTATTTCGACAACGCGGTCGTCAGCCGGGTCTACGGCTCGACCGAGGTGCCGGTGACCACGGTGGGCTCGACCCGGCCGGGTGACACCGGACATGCCGCCGACACCGACGGCCGCCCGGGAATCGCCGACGTCCGACTCGTCGACGGAGAGATTCGGGCCCGCGGCCCTCAGATGCTGATCGGCTACCTGCACCCGGAGGACGACGCCGAGGCCTTTGACGCCGACGGCTACTTCCGCACCGGCGACCTGGGTTCCTGGGTGGACGACGACTATCTGGTGGTGACCGGACGCGCGAAGGATGTCATCATCCGCAACGGAGAGAACATCTCCCCCAAGGAGATCGAAGACCTGTTGGTCACCGAACCGGGCATCGCCGAGATCGCCGTCGTCGGCGTCCCGGACGCCCGCACCGGCGAACGGGCCTGCGCCGTCATCGTTCCCGGCGCCGGACCCGCACCCGGCGTCGATGACCTGGGACGGGTGCTGGCCGGTCACGGCGTGGCGAGGTTCAAGGTCCCCGAGCAGGTGGCGATCTGGGACGCCCTGCCCAAGAACGACGCCGGCAAGGTGCTCAAGCACCAGATCCGGGCAATCCTGATGGAGGAGCCGAAATGCAGGTAGCAATCGTGACGGGCGCCAGCAGCGGAATCGGCCTCGGCACCGCGGTCAAGCTCGCCGAGCAGGGCATGGCCGTACTCGGCACCGGTCGCGACGAGGCCAGGCTGGCCGAATTGGCATCCGCCGTCGGTGATCCGGAGCGCATCGCGACCGTCGCCGTCGACCTCACCGCCGACGACGGACCGTCCACCGTGGTGGAGGCCGCGCTGTCCCGGTGGGGCCGCATCGACTTCCTGATCAACAACGCCGGCGTCGGCAGTCCCAAGCCGCTGCACGAGACCGACGACGAAACCCTGGACTACTTCCTGGGTTTGATGCTGCGCGCGCCGTTCCGGCTCGCCCGGGACGTGATCGGCCACATGCGTCCGGGTTCGGCGATCATCAACGTCACATCCACCTTCGCCGTGGTCGGCGGCCTGCGCGGCGGGGCATATTCCGCCGCCAAGGGCGGCCTGACGGCACTGACCACCCACATCGCCGCCCAGTACGGGCCGCAGGGTATCCGCTGCAATGCCGTCGCGCCCGGCGTCACCGTCACGCCGATGGTGGAACACCGCCTCGAGGATCCCGGTTTCCGCAAGATGCAGACCGAGATGACCCCGCATACCCGGTTGGGCCGGGTGGACGATATCGCGAGCACCATCGCGTTCCTGTGCTCGGAGGGCGGCAGCTTCATCAACGGCCAGACGATCGTCGTCGACGGCGGTTGGAGTTCCACGAAGTACCTGTCGGAGTTCGCGCTGAAATCGGAATGGGTTGCGCGGTGAGTCTTTTCAGCTTGCTGGATCAAGCCGCGGTCCGGTTCCCCGACCGGGGTGCGGTCTACCGGGGTACGGAGCAGGTGTCGACCTGGGCCGAGTTGCGCGGTCGGGCGCTCGGGTTGGCCGGGTCGATCCGGGCGTCCCTCGGACCCGGCGCCCGGGTTGCGGTCGCCACGGAGAACTGCCCGGAGATCGTCGAGTTGATGTTCGGGATCTGGGCCGCCGAATGCGTGTTCGTCCCGCTCAACTACAAGCTGCATCCCCGCGAGATGGCCGACATCCTGGCCGATTCCGGGGCCGAGATCGTGTTCGCGTCGGCGAAGATCGCGGCCGGCCTGGAACCGGTCGCCGGGGTTCCCATCACGGTGATCGGCTCAGATTCCTATGCCGCACAGGTCAATTCGACGCCGTGGCAGCCCACCGACATCGATCCGACCGCGCTGGCGTGGCTGTTCTACACCAGCGGCACCACGGGGCGGTCCAAGGGCGCGATGCTCTCGCACCGCAACCTGATGGCGATGACGGTGTCGCACCTGGCCGATTTCGACGACCCCGACGCCGACTGCAGTTTGGTGCACGGCGCGCCGATGTCGCACGGATCCGGGATGTATGTCATGCCCTACGTGTTGCGCGGCGCTCGGCAGGTCATCCCGGCCTCCGGCGCGTTCGACGCGGACGAGTTCCTGGATCTCTGCGAGCACCACCCCGGTGCCGCGGCGTTCCTGGCGCCCACCATGGTGCAGCGGCTGGTTCAGACGGGCCGGCCGTGTCCGAGCAATCTCCGCACCGTCGTCTACGGCGGCGGCCCGATGTACGTCGAGAGCCTCAAGACCGCGATGGCCGCCTTCGGGCCGATCTTCGTCCAGCTCTACGGTCAGGGCGAGGCACCGATGACCATCACCGGGCTGCGCAAGGCCGACCACGTCGGCGCCGACGACGCCGTCCTGGGTTCGGTCGGCTACCCGCGCTCCGGGGTCGAGGTGGCCGTGCTGCGCGCCGACGGCGGCCGAGCGGACATTGACGAGATCGGCGAGATCGTCTGCCGCGGTGACGTTGTCATGTCCGGCTACTGGAACAACCCCGACGCCACCGCGTCCACTCTGGTCGACGGGTGGCTGCACACCGGTGACATGGGTTCCTTCGACGACCGCGGCTACCTGACGCTGCGCGACCGGTCCAAGGATGTGGTCATCAGCGGCGGTAGCAACATCTACCCGCGCGAGGTCGAAGAGGTGCTGCTCACCCACCCACAGGTCGAGGAGGCGTGTGTGGTCGGTGCGCCGGATGCGGACTGGGGCGAGGTCGTCGTCGCGTTCATCGTGGGCTCGGCCGAGCCCGACGACCTCGACACCCATCTGCTCGAACGCATTGCACGGTTCAAGCGGCCCAAGCGGTACGTGTTCATCGACGAACTGCCGAAGAGCAGCTACGGCAAGGTGCTCAAACGCGAACTGCGAGAGCGGCTCTGACTGCGGCGGGCCGGCAGGATGGCCGAATGCATCGCTGCCCATGCGGATCCGGTGCGGACTATGAGTCCTGCTGCGGCCCGCTGCACCGCGGCGCTGCCGCACCGACCGCACTGGCCCTGATGAGGTCTCGGTTCAGCGCATACGCCCTCGGCGACGCCGATTACCTGATGACGAGTTGGCATCCCCAAACCCGGCCTGCGTCAATGGACCTCGACGATACGGTGATCTGGCGGCGCCTGCAGATCGTCGACGTCGTCGCCGGCGGCGAGGACGACGATGACGGCGTGGTGGAGTTCCGGGGCGCCTTCCGGCGCGCCGGACAGCATGACGTACTGCACGAACGCAGCCGGTTCACCCGGCTTAACGGACGGTGGGTGTACCTCGACGGCTCTTAGCGGCGAAACCCCGGCATGGGGAGCGTCGGCCGGTGAATCGCTACACTGAATGCCCATGTCCTCGATCCGGCAGATACTCGGCGGCCTGTGCCTGGGTGCCGCGCTGGCCGGCCTGACGGCAGTCGGCGCACCGTCCGCGCTGGCCGACGGCGACGGTTCACACGCCGACGGCCAGGTGCTCACCCCGTTCGACGTCGCCGACCCGGCGGTCGGCCGACTTGATCCGGCGCTGCTGACGGCAATTCAGAACGCCGCCACGGCGGCCGCGGCCGACGGCATCACGATGACCGTCAACTCGGGCTGGCGCTCCCCGGATTTCCAGCAGCGCCTGCTCGACAGCGCGATCCAGACCTACGGCAGTTTCGACGCCGCGCGTCAGTATGTGCAGACGCCGTCGGCTTCCAAACACGTCCTGGGCGAGGCCGTCGACATCGGCGGGGACGGAGCCGATCAGTGGCTGATGACCAACGGGCCGCGCTTCGGGCTGTGCCGGATCTACGCCAACGAGGTGTGGCACTTCGAGCTGGCCACCGATTCCTACGGCAACTGTCCCCCGCTGCGCCCCAACGCCGCCAGCTGAGTCGGCTCATCGCGCCGACAGCGGTCTGGCACGATGACGAAGGTGCATGAAACTCCGCAGTCCTCCGGCGTGCCGCGGGACGACACGCACACTCGCCGATCGACGGGTGGCGTCGACATCGGTGTGTACGTGCCTCAAATGGGTTTCGAATACTCCGATCTACTGCACCGCGCCCGCCGCTGCGAGCAACTCGGCATCGGCTCGATGTGGCTCTACGACCACCTCTACGGCCCCGGCGTGCCGGGGCTGCCGTCGCTGGAGGCCTGGACGCTGGCCACCGCGCTGCTGGCCGAGACCGAGCGGCTGCGGGTCGGACACATGGTGCTGTGCAACCAGTTTCGCCATCCCGTGCTGCTGGCCAAGATGGCGACCAGCCTCGACCAGATCTCCAAGGGCCGCCTGCAGCTCGGACTCGGCAGCGGGTCGATCGAATCCGAGCACCGACAGGCCGGGCTGGACTGGGGGACCCCCGCCGAACGCTCGGCCCGCCTCGGCGAGACCCTGGAGATCCTGACGCAGGCCTTCGCTACCGGACGCGTCGACCTCGCCGGCGCGCACTACCAAGTCGGCGACTTCCCGGTCAGTCCCGGCGCCGTCCAACAGCCCCGGCCGCCCATCGTCGTCGGCGGGGTCGGCGAGAAGTACACGCTGCCCCTGGTCGCGCGCTACGCCGACGTGTGGAACGTGCCGACCTACGCCCTGGATCAACTCGAGCACAAGATGTCGGTCTTGCGCGGCATCTGCGCCGACATCGGCCGCGACCCGGCCACCATCGTGATGTCGGTCGAAGCCGTGATGGCACTCGCGCCCGACGACGACGCACTGCCCCGGGTCCGCGAGGTGGCCGAAAAGCGTTTCGGCGGACCGGGTTTCGGCCTGCACGACACGGATCTGATCGGCACGCCCGACATCATCGTGGCGCGGCTGCGTGAGCTCGTCGACCTGGGCTTCGGTCAGGTGGTGTTGTTCACCCACGACCGCGCCTCGGATCAGACGCTGGAACTGCTTGCCCGCGAGGTGATTCCGGCGATCAGCGGCTGAACGGCTCGATCACCTGCGCCCGGAACTGATCGAGGGCGTCCAGGGCGCCGTTCAGGCTGTCGCCGGGAACGGACACCTGCACCCAGGTCACGCCCAGCTTGGCCAGTTCCTCGAGACTCTCCAGATAGTCACCGGCATTGAAGGACTCGGTACCCGGCGTGCCGCCCGACAGGTTGGAGAAGGTGATGTCGACGGAGCCGGGATCACGGCCGGCGGCGTCGAGGCGTCGCCGCAGGTCGTCGATACCCGCGGCCAGCTGGGCGGTCGAATCCAGGACGTCGGTGCGGGCGGTCTTCGCCAGGACACCCTGGGCCGGGAACGGGCACCAGCCGTCGCCGTACTCGGCGACCCGGCGCCGCGCCGCGGCGGTGTTGCCGCCGATCCAGATCGGTGGATGCGGCCGGCTGGGCGGCCGTGGATGCGCGGTGATGCCCTGCGCGGTGAAGTGCCGGCCCTCGTAGGTCACGTCATCGGTGGTCCAGATGGTGCGGATGACGTCGAGCGCCTCTTCGAGCAGCGCGCCCCGCTCGTCGAAGTCCACTCCCAGCGCGGCGAATTCCTTCTTCATGTATCCGACACCGATCGCGAGCGTGAACCGGCCACCGGACAGCAGGTCCAGCGTCGCACCGGATTTGGCCACCACGAACGGATTCCGGTACGGCAGCACGACGATGTTCGGAATCAGCCGCAGGGTCGTGGTGTGGGCGGCGGCAAACCCCATGGCCACGAAGGGATCCAGCGAATCGTGGCCGCCGGCGTCCAGCCAGCGCTGGGTGGGCGCCGGATGGTCGGTGAAACCGAACCCGCTGAATCCCGCCGCTTCGGCAGCGGTCGCCATGGTCGCCACGCCCGCACCGGTCACCAGCTCCGGATTGTAGGGATGACTGTGCATCGGGTGGGTGATCGCGAACCTCATCGGACGGGCGCCCAGACCGCTGCGGGCGGCAGGGTGGCCCCGCCCGACACTGCCGTCAGCCGGGGGCGCGTCCCTCTGGACCCGGAGTGGAATACCTCGGTCGGCGGTGCGTCGTCGAGGGCGGCCGCGCGCATGGCGTGCCGCTTGAACGCCCGCGCCGCGCCGCTCGGCACGTGCTCGACCGACTGCAGCCGCGCGACCAAGTCCGACGGAACATCCGTGCCCCACACCGTGACTTCCGGTACCTCACGGGCGATTTCGCCGGCCAGATGGTCACGCACCGTGGACTCCGAGGACATCATGTCGGCGCTGACGGCCACTGCGGTCGGCCGGTGCGGATTCGCGCGGTTCGCGGGTGCGTCCGTCCACCGGTGCGGGGTGACACCGAGGATCCGCAACGGCGCGAGGTCGTCGGCGTCGGGCACGAACACGTTGACCTCCCACCCCGCCAGGGCGCGGTCGGCCAGCCAACCGCCCGCCGACCGGACGACGTCGGGAACCGACCCGGCGATCACGTCCAGCCGGTGCCTCGCGGGCGCGCCGGCTTCGTGCTCCGTGCGCGTCGAGCGTCGCCGTGGTCGTGCCGCTGCCGCAAACGCGTTAGCCGCCATGCCGATTCACCTTTCCGCCGATGTCACTGCCGGTCCGCGGGATGTCCGTGATGGGTCCGGGCCGCCACCCAACCACTTTCAACGTCGGGTGCGAAATGCGAACTGCCCAACAGCGTGACACTTAGCCGAAATTTTGTAAAGTAGACCGGTGACCGTTCCCCTGCCCGGCGGCGCCGGTTTGTGGTCGGGCTTCCTGGACCGGATGTCCGCCCCGGACGCCGTCGCCGCCGCCCGCACCATCGAGGCCGCCGGCATCTCGACGATCTGGCTGCAGGAGTTCAGCGGCGTGGACCCGTTCGTCCGGGCCGCCCTGTATCTGCAGGCCACCACGGAGTTGACAGTCGCGCTCGGGGTGGCGACGATCCACGCCCGCGACCCCGAGGCCATGGTGGCCGCGGCGACCACCCTGCACGAGGCGTTCCCCGGGCGGTTCCTGTTGGGTCTGGGCACCAGCCACCGGCAACTCGCCGAGGCCCGCGGCGGACGGTACGAACGCCCGTTGGCGGCGATGCGCGACTACTTGACCGCCATGGACGCCGCCGTCGGACGACGGAAGCTGCCGCCCCGGTTCCTGGGCGCCCTCGGCCCCCGCATGGTCGAGTTGGCCGGCTCGGCGACCGACGGGTTGCACACGTACTTCTGCCCGGTGTCGCACACCGCGGCCGCCCGCGCCGCAGTCGGTCCGGACACCTGGATCGCGCCGACCCTGTTGGTCGCACTGGAAGGCTCGTGGCCGGACGCCGCGCGGGAGTACCTCGGCTTCTGTCTGGGAATGCCCAACTACCGCAACAACCTTCGGCGCTTCGGCTTCACCCGGGACGAGCTCGATTCGGCAGACGACCGGCTGCTCGACGCGCTGGTCGTCCCCGACGAACCGGCAGCGCTGTCCGCCCGCATCGACGCACATCGCGCTGCCGGCGCCGACCATGTTGTGCTGCAGTTCATTCCGCCGCCCCGCGGACAGGTGGTGCTCGACCGCGTCATGACGCGGCCGATAGCTCCCTGACGAGCTGCAGGGTGTCCAGGTCTCGGATCGCCCGGCAGCTGCGCTCGATCATCGCCACCATGACGTCGTCCCCGCGTTCGGTGGACTGCACGAACGCGACGGCCAGGGCGGTGATCAACGGGACCTGCAGCAGTCCCAGCTTGTAGTCCCGCCAGCAGGTCTCCGCGTCGTAGTCCCGCACGCCGTGGGCCAGCAGCTCCCGGTGGTAGGCGTCGACCAGGTCCCGTTCGGTCCGGGCGCGCAGCTGCGGCTCCAGACCGGATGCGATGAAGTAGGCCAGGTCCCGCGCGGGCAGCCCGACCGCCAGCGTCTGCCAGTCCACCACGGAGATGCGGGTGTGGTCGGGATCGAACAGCAGGTTGTCCAGCCGGAAGTCGCCGTGCAGCACGCTGAACCGGTCGGGTTCGAGCAGCAGCCACGGCGTCATCACCGTCGCGACATCGTTGAGCGTGGCGGCGTCCTCCTGGGACAACCGGGAACCGAGCTTCTCCAGCGTCATGCCGACGGCCATGGTGAAGATGTCGCCGAGTCCCTTGGCCGAGTCCTCGTCGGGCTTGCCCATCGCGGCGCCCGCGAAGTCACGCCAGGCCGGGTCGCACCAGCGCGGACCGTGCAGGCCGGCGAGCGCCCGGACCGCGAGTTCGGCTTCCTGCACGCCGCAGCCGGCGATCTGATCGCCCTGGACGGCGGGTGCCATGTCGGAGAGCAGCAGGACGAAATCTGTTCCGCCGGAGTCGATGTCGCAGTGGTAGCAGCGTGGCATCGGGACCCGAACGGTGTCGGCGACCTCGGTGTAGAAGGCGTGCTCGGCCTGGTAGCCGAACGACGCGCGGGCCCGCACCTCGGCGTCCTGGGACGGCAGCTTGACGACGAACGTCTCGGGGAGTTCGCCGCCACCGGAGCCATAGGTCGGCACGACGCGGTAGGTCGCCCCGGTCTGTCCGGTGCCGATCGGGCTGACGGTGACGTCGTCCACCGGCGTCCCCAAGACCGTCGACAACCACTGTGCGGTGATCTCGTCGGGACCAGCCGGGATCGAGGGGTTCGCCATGGGTCAGGAATGTACCTTCCGCGGAAACCGTGGCCGCAAACTCAGCGGGCCATCGCCTGCAGGAATGCCGGCCAATCTCCGAAGGCGTCGCGACCTACCACCTCGATGCGAACACCTAGCGGGTCGAGGTAGTACGCGAAGATCGGCGCGTCACCACCGGCGCGCGCCTCGAAGGCATAGCCCGCCCGCTCCAATTGCGCGCCGGTCGCCAGCACATCGTCGGTCCAGTAGCCGAGATGGTGCACGGCGTTGCGCGGCGCACTGGTCCAGGTGGTGCCGGGCACTTCCTGCACTAGCTCGAGATGGGGGGCGTCGATCGAGTAGACCATCCTGAACGGAATGTTCACGGGACCGTCGGCGGTGACGACCGGGATGGTGGCCTCAACGGTCTTGGTCCAGCGATACCCACCGACCGTGGATAGCCGATCGATGGCTGCGTCGAGATCGGGCACCACCACGCCCGTGTGGTAGAGATCAGCCGGCATCAACACTGACGTCATCTGCGGAGCCTGCCACATCGGCCTGACACTTTTGACGTAATCTGTAAAGTTAGTCGAAACCCTGCGCAACCGGGAGGCAGAGCATTGGGCATCGTGACCACGAGTTCGGAGACCGCGTTCAGCCAGCCACCCGAGGTCGTCTACGACTTCGTCACCAACCCGGCGAACTGGACGAAGACCTACCCGGGCAGCAATTACGTCGGCAAGCTTGACGATCTGCCGCTGAAAATCGGCGACACCTGGGAGGAGGGCGGCCCGGACAGCACGCACATCTACACGTGGCACCTGGCCATGGCGATGCGCCCCAAGCTGTGGGTGTTCAACTCGGTGGGCAACCTCGGTCATGACGCCGACGGCAACGGCGGCCGGCCGGGCCGGATCACGGTGCAGTACCACTTCACCCAGCCGGGTCCGGGCATCACCCTGTTCACCCGGACCATGACCATCGAGGCCTACAAGGACTCCCCGCTGCCCGACGGACTGTTCCGCACCGTCAACCCCGCCAACATCGACAAGTATCACGCGGCCATCGCCCGGGAACTCGAAGCGGTCGCGGTCGGCAGTTGAGCCGGTGAGGATCACCGCGACCCATCCGCCCTCGCCGCGGGCGGCCGCATGGTTCCGCGCGGCCGGCCACTGGACGGCAGCGGGTCCGGCCGACCTGTCCGCGAGTTCCCGCCCGGCCCTGGCCGACGGCGTCTCGGAATGGACCTATGCCGACCTGGAGTCCGCCGTCGCGCGAATTCGCCTGGCGCTCAGCACTTCCGGCGTCACCACGGAGGACTCCGTGCTGGTGGTCGCGCCGCTGCGCAACGAGGCCGTCGCCGCCTATCTCGCGGTGCTGCGCCACGGCAGTGTCGCCGTTCTGCTGGACCATCGCAGCGGCCGCTCCGATGTGCAGAACATCTGTGCCGTCGCGGCACCCCGGCTCGCGCTGGCCGGAACCGAGGATGCAGATCGGTTGGGGCTGAACGCGTTCTGCCCGGTGCTGCCCCTGCACGGTGCGGCGGCGGACACCGTCACCACACCCGATCCTGCGGCCGTCGACCCGGATGCCGCGGCCGTCGTCGTCTTCACCTCCGGCACCACCAGCACTCCCAAGGGTGTCATCCACACGGTGAACAGCCTGCGTTGCGGCACCGCCAACATGGTCGACGCATTGGGGTTGACCGGTGACGACACGTTGTTCCTCGCCAGCCCCGTGGCGAGCATCACCGGCGTGCTGCAGGTCGAGTCGGCGGTGCGCGTGGGTGCCAGACTTGTCCTGGCAGAACACTTTTCGCCGGAATCCGCATTCGACCAAGTGTGGGCGCATGGCGTCTCGGTGATCGGCGGAGCGCCGGTGATCGCCGAGACGATCTTCGCGGAGGCGGACCGGCGCGGCTTGGACATGTTGCCTCTGCGCTGTATTGCCCTGGGCGGAGCCATGATTCCCGCATCGGTCATCGAGTCCGCCCACCGGTTCGGGGTCCGACCGGTTCGCGTGTACGGCTCCTCGGAGGTGCCGTTCTCCACCTCTACGGCGTTGTCCGGCTACTCCCCGGACGACGGGGCCGCGCTGCCCGGGGTGGATGCGACGGTGGCTGACTCCGGCGAACTGCTCATCAGCGGGCCGCACCAGTTTCACGGTTATCTCGATCCCGCGCACAACGACGGCGCGTTCGACGGCGACTGGGTGCGCACCGGCGACCGGGCCGAACTGCTGCCAGGCCGGCGGATCCGGATCACCGGCCGGTTGAAGGAGATCGTCATCCGCAAGGGCATGAAGATCTCGCTGGCCGAAATCGACTCCGCGGCAGTCGAACTGGGCGATTGTGCGGCGTTCGCCCTGCCCGACGACGAGACCGGCGAGCGGCTGGCACTGGCTGTTCGCGAGCCTGCCGCGCCGCTGAGCTATCCGGTGGTGCGGGATCGGCTGACCGCGGCCGGGCTGGCGACCTGGAAGCTCCCCGAGCAGATCGTGGCATGGGCCGGCGAGTTTCCCCGCACCGCGAGCGGCAAGGTCGTCCGGCGTGCGCTCGCCGACGAGTCCCGCTGGGCAGCGGTGGTTTACGCGCCGCGATTGTCCGGTCCGTCAGGAGGCCGAGTGGTCTGAAGCCGGTGCGGTGCCGGGCACGGCACCCGGCGCCTCGTCGTTGTGGTGCAGCCGCTCGTGAATCTGTTCCTGTTCGTGCAGTTGCCGGTCCTCGATGTCGATCACTTCTTCGCGGGCGCCGGTGGTGGCGATCACGAGTTCGTCGAGCTTCATCAGCACCGCGTTGGTCTGGCGGTTGGTGGTGTGCTGGATCAGGAACAGCATCAGGATGCTGGTCAATGCGCCGGTGGAGTACACCAGCGCCTGCCACCACGCCGGAAACCCGGTGACGACACCGATCACGATGAGCGTGGCGACCAGCACGGTGGCCGCCAAGCTGGTCCACACCGAACCGGCGAACAGGGTGACCGATTCCGGTAAGGCCGTGGTCCAGCTCAGCGGGGAGCGCCGTTGGTCGCTCATCGGTCAGTCGGTGCTCTCGTAATCCTCGAGCCCGACGGCGGCGAGCAACTCACGTCGGTCGTCTGCCAGCCGGCTGTCGCTACCGCCCGTCTCGCGCATCAGGTCGGCCAGGCCGTCGGCGATGGCGTTGAGCTTCTGCTGCATGGCGTTGTCGCTACGGGTCTGTGTGTTCTGAAGCAGGGCAACCAGGAGGAACGTGATGATCGTGGTCAGGGTGTTGATGATGAGTTGCCAGGTGTCGAGCGGCAGGAAGACGAAGGTGGGCGCCCAGATCACCACGATGGACATACAAGCCACGAAGAACCAGGCTTTCGACACCCAGGTGGCGACTGTGGAGGCGAATCGGTCGAATGGCGGGACATGGTGGTCGACGTCGCTGGGTAGCGAGGGATGACTGTGCTGAACTCGGGGGCCGGCCATGGTCACTCCATCCGTGAAAGCGGATAACGGCGGAGGGATACCCGGTTATTGACCCGCTAATCAGCGCCCTGATCAGGCCCGAAACACCCGCCGCAACGCGGCCGCCTGCATGTCGAACAATCGCCGGCTCACGTCCCAGTCGGGAAGGTACGCATCGAAGCCGTGGCAAGTGCCGGGAAAGACATGCAGTTCGGTGGCGACGCCGGCCCACATCAACCGCAGGGCGTAGTCGATCGCCTCGTCGCGCAGCGGGTCCAGTTCCGAACAGGTGATCAATGCCGGCGGCAGCCCGGTCAGGTCGGAAACGGCGGCCGGCACCGCATCGTCCGGGCGGGCCGTTCCGCCGAGGTAGTACCTCCACATGAGGTCGGTGGCGGGACCGTCGAAACCGGGGGTGTCGGCGAACTCCTCTTTCGACGGCGACGGACGGTCGTCGAGCACCGGCTGGTGCAGCAGCTGGAACACCAGCCGGTCTCCGGCGCGCTGGGCGATGCCGGCCGCCAGTGCGGCGCCGGCGCTGCTGCCCGCGACGGCCACCCGCCCCGGGTCGACGCCGAACTCCCCGCCGATCACCGCGTCGTACACCGTGTCGACGTCCACGACGGCGGCGGGATAAGGATGCTCCGGGGCCAGCCGGTAGTCGACCGACACCACGACGCATTCGGCGCCGCGGGCCAGTTCGACGCACTGCCGGTGGTCGGTGTCGAGGTTTCCCAGGACGAAAGCACCTGAGTGGCAATAGATCACCGCCGGCGCACGACCCTGGTGGCCGCGGTAGACGCGCACCGGGACCGTCCCGATGCGGGTGTCCGTGACATCAACGCCCGCCGTGTCCAAGGCGTCGGCCTCCTGCGCGCGCCGCTGGTTCAGACCGTCACGGACGTCGGGCAGCACCTCGGATGACAGATCGGTGCGGGTGCCCGCCAGATGGCGCAGTGCGGGATCGAGACGTGCGGTGACGTCCACGGTTACCCGAAGCCTATCGAAAGCATTTGCGGCACAGGATCATCCGATCTTCAGGGATTGCCCGCCGTCGACGACGAGCTCGGCACCGGTGATGAACGACGCCGCATCGGACACCAGGAAGGCGATTGCGTCCGCGATCTCCATCGGAGTGCCCAACCGGCCCGTGGTCGCTCCCGCGATCAGCCGGGCCTGCGTCTGCTCGTCGAGCATCGGAGTCGCCACCGCGCCCGGCAGCACGGCGTTGACGCGGATCCGCGACGGTGCCAGTTCGGCGGCGGCAACCTGCGTCAGCCCGCGCAGCCCCCACTTCGACGAGCCGTAGGCGGCGTGGTTGGGAAAGGGTCGCAGCGCGCCGGTGCTGCAGGTGTTGACGATCGACGCGCCGTCGGCTTGACACAGTGCGGGAAGACATGCCTGGATACCCAGGAACGGACCCAATGTGTTTACCCGCCAGAGCCTTTCGAAGCCGGCCGCGGTCTCCTCGGCCAGTGCGGCTCGGTGCAGCACCCCCGCGTTGTTGACCAGCGTGCTCAGCGAGCCGAACGCGTCGAGAACCGTCGTGACGGCCGCGGCCCACTGTTGTTCGGAGGTGACGTCGAGCGGCACCGCGATTACCCCGTCGTCGGCCAGCCGCTCGACACCCGCGGTCAGCTCGTCGCCGGCCAGGTCCGCGGCCGCAACCTTGATGCCGTCGGCGCGCAACCGCCGCACGATGGCGGCGCCCTGCCCGCGGGCGGCTCCGGTCACCAGAGCGACGCGACCGGTCATGGCAGCTGCTCCTGTGGCACGTCGGATAGGCCTGCGGTGGTGAGGAACTGGCAACGCCGACGCTTGAACCGCCAGTCACCGCCGACCTTCACCAGATCGTCGTCATAGAGCGCGGGCCGCATGACATTGGTGCCGGCCTCGACGAACAGCACCTGGGTGCGCACCGAGGCGGTGTCACCCTCGACGGTGATCACCGACGCACCGGTCAGGTGGATGCCGCGCGGGGCCCGGGTGAACATCTTGCGCACCTTGTCCGGGCCGAGCAGCGTCTTGCCGAACACCAGGTACTCCGAGTCCGCGGTGAACAGGCCGAGGCATCCCTCGATGTCGTCGGCGTCCAACAACAGTGCGTAGGCCGCGATCAACTCGCGGATCTTTTCACGGTCGGTCATCGCAGTCCCCTCACCAGGATCTCGGCAGAGCCAGCAGCTGGGTCGCCAGTACGTTTCGCACAATCTCCGACGAGCCGCCTGAGATGGTCAATGCCCGCGACCACAGGAACGCCTGCTGCCAACGGTCATTCAGCTCGACGCCGTCCGGCCGCAACCGGCCGGAGGAGGCGAGCGTGATCGCATACCGGCACAGCGCGACGTTGAGTTCGGTGTAGGCGAGTTTGGCGATCATGCCGTCGGATGGAGTGTCGGTTCCCCGCGCGAGCTTGTCGACCGCGTCGCGGGCGATGTGCTGCACAGCGGCCACGCGGGCCTGGAAGTCGGCCAGGTCCTCCCGCACCACGGGGTCGTCGATGGCGGCACCGTCGGGCAGTTCGACCGTGCGGGCCAACTCGACCAGATCGTCGAACAGCAGCTCGAGCATCACCGCGTTGGCGCCGACATAGGCGCGCTCGGACGCCAGGCCCGAATTGGCCACCGCCCAGCCTTGATTCAGCCCGCCGAGGACGCTGTCGGCGGGCAGCACGGCGCCGTCGAAGTACACCTCACAGAACTCGTCCGAGCCGGTCATCTCGCGGATCGGACGCACGTCGATGCCGGGCGTGGCCATGTCGACGACGAACATCGTGAGTCCGGCGTGTGGGCGCGCGGCGTCCGGGTCGGTTCGGGCCAGCAGGACACCCATCTGTGACCACTGTCCGTCGGTGGTCCACACCTTCTGGCCGTCCACCCGGAACGTGCCGTCGGATTGCCGGGTGGCTTTCGTGGTGAGCCGCGCCAGGTCGCTGCCGACACTCGGCTCGCTCAGCAATTGGCACCAGATGTCCTCGGCTGAGCGGATTCTCGGCAGATACCGGTCCTTCTGCGCGGGGGTACCGAACGTGATGATCAGATGTGCCGCCAGCATCACCTGGTCGATCGGCCGTGGCGCCCGGGCGCGGACGATCTCCTCCATCACCGTGGCATCGTGCTGCGGGGTGTGTCCCGGGTGACCGCCGTACTCGGCCGGCCACGACCCGCCCATGTAGCCGGCGGTGAACAGGTCGGCGTACCAGCGACGCACGGCGCGTTCGGTTTCCGGGTCACGCGGTACCCGGATGCCGTCGTACCACTGACCGGCGGGTCGCCGGTCGGCGATGAATTGCCGCACCTGGCTGCGGTATTCGCCGATCGTGGTGTTCACCAGCCGGCCTCCTCGGCCAGGCGTCGCCGCGGTCGGCCGTATCCCATGCCGAGGGTGCAGTTCTGCACGGTGCGGCGCAGGTAGAGGTGATGGCCCCATTCCCAGGTGAACCCGATGCCGCCGCACAGTTGGATGCAGTCGCTGATGATCTCGGTTCCGCGGCCCCACAGGAAGGTCTCGGCGGTGGCCAGCCGCAATGCCAGAGCCTCACCGCGGGCGTCGAACGTGGCAGCCGCGTCGTCGAGGAGCAGTCGCAGTTGCCGGGCGGTGATGGTGTGGTCGACCAATCGGTGGGCGACGGCCTGGTACTTGCCGATGGGAGCGCCGAAGGTGGTGCGTTGTCTGGCGTATTCGACGGTCTTGTCCAGGACGTGCTCGATGCAGCCGAGGGTGTCCGCGGCGTAGAGCAGGCCGCGTGCGGTTCGGGTGCGTGCGACGGTATCCGGCTGCCCTGCAACCGGATCCGTTGCGCCCACCGAGTAGCGGACGGTCCGGCGGGTGACGTCCATCGACGGGGTCTCGTCGACCTGCGCGGCCGCCACCAGCGCGCCGGCCAGGGTGTCGCCGGTGGCGATGAGGAGCAAGGTCTCCGGTGGCACCGCCACCGTTGGGTCGATGATGCCCGGGGCGTCACCGGTGACGAAGGCGGCGTCGGCGTCAATGCCGAGTTCGGCCGCTACCAGGTTGCCGACCATGACGTCGTACGCGGGCCCGGCGTACAGGCCGCGGCCCAACTCCTCGGCGACGACCATGCCCAGCGCCAGCGAGCCGTCGGGCGGCGTGAGGGTCGACCACAATCCCAGATCGTCGAGTTGGGCTCCCGCCGCGAGGGCGTCTCGCACCGAGGCGCGCAGCAGCGCCAACTCCTCGCGGGCATCGTTGTCGGCCACCACCGCCACGTCAGTTGTAGCCCTTCGTCGTAGCGGTGACGCCCTGCCCGCCGGCCTCGCGCAGGTGTTCGGTTGCCCCGCGCCGCAGTGCCTGGGACTCCGACGCCAACGTGATCATCCGGAAACCGCGCTGCGCCATCGCCTTTCCGGTGCGACCGTCACCGGCGTGGATTCCGGCCACCAGGCCCGCCGCGGTGGCCGCGGCCTGGATGGAGTCGATCGCATCGAGCATCGCCGGTGCGGTGGTCATCTCCGCCAGGCCGTGGCCCATCGATATCGCCAGATCGGCCGGACCGACGTAGATGCCGCTGAGCCCGGGGACCGCGCAGATCTCGTCGAGTGCCGGCAACGCGGCCGCCGTCTCGATCATGACGTAGACCCCGGCGCGCTCCTCCAGTTCCGCGGTGCTGACCCCCAGCGACGCCCGCAGCGGACCGAAGCTGCGTACACCGGCTGGGGCGTACCGGGTCGCGGCGACAGCGGCGGCGGCTTGCTCGGGGGTTTCGACCAGCGCGATGACGACGGCGTCCGCGCCGGCGTCGAGGACGCGGCCGATCGGCGCCGGAGCGGCCGAGGGAAGTCGCACCGCGGTGGCGATCGGGACATGTTCCAGTCGGCGCAGCATGGTCGCCACGTCGGCGTCGTCGAGATACCCGTGCTGCGTGTCGAATCCGACGTAGTCGTACCCGGCCCGGGCGTACTCCTCCGGGCCCATCGCGGTGGGCCCGACCACCCAGCCGCCCCACACGTGCCGCTTGCCGGCGAGGGCATCCTGAAGCCGGCTCCGTGAACTCAAGGGACGATCACGATCTTCACGCGTTCCGGCACCGGCCGGCAGGCCAACTCGAACGCGGCCTGCACGTCGTCGATCCCGAAGGTGTGCGTGATGTAGGCGGGCAACAGGTCCGGATGGGCACGCGCGAACTCGTCGGCCGCGTGGAGCACCCGGGTGCGGTCGGCGGTCACCCCCGCTTTCAGGGTGAGGTTGCCGCGCAACATGGTTCGCATGCTGATCGGGTAGCAGTCGTCGTCGGGCACCCCGAAGTAGAAGACGGTGCCGGCGAACGCGGCCGCCTCCACCGCGTGCTGCAGTGTGGCGACCTGGTGCCCGACCGCCTCGATGACGACATCGGCCTTGTCCGGGTATTCGATCCGGCCCACCCAGCGGTCGCTGGTGGAACGCACGGCGGTGTCCACGCCGAACGTCGCTGACAGTGCCGAGCGGTCGACCGGGTCGACGCCGGTCACATGTACGGCGCCCAAAGCCTTTGCGACGTAGGCGAACAGCAGGCCGATGGAGCCCTGCCCGATGATCGTCACCCGCTTCCCGGTCAGGTCGCCGACCTGTTCGAGGGCGTACAGCACGCACGCCAGCGGCTGCAGGCCGACGGCCAGTTCCGGACTCAGCGCGGGGTCGTAGGACACCAGGCCGTCACCGTCGGAACGGACGACGGCCATCAACCCGTCGAAGCCCGATGCCCAGCCCACCACCCGGTCACCGACGGCGTGATCGGGGTGGCGGCTGGCCAGCACCTCGCCGACGATCTCGTGGATCGGGAAGCCGTCGATTCCGGCCGCGCACGCTCCGATGTCACCGGGCAGCTTGCCCTGGGTGCCCTTGAAACCCGGCAGGTCGCTGCCGCAGATGCCGGCGGCCAGGAACCGGAGCAGAACCTGGCGCTCGGCAAGGGATTCCGGATCGGGCTCGGGAATGTCGACCCGTTCGAACGTGTAGGGCGCGACGAGCCGGTGACACCACATCTGCTCACACCTCCACGGGGATGCTGTTCCAGCCCCACTGGAAACTCGACGGCGGCCGGGACGCCGACTCCGCCACGATCCGGTAGTCCGGGACCCGTTTGAGGAATTCCTGCATCATGATGGTGATCTCCTGCCGCGCCACGTGGACGCCGAGACAGAAGTGCTGACCGTGCCCGAAGGACAGCAGCCGTTCGATGGGCCGGGTCCAGATGAAGGCGTCGGGGTCGTCGTACTCACGCTCGTCGCGGGCCGCGGAGGCCAGCAGGGTGATGACCCGCTGCCCGGGTTCCAGCGTGGTGCCGTGAATGGTGTAGGGCCGCCGGACGGTTCGGGCGAACCATTGCGCGGGCGCGCAGTAGCGGATGATCTCCTCGCGTGCGACGGGGACGTTGGCGTCGAGGTCGGCGCGCACCGCGGCCAACTGGTCGGGCCGCTGACTGAGCTCCCACAGGCCGGTGGCGGTGACCTTCGGAACGGTTTCGGTCGCCCCGATGAAGACGCCGAGCATCTGGGTGGCGGCCTCGACGTCGTCGAGCGCCGAGCCGTCGGGCAGCCGAAAGCCGATCAGGCTGTCGGCGATCGGCACACTGCCGTCGGCGCCCTCGGCCCGGCGGCGCTCGACGATGGGCGTGAGATACGACAGGAAGCCCGGCCGGGCGTTGCCGACCTCGACACCCTCCCCGGGCTCGGCCAGCGTGCCGGCGTTGACGATGGCGAGCACTTCGGGCGCGAGATCGTCTGGAAGACCGACGAATTCGCACGCCATGATTGCCGCGACGATGCCGCCGTAGTCCTGCGTGAGGTCGAACCGCCCGCGCGGCAGCAGCTCGTCGAGGCGTTCGTTGGCCAGTGTGCGGATCCGGTCGGTCAGCTTGGTGGCCGACCGGGGCCGGAACTGCGCCGAGGTGCAGCGCCGGACGTTCTCGTAGATCGGTGAGTCGAAGTTGGCGTGAAACGGCATGGGGTGCAACGGAGGATCGGTCACGGGCCCGTCGTTGTGATGCTCCAGCACGTTGGCGGCCGGCAGGGTGCCCTCCGAGGCGACGAAGGTGCCGTCGTTGACTCCGAGCACCTGCCAGATGTCGTCGAATCGGGACAGCGCGTAGGTGTCCCACTTGTCGATGTAGTAGACGGGGTGCCGGTCGCGCAACGTCCGGTAGTACGGCAGCGGGTCCGCCATCACGTCCGGATCGAACGGATCGTAGGAGAAGTCTTGCAGAACAGGCTGATTCATGTCTCTATCCCTGAAGTGGCGAGGGTGGCAGGGCCTGCAGGATCGAGTCTTCCCAGCCGTCGCGAAGGGCCGGTGCGACGCTCATCCAGGTGACGATCTCGGCGGGGGGTGCGTCCTTCCAGGACGGGTAGTGGTTCTCGAAGCAGTCCCAGTCGCCGTCCAGCGCCCAGTAGTGGATCACCTCGTTGAACCGGAAGGTGGTGATGAACGAACCCAGCCAGCGTTTCCCGGTGGATTCCGACCAGGGCACGTAGAGCCGTTCGAGTTCGCGGATGTAGTCGTCCTGGCGGCCGGGCTTGGTCTGCATGATCTCCTGGATCACCAGTCCGGCACCGAACTCGGCCTCCCGCAGTTGCGCCAGGGTCTTGTTGTACTTGCCGGCGTACATGATCCGGCCCTCGCCCGTGGCGCCCAGCCCGGACAGGTACTGCGACCATTTCGCCGCGGCGTCGTGATGGCTGCCGCCCGCCGACTGGGCGCGGCCGATGCGGGCATAGTCGGCGAACGCGTCGATCTCCCAGATGACCGTCACCTGCGGCCAGTGCCCGTTGTACGGGGTGGTCTCCCAGATGGCGAACAGCCGGGCGCCGAGTTCCTCCATCATCGGCTGATACAGCTCACCGAACGCCGCGGCGAACTGCGCTCCGCGGCCGGAGCCCAGCTCGATGGTTTCGTGCAGGTACAACAGTGTGTGACCGTAATACTTCTTCATGCTCATGAAGAACGTCCGAAAGTTGACAGTGGCACCTAGCGAGCGTGACACTTGTGCCGTGATTTGTAAAGGTGCAACGTCACTGCATCCTCTGACGGACGGTTTCTGTTTCGGCGAGGGTCCCCGCTGGTTCGAGGGGATGCTGTGGTTCTCCGACATGCTCGGCGAGGCGTTGCACACCGTCACGTTGCGCGGGTCGACGACGACCGTCCCGATGCCCGGTCACGCCCCCTCCGGGCTGGGCTTCCGTCCCGACGGCACGCTGCTCGTCGTTTCCACCGAGGCCAGGCAGGTGCTGTCCTACGACGGGGACCGGTTCACCGTCGTCGCCGACCTTACCGACCTTGCCCCGGCACCGCTCGGCGACATGGTGATCGACGCGGCCGGCCGCGCGTTTGTCGGCTCGCAGGCCCGGGAGTGCGGCGTCGTCATCCGGATCGACCCCGACGGCTCCGCAACCGTGGTGGCCAGCGGTCTGGACTTCCCCAACGGCATGGTGCTCACC
>CAZTAA010000014.1:0-40276 GCA_964611465.1 uncultured Mycobacterium sp. | reverse complement strand
CTCCGCAACCGTGGTGGCCAGCGGTCTGGACTTCCCCAACGGCATGGTGCTCACCCCCGACGGCGCCACCCTGATCGTGGCCGAGTCAACCGGACGGCGGCTGAGCGCGTTCACCGTCGGCGACGAGGGGCTGTCGGAGCGCCGGATATTCGCCGACGGCTTGGCGGGGCCGCCCGACGGCCTGGCCATCGACGTCGAGGGCGGCGTGTGGACCGCTATGACGCTGGCGCACCGGTTCGACCGGATCACGGCGGGCGGGGCCGTCACCGACCGTGTCGAAACCGGCGGGCGCGTCGCGATCGCCTGCGCGCTCGGCGGTCCCGGTAACAAGACCCTGTTCGTGCTCAGCAGCACCGACGCCTACCCGGAACGGCTGCGCGGCACCAAACTGTCCCGGGTCGACACGCTGACCGTCGAAGTCGCCGGGACCGGTCCACTGGATCGAGAGGCACACCGTTGACGGCGAGTCGACGATGCGCCCCGAGGCACGAGGGGCGAGAAGGAGCGAGCGATGGGTCCTGACTCCTACTACGAACTCGTCGACGCCCACGACGAACGCGGCGAGAAGTTCGCCGCTACCGATCTGGTGCGCAGCACCTGGTCGCCCAAGATCCAGCACGGCGGGCCGGTCTCGGCCCTGCTGGTGCGGGGTCTGGAACGCTGCGCGCAGCGCGACGACACCCGCATCGCCCGCGTCGTCATCGACCTGCTCGGACCGGTGCCCGCCGATGGCGACTTCTGGATACAGAGTCGAATCGACCGGCCCGGCAAGCAGATTGAGCTCGTCAGCGCCGAGATGCTCGCCGCGGGGCCGGATGGTCCCCGTGCGGTCGCCAGGGCCAGCGCCTGGCGACTGCAGACGCTGGACACCGCGAGCCTGTTGCACGCGCCGGCGACGCCGTTGCGGCCGCTGGCCGAGGCGCGCAGCCGGGACATGGCCAAGGATTGGGACACCAACTACGTGCACAGCGTCGACTGGCGCTGGCTGACCGCGCTGGCCGACCCCGGTCCGGGCGAGTCCTGGCTCACCCCGAAAGTCAGCCTGGTCGGCGGGGAGGCGCTTACCGGCGTGCAGCGGTTGTTCACCGTGGCCGACTGCGCCAACGGCCTCGGCAACAAGATCGACATCCGCAAATTCACCTTCCTCAACACCGACCTGGCCGTGCATCTGCACCGGATGCCCGTCGGCGAATGGACCGGAATCAGGGCCGAAACCAATTACGGCCCAGACGGTATCGGCGTCACCCTGGGAACCTTGTTCGACGAGGGCGGCCCCGTCGGCGCGATCCAACAGTCCGTCCTCGTCCGTCCCCGCTGACTACACCGGCAGCTCGGGAGCCCGTCGTGGAGGCGGGTCACCGCTCCCCGCGCAGCGCCGCGAGCACCTCGTCGGTGTGCTGGCCGAGTTCCGGTGCGGGGCAACGCGGTTGCGCCGGAGTGCCGTAGAAGTCGGCCGGTGAGGCGACCATCGGGATCGAGTCATCACCGTCGGGCACGTACACCACACCTCCCGCGGCATGGAACTGATCGTCGACCAGCACGTCATCGAGCGTATTGACCGGCGCCCAGAAGAAGTCGGCCTCACCATCGAAGATCTCGCTCCACTCGGCGAGAGTCCGCGTGGCGAATATCCGGTCCAGTTCGGCGATCAACTCGGTCGCGTTGGCCGCGCGGGCGCGCGGAGTGTCGAACCGGTTGTCGGTCAGCCACTCCGGGCGTCCGACCGCGCGGCACAGCGGCGGCCAGTGCCGCGTGACCTCCAGTCCCACGATCCAGAAGCGCCGGCCGTCGGCGGTCGCGTAGTTGTTCATGCACGGGTTGTTCATCGTCTCGCGCTGGCCGATCGCGATCGACTGGCCGCTCATCAGCACGGTGTTCAGGTCGAAGCTGACGGTGTAGGCGCCCTGGCGGTACAGCGAGGTCGTCACCAGTTGCCCCGCGCCGGTGCGGTTGCGGGACACCAGGGCCGCGCAAATCGCCGCGGCCAGCGTCATGCCCGACGAATGGTCGCCCATTCCGCCGCGCTGGAACGGCGGGGTGTCACCGGGACGAGTCAGGAGGTCGGCGATGCCGGCCCGGGCCCAGAACGCCGCGACGTCGTAGGCGGGCCGGTCGGCGTCGGGCCCCTCGAGGCCGTAGCCGGTGACGATGCCGTACACCAGCGCGGGATTGCGCGCAGCGACGGCCTGAAAGTCCAGACCCAGCCGCTGCAGTGCGGCGGGACGGATATTGGTGACGAAAACGTCTGCGTCGCAGAGGAATTCGAGTGCCGTCTCCCGGCCCTCGGGAGTGCCCAGATCGAGTACGACACTGCGCTTCGACCGGTTGTCCATCTCGAACGGTGGATTGACGTCCGGACCCAGACCGAGCATGCGTCCCCACATCCGGGCCGGATCGCCGGACGGCGGTTCGATCTTGACGACGTCGGCGCCCCAGTCGGCCAGGATCCCGCCGGCCGCGGGACCGGCCACCCAGACACCGAGTTCGACGGCCTTGACACCTTCCAGCGGTCCGCTCATGGCAGCGAGTCTGCCCAGTCGCGACGTCCCGCCACACCAGTTTACGGAAAGTATTTACAAACAGGTATGCGTTTGTAACGCTTGACGGGTGAGTGACGCCGCGCCCCCGACCGACGAGGAGATGTCCTCGCGGCACCGGATCCTGCGCGCGACCGCCGAAGTGCTGGGGCGCAGCGGTCAGGCCAAGCTCAGCCTCTCGGACGTGGCCTCGCAGGCCGGGGTGTCGCGGCCCACTTTGTACCGCTGGTTCGCCTCCAAGGATGAACTGCTCAAGGCCTTCGGCGTGTTCGAACGCGAGGCCTTCGAATCCGGCATCACGAAGGTCACCGCCGACCTGCGTGGCAGTGAAAAGCTGGACGCCGCACTACGATTCATCGTGGAATACCAGCAGTCCTACTCGGGTGTCCGGATCGTCGACATCGAGCCGGAGGTGTCCATCGAGGCGCTGTCGCGGGTGATCCCGCTGATGCGCGCCCGCCTGGAGAAGTTGGTGACCGGACCCAACGGCGCGGTGAAGGCGGCCGCGGCGGTCCGGGTTGCGGTGTCGCACTACATCGTTCGCAGTGACGACGGCGACCAGTTCCTGGCCCAGCTGCGTCACGCGGTGGGACTCAAGGCCTGATCAGTCCCGGGTGACGACGATCTTGTCGGCGGCACCGGGGGTCCCCGCCTTCGCGAGGGCGGTCGCGACGTCGGCAAACGGGATGGCGTGACTGATGATCATCGCGTACTTCTGCCAGTTCGCCACGAGGTCGGCGGTGACCTCGAAGAACTCCTCGGGGTAGCCCATCGATCCGACGATCGACACTTCGCTGCTCATCACGGTCACGAAGTCGACGGATACTGGCTGTTTGTGTACGGCGACCACGCCGACGGTGGCTCCGGTCTTCGCCGACGCGAGCGCGGTGTCGATGACGGCGGGCACACCCGCCGCGTCGAGGTAGATGTCGGTGTCCGCCTTGCCGGGGAACATGGCCGTGCCCTCGCCGTGCAACTCGATGAGCCGCTCGCGGACGTTCTCCGTGCTCGAGTCGATGACCGCGTCGGCTCCGATCGCCCGCGCCTTCTCGAGGCGGGACGCGATCACATCGGCCACCGTGACATGCTGCACGCCAACAGATTTGAAGGCCAGGACGGCTCCGAGCCCGATGGGTCCGGCACCGAATATCAGCACCTTGTCGGTGGCCGCGGGCCGGCAGCGGTTCACCGCATGGCGTGCGACGGCCATGGGTTCGTTGAGCGCGGCGACCTCGAACGGAATGTGATCCGGAATCACCTCCAGACTCACCCCGCGGCGCGCGTCCTCGATCAGCAGGTACTCCGACAGGCCGCCCTGAGGACCGCCGTTGCCGATGATGCCGCCGGGTGCGGCCATCGGGTTGATCACGACATGGTCCCCGATTCGGACGTCCGTGACCTCGGCGCCCACCTCGACGACTTCGCCGGCAGGCTCATGTCCGAGTGGCATGTGGCCCTGCCGGGGCGGAAGGCCGCCGATCGCGATGTACATCGAGTCGCTGCCGCAGATTCCGCACGCGCGAATCCGGACCAGCACGTCTCGTGGACCGGTGACCGGTGTGGGCCCCTCGACGACGTCCGTCTTGTCCGGCCCGGTGACGATGCATGACTTCATGCCGATTCCCTCGAGTCGTCGGCCAACATCGCTTCGACCCGCGCCGCGGCCGAGCACACCTGCCTGCCCAGTGTTTCGATTCGGGCCTTGCTGAGTTCGGCGAACGGCGCCGCGGTGACCGACATGGTCACCCCGGCCGCGCCCTGCTTGACGGGAGCCGACACCGTCGCCACCGGATGGGTCCGCCCGGCCCGGAGTTCCCCGGGCAGAAAGTCGACCACCGTCAGATCGGCGAACGCCCCCGCCAGTCGCGCCGTGATCGCGTCGGGTTCGCCGTCCACCGACAGCGCGCGCAGCGCCGTGTAGACGCGGGCGTACTCACGGCTCAGCCGTTCGATGAGATACCCCCGACGGCGAATCTCCTGCAGCACAGCCGAAAGGCGCTGCGTCAGTTCGGTCGTGGGGTTCCCGATCCCCGCCAGCCAGGCATTGCGCTCGTCGTCACCGGCCCAGGCGAGGTAGTCGCGACCGAACGGAGCGACGAGGGGAAGCCGGAACCCGGTGCGGATCGGCGACCCCGCGGGCGAGTCGCCGACGCTGTCGACCACGGTGACGGTGCCGGATTCGCGGCGCGCGACGCACACCTGCACCCTGACCGTCTCGTAGAGATCCTGCAGAATCCCGTGAAACGGCCGGTCGCCGGCGACCCTGGCAATCGACGCCAACGCGGGCCCCCAGGAGTATCCGCCGGTCTGCTCGTCGCGCACCACCCAACGGTGGGCGACGAGGGTGGCCAGGATCGCGTGCGCGGTGGCGCGACTGATGCCGAGGGTGCGCGCGATGTGTGTCAACGGGAATGCCTGCCGCGGCTGCGCTCCGAGCAGCTCCAGCACCGCGATGACCCGTTCCGTCGGCGGGGACGGTACTTGACCAACCCCGGCGGAGAGCCCTACCTTCAGGGGCGTCATATTTTCGAAGAGTACATCGAATATTCGACGCTCACAATCGCGAATCGGAGCATGCGATGGGCGAAACCGCCACCGTGCTGGAGTTTGACGATCTCGTCGCACCACGCCTCACCGATGTGCAACGGCAGATCCTCGACCACACCGAATCCAGGGTCGTCGACCTCGACATGGATCGCATGCTGGCCGAAGCGGTGGAGCAGGCCGGCGTCGACGACCTGGACGAGGCCGACGGCGTCCTCGCGCGCGTCGGCGCCTACGTCGCGGCGATCGAAGCCGACGACGGCCTCACACAGTTGATCCGCGGAACGTTACGGTCCCGCGTCGTGCGGTTGTTGCGCAACAGATTATCGCTGACCGGGTTCATCAAGCGATACCCGGAAGTCGAGGCGATCGAGATCGACAGGCCGATCATCGTCGTCGGCATGCCGCGATCGGGCACCACCCATCTGGTGAACCTCCTGGCCGCCGACACCCGGCGACGCGCACTGCCGTATTGGGAGAGCCGCGAGCCGATGCCATTGCCCGGGCAGGGCCCCGACACCTTCGGCATCGATCCCCGCTACACCGCGGCCAAGGGCGAGCACGAGGCGATGATGGTCTCCGCACCGCACACGGCCGCCCTGCACGACCGGTTGCCGGAGGCCATCGAAGAAGAGTGCGAGCTACAGGATCTGGACTTCTCGGCCTACGTGCTGGAGTGGCACGCCCGCGTTCCCGGCTGGCGCGACTTCTATCTGGGGCTGGATCAGACGCGGCATTACGCGTACACCAAGAAGGTGCTGCAGGCATTGACCTTCCTGCGCGGACCGCGCACCTGGGTGCTCAAATCTCCGCAGCACAGCGAGCAACTCGGCCCATTGATGGCGACGTTTCCCGACGCCACGGTCGCGTTCACCCATCGTGACCCCGTCGCGGTGATCCAGTCGGCGGTGACGATGATGGCGTACTCGGATCGGTTGCGCCGCCGCACTATCGATCCGCAGTGGCTGATCGACTACTGGACCGACCGGGTGCACCGGCTGCTGTCGGCCTGCGTGCGTGACCGCGAACTGGTCCCCGCCGACCGCAGCGTCGACGTCGGCTTCCACCACCTCAACGGTCACGAACTCGAGCTTCTCGACGACCTGTACGCGCGCGCCGGAGTGGAGCTGACACCGCCCGTCGTCAAGGCGTTCCGCGCCTACCTCGACGGCAACCCGCGTGGCAAGCACGGGCAGGTTCGCTACGACCTGCGCGCGCACTTCGGTGTCACCCCGGACGAGATCCGGTCGCGGTTCGACTTCTACTTCGACCGCTTCGACGTCAAGCCGGAAGTCCGATGAGCGATAACGACTTCGAACCCATCTACCGCAGCCGCCCGGGCGCCGACGCGCTCGCGCCAGCGACGGCACCGCACGCCACGCAGGTCGCGCCGGGCATCTGGATGTCGCCCGGGCTGTCCAACGCCTACCTGCTGACCACCGGCGACGGCCGGGTGGTGGTCAACACCGGCATGGGTTTCGAAAGCCCGGTCCACCGGGCCAACTTCGACGCCGTGGACGACTCCCCCACCCGTTACATCATCGTCACCCAGGGTCACTACGACCACGTCGGCGGCCTCGACGTCATGCGGGATCCCGGCACAGTCGTTGTCGCCCAGGCCAACTGGCGACAGTGGCGCGACGACAACGACCGGCTGGCCGCCTTCCGGGCCCGCAACAGCGGTTTCGCCTTTTCCGACAGACTGAGGCGAGGCATCAAGGCCATCCAGAACCGCGTCGGCGATACCCTGCCACCACAGGCCGCCGGAACCGCCGACCTCGAGGTCGACGACACCCTGACCTTGACCGTCGGCGGCCGCACCATCGAACTGCTGGCGACTCCGGGCGGCGAGACCACCGACTCCCTGGTGGTGTGGCTGCCCGAACAGCGGATCTGTCTGTGCGGCAACACGTTCGGTCCGCTGTTCGGGCACATCCCCAACTTCGTCACCATGCGCGGCGACCGCTACCGTGACGCCCTGGAGACCATCTCGTCCATCGAACGGGTCAGAGACCTGCACCCCGACATCCTGATCACCGGACACTTCGACCCTGTCGTCGGCGCGGACCGGATACACACTGAGCTGACGCGGCTCCGTGACGCGGTCCGGTACCTGCACGACCGGACCGTCGCGGGCATGAACGCGGGAACGGACGTCTACACGCTGATGCGCGACATCACCCTGCCCGCCGAACTGGATGTCGGCCAGGGCTACGGCAAGGTGTCCTGGGACGTCCGGGCGATCTGGGAGAACTACACGGGCTGGTTCCACCACCGCTCGACCACCGAGCTGTATGCCGTGAGCCCCGTGGAAACGTACGGCGACATCGTCGAATTGGCCGGGGCTGAGAACCTGCTCGCACGCGCCGCGGCGCACCTGGCCGAGGACCGCCCGGTGCACGCGATCCAGCTGGCCGAGCCCGTCGCCCGCGAGCAGCCCGACAACCAACGGGCCACAACCATTCTGATCGCCGCCCATGAAAGCCTGCTTGCGCGGAGCAACAACTTCTGGGAGCGCGCCTGGCTCACCAAGCAGATCGAGGAACTGGAGCATCGATGACCGGACGTGTCACATTCGACTTCACCGGCACCTCCGTGCTTGTGACCGGAGGCACCAGTGGTATCGGTCACGGCACCGCGACGCTGTTCCGCGACGCCGGCGCAGACGTCACGATCACCGGAACACGTTCCAAGGCAGGCGAATACGACACCGACCTGACCGGAATGCAATACCGCCAACTTCGCCTCGACGACCCCGCCGCGATCGACGAATTCGCGGCCTCTTTCGCGACCCTCGATGTCCTGGTCAACAATGCCGGGGCGAATTTTCCCGGCGGACTGGACGAAAAGAAGCCCGACGGCTTCGAGGCCTCCGTCGCGCTGAACCTGACCGCACCGTACCGGCTCACGGTCGGCCTGCGCCCGGTGCTGCGCGCGTCCACGGCGGCCGGCGGGGCCAGCGTCGTCAACCTCGCGTCGATGTCGGCGCTGCGCGCGGTTCCCATGGTCCCGGGTTACGGCTCGGCCAAGGCCGGCATCGTCAGCATGACGCGCAACCTGGCCGTCGCCTGGGCCCGGCACAACATCCGCGTCAACGCGGTGGCCCCCGGCGCCATCGAAACACCGATGACCCGGCCGATGATGGGGATACCCGAGATCCGCGACCCGGAGATCGCGCACATCCCGGCGGGCCGCTTCGGACTGGTCGGCGAGGTCGCGCCCACCATCGCGTTCCTGTGCACCGAGCAGAGCAGCTACACCAGCGGCGCGCTGTTCATCGTCGACGGCGCATCCGACTGTTACTGAGCCGCAGCGTAATTCGGTTTGCCCAGTCCGAGCGCGTGCTGGGCGATCATGTTGCGGAACACCTCCAGAGTGCCGCCGTACACCCCGGTCGGCCCGGCCAACCGGAAGATGTATTCGGCACCGCCGTCGTCGGCGGCGCCGTCGGTGTCCACCGGCAACGCCGACGCCGCGCCGAGCAGGTCCATCAGATCCGGTGACACGTCGCGCATGGTCTGCGCGATCGCGACCCGGCCGAACATCTCCGGCGTGCTCATCGCCGCCTCCAGCCGCGCGATCGAGCGGCCCAGCCGGTAGGCCACCGACTCGTCGGCCACGTTCGCGCGCGCGGCGATACGGTCGACGGCCTCGGCCGTCAGGTTGATGTGCTCGGTCATCACCGCGATCTTGTCCAGACCGCTCTTGTCCCGTTCGACCGTGCCATGTTCGGCGTCCAGCGCACCGCGCAGCACCGCCCAGCCGCCGTTCACCTCACCGACGCGGTAGCGGTCCGGCACCCGGACGTCGCTGTAGTAGGTGATGTTGGTGCGGTCCCCGTCCACGGTGCGGATGCCCTGGACCTCGACACCGGGTGAGTCCATCGGCACCAGGAACATGGTGAGGCTCTTGTGTTTCGGAGCATCCGGATCGGTGTTGGTGATCAGGAAGACGTACTGCGCGTTGTGCGCGTTGGACGTGAACATCTTGGAGCCGTTGATAACCCAGCCGTCGCCGTCCCGGACCGCCCGCGTCTTGCAGGTGGCCACGTCCGAACCGCCCTCGGGTTCGGTATAGCCCAGGCACAGACGCAGCTCCCCGGACAGCACCCCGGGCAACACCTCGTCACGCAACTCCGGGCTCGCGAACGCCGCGACGGTGTGCGCCACCATCGCGGTTGTCCCCCAGTGAAACCACGGCGTGTGGGCGCGGGCGATCTCCAGTTCCCAGATCCGCCGGCGCACCGCGCTGAATCCCTCGTCGGTACCGGCGTTGAAGTCGGCGGCCAGATAACCCGCCGACCCCAGGGCCAGGTGCACACCCTCGTGGAAGTTCTCGCCGGTCGCGCGGTCGTGCGCGATGACCTCGTCGGTGACGATCGCGGACAGGAATTCCCGCAGTTCGTCCCGGAACGCGCGGTCGTCCTCGGACAGTTCGACGCGAGAGAAATCCATCGCCCCAGCGTGACAGTGTCCCCTAGTTTTGTAAAGCCTGGCGGGGCAGCACCGGTCCGTCGTCGAGGTCCTCGTCGACACCGAGCTCGCTCAGTCCGACCTTGGTGAGCAGACCGGTGCCGTAGGCGGCCAGCAGGAGCTTCTCGTCGCTGCTGTGGCCCTCGTCGTAGAGCATGGCGCCGATAAGGCAGATGACGGCCATCTTGAACGCGTTGAAAGCGCGGTACCAGGAACGGTTTTGCAGCGTGATGCCGCTGACCTTCTCGTAGTGCGCGAGCAGTTCGTCGATGCCGAGCGCGGCGGGGTGACTGGCGATGCCGACCGGTTGCATCCACAGCAGTTCGAGCCAGCCGATGTCGGTCAGCGGGTCGCCGACCGTGGTCATCTCCCAGTCGAACACGGCGCTGACCTCGCCGTCGGTGAAGGCGAAGTTGCCCGGCTTCGCGTCGCCGTGCACCAGCGTGACCGTCGGATAGGGCTGCGGCATGGAGGTGCGCAATTCGGCCAGCAGTCGTTCGAGTGCGGGCAATGGACCCCGTTTGACGCGGTCCATCTCGGCGGCCCAGTGATCGAGTTCGCGCCGCAGGTGATCGCCGGTGTCGAGGGTCCGCAGCCCGGTGGCGTCGAGGTCGACGGCGTGGACGGCTGCGATCTGCTCGACCAAGCTCTGGCACATCCGGACGACGGTCTCGTCGGGCACGGCGGGGGTGTCCATCTCGAAGACGTCGCCGCGGACGCGTTCCATCACCAGGAAGGGCCGGCCCAGGACGTCGCCGGTGTCCTCGAGCCACAGCACCGGCGGCACCCGGACTCCGGTTCCGGCCAACGCTCGCAAAATCTCGAATTGCCTTGGCAGGTCGTAGGGTTCGAGTAGCGCGGGCGGCTTCGGCCGCTGGCGGAGGACCACCTCTCGGCGGGTCTCGTCGTCGCCGCGGCGTTCCACCAGGGTCAGCACCATCATTTCGGCGGAGTGCCCGAAGTCCACCCGGTCGAGTCCCTCTACGCGGACGTCGTCGGCGTCGGGCACCCGGTCGCGCAGCCAGGCCTCCAGGTTGCGGTCGACCGGGGTCTTGTCCTGGGTGAAGGCCGACATGTCCATCGCCGCCCAGTTCGGGTAGCGCCGATAACCCTGACCACCCATCAGCAGTTCGAAGATGCCCCAACCGGTCTTGCCGTCCAGGTCGAAGCGCATCAACTGATCCAGCGCCATCGACTTGCCCTCGGTCTCGGTCAACTGGTCCGGATCGGTGCTGTCCCAAACGAAGTGGATGAAGTACGCGCCGTCACCGAGGTCCTCGTACTGGCAGTGGCCCATCGGCAGCCCGTAGTAGGCGTTGACCGCCTGGTGCGGGGTGTCCGCGCTGACCCGGTAGACCTTCCCGTCCTCGTCGGTGAACGCGAGCGCGGCCCGGGCGGGGCGCTTGCGGTCACCGTCGAACTCGACGTCGTGTTCGATCTTGACGAACCGCTTCGACAGCGTTCCGTCATTGTGGGTGATCCCGCCGTCGACGTACAGCGTTGTCCCATCAGCAGATTCGATGATCCAGGCCTCGATGGCGCAGTCCTCGAAGCCCGCATCGAGCCACAGCCAGAAGTCGATCTTGTCGGCGACGCGCACCCCGAAGGTGCGGTCGCGTCCGCCGTGAAAGCCGTCGACGCTGATGCGCTCGCCGCCGATCTCCACCCAGCCGGTCCAGCGTCCGGGCTCCTTCATGTGGTACATGTCGGCGAGCATCTCGCCGTCCTCGGCGCGCACCTTCATCGGCAGCAGTTCCCACATCGGGGCGGTCGGCTCGTAGTACAGCTCCCAGGCGATGCCCGATGCGTTGGGTTCGACATCCAGGCGCCACTTCTTGAGCGGTTCGACACACGTCCAGCGCATCGGTCCGGCGCTGAGCTCCCCGCGGTCGTCCCCGGTGACCGGACGGCCGGCCAACAAGTCCCAGTGCCGGCCGTCGGCCATGCTCACCTTGACGTACCCCATGCCGGTGCCGGTGTTGGGATTGTTGCCGTATCCACTGGCGAGCAACAACGAACCGTCCGGGGACGCCGCGAAGAAGTAGCACCGGTCGGACCAGGTCGGGTCGGGGTCGTGCACCTGGTCGAAAGTCACCGGCAGCTGGTGGGTGAACGACTCATCGGCTGCGGAGTACGCCATCGGAATCCTTCCTGATTCGGCTGAGGGGCTTAACATCTCGGCATGGAAGCCAGCCGAAGGTGGGGCGATGACCGCGCGATCCTCGACGACGACGAGGCCCGCGCGCGGCTTCTCGACGCCGCCGGCCGGTGCATCGTGCGCCGAGGAGACACCGCGATCCGGATGGCCGAGGTGTCCGACGAGGCCGGTGTGTCCCGCTCGACGCTCTATCGCTACTTTCCGGGACGCGACGACCTGTTGCTCGGACTGATCCTGCGCCGCATCGACAACGCGCTGTCCAACCTGGTTGCCGGACTGCGCCATCCGGGCGATCCGCACCGCTGCCTACCGGAAATCGTTCTGGTGCCGGTGTTTTCGGTCGACCAGGATCCGGTCGACCCGTTGAACCAGGCGCTTTTCGCGGCCGGGAGTTCGGCGCTGGCCACCGTGCTGGAGCTGGGCTCCGAACCGATCGCCGAGGTGCTGCTGCGCCACTACGGGCCGCTGCTGGCGCGGTGGCGCGGGGCCGGCCGGCTGTACGACGACATCGACGACCGGTCGGTGGTCGAGTGGCTGCACACCACTTCGTTGTTCCTGTTGGGGCCGTCCTGGCGGCACCGGACGCCCGCCGACAAGCGCCGGTTCGTCGACCGGTTCCTGGTGCGCGCCCTCGTCCCACAGATCAGACAATAATCCAATATTGTCTGATGTTGGTAGTGCGGCTCTAGGATGGCGGCATGACCCTCACCGCGGGCCGCGGCCCGTTCTCCGTCGACCCGGCCGGCTGGTTCTCCACTCCGATCGCCGACGACCTGGTGTTCGTCGAACCCCATCCGCGCCGCGTGCAGGCCGTCCGTGCCGGCCGAACCGTCATCGACACCGAGCGCGTGCTGCTGGTGCACCGCAAGGGTCACCCACTGAGCTATGCATTCCCGGCCGACGAGGTGGCCGGCCTGCCCACCGAGCCCGAACCACTGGCACCCGGCTACGTGCGGGTGCCGTGGGACGCGGTGGACAACTGGTTCGAAGAGGGCCGGCAACTGGTGCACTATCCGCCCAACCCGTACCACCGGGTGGACTGCCGGCCCACGCACCGGCGGTTGCGGGTCGAGGTCGCCGGCGTGACGCTGGTCGACACCACCGACACGATGATCGTCTTCGAAACCGCGCTGGAGCCCCGCCTGTACGTCGATCCCGCCCTGGTGCGCACCGACCTGCTCCGGCCCACCGAGACGACGAGCTATTGCAACTACAAGGGGTACGCGACGTACTGGGCCTTCGTCTCCGGGGACACCGTCGTCGAGGACGTCGCGTGGAGCTACCCGGAGCCGATGCCGGAAACGTTGCCCATCAAGGACTTTCTGAGTTTCGATCCCGAGAAGGTCGACATGATCGCCGAGCTACCGTCCAGCGTCCCCGGATCTGTTCAGCCGTGAGTGCGCCGTCGTTCGAGTAGGCCTCGCAGAGGCCGCTGAACAGATCGGGGTCGCAGAGCGCGTCAGCTGATGAAGGCGAGAATCTGGCCGGTGCGCCACCACACCAGGGCGGCGAACACCACCAGGATGGCGACGCTCGCCCACACATGCACGGAGTTGCGTCGTTGGTGAGGTGTGTACGCGTAGATCCAGGCCACCAGCATTCCGGTCAGCAGTCCCCCGATGTGGCCCTGCCAGCTGATCTTCATCCCGCTGATCAACGGGATGACGAACGTGAACGCCAGGTTGAGCACGATCACGGCCATGATGCCGCGGGTGTCCATGTTGACCCGCCTACCGATGACGAGGGTTGCGCCGAAGAGGCCGAAGATCGCACCCGACGCGCCCGCGGTCGCGGAGTTCAACGGTGACAGCAGATATGCCAGCACCCCGCCGCCCAGCGCGCTGAGCACATAGAGCGCGAGGAACCTGTTACGGCCGAGCCACCGCTCCAGCGGCGGACCGACCACCCACAGCGCCCACATGTTGAACAGGATGTGGGTGATGCCGTAATGCATGAACGCCGAGGTGAAGATGCGCCACCACTCGCCGGTGGCAACCGCCGGCGGCCACAGCACCAGTTGCCGTTCCAGACCGCGCGACGCCATCTGGAGAACGAACATGACCACGTTCACGGCGATCAGCGAATAGGTCACCGGGCTATCGGCGAACGCGATCCGCCCGCTCGAACCCGAACGCACCGTCTTCACCGGAGGCACGGCGGCCGCAGCGGCCGCGACGCAGTCGACGCACTGGTGGCCAACCGCCGCCGACCGCATGCATTCCGGGCAGACGGGACGTCCGCACCGGGTGCACTGCACATAGGTCTGACGGTCCGGGTGCCGGTAGCAGGTGAGTGCCGGCGGATAGCCCGGCGGATATGGCGCGCTCATCGCCTTCGAACATAGTGGGCGAACCGGCGACGTGGAGTTGTTCGCCCATCGCCGCCCAGCTACTTGAGCATGCTGCCGGCATCGACGGTGACAGGCAGTCCGGTGATGTAGCGGGCTTCGTCGGACGCCAGGAAGAGCACGGCGTTGCTGATGTCGACGGGTTCGACCCAGCCGATGGGCAGCGTGTGCATGAACTGCGCGGCCACGGCGAGATCGTCCGGGCCGGGGTTCTTCAGGTCCGGGCGGAACAGCTTCATCGTGCCTTCGTTCATGAACATCGGGGTGTTCACATTGGTGGGGCACACGGCGTTGACCCGGATGGAGTGCTGGCCGAGTTCGACGGCGAAGCTGCGCATCAGCCCGATGACGCCGTGTTTGGCGGCGATGTAGTGCCCGGTGTGGGGGTAGGCCTTCAATCCGCCGACCGAACTGGTGAGGATGATCGAGCCGCCGTTGCCGCCCGAGAGCAGGTGCGGAACAGCGGCTTTGACGGTCTTCCACACTCCGGAGAGGTTGACGCCGATCATGTCGTCCCAGTCCTCTTCGCTGGTCTTGTCCAGCGTCTGTCCGCCGTTGCCGATACCGGCGTTGGCGACGACGATGTCGAGCCGGCCGAGTTGTTCGACGCCGCCGTCCAGGGCCGCCTTGAGCGCGTCGTATTCGCGGACGTCGACCTGGGCGGTGACGATGCGCCGGTCCAGGTTCTTGACCAGGTCGGCGGTCTGGGCGAGATCGTCGGGATTGGACGGTGCGATCTGGCTGTCGGGACTGATCGGGCCGCACACGTCGACCGCGATGATGTCGGCGCCCTCCTCGGCCAACCGCACCGCATGGCTGCGGCCCTGACCGCGGGCCGCGCCGGTGACGAATGCGACCTTGCCTGCTACCCGTCCGCCCATCAGACCACCTCTTTCTCAGGGGCGACCGCATCCGCGCGCCCACTGTTATCGAACAGCCTTATTTGTCGATCGATCAGGCAGCATCCCAGCGTCGGGACTGTTCTGTCAATACCCGCGGGCTACGTCGTGGCGCTTCGTCGCTTCGCCGATGCGGCGGCCGCGGACTACGGGGGCGGCGGCTACTCGGCGGAACCCGCCGCGCCGGAGGCGGGAGCGGCCAGGGACTTCAGCTGGCGCTCGACCAGGTCACGCAGTTCCCGGTGCCCCAGGGTGACGCCGACGGCATCCTCGTTGCACAGGCTGCGCGCCGTCTGCGCGATGAGCATGGCCACCGCGACCGGGGGATACTCATCCAGGTCGAGGCCCCGGGCCCGCATCGCGACGGCCACGGCCGCCGTTTCGATGTCCCGCACCCGCTCCGCATAGGCTTTGAGTTCGGCGCGAATTGCCTTGCGGTGGTTGGCAAGTGCCATGAATTCGGTGTTGAGGCCGGTCATCCGCAAGTCGCTGTTCAGCTTCCACAACGTGAGCAGTGGGTCGTCGTGGGTCAGGGCCTCGCGCATGCGTTCCAGGGACACTTCCGCACCGGCGCGCAGCACCTCGACGAACAGGTCGTCCATCGACGGGAAGTAGTAGTACACGAGAGCCTGTTTGACGCCGGCCTCGGTGGCCACCCGGCGCGAGGTGGCCGCCGCATAACCCTCGTCACGCATGATCTTTGCGGTGGCCTCGATCAGGCGCCGTCGCGCACCGTTGTCCGCGGACGGGGCCTTGCGGGGTGCGGCCATTCAGCGCACCTCCGGCATCGGATTGCTTGACCGTCGATCGCACACCGTGGTAAGCATGCACCATCCTAGCAATTTGGTCACTCGATCAGCATGGGTTGGCATACATGAAGATAACCGTGGTTTGCGAAGCGGCCGGCGGGCGAAGGGCGACGCATTGAGCCCCGGCAGGCGGGTAGTCGTGGATCCGCGGCTCTGCGAGGGCCACGCGCTATGCGTCGAGTCGGCGCCCGCGTTGTTCGACGTTTCCGACGACGACGTGGCGACCTGCATCGAGCAGCCCAGCACCGAGGAACGGTGGCAGTTGGTCCAAGCGGCGATCGACGCGTGCCCGCGCGGTGCCATCGGCATCGTCGAAGACCAAGAGCCAAGTTCGATCCGCTCCGTGAAAGGAAACCTCAGCCCATGACCGACCTGGCCACGGTCGACTTCTTCTCCGACCCGGACACCGCCCAAAACCCCTACCCCTACTTCGACTATCTGCGCGAGCAGAATCCGGTCTTCCGGGAGCCGCATCACGGTGTCGTCGCGGTCACGGGTTACCAGGAGGTGGTGGCGGCGTTCAAGGACCACGAGACGTTCTCGGCGGTCAACGCCATCGGCGGCCCGTTCCCGCCGCTGCCGTTCACGCCCGAGGGTGACGACATCAGCGAGCAGATCGAAGCCCACCGCCATGAGTTCCCCATCCACGAGCACATGGTGGTCATGGATCCCCCCGCACACGAGAAGGCGCGTTCGCTGCTGAGCAAGCTGCTCACCCCGCGGCGGCTGAAGGAGAACGAAGACTTCATGTGGCAGCTGGTCGATCGGCAGATCGACCGGTTCATCGACAACGGACGGTGCGAGTTCCTGTCCGAATACGGCAAACCGTTTGCGACGTCGGCCATCATCGACCTGCTCGGGGTGCCGGAGGAGGACCGCCCCGAGTTCCTCGCCGCACTGGGCGCCGAACGCCCGGAAGGCAGTCAGGTCGGCGCACTCGACGGCCAGCCCGTCGGCCTGGACCCGCTGCAGTATCTCGACGACAAGTTCGCCGGCTACCTGGCGGCACGGCGCAGCGAACCGCGCGACGACGTGCTGTCCGGCATGGCGACCGCGCTCTACCCCGACGGGTCGACCCCGGAGCTGATCGAACTGGTCAAACCCGCGACATTCCTGTTCGCCGCCGGGCAGGAGACCGTCACGAAACTGCTGTCCGCCGCGGTGCAGGTCCTCGGCGACCGACCCGAGCAGCAGCAGCGGTTGCGCGAAAACCCGGACGGCATACCGACGTTCATCGAGGAAGCACTGCGGATGCACTCCCCCACGAAGATCGACTTCCGCCTGGTCCGCCGGACCACCGAACTCGGCGGAGTGCCACTTCCGGCCGGCACTATCGTGATGCTGTGCATCGGCGCGGCCAACCGCGATCCGCGGAAGTTCGAGGACCCGCACGACTTCCGGCCCGACCGCAAGAACGTCCGCGAGCACATCGCCTTCGGGCGCGGCATCCACACCTGCGCCGGCGCGCCACTGGCTCGCGTCGAGGGCCAGATCACCGTGCGCCGCATGCTGGACCGGATGAGTGAGATCCGGATCGACGAGATCTTCCACGGACCGATCGACAACCGCGCCTACAGCTACGAGCCGACGTTCCTACTGCGCGGCCTGACCGAGTTGCACATCGAATTCGACCGCGCCTCCTAGCGTCGCTACGCCAGCCCGATGCGAATGTTCTTGACCTGCTGGAATTCGTGCAGCCCCTCGAGGCCGCCGGTGCGGCCGGCGCCGCTGTGCTTGTAACCGCCGTAAGGGCCCTGGGGCGAAATCCGGCTGAGCTGATTGATCCAGACCGAACCGGCCTCCAATCGCCGGGCGACGGTGTGCGCGCGGTTCAGGTCGCGGGTGTGTATGAAGGCGTTCAGCCCGTAGGGCGTGTCGTTGGCGACCCGGACCGCCTCGGCGTCGTCGGCGAACCGGATCAGCGACACCACGGGCCCGAAGGTCTCGGTCTGCGCCAGCGCTGAGCGGTTGTCGACATTGCCCAGGACCGTCGGTGCGACGTAATACCCTTGGGCGAGTTGGCCTTCCACCATCCGGTGACCGCCGGTGAGCAACTCGCCGGACCTCTCCGCCACCGCCCGGTCCACTGCCGCAATGATGCGGTCTGCGGACGCCGACGAAATCACTGGGCCGAAGACGGTGACGGGATCCAGCGGGTCACCGATACGCACGGCGCCGATGACGGCGAGAAACCGCTCCGCGAATGCGTCGTAGACAGAGTCGTGTACCAGGATCCGGCTGGCGCAAGCGCAGCTCTGACCGGATTGCATGAGCGGGCCCTGGTGCGCGGAAAGCGCTGCGGCAGTGTCGAGATCGGCGTCGGCGAAGATGATGTTGGCCGACTTGCCGCCGAGTTCGGTGACCACCGGCGTCAGGTTGTCGGCTGCCGCTCGCAGGACGGCACGGGCGGTCTGCTCACCGCCGGTGAAGTGGATCTTGCCGATCCCGGGGTGCCGAACCAAGGCGTCGCCGCCGTCGGCCGCGGCGGGCACGATATTGACCAACCCGGGTGGCAGACCGGCTTCGAGACAGAGTTCACCGAACCGCAGCGCGGCCAGGGGCGCCAACTCTGACGGTTTGAACACCACCGCGTTTCCCGCGGCCAGTGCCGGCGCGACACAGGAACCGGCCACCACCAGGGATCCGTTCCACGGGGCGATGACGCCGACCACGCCGTAGGGTTCGCGTTCGATGAGGTTGACGTCGGCGCTGCCGCTGACCGGTGTGCTCACACCGTGCGGCTTGTCGACATAGCCGGCGAAGTGCCGCAAAAACTCTTCGAGCAGAACGGCATTGCCGGCGTACGAAATCGGGACACCGTAGTCGAGGGTGTTCAGCTCGGCGAGTTCGCCGAGATGCTGGTGCACCACGTCAGCGAGGCCGATCAACGCGTCACGCCGCTGATCCACGGTCAGTGCCATCCATTGGTCCTGAGCATCCCGGCCAGCGGTCACCGCTCGGTCCATCTCGGCGGCACCGGCCAGCGCGACGGTTGCATTGACGGCACCGGTGCCCGGATAGATGTGGGCATGCGCCGATGCGGTCGTGACCCGGTCGCCGCCGATGAGCAGTCCGACCGCCTCAGTCACGAAGCGCCCTCGTCGGCCCATTCCTGGATCACGCGCTCCTTCTGCTCGGCGATGACCTGATTGAGATGTGAGCCCTTGGGCCAGCCGTAGTAGGCGGCGAAATGCAGTGCCAGCTCGTCCATTTCGCCGAATGACACCTCGCGGCTCTTCAGCGCGGCGTAGACGTGGCTCAGGATCGGATAGGCGGCATCCTGGAAGGCCACGCACGCGACGGTGATCAGGCGCCGTTCCTTCATGCCCAGGCCGGGCCGCAACCACATCTCGCCGAACACGAAATTCAGGATGCCGGCGCCGTGATACGGGTTGTCCCGCGGCGGGGCGTAGGCCAGGCAGTTGATGTCCTTGAAGGCCTGCTCGCCGCCGGCGATGCGCGCCTCTGGGTCGCTGGGCGTGGTCAACGGCAACAACGGTTCGGCCGCCGGCACCGGCAGGTCCCGCTCCAGGTGAATGCGTTCCCACTGTTCGTCGACGACCATGTTGAACCAGGATGCTTTCGGCCAGCCGGCGTACACGGCGAAATGCAGGACGGTTTCGCGCATTTCGACGATGGTCAGGTCGCCACTGTTCAGGGCGGCGTAGACGTGGTCGCGCAACGGCTGGTCCGCGTCGGCCGCCGCCACGCACGGCAGTGTGACGAAGCGGCGCTCGCGGCGGGTCAGGCCGGGTCGCGACCACACCTCGGCGAACACGAAGTCCAGCAGATGCGTGGTGGCCGGCGACGGGTCCTGCGGCGCCGGGACCGTCATGATGTCGGCGTACGCGCGCCGGCCGCGTTCCAGCCGATCGGTGTCGGTCATCGGATCGTCACCCCGGCATCGACCTTGAACTCCAGCCCGGTCACGAACCGGGCCTCGTCGGAGATCAGGAACAGCACCGCGTTGCTGATGTCGACGGCTTCGGCCATCACGATGGGCAGCGCGTTCTGAAAGATCGGCCCGAGGTCGGCGCGCTCCTCGTGCAGCAGCGTATGCAGTGATGCGGGATGCATGCCGGTAGCGACTCCGGTCGGGTGCACCGTGTTCACCCGGATGTTCACCGCCGCAAGCTCATTGGCCAGCGCCTTGCTCATCCCGACGACTCCGTGTTTGGACGCGGTGTACGGGGTGTGCAGCGGCGAGCCCTTGATGCCGGCGGCCGAACTGATGTTGACCAGGCTGCCACCGTGGTCGACCAGGTGCGGGATGGCGGCCCGGCAGGTGTTCCAGGTGCCGATCAGGTTCACGTCGACGACGGTGCGCCATTGTTCGGCGGTGGTGGTGTCCCAGGTTCCGCCCGTCAGCACACCGGCGTTGGCGACCGACGCGTCCAGGCCACCCAGCGTGGCGACCGCGTCGTCGACCGCAGCCGACAGCGCCTCGCCGTCGCGCACGTCGACGACATGGGTAACGGCGCGACGGCCCTGCTCGTGCACCAGTCGGGCGGTCTCGGCGAGGTCTTCGGTTGTGGCGAGCGGATAGTCGACCTCCGGCAGGGACTGGCAGATGTCGACCAGGATCAGGTCGGCGCCCTCCTGCGCCAGTCGCACGGCGTGACTGCGGCCCATCCCGCGGGCGGCCCCGGTGACCAGGACCCGCTTGCCTTTGGCGCGGCCGCTCATAGCTTGTTGCAGAAGCCGGCGTCGACCGGGAAGGTAACCCCGGTGACGTATTTGGCGGCGTCCGACACCAGATGCGCGACCGCGGCGCTGATGTCCTCGGGTTCCAACAGCGACACCGGCATCGGGTTCTGCAGGTGGGGCCCGCCGTCGGGATAGTGCTCCAGAAACGCCGTCATGGCCGGGTTGACCGCCATCATCGTGTTCACCGCGGTGGGGTGCACGGTGTTGACCCGAATGCTATACGGCGCAAGGGCATTGGCCAGTGTGCGCATCAGCCCGACGATGCCGTGCTTGGACGCCGCATAGCCGAGTCCACCGCCCTGGATGCCACCGAATCCTTTGAGCCCCGCGGTGGAACTCGTGAACACGATCGAACCGCCCCGGTCCCCGGCGATCAGATGCGGGATGGCCGCCTTGGCGGTGTGGAACGAGCCGACCAGGTTGACGTCGACGGCGTCGGTCCACATCTGCAGGTCTTCTTCGATGCTGGTCTCCCGGAAGGCCGTCGGCGCGATGCCGGCGTTGGCGCACACGATGTCCAGGCGCCCGAAGTGGTCCACGCCCGCTTCCAGTGCCGACTGGAGCGCGTAGAAGTCCCGGACGTCCGCGGTGCTGCCGAGCATCTTGCCGCCGGCCGCCTCGACGAGCGCGATCGTCTCGTCGAGTTCCTCGCGCGAGGCCATCGGATACGGGGTGGACGGAATGTCGGAACAGATGTCCACGCCGATGATGTGTGCGCCGTCCGCGGCCAGCCGTACCGCATGGCTGCGGCCCTGTCCGCGCGCGGCCCCGGTGATGAACGCGACCCTGCCGTCCAGAGAACCCATTGCTCCTCGTTTCGTCGCGGGGCCGCAGCGGGCCACCGGAGTAACCGTGTTACAGGGGCTACAGTAACCGTGTTACACACGGGAGGGCAAGGGCGATGAGTGAAGCCGTCGAGATCGGGTTCCAGGATGACCGCCTGCTCGACGTCGTGGTCGAGATCCTGGAGAGCGACGGCTATGACGCCGTCCAACTCCGCGAGGTGGCCCGCCGGGCCAAGACGTCTTTGGCCACCATCTACAAGCGCTACCCCACTCGCGACGACCTGATCCTGGCCGCCCTGGAGTACTGGACACAGCGGCACCGCTATTCGGGCGTCACCGCCTACCGGCGCGACCCCGGGTCATCCCTGTACCAGGCGCTGATGCGGCTGTTCGCAACGATTTTCGAGCTCTGGGAAAGCCACCCGGAAATGCTGCGCGCCTACTTCCGGGTGCGGTCTTCGCCCAACGGGCAGAAGCTGTTTCGCTGGGGACTGGACCTCGTCGAGCCCGCGGGACGAGAAATCTTCGCCGGCGTCGACGAGGAGTTCGTCGCCGACTTCAACGACGTCATCTCCAGCGTGATCTACGGACTGCTCGGCCGGTACTCGGCCGGGGAGATCGCCGTCACCGACATCCTGCCCATCCTCGACCGCACCGTTTACTGGGTCACTCGCGGCTACCAGGCAAGCACCTGACCCGGTCCGGCTCAGCCCATCGCCGCCTTGCTGGCCGCGGCGAACAACTCGACCGCTTCCTTTCGGCTGAGTGATCCCATCAGCTGCGCGGCGGCCCGCATCATGTCACCGACGAACACCGTGGGACCGTTCTGCAGGTTCTCGAAGGCCTCGGCGATGACGCTGTCGACCGTGGCGGCGTCGGCGGGCGCCTGGTCCTCCGAGGCCAACGTGCCGCGCTCGGCTTCCAGGCGGCGCAGCGCGGGAGTGTCGGTCTTGCCGAGGATCAGCCCGACCACGTCGACACCCGCGTCGTGCAACTCTGACCACAGCGCCTCGGCGAACACCATGTCGAAGGCCTTGCTCGCGCCGTAGGCCACCATGTTCGGCCCGCCCACGAGGCCGGCACCGGAGCCGACGATGACGATGCCGCCGCGGCCACGCTCGGCCATCGGTCCGGCGAAGTGGTGACACAGCTGCATCGGGACGAGACAGTTGCGGTGCACCATGGCCTCAGCCGCGGCGACGGGCTGGCTGAGGAACGGCGCGAATGCCGGATCGGCGCCGGCGCAGTAGACCAGGAAGCCGATCTCCAGATCCGCCGTCGCCGCGGCGACCGCTGCCGCCGCATCCGGTTCGGCGAGATCGATTGCCAGCGTGCGGGTTTGCGCGCCGGTGCGGTCGGTGATGCCGACGGCGACCTCGTCGAGCACGGCCTGGCGGCGGGCCAACAAGACGACATTCACGCCGCGGCGGGCCAGCTCGTCGGCGAAGGCGGCGCCCACCCCGTCGGAGGCGCCGGCGACCAACGCCCAGGGCCCGTAGCTGTCGGCGAACTCGCTCATGGCGCACCGACCGTCGTCACCCGTACGGTGGTGAACCGCCGACGCGCGACCCGCCAGCCGTCGTCCGCGCGGACGAGTTCGTCGTCGTAGAAGCCGATGGCGTTCACCCCGGATGCGTTGTCGGGAGCCATGATCACGGCGTCGACATAGGCTCTGGCCTGTGCCCGGTCGCCGTCGAAGGTGATCGCCTGGTTGCTGATCCGGTGCATGGTGTGGCCGGCCATCGCATGGGTCTGCTCCATGAATTCGGCGACCGCGTCGACCCCGTGCCAGGTGCCGATGTCGCCGTAGTCCACTTCGCAGTCGTCGGTGAACACGGTGCGGAACAGCGGCCAGTCGCGGCGGTCGATGCCGGTGGCGTACCGGATGAGGACATCCGAAATGTCCTGGCGGTCTTGGTGTTCCGTCATCGGGGCTCTCCGTTCGGATGGACCACGATCCGCGGCGGCCCGTCGGAGCGGCGCGCCAGATCGAGTGCGTGCGGTACCTCGTCGAGGGTGATCACCTGCCCGACGCTGGGCAGCGGATCGAGCCGGCCGGCCGCGATCGCATCCAGCGTGCCGTACCAGTCCTGTGGCATCGGTCCGCCACCGAACTGAATCGTCACGCCCTGGCGGGTGGCCGCGGTGATGTCGAGTGAGTCCCCGGTGTACCAGCCGCCGGCGCAGTAGATCCGGGTGCCCATGTCGACGGAGTCGACGATGCCGCCGATGAGGCCGGGTGCGCCGACACATTCGAAAATGGCTGCGGGACCCCACTTTCCGCGCTCGGCGCGGATCTCGCGAAGCGTGTCGAACGGTGAGCGCTCGGCGGGGTCGACGGTGACGTGCGCGCCGAATGCGGTGCGGGCCAGCTCCCGGCGCTCGGCCTTGTAGTCACTGACGATGATGGGGTCGACACCTCGCGCGTGCAACGCCGCGACCGCGGACAGGCCGATCGCGCCGGCGCCGATCACCAGCGCCACCTGGTCCGGCTGCAGGTCGGCCGAACGGACGTAGAACTCTCCGACGGCGAACGCGTCGGTCAGTGCAGCGGCATCCGGCGAGACGGCCGGGTCGACGGCCCGGCTCATCGGTTCGGCGAGCACCATCAGCTCGGCGAAACTGCCGAGCGCCTCCGGATGCTGGCCGATGATCCGCGCTCCGTCGGCGCCGCCGTTGACCAACCGGATCGGGATGGAGGTGACCCGGGTGCCGACCGGGAACTGGTCGGTGCAACCGGGGCCGTGGCCGATCACCTCACCCACGAACTCGTGACCCAGCACGATGTCGCGGGCCGGATCGTAGAGGGAGCGCCCGGTGGGATCGGCCACGCCGAGTTCGGGGTGGTCCATGAAGTGGACATCGGACGCGCAGATCGCCGTGGCGAGCGTCCGGCACAGCAGTTCGCCGGGCCCGGGTTCCGGGTCGGCGATGTTGCGGACGGACAGGTCGCCATCCCGGAGAACCACTGCGCGCATGGGGCCACCATGCACCATCTCGCGAGTGTTCGACGGTGAATGGCGCCGGACGTCCGTCGCCGGGTGTGAATCGTCTGCGACAAACCGGCCGAGCATTCGCAGACGATTCACGTTCGGCGCCCGCAACCGGGCCGCACGGGCCGGGGCATTACGATTCCGCGCAATGACCAGTCGACGACGCTCCCAGAACAGCGGCCTGCTCATCGTGGCGATCCTGGTGATCGCCGCCGGCGGTCCCTACTTTCTCGGCGCCTGGTTGGCGGTGCACTTCGGCGCGGACAACCCGTCGACCACCCGGACCCTGGTGGCCTGGCTGTTCGAGGTGCCCTGGCTGATCGTGCTGGCGTTCTTCGGACTGCGGGCCTATCGCAAGCACGTCGCGTACCAGGCCGCGGTGGCGGAGTACAACGCCCCGCGTGCCGTCGCGGGCCCCGGCGGGTCGACGGTGTACCACCACGGCGGGTGCACCATCAACCACAAGACAGCCGAATCCGCGACCAAGTGCACGAAGGGTTGACCGGTCCTCCGATCTGTTAAGCGTTCCCTGCGAGATCTACTCGCACAATGTCGCAGCCAGCGCTGAATAAATCCGGGGGTGGGCTGAATAGATCCGGGGGTGGACTCGATAGATCCGGGGGTGGGTCGTTTTACAACTTCGGCGCGAAGTGTCACGCTGGCGCAGTGATGGTCGAACACTCCGAGACGCTGGCCGAGATCGAGGCGCTCAAACAACTCAAGGCCCGGTACTGCCGTCTCCTGGACACCAAGGACTGGACCGGGTGGCGGGAGATCTTCGCCGACGACTTCGTCAGTGACACGGCGGGCGCGGGCGGCGTGGTGATCACCGGCGCCGACGCGTTCGTCGCATTCGTCCGCAAGACGCTCGGACGGTCGTCCCGGCCGACCGCGCACCAGGTCCACACCCCCGAGATCACGCTGACGTCGGCGACGACGGCGACCGGGATCTGGGCGCTGCAGGACGTCGTGCGTTTCGCCCCCGGCGTGACGATGGTGGGCTACGGGCACTATCACGAGACCTACGTCAAGACCGACGGCCAGTGGCGGATCACCACGTCCACGCTGACCCGGCTGCGCGAAGATGTTGTCACACCGCTGTTTTCGGTCTACATCTCCGACCGGATCCGTGACGCCGCCGTGCGCGCGGGTCGCCGGCTGACCGCGACGAAAGGCTCACGTTGACCACCGTGCTGGTGACCGGGGCCTTCGGCCAGGTCGGTAAACGATGCGCCGAGATCCTGCTGGGCCGCGGCCACACCGTCGTCGCCCTCGACCTGGACAACGAGAAAACCCGGGCCACCGCCGCCGAGCTGTCCCGCTCGGCCGCACTGGTGCCCGCCTACGTCGACCTGCTCGACGCGGATGCGATCGCCGCGCTGGTGGCCGAGCACCAACCCGCGGCGGTCGTCCACCTGGCCGCCATGCTGGCCCCGGCGTCCTACCGCAATCCCGGCCTGGCCCGGAAGGTCAACGTCGAGGGCACCCGCAACCTGGTGAACGCCGCGCTCGCGCTGCCCGAGCCGCCGCTGTTCGTGTACGCGTCGAGCGCTTCGGTGTACGGCTCGGTCAATCCGTACCGGCACCCCGAGCGCATCACCGCGCAGACCCCGGTCAACCCGATCGACCAGTACGGCGAGGACAAGGTGCTCGCCGAGGCAGTGCTGCGGGAAAGCGGCCTGCCCGTGGCGATACTTCGGCTGGCCGGCGTCATCTCCCCGGACGCGCAGACCACCGTCAGCGCCGATCACCTGGTGCTGATGCGGGCGACGCCCGGTGACAACCGGATGCACACCGTCGACGCTCGCGATGTCGCGCTGGCGTTCGCCAATGCGGTGGACGGCGGTCCGGCGGTCGCCGGGAAGGTGCTGTTGATCGCGGGTGACGAGTCGCACGTGCGGACCCACCGGGAGTTGGAGGACGCGATGATGACGGCGTTCGGCCTCGGCGCGCTGGGTCCCGGGGCGAGCCTGCCCGGCGACCCCGACGACGAGGACGGCTGGAGTTTCACCGGTTGGTTCGACACCAGCGAGTCGCAGGCGCTGCTGGAGTTTCAGCAGCACAGCTGGCCGCAGACCGTCGACTGGGTGGCGGACTCGGTCGGTCCGGCGCGGCTGGTCCTTCGGGTGCTGGGCCCGGTGCTGCGGCCGACGCTGCGGACGGTGCTGGCGCTGCAGCGGCGCCGCGAAGGACGCGGCCGCTACGCCGATCCCTGGTCGCTGATCGGCAAGCATTACGGCAGCGCGGCACTCGCCGACTAGGAGCCCATCTGTTCAGCGCTCCGTGCGAGTTCTACTCGCACGTTGTCGCAGTGGTTGCTCAACAGATCGAGAAGTGGATGGAAGAACGTTTAGACTGTCTATCGTGACGTCGCCATTCGCCCCGATTGCCGCAGCCCTGCTCGCGGCCGGCTGCGTATCCCTGGCCACGGCACACGCCGACCCGGTTCCCCCGTCTCCCGGCCCGGCGCCCGGGCCCGCGAACGTCAGCATGGACAAGGACGGCACCTACGCGGTCGGCAGCGACGTCGTCCCGGGCACCTACAGTTCGCCCGGTCCGGTCCAGGGCGGGGTGTGCTACTGGAAACGGGTCAGCGGCGACAAGATCGTCGACAACGCGATGAGCAAGCAACCGCAGATCGTGCAGATCGACGCGACGGACACGTCGTTCAAGACCAGCGAGTGCCAGCCGTGGCAGAAGATCGACGACTGCCTGCCCGGCTGCGGCCCGGCCCCGATGAACCCCGTCGAGATCCTCGGTCAGCTCGGCCGCATCGCGGCGGCCAATCCCGGTCCGCCTCCCGGTTAAAGCTGATGCACCCAGTCGCGACGGCGCAACCGCCGGGTGCGGCGCGCGTACTCCAGTTCGGTGTAGGGCCACTGGGTGACGATCCGACCGCTGGGTGATCGGAAGTAGCTGTCGCACCGGGTCCAGATGGTCTCGTCGAGGTCGGCGGAAAGCCGTTCGTTGTAACACTTTTCGGCCTCGGGCCGCACGTCGAGCGATCCGCCGCGGCGCGCGATCCGGGTGACGGCGTCGGCGACCAGGCGCGCACCGGCCTCCAGGATGTAGACGATCGAGTTGCCGCCCTGGTTGGTGTTGGGCCCGTAGAGCATGAAGAAGTTCGGGAAGCCGCTGACCGCCGCACCGAGATACGCGCTGGGGTCATCGCCCCAATGCTCGTGTAGATGCCGACCGCCGGCGCCGATGACGTCGATGCCGGAAAGGTAGTCCGCGGTCTCGAATCCCGTTGCCAGAACGATGACATCGGCGTCGACGACCGTCCCCGCCGAGGTGGTGACTGCGCCCGCGGAGACCCCGGCGATTGGCTCGGTGACCAGTCTTACGTTGTCGCGTTGCAGCGCCCGGTAGTAGTCGTCGCCGAGCAGAACACGCTTGCACCGGAAGGGGTATCCGGGCGTCAGCGCACCGCGCAGCGTCTCGTCGGCGACCGTCCGTTCCAGAAAGTCGGTCGCCACCCGCGTTCGCGCCGCCACCATGGGATCGTCGGCGCGGTTGGCGGTGAAGTCATGCTGGAACTTCCAGATCTGCCACCGGGTCCACTTGGCGGCCAGCGGATTACGTCGGAAGCGCGCCAATTCGCTTGCGCTGTAGGGCCGGTCGTCCTTGGGCACCATCCACGGCGGGGTCCGCTGGAACACCGTGACCGTCCCGGCCACCTTGGCGAGCTCGGGCACCACCTGTACCCCGCTGGCCCCGGTGCCGATGACGGCGACCCGCTTGCCGCGCAACTCCACGCGCGGATCCCATTGGGCGGTGTGCATGATCGGGCCGTCGAACTCGGTCAGGCCGGGGATGTCCGGCGGCTTGGGCGCACCGAACAGTCCGACGGCGCTGACCAGGACGTCGGCGGTCATCCAGGTCGACTCGCCGCCGCGGTCCAGCAGCAGCTCCCATCGCGCCGTCCCGGCATTCCAGCGCGCTTCACGCAACCGGGTGCCGAGCATCAGGTGCCGGCGCAGGTCCATGGCATCGGTCACCGACTCCAGGTAGGCCAGGATCTCGGGCTGCTGCGCGTAGGTCCGGCTCCAGGATCGGTTGGGCGCGAACGAGAACGAGTACAGGTGCGACTGGATGTCGCAGGCGGCCCCGGGATAGGTGTTGCGCCGCCAGGTACCGCCGACGCCGTCGTCGGCTTCGATGATGACCAGGTCGTCGATTCCGTTGCGGCGCAGTGCCACCGCGGCGGCCAGGCCACCGAAGCCCGCGCCGATGATCGCCACCTTCGGCCGGTGCCGGTGCGACAGTGCGCTCCGGAGTCGGCCGACCGGGTAGCGTCGTCGCCTCACCCGAGCAGCCCGCCGAAGTCGCCGCGACTGCGCCAGGATTCGAGAATCTCCGCATATTCGGTGGGCGTGCCGAAGAAGAAACTGCCCTGCCGAGTCTTGGCGTTGGCCTGGCCCTCCCGGTTGTAGTAGCCGGGTGTGCAATTACGGGCCCGCGCCGCGGTGCCTTCCGAGCGGCGCACCACCTCGTCGACCCAGGCGGCCTCGGCTGCCGCGGTCGGTTCGACCTCGGTGAGACCGCGCTCCAGCGCGTGCGCGACGATCCACGCCACCTGGCGGGCCTGAACATCCAGCAGGTAGGGAAAGTTCACCGTGAACCCCGCCTGCGCGATGCTCTCGATGAAGCAATTCGGGAATCCCCGCACCGTCAGCCCCTGGAAGGTGCGCACGCCGTCTTTCCAGTTGTCGGTCAACGTGATTCCGTCGCGGCCGACCACTTCGAAGCCGGTGCGCCGGCGGTAGTCGGTGCCCACCTCGAAGCCGGTGGCGAAGATCAGGCAGTCCAGTTCATAGTGCACGCCGCCGGCGACGACACCGGTGGCGTCGATGCGTTCCACGCCGAGACCGTGGGTGTCGACCAGCGTGACGTTGTCGCGGTTGAACGTCTGCAGGTATTCGTCGTGGAAGCACGGCCGCTTGCAGAAGTAGCCGTACCACGGCTTCAGCGCCTCGGCGGTCGCCCGGTCGGTCACCAGATCGTCGATACGCGCACGGATCTCGTCCATCTTGGCGAAGTCGGCGAGTTCTGCCTCCTGCGGTCCGGCCATGACGGGCAGCTTGCGGGTGATACTGGTCCACGCGTCGGCCACCAGGTCTTCGTCGGATTGCCCGCCGGCGGTGAGGATCTGGAAGTTCTCGATACTCCTTTGTTGCCAGCCGGGCTCGACGCCGGCCGCCCAGTGCGGGTCGGTGGGCTGGTTGTCCCGGACGTCCACCGTCGACGGGGTGCGCTGGAAGACGTAGAGGTGCCGAACGGCCGCGGCGAGGTGTGGCACGCACTGGATGGCGGTGGCGCCGGTGCCGATGATGCCGACCCGTTTGTCGGCCAGCCGCTCGAGTCGGTCGCCGGTGTAGTGGTAGTCCCAGCGGCTGGTGTGGAACATCGTGCCGGTGAACTCGTCGATGCCGGGGATGCCCGGCAGCTTGGGTTTGTGGATGTAGCCGTTGGCCAGTGAGACGAACCGCGCGCGGATCCGGTCGCCCCGGTCGGTCGAGATCAGCCAGCGTGAAACCTCGGCATCCCAACGGATTTCGCGTACCTCTGTTTGCAGGAGTGCATCGCGGTAGAGGTCGTAGTGTTCGGCGATGCGCCGGCAGTGCTCGAGAATCTCGGCGCCCTTGGCGTACCGCTCCGTCGGGACGTAGCCGAGTTCCTCGAGCAGGGGCATGTACACGTACGACTCGACGTCGCAGGCGATGCCGGGATAGCGGTTCCAGTACCAGGTGCCGCCGACGTCGGCGGCCTTGTCGATCAGCCGGATGCTGCCCACGCCGAGTTCGCGCAATCGGGCGCCGGTGAGCAGGCCGCCGAACCCCGCGCCGACCAGGGCCACGTCGACGTCGTCGGCGATCGCCGGGCGCTCGAACCCGGGGTCTGCCCACGGGTCGGCGGCGAACCCGGCGAACGCGCCCTCGACCTCCACGTACTGGGCGATGCCGTCGGGCCGTAACCTGCGCGCACGTTCCTCGGCATACTTCCGCCGCAGCGCCTCGACATCACTCATGCCATCAGATCACCGGCACGTCGATGATCGGCCGGCGTTCACCGGCGCCCGGTCCGTCGAAGTGCCACCACTCCCCGCTGTACACCTGCAGCCCGCCGGCGGCCATCGCCTGCCGCAGCAGCGACCGGTTGCGCTGCTGGGCGGCGGTCAGGCCGTCTGTGCGCATGGCGTTGGCCCGGGCGGTGAAGTCGTCGAAGTCGGTGCCCATGTCCAACAGGCGGCCCGTGGCATCCACCACCGTGACGTCGACCGACCGGCCCGACTCATGGCTCTTCGAGTACGACCCAGGCTGGGCCACCCAGTTGGGATCGGGCACCACCTCGAACATCCGCACCTGCACGCTATGCGGGCGGTAGCAGTCCCAGAACACCAGCCGAAGCCCTTGTCCGCGAAGCACTTCCGCCGCAGTCGTCAGGCCCGCCGCAAGGGATTGGTGGATCAGGCAGCGGGCGCCGGACGGATACAGCGGGGTTCCGACGAAGTTGTTCGGGGTCGCATACCGCAGGTCGATGACGGCGTCGGGAACGACAGTGCGGACGTCGACGAAGCCGACGGCCGCCGCGTCCGCCGACACCGGCGGGACCGGGTCCGAGTGCGCGCCGGGCGCCAGTCCCACGGCGCACAACACCGCCAGGGCTGCGGCGTACGGCAGTCGCATGTTGTGCACTCTAATCCCGGATTCCGCGATAGATGCCGCGTCGGACGATCCACGGCTGCAGCACCCGGTCGATCGACCAGGCCGGGAATCGGAAGGCCCGGCCGTTGGGCGCGAAGACCTGCAGACCGTCCGGCTGTACGCCGAGCACCGATCCCCAGCGCCGGGTGGCCGGCCGGTAGGTGCGCAGCGGCTTGCCGTCGAACCAGGCCCGCACGTTGCGGGCCAGCAGACCGTCGGCCCGGTTGCGGGCCGAGCTGCGCAGCGGATCGGTCGCCGCCACGTCTCCGATCGCGAACACTCCGGGATGCCCCGGAACGGTGAGTTCGCTTGTGACGCGAACGAATCCGTGTTCGTCGAGCAGTCCGGGCGGTAACCACGCGGTGTTCGGCCGGACCCGCCCGACGGCCCACAGCACGGCGTCGGCGGTGACGTCGGGCTGACCGGTGGCCCAGTGCACCGGCTCGGCGGTGATCTTCTCGCCGGTGAACCCGTCGGGCAGTTCCGCACGATGGCCGCCGTGTAGACCCACACCGGCGTCGAGCAGGCGCCGGTGCACCGTCGCCCAGACCCGGGGATGGTGCCCCGTCAGCGCCCGCTCGCCGGGGAAGTACAGGTCGATCCGCTTGTCCGGCCACACTGCGGCCAGGTTGACCGCGCTGCTGACCGCGGCCGCCCCGCCGCCGACGACGGCGATCGACGCCGCGTCGGCGAGCCGGTCGTGGTCGGCGTACAGATCGGCCCCGATCTCGTTGGGCGACTGCAGGTTCGGTCGCCGCCAGAATCCGTTGCTGACGCCGGTGGCGATCACCAACGCGTCGTAGGGTTCGGTGACGGCGCCGCCGTCGGCTCCCCGCCCGTGCACGGTGCGGGCTTCCACATCCAGGCCGGTCAGTTCCGCCTGCACCCGGCGCACCCGGTCCAGGCCGCGGAACCTGTCGAACGAGATCCAGTAGTCGCGCGCCCAGTCGGCGGGCCGGGCCAGCCGCACCCCGAGTTCCTGCCCGCTGACCAGACCCGGTTTCGCCGAGATCCCGATCACGTCGAAGTCCTGCCGCGCCAGCCGGATCGCGGTCAGCAGACCGGAGTCACCGAGACCGGCGATCACCACCCGCCGCGCGCTCATCGGGCGGCACGCGGTGGCCGGGGCACGAACTTCGACACCCGGTCGATGACGTCCTGGTACTCGGGACGCCGTTCCAGGCTGCGCTTCTCCATCATGGGGATGCTGGCGCCGAGGAACAGCGCCACCATCAGCGCCGCCCCTGCGAACAACCACCAGGCGTCCCGCGGCGCGGCCGCGACCCCGAACAGGGCCACCGCGAACCAGAAACTGCACTCGCCGAAGTAGTTCGGATGCCGCGACCAACTCCACAGGCCCTGGTCGAGCGCCGCACCGCGGCGGCGGTGCGCGACGAACCGGTGCAGTTGCAGATCGGCGGCGAATTCCAGTGTCACGGCGGCGATTCCGATGACGAACGCAAGCCACGTCAGCCAGCCGATGCCAGGATCGGGTCGCGTCACCGCGACGTAGGCCGGGATCATGCCGATGAACACCTGCAGCGTCGGGAACAGGTGGATGGCGAACAGGTCGACCCAGAACTCCGCGCGGCCGGCTCGTTCCCGCAGCATCGGATAGCGCCAGTCCTCGTGATGCAGACCGGGAAAGGCGTACGCCCAGTTGCCGGTCAGCCGGATGGCCCAGGCCACCACCACGATCGCCAGCAGCCAGCAACGCAACGGGTCGATGTCGGGGCTGCTGCGGGCCCACCAGTAGAACAGCATCAGCGGCGGGATGACGCTCCAGTAGGCGTCGTAGAAACTCGAGTTGCGGTAGATCCGGCTGAACATGAAGACGACCAGGGTGGCGATCACGTCGGCGACGAGGGTGTCCAGCCAGAACCGGCCGGTCGACGGACCCCAGACCAGCCAGATGGCGGCGGCGCCGATCGCCACCACGTAGGACTCGGCGATGATGGCGAGGGAGCGCGTCTTGGTCACCGGCGACATGGGCGAAGCGTACGGCGCTACCGTCTACGACATGGCAGAAGCCCTTGGCCCCGACGAGCCGTACCTGGCCGAGTTGCGCCGCCGGCGCGCGCTGACCGAAGACGCCGCCCGGCCCGACGCGGTGGCCCGGCGGCACGCCGCCGGTGGCCGCACCGCCCGGGAGAACATCGCCGATCTGGTCGACGCGGACTCGTTCGTGGAATACGGCCGGTTCACGGTCGCCGCGCAGCGGCACCGCCGTGACATTGACGACCTGGTCGCCAACACCCCGGCCGATGGACTGGTGGGGGGGACCGCGCGCGTCAACGGCGGCGCGTGCGCGGTGCTGTCCTACGACTACACGGTGCTGGCCGGCACCCAGGGCGCGCTGGGGCATTTCAAGAAGGACCGGCTGTTCGAGTTGATCGAGCGGATGCGGTTGCCGACGGTGTTCTTCGCCGAGGGCGGCGGCGGGCGGCCCGGCGACACCGACTACCCGACGGTGTCGTCGCTGAACGTCCGCGCTTTCGCGCTGTGGGCGGGACTGTCGGGGGTGGTGCCGCGCATCGCGGTCGTCAAGGGCCGGTGCTTCGCGGGCAACGCGGTGATCGCCGGCTGCTCGGACCTGATCGTGGCCACCGCCGACACGTCGATCGGCATGGGCGGTCCGGCGATGATCGCCGGTGGCGGCCTGGGCGAGGTCGCCCCCGACGACGTCGGCCCCATCTCCGTCCAGGAACCCAACGGCGTCGTCGACGTCGTCGTCGCGGATGAGGCCGAGGCGGTCGTCGTCGCCCGCAAGCTGCTGGGCTATTTCCAGGGCAGCACAGCTGCCGGGCCGCAGCCGGACCAAACCCGGTTGCGCACAATGATTCCCGAACGCGCCCGGCGGGCCTACCCGGTCCGGCCGGTGATCGAAACCCTCGCCGACACCGATTCGGTGACGTTCCTGCGCGAGCGGTTCGCACCGGAGATGGTGACCGCCCTGGCCCGCATCGACGGCCGCCCGGTCGGGGTGATCGCCAACAACACGATGGTGATGGCGGGCGCGATCACCGCGGCCGCCTCCGACAAGGCCGCCCACTTCCTGCAACTGTGCGACGCGTTCGGTTTGCCGGTGCTGTCGCTGGTGGACTGTCCCGGCTACATGGTCGGGCCCGACGCCGAGGCGCAGGCCCTGGTCCGCCGGGCGTCGCGGCTGCTGGTGGCGGGCGCGGCGCTGCGGGTGCCGTTGGTGGCGGTGATCCTGCGGCGCGGATACGGCCTGGGGGCGCAGGCGATGACGGGCGGCAGCCTGCACGAACCGCTGCTCACGGTGGCCTGGCCGGGTGCGCATCTGGGCCCGATGGGTCTGGAGGGCGCCGTCCGGCTGGGCCTGCGCAAGGAACTCGAGGCGATCGCCGACGTCGAGGAGAGGGAGGAGCGCGTTCGCGAGGCGACGGCGGCGGCGCAGTCAAATGCCAAGGCGCTCAACGCCGCTCAGCTCTTCGAGATCGACGACGTCATCGACCCGGCCGAGACCCGCGGACTGATCGCCGCGACCCTGGCCGCCGCCGAGTCGGCGCCCGAACGGCCGCGGCACCGCTTCGTCGACACCTGGTGAGTGGCTCTCATCACAACCCGGGCGCGGTGGACGGGTGTCGATTTCCTATCGTGGCGGGATGACCGCCGATTCTGATCGGGTGACCGCGCTGGCCGAGCAGGTGCTGGCCGATCACGACCCGAACACCGTTCCCGTCCCGGAATACCTGGGCGCCTGTTACGACGCCGGCCTCTCCTGGGTGCACTTCCCCGAAGGCCAGGGCGGCTTGGGGGTGTCGCGTGGGCTGCAGGCCGTGGCCGACCGGATCCTGCAGGGCGCCGGCGGACCGGTGCCGCTGGGCCTCAACCCGATGGGCTACGGCATGGCCGCCCCGACCATTCGGGAACACGCCCAGGACGACGACCTGAAGAAGTCGTGGCTGCGGCCGTTGGCCACCACGGAGCACATCTGGTGTCAGCTGTTCTCCGAACCGGGCGCGGGGTCGGATCTGGCCGGGCTGGCCACCTCGGCGGTGGCCGACGGGGACGAGTGGGTGGTCAACGGGCAGAAGGTCTGGACCAGCCTGGCGCACCGGGCCCGCTGGGGTCTGCTGCTGGCCCGCACAAATCCCGACGTGCCCAAGCACAAGGGGCTGACCTACTTCGTCATCGACATGCACGGCCCGGGCGTCGAGGCCCGCCCGCTGCGGCAGATGACCGGCCAGGCCGAGTTCAACGAGGTCTACTTCACCGACGCCCGCATCCCGGACGCGCACCGACTCGGCGCCGTCGGCGACGGCTGGCGGGTCGCGATGACGACGCTGATGAACGAGCGCAGCGCGCTGGGCGGCAGCGGCAACCGGCGCGGCGCCGGACAGATCAGCGACGCGGTCTCGCTGTGGGCGGCCCGGCCCGACCTGCGCACTCCGGTGTTGCGGGACCGGCTGACCCAGCTGTGGCTGCGTGCCGAGGCCCAGCGGCTGACCTCGGAGCGCTCACGGGCCACGGCCACCACCGGCGGCCCGGGCCCGGAGGGGTCGATCGGCAAGATGGTGGGTGCCGAACTGAACCAGCAGATCTACGAATGGTGCATGGATTTCCTTGGGCCGGAAGGGATTCTGTACCACACCTACAATCCCGACGAGGACGCCGACTGGCGCGGGCCGATCCAGCAGCGGTTCCTGCGCAGCCGGGCGAACACCATCGAGGGCGGCACCTCCGAGGTGATGCGCAACATTCTGGGCGAGCGGGTGCTGGGTCTGCCCGGCGATCTGCGCGCCGACACCATGGCCTGGAAGGAGATCCCCCGTGGCTGAGTTCGCGTTCACCGCTGAGTTTGTATTCAACCAAGAGCAAGCCGACCTGCGTGCGGCGGTGCGGAAGTTCTGCGCGGACAACGCCGGCGAGCAGGCGGCCCGGCGGCTGATGGAGTCCGACCCGCCGTTCGATTCAGCGGTGTGGGGCCGTCTCGGCGCCGAGCTGGGCGTGCTCGGCCTGTCGGTGCCCGAGGCCGACGGCGGCGCCGGTGGCACGCTCGTCGACCAGGCGATCGCGGTCGAGGAACTCGGCGCGGCGCTGGCGTGCGGGCCGTTGTTCGGCACGGTGTATCTGTCCATTCCGGCGCTGGTGGCGGCGTCGCAGTCCGGTGACCTGCTCGCCGACCTCGTGGAGGGCCGGCGCACGGCCGCCTTCGCGGTCCCGGACCGCTCGGGTGTGTTCGACCCGGCCGCGGTCACCGTCACCGCGACGGAGTCGGGTGCACTGACCGGTGCGGTGGCCCGGGTGGTCGACGGCGGCGCCGCGGACGTCCTGCTGGTGGCGGCGAACGGCCCCGGTGGCCTCGGCCTGTACGCAGTGGCTGCGGACGGCCCCGGCGTCACACGTACGTCGCTGACCACCCTCGACTTGACCCGGCCGCAGGCTGCGGTCGAATTCACCAGTGCCGCAGGTACATTGGTGGCCGGCCCCGAAGAAGCCGAGCGCGTGATCACGCACGCCCTGCAGGTCGGCGCCGCGCTGCTGGCCGCCGAACAGGTCGGCGCCGCCCAGTACCTGCTCGACCTGGCGGTCGACTACGCCAAGACGCGCCTGCAGTTCGGCCGGCCCATCGGTTCGTTCCAGGCGGTCAAGCACAAGCTCGCCGACATGCTCGTCGACCTCGAGCACGCCCGGTCGGCGGCCTACCACGCGGTGTGGGCGTTGACCGACGGCACCGATGACCCGGCCGTGGCGACCGGCATCGCGCAGGCCGTGGCGTCGGCCGCGTTCAGCCGGATCGCGCGCGACACCATTCAGGTGCTCGGCGGTATCGGGTTCACCTGGGAACACCAGGCGCACCTGTACTTCAAACGCGCCAGCACCGACGCGGCCCTGCTCGGCTCGGCCGAGGCGCACCGGACCCGGCTGGCCGAGTCGCTGCTCGACACCGCGGAGGCCGACCGGGCGCCGTGGATCGCCACCGGCCGCGTGTGATTTCGGTGCAATTCCCGTCGCTGACCGACGGACGATGCACCGAAATCACTCAGCCGGCGACGACTTTCTCTATCGCGCGGTAGATGCGCTGCTCGCTGACGGGTCGCGGGGTGCCGAGTTGCTGCGCCCAGAGACTGACCCGCAGTTCCTCGATCTGCCAGGCGATCTCGCGGACCTCCGGGGCGGCGGCGCGGGCCGGAGACAGGGCCGCGAGCAGGTGATCGTAGGCGTCCTCGACGGCGTGCACCCGATCCATCCGGTCGCGGTCGCCGGCGACGTCGCGGGGCAGTCGCTCCAGCCGGCGCCCGATGGCGGTGACGTATCGGGTCAGATCGGCCAGCCGGCCGGCACCGGTCATGGTGACGAAGCCCGTCGGGAACAGGGCGGCGAGTTGGGCCCGGATATCGGCGATCGCGTCGGCCTGGGCCGGTGCCGGCCGGTCCGGCAGCGCCACCTGCACCTGTTGCAGCGCCGCCAGGACGGCTTCGCAACGCCCGACGATGCCGAGCGTGGTGTCGGCCAGCGACGTCGCCAACCGGGCGCGCTGTTGTTCGAATTCCGCGCGGCTCCAAGCCGGTTGGGGTGCGAGCACGTCGGTCGCGGCGTCGGCGCAGTCTTCCAGCAGGGCGGCGAGTGACCCGTCGGGGTTGTTGCCCAGCATCAGCCGCGCCCGCGGGTCGAGTTGTCGTTCAATACCTTTCGCCGGCGATGGCACCGCCGCTCGGAGCAGCCGGCGGGATCCGGCCGTCATCGCCGCCAGCTGTTCGGCCGGCGTCGGATAGACCCGCAGGTCGACGGCTGCCCCCGCCTGAGTGAACGCCGGGAAGCCGCGCACCGTGTGGCCAGCACTGAAACTCTCGACACTGCGCGGCAATTCGTCCATATCATCGGGCCAGCCGGTCAGGCCGGTGCGCTCCAGGGTACCGGCGACGGCGTCGGCCACCGCCGCGCGCGCCGGGCCGGCGAGCCGGTGCTGCAACGACTCCAGATCCTTGCCGCGGGCCACCTCGGTGCCGTCGGAGTTCTCCACGACGAACGTCATCCGCAGATGCGCGGGCAGCTTGTCCAGATCGAACGCGTCGACGGGCACCAGAACTCCGCTGCGTTGGCGCAGCGCCCGCTGCAACGAGTCCAGCAGCGGCCCGCTGTCCGGATCTATCGCGGCGAGCACCGCACGCGCGGTGTCTGGCGCGGGAACGAAGTTGCGGCGCAGGTCTTTCGGCAGGGACTTGATGAGGGCCGTGACGAGTTCCTCGCGCAGCGCGGGCACCTGCCAGGCGAATGCGTCGCCGCCGAGGCGGGCCAGCACATCCACCGGCACGTGCACCGTCACACCGTCGTCGGCGGCACCCGGCTCGAACCGGTACGACAGCGGCAGCGACAGGTCGCCCGAGCGCCAGGTGTCGGGGTGCTCGTCGTCATCCTCGGAGCGCAGCAGGTCGTCGCGGGTGAACGTCAGCAGATCCGGGGTCAGGTGCCGCTGCTTCTTCCACCATCCGTCGAAGTGCCGGCCCGACACCACGTCGGCGGGGATTCGGGCGTCGTAAAGCGCGTAGACGTCGTCGTCGGTCACCACCAGATCGCGTCGGCGGGCGCGCTCTTCCATCTCGGCCAATTCCGAACGCAGCCTTGCATTGTCACGGAAGAAGTGGTGCCGGGTCTGCCACTCGCCGTCGACCAGGGCGTGCCGGATGAACAGCTCCCGGGCCGCCACGGGATCCACCGACGCGTACCCCACGCGCCGCCTGGGGATCAGCGGGAGCCCGTAGAGTGTCACCCGTTCGAAGGCCATCACCGCCGAACGCTTGGCGTCCCAGTGCGGTTCGCTGTAGCTGCGCTGCACCAGATGTGCCGCGACCCGCTCGATCGACTCCGGGTCCACCCGCGCCGCGATGCGTCCGTACAGCCGGCTGGTCTCGACCAGGTCGGCCGCCACGATCCACTGCGGCGGGCGTTTGGTGAGCACCGATCCCGGCGCGAGGACGAACTTCGCGTTGCGGGCCCCGGAGTACTCCCGGGTGTCGCCGTCGCGCAATCCGATGTGCGACAGCAGGCCGGCGGCCAGCGCCGCATGGATCCGCGCCGGGTCGGCCGGCTCGTCCTGCTCGGTGATGCCCATGTCGCGGGCGATGCTGCGCAGCTGGCCCACCAGGTCCTGCCATTCCCGGATCCGCAGGTAGTGCAGGAACTCGTCGCGACACATCCGTCGAAAGGCATTGCCCGACTTGTCGTTTCGCTGCTGCCGCAGATAGTTCCACAGATTCAGGTATGACACGAAGTCGGAGTGCTCGTCGGCGAACCGGGCGTGTTTCTGCCGGGCGGCCTCCTCCCGGTCGGCGGGTCGTTCCCGCGGATCGGGGATCGACAGGGCTGCCGCCAGCACCAGGATCTCCCGGACACAGCCCTCGGCGCCGGCGGCCAGGATCATCCGGCCGAGCCGCGGGTCCAGCGGCAGCTGCGCGAGCCGCCGCCCGATGTCGGTGAGTGCGCCGGAGCGGTCGAACGCACCGAGTTCCTGCAGCAGCCCGATGCCGTCGCGGATGGCGCGGTTGTCCGGCGGATCGAGAAAGGGGAACTGTTCGACATCGCCCAGGTGCAGCGCCGCCATCTGCAGGATGACCGCCGCGAGGTTGGTGCGCAGGATCTCCGGATCGGTGAAGCGGGGCCGGGATTCGAAGTCCGCCTGCGAGTACAGCCGGATGCACACGCCGGGGGCGGTGCGGCCGGACCGGCCGGCCCGTTGCGCGGCGGAGGCCTGTGAGATCGGTTCGATCGGCAGGCGCTGGACCTTGGTGCGGCGGCTGTAGCGGGAGATGCGCGCGGTGCCGGGGTCGACGACGTAGCGGATGCCCGGCACGGTCAGGGACGTCTCGGCGACGTTGGTGGACAACACGATTCGGCGTCCGGTGTGCGGGGTGAAGATCTTGTGCTGTTCGGCGGTGGGCAGCCGCGCGTACAGCGGCAGCACCTCGGTGGTGGCTAGATCGACGGAACTCCTCAATGCTTCCAAGGTGTCGCGGATTTCCCGCTCGCCGGACAGGAACACCAGGACGTCGCCCGCCGGTTCGGACCGCAGTTCGGCGACGGCGTCGACGATGGCCTCGGTCTGATCGCGCAGTTCGGTCCGGACGATCTCGTGGTCCGGGTCGTCCGGGTCGTCACCGGCGTCGGCTGCGACCGGTACTTCCAAAGGGCGGTAACGGATTTCGACCGGATACGTCCGGCCGGACACCTCGATGACGGGCGCGCCGCCGAAGTGGTCGGCGAAGCGCTTCGGCTCGATGGTCGCCGAGGTCACGATGACCTTCAGGTCGGGCCGCCGCGGCAGGAGCTCGCGCAGGTAGCCGAGCAGGAAGT